>NZ_QOLB01000071.1 GCF_003333265.1 Candidatus Halocynthiibacter alkanivorans
TAGCGGACGGTGATGCCGATGCCGGTCTCCTCGCGGGTGCGTTCAATGCCTGGATAACCGGGCTGTCTGGCGGCCGACCTCATCATACTGTCAGCCATATCACCGTAGCCCGCGGCCTCACCGCCAGGCCAGGTCGTGAAAATCACTGCGTAACAGGGTGGCCGGGCAGTGGCGCAAACCGGCTCATCTGTTGCGTCGGAAATCTGATGGGCTGACCCCGGTTTGCCGGTGGAAGGCACGTGAAAAATAGGCAGCAGAGTTAAACCCGAGCCCCGCAGCGATGTCCTGCACCGGAATCCTGGTATCCGCCAGCAGGCGTCGGGCTTCAAAATGGACCCGGTCCGCCAGCAAAGCCGACGCCGGACGCCCGGATGCGGCGTTACAGGCCCGGCTCAGATGTGTTGCTGTGACTCCAAGATCGCCGGCATAGTCAGAGATGCTCCTGCCACTGCGGTATCCACCTTCCACCAGTGCAGAGAAGGCTGCGGTCAGACGGCGGGACGCGTCTGAATTCAGATCGTACTCCGGCATCAGCGTGAGTTGCCGTTCTATCCACACTGCCAGCAGGCCAGTGTGAAATTCCAGCGCACGTTCCCGGGCGGGCAGGTCCTGGTCAAGCTCGCGGTGGATGCTGTCGATCAGGATGTTCAGTTCCGACTGCTGTGCCACATCCCGAAAGCGCAAATGCAGCGGCTCTGCCGGGAACAAATCCTTCTGATCGACCGGTAAAAACACCGCATGCCCGAAGGCACGGTTCTGCAGTTCAAATCCATGCATGGTGCCGGCGGGCAGAAATACCATGTTATGGGCGCCATAGCCGCGGGTGACGCCGGAGATAGTGATGCGGCCCTGGCCCTGAGTGAACCAGAGCAGCACAGGTTGCGAATAGCTGCGCATGGCTTCTGTACGCCATTTGCCGCCGCGGGCCAGATGTGACAACGGGCTGACACGAAATGTTGGTTGCGTGACCGGGATGTTTAACACGGGACCTCGCTTCGGCTGCAAATGTAGATTTTGTACAAGCTACGGTATAAGCCCCGTTTGACAAAGCATTTTATCGTTAAGTTTCCGTAGGATGGGCGGTAAGCCGCGCGAGCAGGAAATCGTAGTCACGGCAACGATATCTTGTGGTAGTCACCCATTTTTGACCGAAACCATGTTCTTTGGCGCTTGGCATATTGCCGGGTCGCCGCCTGGGCACGGGTTTTTGCCTCCGCCAAAGTAAGTTCACCACGCAGATAAGCGATCAGTTCCGGCGCGCCGATGGCCTTGGCGGAAGGGCGGGCAGGGTCCCAGCCATCCAGGTTGGCGCGCGCTTCTTCCAGTGCGCCGCCTTGCATCATCAGGTCAAACCGACGGTCAATGCGCTGTGCCAGCCAATCGCGGTCCGCGTCCAGCAGCACAGGAAACGTGTCCGCCAGCGCCAGACGGGGCGGCGGAGTATCATCCTGCCAGGAGGCAAGCCCGCGTCCGGTGCTGGCGGACACCTCCCAGGCGCGCTGCACCCGGACCGGATTGAGCTGATCAATCCGCTCTGCAGTCACCCGATCCAGCTCGCTTAACATCCCCTTGTGGCCCTCATCCGCCATGCGGGCATCGGCCACGGCTCTGATTTCCGGCGGTGTTGGCGGGATCTGCGCCAGTCCGCGGGTCAGTGCCGTGAAATAAAGCCCGGTGCCACCAGTGATGATCGGCCGTGCTTTGCCGTTCAGCCAGGGCTCAAGGTCCCGCAGCCAGTGACCGACGGAATAGTCACCCGCCCCGTCGATATGGCCGTAAAGCGCATGCGGCGTCTGGCTTTCATCAAGTTGTGAGGGGCGGGCGGACAAGATCCGCCAATTGGCAAACACCTGCAACGCATCTGCATTAACAATAACGCCGCCCTGCCGGTGTGCGATTTCCAAAGCCAGCGCGGATTTACCACTGGCCGTCGGCCCCGCGATCAACACCGGTTGCTCCGGGGCGATCTTTTCAATAATGCCGCGCATAAACTTCCCTCACCTCCGGAGCCGTCCGCCTGGGCTTTACCCGATAATCTTTATCATTCGCAATGTATGAAGTTGCGGAATGCGATTGAACCCGGAGCGTTTTTCATCCAGATTAAGCGCCAAATCCCTGCAACATGCAAAGGTAGGACCCCTTCCATGACCGAGCCGGCAACTGGCCAAGCCACCGCGCTGCACCCCCTCCAGAAATACAAACGCGTTATGCTCAAAATATCGGGCGAAGCGCTGATGGGAGACCAGGGTTACGGGCTGCATCCTCCGACTGTGGAGCGTATCGCCCGGGAAGTGAAAACCGTACATGATCTGGGTGTCGAAATCTGCATGGTCATTGGCGGCGGCAATATTTTCCGCGGCTTGCAGGGCTCGGCCCAGGGCATGGAACGGACGACGGCCGATTATATGGGCATGTTGGCCACCGTTATGAATGCGCTTGGTATGCAGGGTGCGCTCGAAGCCGAAGGTATCCATACAAGGGTTATTTCGGCGATCCCGATGGATCAGGTCTGCGAGCCATATATCCGCCGCCGTGCAGTACGGCACCTGGAGAAAAAACGGGTCTGTATTTTTGCAGCCGGTACCGGAAACCCCTACTTTACCACCGATACAGCGGCGACACTGCGCGCCAATGAAATGAGCTGCGAGGCGATTTTCAAAGGCACCAAAGTCGACGGTGTCTATGATAAAGACCCGGCGAAACATGACGATGCTGTGCGCTATGACCGGGTCAGTTATGATGATGTTCTGGTCAAACGCCTCGGTGTGATGGATGCGTCTGCAATTGCACTGGCGCGCGACAACAACCTGCCGATCATTGTATTTTCCCTTGATGAACCCGGCGGGTTCCGGGGTATTCTGGCCGGGGAAGGCACCTATACAATCGTAAGCTGATCGCGCTATACCAACTGTAAAGAAGCTGCCCGGCCCGGAGCCGGGCAACCGACAGGCCCAGAGGGCAGAAAAAGAGAGTTACTATGGCCGACGAAGAATTTGAGCTGGATCTTGACGAACTGGAACGCCGCATGAATGGGGCCATGGGCGCGTTGAAAACCGAATTTGCCTCCCTGCGCACCGGGCGGGCTTCGGCGTCGATGCTGGAACCGATCATGGTTGAATCCTACGGGCAGCGCACACCGATCAATCAGGTTGGGACGGTGAACGTGCCTGAACCCCGGATGGTTACCATCAACGTCTGGGACAAATCACTGGTAACCAAGGTCGAAAAAGCCATTCGCGAAAGCGGCCTGGGCATCAATCCGCAGCTCAATGGCACTATCATTATGCTGCCAATTCCTGAGCTGAACGAAGAACGCCGTCGCGAACTGACTAAAGTTGCAGCGCAATATACCGAACACGCCCGGGTGTCGATACGCAACGTGCGCCGCGATGGTATGGACCAGATCAAAAAGTCCAAAGACAAGATTGGCGAAGATGATCAGAAAATGTGGTCCGACGAAGTCCAGGCCATCACCGACAAGCACATTGCAGAAATTGACAAAGCGCTTGAAGTCAAACAGGCGGAAATCATGCGCGTTTGATATCGGTTGCATGATAGTTCAGGCGAGGAGCACCATTTGACACAGACAACAGCGGGCGGGCCACAGCATGTGGCCATTATCATGGACGGCAACGGTCGCTGGGCAACCTCGCGCGGGCGACCTCGTCTTTTCGGACACCATGCTGGTGCGCGGCGGGTTAAAGAAATCGTGACAGCCTGTCCGGATCTTGGCGTAAAATATCTGACAATCTTCGCATTTTCGACCGAAAACTGGAAGCGAACTCAGACCGAAGTATCAGGGCTTATGACTCTGTTCCGCCGCTTTATCGTCCGTGAAACCCGTGGGCTTGTGAACGAAGGTGTCCGGGTGCGTTTTATCGGCGACCGCGTTCAGCTGGATAAAAAGCTGGTGAAGCTGATGGACGAACTGGAAGCGGTGACTGAAGGCAATGACCGGGTTCATCTGACGGTCGCGCTGAACTACGGCGGCCGCGATGAGGTCGCCCGTGCCACCCGGCGCCTGGCCCAGGACGTGGCCAGTGGCAATTTGGAGCCAGATGACATCAACGAAGAGACCTTGCCTAAGTATCTCGACACTTGTGTGTTGCCGGACCCTGATCTTGTGATCCGCACCAGTGGTGAAGCCCGGATATCAAACTTCTTGCTGTGGCAGTCCGCCTATGCAGAATACGAGTTCATTGATACGCTCTGGCCAGATTTTTCCCGGGATATTTTTGGTCATATCGTTGGGAAATTTAGCGGCCGGAACCGGCGTTTTGGCGGAGCTTCAGTGTGAAAAGCGGAAATTGGAATGATCTTGCCACGCGCTCAGTGACGGGTGTTGTGTTGGCGGCTGTTGGTCTTGGAGCCATTTTAAGTGGCGGGCTCTGGTTCACGCTTCTGGTTGTCATCGCGGCCATCGCGATGACCTGGGAACTGCTGGGAATGCTGCGCCCTGCGCTACGGCAGGGCAAAGACCGCGGAATTTTTGTCACCTATCAATCTGCCATTCTGCTGGGCTGTCTCGGGTTGATCGCTGCGGGCGATCAGGGCGCGGGGCGTCTTCTGTTCATCGTAGGGCTGGTAGTTGTCACCGACATTCTTGGGTATTTTGCTGGCCGTATGTTTGGGGGCCCAAAATTCTGGCCTGCCGTCAGCCCCAAGAAAACATGGTCAGGCACCGCCGCAGGTTGGGTTGGATCTGCCATACTGGCCTATGTTTACTGGCCTGCAGCTATGTCCGGCTTTTCTCTGGCCGGGTTTGTGACACTGGCGGTTTTTCTGTCTTTTGCCTCCCAGATGGGGGACATCGCCGAGAGCGCAATCAAACGGCGGGCAGGCGTCAAGGACAGTTCCAACCTTCTGCCAGGTCATGGCGGCGTTATGGACCGGTTTGACGGGATGGTTGGCGTGGGACTACTGTTATGGCTGGTTGCTGAAGTGCAATGGATTATGGGTTAAATGCGTAAAGTCTCTGTCTTCGGAGCCACCGGCTCGATTGGTCAAAACACCATTGATCTGATCCGCCGCGACCCTGATGCCTATAATGTGGTGGCGCTGAGCGGCGCCGGAAACATCCGCCAGCTGGCGCAGGATGCGATTGATCTGGGGGCGGAGATTGCGGTCACCGCCCATGACCACCGGTTGGACGATCTGCGCAGCGCGCTGGCGGGGTCCGGCGTGCATGCAGCGGCCGGTGAACATGCGCTTATCGAAGCGGCAGCACGGCCGGCGGACTGGATCATGTCGGCGATTGTCGGTGCTGCGGGGCTGGCCCCCGGGCTTCAGGCGCTGAAACAAGGCACCACGCTGGCGTTGGCAAACAAGGAATCTCTGGTCACCGCCGGCCCGCTGCTGCTGGCGGAGGCCCAGGCACATGGCGCCCGTATCCTGCCGGTCGACAGTGAACATTCCGCAGTGTTTCAGGCGCTGGCCGGGGAAGATATTGCGGCCGTCGAACGCATCATTATCACCGCATCCGGAGGGCCTTTTCGCGACTGGCCGCTGGAAAAGCTCCGCAGTGCCACCCTTGACATGGCGTGCACCCATCCCAATTGGGATATGGGAAAACGCATTACGATCGACAGTGCCTCGATGTTTAACAAGGCGATGGAAGTCATTGAAACGCGTGAATATTTTGGCGTCAAACCCGCGCAGATCGAAGTGCTTGTTCACCCGGAAAGCCTGGTGCATGCGCTGGTCGGGTTCCGGGATGGTGCTTTGATGGCGCATCTGGGCGCACCGGATATGCGTCATGCGATCGGTTATGCGCTGAACTGGCCGGAACGGCGTGATCTGCCCGTGGCGCGTCTGGATCTTGCGCGCATCGGGCAGCTGAGTTTCCACGCGCCGGATGAGCAGCGCTTCCCGGCGCTGAGGCTGGCGCGTGAAGTGATGGAAACGCGGGGCCTGGCAGGTACGGTGTTTAACGCAGCCAAAGAGCAGGCGCTTGATCACTTTATTGCCGGCGACGTTGGATTTACCGACATGTCCGAGCTTGTTGAACAAACTTTGAACGATCTGAGCGCTGAACTTTCGCTCAACGGAGATATACTGACGCTTGACCGGGTCCTTGAGATGGATGCACAGGCGCGCCGGATTACCGAACACACAGCTGTGCGCATGAATTAAGCGCCAGAAAGGACGACACTTGGAAAGCTTTGGTTTGATATCAGCCCTTGGCAATACCGCTTTTACCCTGGCGGCATTTGTGGTGGCTTTGTCGGTCATCGTGACAATTCACGAATACGGACATTACATTATTGGCCGTTGGTCGGGCATCAAAGCGGACGTTTTTTCGCTTGGCTTTGGGCCAGTGCTCTATTCGCGCATCGACAAACACGGCACCCGCTGGCAAATTGCAGCGCTGCCTTTTGGCGGTTATGTCAAATTCAAAGGGGATGCCAACGCTGCGTCCGGTGCTGACGGCGACGTGATGGAAGCGATGCCGGCAGAGGAGTTGCGCTCCACCATGCACGGCGCCCCACTGTGGGCACGGACAGTCACCGTGGCCGCAGGACCGGTGTTCAACTTTATTCTCTCGCTGATCGTATTTTCAGCGCTGGTACTGGTGCGCGGTGTCGCGTCCGATCCGCTGAGCGTCGCAGAAATCTCGCCGATGCCAGGCATTCAGCAATTGTTGCCAGGAGATGAGATTCTTCAGATCGCGGGTCAGGATACGCCGGTTCTGGAAAATCTCGGGGCGTTTATCCGTGATCTTCCTGAAGACAATACGATGGATTACGTGGTGAATCGGGATGGGGCAGAAGTTGCCGTGCAGGGACCGCATCCGATGCCGGCGCTGGCGGTCAATATCAGCCCTGACGGAGCGGCCTATGACGCAGATATGAAAGCGGGCGATGTGGTGCTGTCTGTTGATGGTCAGGGTATCGGTCGTTTTGAGGAATTGCGCACCCTGGTTGCGGCAGCAGATGGCGCTTCTGTGGATCTGGAGCTCTGGCGCGACGGCGAAATACGCAATGTGACGCTGACACCCCGGCGCCGCGATCTGCCGCTGCCTGATGGTGGTTTTGAAACCCGCTGGCTGATTGGTATCAACGGCGGTTATTTCTTCACCCCTCAGACTGAAACGCCCGGTCTCGTTGAAGCCCTGAGTTATGGTGTGCAGCAGACCAGCTTTATTGTGCGCTCATCTGTCTCCGGTCTTTACCACATGATTGCCGGCTCGATTTCACCCTGTAACCTGAGCGGGCCGATCCGTATTGCCGAAGTATCCGGTGCCATGGCCAGCCAGGGTCTGGGGGACTTCATCTGGTTTATTGCGGTGCTGTCCACCGCTGTCGGACTTCTGAACCTGTTCCCGATCCCGGTTCTGGATGGCGGTCATCTGGTGTTTTACGCCTATGAAGCGGTGGTCGGTAAACCACCCGGCGATAAAGCGGTTCGCATTCTGATGGGAATGGGGCTGACTTTAATTCTTTCTCTGATGGCGCTGGGGCTTGGCAATGATCTGTTTTGTGTCTGACGCCAGATTTTCGCCAAACTGGCGCCACATTTCCGCGTTAACACTTTCTGTGGAAGTGGAAAGAGGGTCAGAATATGTCAGCAGTCATTCAACACAGTTATCGCAGCCTGTCGCTGATTGCCGATCTTAACTGGGATCGGGTGTATTACATTTTGACGATTGTGGCTGGTCTTGGTGCCGGCGCTGTGATCGGGGCATTTCTGAACTAAATCTGCCTTTATGTGGGATTTTGAGCGCGCGCGAAGTAAACCTGCTTCGCGCGCGCTCACACATTTTGACAAGTCCCGTTTTACCCGATAATCACGTTTACAATTCTTGGCGTTAACGTGGATTTATATCATGGTTCAAAACACTCGCACGGCTACCTTCATTTTAGGTTTGAAACAGTCGGCAGGGCGCAGTGCGCTGATGTTGTTTTTAGCAAGTTCTGCAGCAGTTATCTCTGCGCCGGGCGCAATCATGGCCCAGGTTTACTCGTTTTCAAATGTCGCAGTTGACGGCAATCAGCGCATCGAAACCGGCACGATTCTGTCCTATGCAGCGCTGCCCACCGGAGCGTCTCTGACGGCGGCACAGTTGAATGACGCCTACCAGCGCGTTTTGGCCTCTGGTCTGTTTGAAACGGTTGAATTTATGCCGCAGGGCGGGCGCCTGGTGATCCAGGTGGTCGAATATCCCACGATCAGCCGCATTTCGATTGAAGGCAATGACCGGCTTGATGATGAGACCATAGCCGCCGCGCTTCTTTCAAAACCCCGCCTTGTCTTCAGCCCTGCAACCGCAGAGCTTGATGCCGCCAATATTACCGAGGCTTACCAGGCCCAGGGGCGGCTCGCGGCCACGGTTGAACCCAGGATTATCCGTCGCTCCGGTAACCGGGTTGACCTGGTATTCGAAATTACTGAGGGCAAAGAAGTCGAGATTGAGCGGCTGTCATTTGTTGGCAACCGGACCTATCCGGATCGCCGTCTGCGCCGTGTTCTAAATTCCAAACAAGCCGGACTTCTGCGTGCGCTGGTGCGCCGCGACACGTTTTCTGCCGATCAGATTGAATTTGACAAGCAGGTGCTCAGCGATTTCTACCAATCCCGCGGCTATGTTGATTTTCAGGTCCTGTCCGTGTCCTCAGAAGTGGCCCGCGAGCGGGACGGCTATTTTGTAACCTTCAATATCCGCGAAGGTCAGAGCTTTAAATTTGGCGAAATCACCACGGTTTCAGAGATTTCTGAAGTGTCTGAGGCCGACACTGCTGAGTTCGCGAAGGCAGCCAAGGCCAAATCCGGACGCACTTATTCGCCGTCTCAGATGGAAGACACGATTTCGCGGATGGAACGCCTGGCTACGGCAAAGGGTCTGGCTTTTGTGCGGGTAGAGCCCCGTGTGACACGCAGTGAAGAAGATCTGACACTTGATGTGGCGTTTGCGCTGGTGCGCGGCGACCGCGTCTTTGTTGAGCGGATCGATATTGAAGGCAATGCCACAACCCTTGACCGGGTTGTGCGCAAGCAGTTCCGCACAGTTGAGGGCGATCCGTTTAACCCACGCGAAATCCGCGCGGCGGCAGAGCGTATCCGTGCCCTTGGTTTCTTCGCCAATGCAGATGTGAACACGCGTCCTGGCTCAACACCTGACCAAGTTATTATCGACGTAGATGTGGTCGAAGCGCCGACCGGCTCGTTCACCTTTGGCGCCAACTATTCAGTCTCCGGCGGCGTAGGCCTGGTGGCCAGCTTTTCCGAGCGCAACTTCCTCGGCCGCGGCCAGACCTTTAAGTTCAGCCTGAACGCTTCCGCAGATGACGGGGCTTTCAACTTCAGATTTGTCGAACCTGCATTCCTGGGCCGCGATCTCTCCTTTAGTCTGAGCAGCTATTATACCCAGTCCAGCTACAGCTATACCGCCTATGATACCACGCGTCTTGGGTTTCAGCCTGGTTTCGGCTTTCCGGTTTCGGAAAATGCGCGCCTGTCTGTCAACTACCTGTTGAGCAAGGATGAAGTGTCCGGCGTGGATGCAGGCAGTTCGACGTTGTTGCTCGCAGATCAGGCCCTCGGAGCGCAATTGACCTCCGCCGCCGGATATCAGTACAGTTTTGACAATCGACGCTCTGGGCTGAATCCAAATGCCGGTTTTGTCTTCCGCTTTTCCCAGCAATATGCGGGGCTTGGCGGTGATACTGATTATCTGAAAACAACAGCACTGGCCGCCGCAGAAACCAGTATCCTCAATGATCAGGTCACGCTTCGTGCCACGCTGGAAGGCGGAGTACAGAAATCGTTCAGCGGCGACAGCCGGGTCACAGACCGGTTCAACCTGAGCTCGTCGCAGATGCGTGGCTTTGAACCTTATGGCGTAGGCCCCCGTGACGGAGACGAGGCACTCGGTGGCAATTATTATGCTGTCGCCAAATTCGAGACCGACTTCCCCCTGGGCCTGCCGGAAGAATACGGTATCAAAGGCGGGGTGTTTATGGACTTCGGCTCCGTCTGGGGTCTGGATTCACTGTCTGGCACCACAGATGATCCGATAGATGACGGGTTTTATCTGCGCTCCGTGATCGGGGCGACCATTTTCTGGACCACACCTATCGGACCTTTGCGGTTTAACTTTACCCGCGCCCTGCAAAAAGAAAGTCTTGATGAAGAACAGACGTTTGATCTGACGATCTCGACACAGTTCTGATCATGCGAGGGGTATTGCTTGCTGCGGCGTTGATACTGAGCACTGGTGCGGTGTCCGGCCAGGAGACCCCTGTGCCGGTCCAGGCACCGGTACTGACCGTGGACAGCGAGCGGTTGCTGACAGATTCGTTGTTTGGCGTGCAACTGGACCAGTCTGTCGCGGCGGCATCCGAAGCGCTGAGCGCAGAGAATTCAACCATTGAAGCCGAATTGGAAGCCGAAGAGCTCGCTCTGACGGAACTGCGCCCGTCACTCAGCCCCGAGGAGTTCCGCAGCAGAGCGGATCAGTTTGACAGCAAGGTCCAGGAAATCCGCGCGGCTCAAGCGGCAAAGGCTCGCGAGATCACCAGTCGCCAGACAGCGGGAAAAAAGACGTTTATTCAACAGATTACCCCGGTGCTTGCTGCGATTGCCCGCGAACGGGGCGCTCTGATCGTGCTGGAACGTCAACAGGTCTTTTTGTCGGCTGAGAGCATCGATATCACCCTGGAAGCGATCCGCCGGATCAACAGTTTGATGGCGCAGGACAGCGAGCGCACGGGCGATGAACCCTCTGTTGATCAAACCCCTGTAGAACAGCGATAGCTTGTCTCCAGGACACTGAGTTGTTACCACAAAGACGAGCTGCGCCAGCCCTTGGGCTTTGAAGGCGCATACACAACTGCAAGGACCCTGGGCACATGAGCGAAACTGTCGCAAAATCCGCTGATATTGATCTGATCAAACGGATCATCCCCCACCGTTATCCCTTTCTTCTGGTTGATAAAGTTGTTGATATCATTGATGGTAAAACAGCAACCGGCATCAAGAATGTGACCTACAATGAGCCGCATTTTCAGGGTCATTTTCCCGAAACCCCTATCATGCCCGGTGTCACCATAATTGAGGCAATGGCGCAGACTGCGGCGGTGATGGTTGGCGTGGAATTGGACCTGGCCGATAAGGATTTTCTGGTTTATTTCATGGCGATAGACTCCGCCAAATTCCGGCGCAAAGTCGTGCCGGGCGACGTGCTGAAACTGCATGTGGAAACCAGGCGCGGCGGCGGAAAAGTGTGGAAATTCTCCGGTCGTGCCGAGGTGGACGGGGAGTTGGCCTGTCAGGTTGACTTTACCGCGATGATGGACATTCCGAAGGACTGAACATGGCCATTCACCCCAGTGCTAAGATTCATCCGTCTGCTGTGATTGAGGAGGGCGCCAGTATTGGCGAATCCTGCGTCATTGGGCCCTTTACACTTATCGGGCCCGGCGTCACGCTGGGGGCCCGTGTAGAAGTAAAAAGCCATGTTGTGATCACCGGTGTTACCACGGTGGGGGAAGATACAGTAATATTCCCCTTTGCGGTGATCGGAGAAATCCCGCAGGACCTGAAGTTTACCGGCGAGGTCACCCGTCTTGAGATCGGCAAACGGAACCGGATCCGCGAACATGTGACGATGAATACCGGCACCGGCGGCGGTGGTCTGGTGACGCGGGTCGGCGACGACGGCCTGTTCATGACGGGTTGTCATATCGCCCATGATGCCCAGATCGGCGATCGGGTAATTGTGGTCAATAATTCCGCAATTGCGGGCCATTGCGTGATTTCTGACGACGTTATCATTGGCGGGCTTTGTGGCATCCACCAGTTCGTTCGCATTGGCAAGGGCGCCATTGTCGGCGCCTTGTCGATGGTGACGGCTGACGTGCTGCCACACGGGCTGGTGCAGGCACCACGCGGGACGCTGGACGGGTTGAACCTGGTCGGGCTGAAACGCAAGGGTGTTGCGCGCGTGGATATTACCGCGCTGCGGGCGGCGTTTCAGATGCTGAAACAGGGCGAAGGCTCGTTTCAGGAACGTGCTGCACGGCTTGGCGACGAGACCGACAGCGAGTATGTGCGCGAAATGGTTGCTTTTGTCACCGGCGACAGCAACCGCGGTTTTCTGACGCCGGACTGATGGGAAAACTGGGCATCATCGCCGGTCAGGGACATTTGCCCCGGCTTGTGGCGCGCGACAGCGGGCGTGATTGTATTTTTGTTGTATTAGAAGGTGTTAAAACCGATATCCCGGTGGGTGTACCGGTGATTGACGCCACGTTTGAGCGGCTGGGAGAGATGTTTTCCGCGATGAAAACCGCCGGTGTTAAACAGGTGGTGTTTTGCGGCGGTATGGCCCGGCCAGACCTTGATCCGGCCAGGTTAAACGCGTTTACAGTTGAGGCAATGCCTGAACTGATGGCGGGCTTTGCCCAGGGCGATGATTTCCTGTTGCGAGTGATCATTGAACTCTTTGAAAAACAAGGATTTTCCATCATTGGCGCGCATGAACTGGTGGTGGACCTGACCCTTGCGTCCGGGTGTTATTCCGACAAATCTCCCTCTGAGAGTGAGTTGATTGATGCCCGGCGCGGCATGGAAATCCTGAATGTTATCAGCCCGTTAGATTTGGGGCAGGGCTGCGTGGTGGCTTCGGGTCTCTGTCTTGGCATTGAAACACTTCAGGGCACTGACTCTTTGCTCGACTTTGTGTCCAAAACCGCGCCGCACCTGCGTCGAAGTGCCGGGGTCTTTGTTAAAGCGGCGAAGACGGATCAGGATTTACGCATCGATATGCCCACAATTGGCCCCGAAACAGTGGTGTCAGTGCAACGAGCCGGCCTTGCGGGTATCATCGTTTCTGCCAATAAAGTCATGATTGTAGAACGCGAAGCTACAGTGGACGCGATCAACGCGGCAGGTTTATTTTTGGTGGCGCAATGAAATTTTTTCTGATCGCAGGAGAATTGTCCGGCGACCGGCTCGGGGCGGCGTTGATGGCGGGGCTGAAACAGCTGCTGACTGAGGTTAATTTCGCTGGCGTTGGCGGCCCGCTGATGCAGGCCGAGGGGCTCACCAGCCAGTTCCCGATGGACGAGTTGTCGGTGATGGGCATCGCCGAGGTTCTGCCAAAGTATTTTCACCTGAAACGTCGGATTGCTGAAACTTCTCAAGCCTGTATCGATTTTGCGCCGGATGCGATGATCACCATCGACAGCCCTGATTTCTGCCTGCGGGTGGCCAAAATGGTGCGCGCGACATCCCGAGTACGCACCGTTCATTATGTGGCGCCATCGGTCTGGGCCTGGCGGCCAAAACGGGCGGAGAAAATGGCGCATTCGGTCGATCAGGTGCTGGCGCTGCTGCCGTTTGAGCCGCCCTATATGGAAAAAGCTGGCATGCGCTGTGATTTTGTCGGTCACCCGGTGGTCAGCGAACCGGTTGCGGACGCGGCGCAAGTTGCTGAATTCAGACAAGAACACGGGATTGGCGATGCGCCGTTGCTGCTGACATTGCCGGGCTCGCGCCGCTCTGAAGTCACCCGTCTCTGCCCGATATTTGGCGCGGCGTTGAAAACCGTGGTGAAACATCGGCCGGATGCGCGTGTTGTACTGCCTGCGGCGCCCAATGTGGCGGCTTTGGTGGCGGAGCTGACCGCAGAGTGGCCGGTGAGCCCCATCATCCTGAACCCGTCAGATATGGCGCTGGAACAAGGGCTTATGCAAAAACGCGCAGCGTTTGCGGCGGCCGATGTTGCGCTTGCGGCCTCTGGCACTGTGTCGCTGGAACTGGCGGCTGCGGGCACGCCGATGGTGATTGGTTACGACATGAGTTGGCTCAGCTGGCAGATCATGGACCGGATGCGGATGATTGATACGGTGACACTGGTCAATCTGGTATCAGAAACCCGCCATGTGGCTGAATTTCTTGGACCAAAATGTGTGCCCGGCGAAATTGGCGCGGCGCTGTGTGCCTTGCTTGACGATGGGGATGCGCAGGAAAATCAGCGTCAGGCGATGGCGGTGACGATGCAGCGGCTGGGTCTTGGGGCCGAGGCGCCGGGTTTACGGGCCGCGCGCGCGGTTCTTGACGGGTTAAGCTGATCGAACTTATGTGCAAATCGCACATTTCGCGCCACGGGTTGTGCATATGCGAATACGGAACGTGAACGCGGGCCGGATACCGGCGGAATTTGGGGCGAGAAGATGATAAGTAAGCGTGATTTTTCAGAGGGACCGCTGTCTGATGTGATGGCACTGATGCGCCAGCCAGGGGCCGAATTCCGCGACTGCATTTTTGACGGGCTCGATTTTTCCAACCAGGAGCTTGATGAGGTGAGCTTCAGCAAGTGCCGGTTTCTCAACTGCGCTTTTCGCTCCGCAACCCTCTATAACACCCGGTTTCAGAATTGCGCGCTGTCGGGCGCGGATTTCCGTTATGCGCGGCTGGAAGACTGCGGCTTTGATGTTTGCAACGCGGTTGGCATTGATTTTTCGGACGCGACGGCTTCTTCGCTTGGGATCACTGGCTGCAAGATGACCGGGGCACGTTTGAACGGCATGCGCTTGTTTGACCTGCGGCTGGAGCAGGTGATATTTGAAAGCGCTGATCTGCGCCGGGTGGATCTGCGCAATCAGCTGGTGAAAGGCGTTGATTTTTCCAATGCCAGGCTGGGTGAGGCGGATATGCGGGATGCGGTGTTTGAGGACTGCAGCCTGGTGGGGGCCGACCTGGCCGGTGCAAAGCTAAAGGGCGCCGACCTGCGCGGGGCGCAGCTTGGCGATCTGGCATTGATGGAGGTGATGGCGGCGCTGCGCGGCGCGGTGATTTCGCGCGCCCAGGCCGGGGATCTGCTGCGCAGCTGCGGCATCGCGGTGATCTGAGAAATTGCGTGCCAAGCCTGCCTCAAGAGGTGGGGGGCGCAGCCTGGTCCACAGGACCGGGCTGCGCCCC
>NZ_QOLB01000137.1 GCF_003333265.1 Candidatus Halocynthiibacter alkanivorans
TCTCCCCGTAACTCAATGCCAACCATGATCCCCTCCACAAAGAGTGTCGATTATTCCAAAAGGGAATCACAAACAAACCCAAAGAGAAACCCGCAAAACACGAGTCAGAATCTGGGCGATTTGGTATAATATGAGTCCCTGTTTCAACGCCGAAAGGCAGGAGGAACCTATGGGTACGAAAAAGGGTGGAAACCGCGTTACACGACGCCAGTTTCTGGCTCGGTCAGGCAGCCTCGCATCGGCTGCGCCAGCCGTCACTTTGTTGATCTCTGCAGCGTCAACACCAAGCGCAGCGGTCGCACAGTATTTCAATCTCGAAACTGCGGAGCCAGACGCAACATTTGTCGATCCGGATCAGTTCTCTGACGAAGAATGCTGTGACCGGACTCTTTTTGAGGAATTGAGAGACATATTCTTCACCAGGAGAGAAAGTGGACTTTCTCCGGGTACTTGTGTATGTCCCCCCAGGGGCTAGTGGTACAAATCTTCCAATATATACATGACTTTTTTCGGTGAAATTATTCGATCTGAGGATCAAACTGGTTCTGGATCTCAATAACATCCCCCCAAGGTTCAGGCTGTCGTGCGAAAGACGAGGATCTCGTTCTGCGGGACGCTGTTGAGGGCACCCGCCCAATCATCAAGGATCAATGATGACACCAGGTCGCCGCACCGCAATGACGGACGCGAGGCCTTTCCACCGGTAGAGCTGCGCCTGACTTTTCGCTCAGGAAGGCGCTTTACGCCGCCCCAGGCTCAGGCGCGGCCCTGTTTCGGAATGGGGCCGATCCGGGCGATCGGGCAACGGGTACAACTTAGAAAGGCGGTGGCCCGGAATTCACACCAGGGAGTGCGCTGTGGCTGCCTCGTGCGTTGTTTCTGTGACACGCCCCGGACATCCGCCGCTGCCACTGCTCCATTTAAAAAAATCAATATTCCAGCGTGCCGGACATGACACGGCGGGCGGTGCCGGAAATCGTGATGGCGCCCTCTTTCACATGCACGTCAATCCGGCTGGGACGGCCCATGTCGACACCCTGGGACACTTCCAGGTTTATCGAATGGCCGAGACGCTCTTCTAACAGCGCTCCAAGCGCGGCGGCGGCACTGCCGGTGGCGGGGTCTTCCGGAATGTTGTCCAGCGGCGCAAACATGCGGGCTTCGACCATATGGGCGTTGCGCACATAGGCCAGTTGGGCGAAATCCATACTGTCGGGCCAGGTCTCAGCGCCCTGGCGGAACGCGTCGGTATCGGTGCGGATCCGGGCCAGCGCATCGCGCGACGTCAGTTCAGTAATGACAAAGGGCAGCCCGACAGAGGCGATCTGTGGTGCATGGGTGGCGGTGGTGATCTCGTCCACATCCAGCCCCAGACACTGCGCCACCAGCGCAGGATCAGGCGTGCCTGACTTTTTCAGCGGCACTTTGGTGGTGAAACTGGCCTGGCCATCTTTGACCCGCGCCGGGATCGGACCGACACCAAGCTCGAGGATCATTTCCCCCGGCGTGCCCATATCGGCCAGTGCAATGGCGGTGCCGATGGTGGGATGGCCGGCAAAGGGGATTTCCATTGTCGGGGTGAAAATGCGCATCTTTGCGGTGTGTTCCGGGTTTTCTGCCGGGAACAGAAACACGGTCTCGGAAAAATTAAACTCACGCGCGATGCGCTGCAGGTCGTGTTCCGGCAGTGCTCCGGCATCCAGTATCACCGCCAGCGGGTTGCCGCCAAACACCTGATCGGTGAACACGTCATAGACTACATAATGGGTCATCACATCAGCTCCGGTTCACGGCCAAGACGTTTCGCCAGGGGCGCCACTGTCAGCCCCTGCACGATGATTGAAAAAATCACGATGATATAGGTCGTGGTCAGGATCAAGGGTTTCCATTCGCTGTCCGGCAGGCTGAGCGCCAGCGCCACCGAGATGCCGCCCTTGAGCCCGCCCCAGGTCATGATCGGGATCACCCCGGGGGAAAATTCGCGAAACGGGCGCAGCATCAGCACCGGCACCGCCACTGCGGTGAGCCGCGCCAGAAGCGCGAGGCCAATGGCCAGCACGCCGGCCAGCACCGCATCGGCGTCAAAGGCCACCGCAAAGACTTCAAAGCCGATCATCAGGAACAGCACCGCGTTCAGGATCTCATCGATCATCTTCCAGAACGCATCGACATATTGGCGGGTCTCTTCTGACATGCCGTATTTGGTGCCCACATCCCCGATCAGCAGTCCGGCGCAGACCGCCATGATAGGCGCGGAGAAATGCAGCGAATCCGCCAGCACGTAACCGCCAAGCGCCAGACCCAGAGTAAGCAGCACCTCAAGGGCATAATCATCGATGCGTTTCATGACCTGAAACACCAGCCAGCCCGACACCACGCCCAGCACAGCGCCACCGACCGCTTCCTGGAAAAACAGGCTGGCGGCATCGCCGAGGGCTGAGCCTTCGCTTTCGCCTTTTGGAAAGGCCAGCCCGACCAGCACCAGGTAGACCACATAGCCGACACCATCGTTAAACAGGCTTTCTCCGGCGATCTTGGTTTCCAGCGTTTTGGGCAGGCTGGCCTGGCGCAGAACGCCCAACACCGCCACCGGATCGGTGGGGGTGATCAGCGCGCCAAACACCAGCGCCACCAGCAGTGGCATGCCGGTGATCCAGCTGAAGCCAAACCCGACCACCGCAGTGGACAGGCCAACGCCGATTGTCGCCATCAGCACCACCACGCTCCACTGGGCGCTCAGGTCGCGCAGCTTCACATGCAGCGCGCCGGCAAACAGCAACAGACCCAGCATGCCTTCCAGCAGCGCCTCAGAGAAATTCAGCCCGCTGACCAGTTCGCGCATAGTGTCCGCCATGCCAAGCGCAGGCAAAGCAGCGTCCAGCCCAAGCACGCCCGCAGAGGCCACCAGCGCCACCACCAGAATGCCGATGGACCCCGGCAGTTTCAGAAACAGATAGTTGATGGCGCCAAAGGCACCGGCCAGCACAATGAGAAGCGAAGTGATTTGCAGAATATTCATTGGTTCAGTTCTTTTGTTGGCCCGGTTTCAAAACAGCTAGCATATTGCTGGGACTGACAAAACCGGCGTCGGGTTCAGGGCGTGCTGCCGTCTTATGCACGTGACAAATGCAGCGCACCGCCCGGTGGCCCGGTGGCCCGGTGGCCCGGGGCAGCCTGGGGCGATGTCGGACCGCGTGGGGCAGGGCAGCTCTGACGGCTGCTCACGCCGTTTTGCGATGGTGACGGATAGGACGCCCGGCGTTCAGGTGCCGCAGAATGTATTGGGCACCACCTGTTCAGGTGTTGGTGGCAGGGCCAGGTCCGCGTTGGCTGTGTCCAGCTCGTAAGGCGTTGCCAGCGCGGCATTCAGCCGGTGGAACAGAGTGAAATCTCCGCCCTCCGCCTGCGATATCGCCGCTTCAATCTGATGATTGCGCGGGATGACGGCCGGGTTCGCCGCCTGCATGCGCGCTTCGGGATTCGTTTCACGCTGCACCCGGTCGCGCCAACTGGTCTCCCAGACATCAAACGCGGTGGGATCGTCAAATTCCTGCCGTGCGTCGCCCCCGGCCAGGGCGTGGAATGTATTGGTGAAATCAGCATTTTGGGCCTGCATCAGTGACAGCAGACCGTCAATCAGCGCGTCGTCTTCCAGGCCAGCCTCAACAAGGCCGATTTTGGCACCAAACTGGCGGCGCCAGTGGCGCTGGTAGCGATCGGGAAAACTGTGGATGATCGCGGTGGCCTGTTCGATGGCAGCGGTTTCTTCGCCCATCAGGGGCAGCAGGCACGAGGCGAACTGAGCCAGATTCCACGGCGCGACCAGCGGTTGCTGACACCAGGCGTAACGCCCGAACTGGTCTATTGAGCTGAAGACTTTTTCGGCGTGAAAGGTATCCATAAAGGCGCAGGGCCCATAGTCGATGGTTTCGCCAGACACCGCCATATTGTCGGTGTTCATCACCCCGTGGATAAAGCCGACCGACATCCATTGCGCGATCAGACCGGCCTGGGCCTCAAGCACCTGATCCAGCAGGCTTATGGCGTCGGTGGCGGTCGGATAATGGCGCTCGATCACATGATTGGTGAGGAGTTGCAGCGCCTCTACATCCTGGCGCGCCGCGAAATACTGAAAGGTGCCGACGCGGATATGGCTGGCGGCGATGCGGGTGAGCACCGCGCCGTCGCGCCCCTGTTCACGCTGCACGCGTTCGCCGGTGGACACGGCTGCCAGGGCGCGGGTGGTCGGAATGCCAAGCGCATACATCGCCTCAGACACCAGATATTCGCGCAGCACCGGCCCCAGCCAGGCACGGCCGTCACCGCCGCGGCTGAACGGGGTGCGCCCGGAGCCTTTCAACTGAAGATCGCGGCGGCCCTCTGCGCCAACCACTTCCCCCAGCAACACCGCACGCCCGTCGCCAAGTTGCGGCACCCAGCCACCGAACTGATGCCCGGCATAGGCCTGAGACAGCGGCGCTGCGCCCTCTGGTATCGCGTTGCCGGCCAGCATTTCGACGCCCTCGTGGCTGCGCAATTCAGCCGGATCGATGCCCAGTTCACGCGCCAGGGCGTCATTGACCACAATCAGTTCGGGCGCGGCCACTGGCACCGGCGCCTGAGGGGCAAAAAACCGGTCCGGCAAGCGGGCATAACTGTTGTCGAATTCTATGGTCAGCGGCATTGGTTTTCCTGGTCTTTCTGCGCGTTCCGGCGGGTTACAGCCGCCGGATCAGTTCCGGAGCGCCCTCATCGGCGCGAAACAGGGCGCGGTAAAATAGTTTTTCACATGGGCGCAGCCAGGGCAAGGCAGAGACGCGCATTGCCACAACACCGTGACCGGACAGGGCAGAGGCCAGCGAGCCAAGAACTTCACCGCCCATGCCGCGGCGACGCAGTTTCTCGCGGATAAAGAACTCTTCCACCGAGGCGGTGATGCCGCCCATGGCAAAGGAATAACCAAAGCTGAGCGCGATATAGCCAACCGGTGCGCGGCGGATGCCGATCAGATAGACCACTGCCAGCGGCGTGCCGTCCAGCACCGGCGTCAGCATCGCCAGTCGCGCGGCCTCATCGCTTTGCTGGCCGATATGATCGTGGAAGGTTGCCACCAGAGGTTCGAGCTTTGCCAGATCGTCTGGTCCCGCCAGATGCAGCGCCGCGCTCACAGCCGCGCCAGCCGGCTGGTCAGCAGCTCAAAAAAGCCCGCCGCGTCCACATCGCCGATAAATGTGGCATTGGCGGGCCGTTCCGTGACACCCCACCAGTCGGCGACGGTCATGCCGAGAGTCAGTTCAGACTGTGTTTCGATTTCGACATTGATAAAGCGGCCTGCGAACAGGTCGGGTTTTAACAACCAGGCGATCACCGTCGGATCATGCAGCGGCGCCCCGGCAGAGCCGTATTTTTCCATATCAAAACGCTCAAAAAAATGTGTCCAGGCGGCGACCGTCTTGCCGGTATCGCTGCCAAGCGCAGCAAAAGCTTCGGCGCGGTCCGCATCTACCAGGACTTTGTGGGTCACATCCAACGGCATTACCGTCAGTTTGACGCCAGAGCCAAATACGATCGCAGCGGCGTCGGGATCGACATAGATGTTGAATTCGGCTGCCGGGGTGATGTTGCCGACCTCAAAATAGGCGCCGCCCATCAGCACCACTTCGGCCACCCGGCCTATAATGTCAGGGGCGCGATCAAAGGCGGTCGCGATGTTGGTCAGGGGGCCCAGGGCGCATAGGGTGACACTGCCGGGTGCGTGGCGGCGCAATTCATGAATGATGAAATCTACCGCATGCATCTCCTGCAATGCCATTACTGGCGCTGGCAGATCAATGCCATCCAGTCCGGTTTTTCCATGCACATGTTCCGCCGTCACCAGCGCCCGTTTCAACGGTGCGTCGCACCCGGCATAGACCGGCACGTCGACTTTATGGGCCACCTCGCAGATTTTGCGTGCATTCACATGGGTCAGCGCCAGTGGCACATTGCCGGCCACTGCGGTGATACCCAGCAGTTCAAGCTCCTCCGGGCTGGCCAGCGCCAGCAGGATAGCAACCGCATCGTCCTGGCCCGGATCGGTGTCAATTATGATTTTACGTGGCGATGGCATCACGTTTCCTTGCGGCAAAGACAGGTTGGCAAGACAGTGCCTGGCACGGCGCGGCTTGTCCAGCACCTCTAACCGCTTGGCGCCGGAAGAACCAGTGTATCAAAGCTTTAGCCCGGGCAATAAAAAACGCCGCCCCGGTGTGGGACGGCGTTTTCATGTGGTCATGTGTGACGGGTCAGCCGTCGAAATCAACTTCTTCGGTGATTTTCAACGCGGTGCCGCGCAGCCGGGCCAGATCCATCAGATTGGCGGTGTCTGCGGTAAATTCACCCCAGCCCGAGACAATCTCGGATGGTTTGGACCCAGGCGCAATCGGGTACTCAAAATTGGCCTCGGCATAGATTTCCTGCGCTGTTGGCGAGGTGAGGAATTCCATGAACTGAAGCGCTTCGTCCTGGTTTTTGGAGGCTTTGGTCATCGCCACACCAGATACGTTCACATGGGTGCCAGCATTTTCAAAGGTCGGGAACACGAGGTTGACGGAGTTGGCCCAAGCCACCTGCTCAGGGTCGCTCAGCATCTGGCCCATGTAATAGGTGTTGCCGATGGCGATGTCGCATTCGCCAGCCCAGATGGCTTTGACCTGGGCGCGGTCGTTGCCCTGAGGTTTGCGTGCCAGGTTGGATTTCAGCCCGGCAAGCCAGGTTTTGGCGTCCTCTTCACCCTGCTGGTTGATCATCGCCGTGGTCAGCGCGATGTTATAGGCGTTGGTGCCGGAGCGGGTACAGATGCGTCCGGCCCATTTTGGGTCAGCCAGATCTTCATAGGTGGTGACTTCGCCCTCAGCGACGCGGTCCTTGGAAGCGTATACAATGCGGGCGCGGGTGGTCAGACCCCACCACTGGCCTTCGGGATCGCGGTATTCGGCCGGCACGTTTGCCCGCAGCGTTTCGGAGTCGACCGGCTGGGTCAGACCGGCAGCAACCACGCCGGCCAGACGCGAAATATCAACGGTCAGCAGCACGTCAGCAGGGGAGCGTTTGCCCTCGGCCTGCAGCCGTTCAACCATGCCTTTTTCCAGGAAGGCAACATTCACTTTGATACCGGTCTCGGCGGTGAATGCATCGGTCAGCGGAGCGAGCAATTCAGGCTGGCGGTAGGAGTAAACATTGACTTCTGCAGCCATAGCTGGTGCGGCGGCGGTCACGGCCAGCGAGGCCAGAAGAAGAGCACGAATGGTCATTTTTAAATCCTTAGTGTTTTTGTCGGGACGCTTAAACCCGAGTCTTTTACTTTGGTCAAGGGGGAATTCTCATTCGCATGCATCTGCCCCGAGCCAGCCCGCGGCCTGACTGCTATCTGCTTACTCCGCCACCGCTTTTTCCGCTGCTTTTACCGCATTCCACAGCGCGTCCATTTCATCGAGATCGCTGTCCTGCGGCGTTTTGCCCTGTTCCGCCAGCCGGTCCTCAATGGCGCCAAACCGGCGTTCGACCTTGGCATTGGTGCGGCGCAGCGCTTTTTCCGGGTCCACATTCATATGTCGCGCCAGATTCGCCACCACAAACAACAGATCGCCGAATTCAGCTTCGACCTCATCCTGGCTCAGATGGTCCCGCGCTTCGACAAGTTCTTGGGATTCCTCAACAATCTTGGCAATCACATCGCCAGTATTGGCCCAGTCAAATCCCACCCGCGCCAGGCGTTTTTGCAGTTTTAACGCCCGCAGAAGCGCCGGCAGCCCCAGCGCCACCCCGTCCAGCGTGCGTTCTTCACCCCGTGCGGCGCGTTCCTGTGCTTTTTGCACTTCCCAGTCGCGGGTTTGCTGCTCTGAGGACTTTTTGACCTCTTCATCGCCAAACACATGCGGATGCCGGTCGACCATCTTGTCGGAAATCTTATGGGCGATACTGTCAAAGCTGAAGGCACCGGTATCACTCGCGATCTGGGCGTGGAACACGGTTTGCAACAACAGATCCCCCAACTCGCCTTCCAGGTCCTGCACGTCGCCGCGTTCAATCGCATCTGCGACCTCATAGGCCTCTTCAATGGTATAAGGCGCGATGCTGGCCCAGGTCTGCTCAATATCCCAGGGACAGCCGGTGTCGGGATCGCGTAAGCGCTTCATAATCTCCAGCAACCGGGTGATACCATCGTGGGATCTGTCATAAATCGTCATTGCGCTGCCACTTGAATTAGGGAAATGTCTGCCCCTGTTATCTTCCAGGATGAAAGGTCTGTCCACATGCCCGTTTTAAACCGTATCGCCGGATTCGCACCTGAAATGTCTGAGTGGCGCCAATGGTTGCACCGGCACCCGGAATTGGCGTTTGAGCTGCCGGAAACGTCGGGTTTTGTGGCGCAGCGGTTGCGCGATTTTGGCGTGGATGAGATCCATGAGGGCATTGCCACCAGTGGCATCGTGGCGCTGATCCATGGCAAAGAGGCCAGCGACGCCCCGGCGATCGGGCTGCGGGCCGATATGGATGCGCTGCCGATCATGGAGGCCACCGGGCTGGACTACGCCTCTGATAACCCGGGCAAAATGCATGCCTGTGGCCATGACGGCCATACCACCATGCTGCTTGGCGCGGCGCGCTACCTGGCAGAAACACGCAATTTCTCCGGCACTGTGGCACTGATTTTTCAGCCCGCCGAAGAAGAGGGCGGTGGCGCCGGGGTCATGGTGGAAGAGGGCGTGATTGAGCGCTTTAACATCGGTCAGATCTATGGGCTGCACAACCGGCCCAACGTGCCCCTGGGGGATTTTCAGACTTCCTCCGGGCCGCTGCTGGCGGCGGTGGATACGTTTGACATCCATATTGAAGGCCAGGGCGGTCACGCCGCGCGGCCGCACCAATGCGTGGATCCGGTGGTGGCGGCGGCCTCCATGGTGATGGCGCTGCAGACCATCGTGTCGCGCAATGTGCCGCCAATGGAAAAGATCGTGATCTCGGTGACCCAGATCCACACCGGCAGCAAAGACAATATCGTGCCGCAGCAGGCGTATATTCAGGGCACCGTGCGCAGCTATTCAGAAGACGTACAGGCGCTGGTGATGCAGCGGATGCATGAGATTGTTGACGGCCAGGCCGCCAGTTTCGGCGTAAGCGCGAAGCTGGATTACGCCACCGAATACCCGGCAACGGTCAATCACCCGGAGCAGGCCCGACTGGCGGCGGATATCGCTGCAGATCTGATGGGAGAAGACCGGGTCGAGCGGGAAACGGAAGCGGAAATGGGGGCAGAGGATTTCGCCTATTTCCTGAAGGCCCGTCCAGGCGCTTATCTGTTTCTGGGTCAGGGCGAGAGCGCCGGGCTGCACCATCCGCAATACAATTTCAACGACGAGGTGGCCCCGGTCGGCGCTTCGTTCTTTGCGCGCCTGGTCGAAAAGCTGGCACCTGCGGGCTGAGCGCAATCAGTGCGCTGATGGAGAGTTAATTTGGCGAGGACCAAAGCACTATCTGGCGAGCAACTGATCCACCGCTGCGCCGGGAAGCCCCTGGCCCAGCGGGTCAAAACAGCCGTCATTGAACATCGCGGTGGCGGCGTCATGAATGACTTTGTGGGTGACACGTGCCAGCGATGAACCAATTGAGATGCGCGCCACGCCATGTCTGGCGAAATCGGCGCGGCTGAGTTCGGTGAAACGCCCGGCCGCCAGCGCGTTGACCGGCTTTTGGATCGCTTTGCAGATGATGGTCAGATCCGCCGTATGGGGGGGCATCGGCAGGTACAGGCAATCGGCCCCGGCGCTGTCAAAATCCAGCAGCCTGGCAATGCCTTCTGCTAGATCATATTCTCCGTTGTCCACCCCGTCTGCACGTGCCACCAAAACGAAGTCTTTGCGCAGGCTGCGCGCAGCGGACGCTGCCGCTTTGATGCGTTCCACCGCAAGTTCGCGGTCATAGGGCGTGGCGGAGGGCAGCGTGGTATCTTCAATCGAGATGCCGGCCAACCCGACTTCGGCAGCCATGCGCACCGTGTCCGCCACCGTGTCTGGATCATCGCCAAAGCCGTTTTCGAAATCTCCTGACACCGGGATGTTGACGGCAGCGACGATGTCCTGGGCGTGGGTCAGCGCCTCCTGGCGTGTGACCGAGCCCATGTCCGGGCGGCCAAGAGTAAAGGCGTGCGCCGCCGAGGAGGTGCCGATGGCTTCGGCCCCCAGCGCGGCCAGCATACGCGCCGAGCCTGCGTCCCATGCATTCGCGAGGATAAATGGATCACCGGGTCGGTGCAGATCGCGGAAAGACACGTGCATCACAGCCTCCTTTGGCCGGGACGATTACCCGGCGGCTTGCAGGGCGCGTGCGCGGGCAAATGCCAGCATCCGGCCCAGAGCCCCGGTCAGGGTGTCGTCATCAACGGTAAGGGCAACGCGGAGATGCCCCGCAGCGGCCTGACCAAAGCTTTCCCCTGGCATTGTGGCAATTTTTTCCTCTTTCAGCAATCGCAGAGCAAAATCAATTCCGCTCATACCCGTGGCCCGGATATCCAGCATCTGATACATCGCCCCCATAGAGGGCACCGCGCGGACCACGTCCTGGGCTGCAATCAGCGGCTGGATCAGGGCGCGGCGGCGTTGAAACGGCGCGGCGATATCCTCTTCAAAACTGCGGCCCTGCTGTAGCGCAAACAAGGCGGCATCCTGAATATACCCCGGCACGCCATAGGTGGTGTTGATGGCCAGCTCTGCCATATGGCTGATGGCCGCTTCCGGCCCCACCACCCAGCCAATACGCGAACCGGTCATGGCGTGGCTTTTGGACATCGAGCCGATCACCAGGGTGCGCTCTTCCATCCCGGGCAGCGTGCGCGGGCTGATGTGGGAGCCGTGCCAGACCTGGGTGTCATAGACCTCGTCTGAGATCAGCCAGAGATCGTTCTCCTGACAGGCGCGGGCAATATTGTTCAGCGTTTCAGCGGAGTAGACCACGCCGGTGGGGTTGTTCGGGCTGTTGACCAGCAGCGATCTGGACCCTCTGGTGGACGTGGACAGGGCTGCATAAGACGGTTCAAAATTGTGCTCTGCGCGGGCCATGACCGGGCGGGGGACTGCGCCGACAGACCGGATGGTGCCGGGGTAGGTGGCATAATAGGGATCAATGAATGCGGCACTGTCGCCGGGATCACAGGCCAGCATATGCGCCGCGAACAAAGCGCCCTGGCCGCCGGAAGTGATCAGCACATTCGCGGCGCTGGTGGGGACGCCGGTCCGTGCCTCTACCCGCGCAGCGACGGCCTGGCGCAGCGCATCGGTGCCCGACATTGCGGAATATCCGGTATGGCCGTCCACGGCGCTTTGGTGCAGGTGGCTCAGGATGGCCGTATCGGTGGCAGTATCGTGTTCGCCGATAGTCAGTTCGACGACGCTTTCGCCCGCCAGTTTCATCTCGCGGGCACGGTCAAAGACCTCCCAGCTGTTGGATGCGTCGGGATTGATGCCACGGATACGTTGGGAAAGCTGCATAGGTGCCTCGTGTAGAACTAATGACCCCCAACAGGCCACAGCCGGGCTTTTGCTGTCAAATCAGCGATTTTGATCGGAATGCTTCAGCAAATGCGATGAGTTGCCAGGTGTAGGCGCGGGCAGAGGCACAGGCGCAGTGCCTGGTCGCGTCCTGTTGCGGGCTTGGCAGACCGCGCCCATGCTGCTATCGATGTCATATGACCCGAAGCACAACCATTATTTGTTGCATTATTCCCTGCTGATATCGTCACGCAGGCCGGTCTTTTCTTTTCTATTGTAAGTGAAGTTGCTAAAGCCTGCGGGGACACCCGAAGGAGCTGACATGACCGAAATCCGGCTGAGCAATACCAGAACGCGCAAGAAAGACGTGTTTACCCCGATCGACGCGCAGAATGTACGCATGTATGTCTGTGGCCCGACGGTCTATGACCGGGCGCATCTGGGCAATGCCCGGCCTGTGGTGGTTTTTGACGTGCTGAACCGTTTGCTGCGTCATGTTTATGGCGCTGAGCATGTCACCTATGTGCGCAATTTCACCGATGTGGATGACAAGATCAACGCCGCGGCTGTGGCCCGCAAACAAGCGGGCGCGCCAGGAACACTGGAAGAGTTGGTGCAGCAGCGCTCTGATGAAACCATTGGCTGGTTCCTGAAGGACATGGGCGCACTGGGCGCGCTGGAGCCCGATCACGCGCCGCGCGCCACCGCCTATATCCCGCAGATGGTGACCATGACCCAGGAGCTGATCACCAGGGGCCACGCCTATGAGGCCGAGGGGCATGTATTGTTCGCGGTCGAAAGCTACAAAGACTATGGCAAGCTGTCGGGGCGCTCCATTGACGATATGATCGCCGGCGCACGGGTGGAAGTGGCGCCCTACAAACGCAATCCGATGGATTTTGTGCTGTGGAAACCGTCAACCGATGAGCTGCCGGGCTGGGACAGCCCCTGGGGGCGCGGCCGGCCCGGCTGGCACATCGAATGTTCAGCGATGTCTTATGAGCTGCTGGGCGAAACATTTGATATTCACGGCGGCGGCAATGATTTGCAGTTCCCCCATCATGAGAACGAGATCGCGCAAAGCTGCTGTGTCCATCCGGAGAGCAAATTCGCCAACTACTGGCTGCACAATGAGATGCTGCAGGTCGAGGGCAAGAAGATGTCCAAATCGCTGGGCAACTTTTTTACCGTGCGCGATTTGCTGGACCAGGGTGTGCCCGGCGAAGTGATCCGCTTTGTCTTCCTGCAGACCCATTATGGCAAACCGATGGACTGGACCGACGAGAAGGCGAAACACGCTGAGGCTACATTGCGCAAGTGGAAAGGTCTCGTCGCGGGCATCGAGCCCGCGCCAAGCCCTGCGCCGGAACTGCTGGCAGCGATTGCCGATGACCTGAACACGGCCGGCGCCATCGCGGTGATGCACCGTCAGGCCAAAGACGGCGCGGGCGCGGCATTGCGGGCGTCGCTGGACTTCCTCGGCTTCGATCCGTCTGTCGCCGTGGAGCCCGTTACCTCCGCGGTGTCTGACCGGTTGGAGCATTTGCGCGACCGGCTTGAAACATTGCGGTCTAATGCAATGGCAACAAAGGACTTTTCTGAAGTGGATCGTTTGAAGGCGGCGCTGGTGGAGGCCGGATTTGAAGTTCGTATTTCCAAAAAGGGTGTTGAGGTTCTTGCCTCCGGCCAGATTGACACTTCAAAGTTGGACGCCTTGTGCGAATGATCCTGCCGTGCATTGAAACCGTCCGGGTGCGCCCGGACAGCGCCCGCCCCGCCCCTACGGGCGGGCACTTTGCGCTCCCCCCGGGCCGGGCGCTGCCCTCTGTTTCGCGAGACCTGTTATGACCAAAGAACGCCTTTATCTTTATGACACTACCCTGCGCGACGGGCAGCAGACCCAGGGCGTGCAGTTTTCCTCTGATGAGAAACACCAGATCGCGCAGATGCTGGACGCTCTGGGCGTGGATTACATTGAGGGCGGTTGGCCCGGGGCCAACCCCACCGACAGCGCCTTTTTTGAATCAGCCCCCAAAGTGGCCGCGAAGTTCACCGCCTTTGGCATGACCAAACGGTCCGGTCGTTCGGCAGAAAACGACGACGTGCTGGCCGGGGTGCTGAACGCGGGCACCGGTTCGGTCTGCCTGGTCGGCAAATCCAATGATTTTCACGTCGAGACCGCGCTGGGCATATCTCTGGCGGAAAATCTCGACAATATCACCCGCAGTTTTGAACACCTGAAAGCGCTGGGCCGGGAAGCACTGTTTGACGCCGAGCATTTCTTTGACGGCTATAAGGCCAATCCGGGTTATGCGCTCAAATCCCTGCATGCGGCCTACGGCGCCGGCGCACGCTGGATTGTGCTTTGTGATACCAATGGCGGTGTGTTGCCCCATGAGGTTGCCAGCATCACCCGTGCGGTAATTGAAAGCGGCATTCCCGGCAGTCACCTGGGCATTCACACCCATGATGATACCGGCAATGCGGTGGCCAATTCGCTCGCTGCGATTGAGGCGGGTGCGCGCCAGGTCCAGGGCACGCTGAACGGGCTGGGCGAGCGCTGTGGCAATGCCAACCTGGTGACTCTGATCCCGACACTGAAGCTGAAACAGCCCTATGCGGATCAGTTTGACATTGGCGTTTCTGAGGATGCGCTGGCCAGTCTCGTGCGGGTGAGCCGAACGCTGGATGATATCCTGAACCGGGTGCCGCAGCGTTCCGCCCCCTATGTGGGCGCCTCGGCCTTTGCTCATAAGGCCGGACTGCACGCCAGCGCGATCCTGAAGGATCCCAGCACCTATGAACATATTGCCCCCGATACAGTGGGCAACGCGCGCATCATTCCGATGTCCAACCAGGCTGGCCAGTCTAATCTGCGCAAACGTCTGCTGGACATGGGACTTGAAGTTGCCGCCGGGGCGCCGGCGCTGGGGCGCATCCTCGAGCTGATCAAGCTGCGCGAGGATGAGGGTTACAGCTATGACACCGCCCAGGCCTCATTTGAGCTGCTGGCGCGCCGCGAACTGGCGTTGCTGCCGCAGTTTTTTGAGGTGAAACGCTACCGGGTCACGGTGGAGCGGCGCAAAAACAAATATGACCAGACGGTGAGCCTCTCGGAAGCGGTCGTGGTGGTGAAAATCGGCGGCGAGAAGAAACTCTCTGTCAGTGAAAGCATGGATGAGGGCGGCCATGACCGTGGCCCGGTGAACGCGCTGGCCAAAGCGCTGGCCAAGGATCTCGGTCCCTATCAGGCGATCATCGATGATCTGCAACTGGTGGATTACAAGGTGCGCATCACCCAGGGCGGCACCGAGGCCAAAACCCGGGTCATTATCGACAGCGAAGACAGTGCCGGGCGGCGCTGGTCCACCGTTGGGGTGTCGGCCAATATTGTGGACGCGAGTTTTGAGGCGCTGCTGGACGCAATCAACTGGAAACTGGTGCGCGACGGGGCAACCGTTGGGGCCGGCGTTGGCGTAGTGCCCGGATCAGGAACGGGCGCATGAGCATTCAGGCCTGCGCTGAGCTGGTGCACCGTGGAGATCCCGACCGCTTTCTGGCCACGATGACGGCGCCGCTGGCCGCGCGCGAAATACTGTTGCCGATCTATGCGTTTAACCTGGAAGTGGCACGCGCGCCCTGGGTGACGAAAGAAGCGATGATCGCGGAAATGCGGCTGCAATGGTGGCGCGATGCGCTGGAAGAAATTGCCACCGGCACCACAGTGCGCCGCCATGAGGTGATCACACCACTTGCAGGCGTGCTGGACGATGAGGCCGCCCGCATGCTGGACGGTCTGGTCACCGCGCGCAGCTGGGACATTTACAGCGATGCGTTTGAAGATCAGGTGGCGTTTGAGGCCCATATTGAAGCCACTTCGGCCACGCTGATGTGGGTGGCAGCGCGTGCATTGGGCGCAAAGCAGGAAAAGGTGTTCCGCGCCATTGGCTATGCCAGCGGTATTGCCTCCTGGTTCCGCGCCATTCCGGAACTGGAGAACCAGGGCCGCAAACCGCTGGTGGATGGACGGGCTTCGGCGGTTGCGGCTTTGGCCGAGGGTGCTCTTGCCCGGCTCGCCACTGTCACGACCGTGGAGGCCGCAGGGCGCCCGGCAGCACTGGCGGCCTGGCAGGCACGGGCGTTGCTGAAACAGGCGGCCCGTGAGCCGGCCCGCGTGGCGGAGGGCAGTCTTGGCATCTCCGGTTTTGCCCGGCACGGCAGTCTGATGCTGGCGCGATTGCGCGGCCGGGTCTGAGCGCCGCCCGGCCCGATCACTGCCAGGCCTGACGACTGACAGGTTTTAACACAGCCAGGTTTAAGCGCTGACTATATCGGGCGTACTATGGACGGGTAGTAGTCTGGACGGCCTGTGAGCTGGACGGGCAATGGCTGGACGGGCTGTGGCAGCCGGAACCGATGCAGTCTCTGTCATGTGGCAGCTGATTCAGGTTTGGTGCGGTTAAGTGCGGTGATGGCGCAGCACAAACAGGCGGATGGCGGAGGCAAGCCCGCTGTCGGCGCCTCTTGCTGCATCGATCTCGGCCGCAAGCACATTGATCGGCTGGCCGCTTTCGGCGGCGATGTCGCGGAACGCCTGCCAGAACTCGTCTTCCAGCGACACTGAGGTGCGATGGCCACGCAGGGTGAGGGAGCGTTTTTGTGGTCGGCTCATCTGTCCGGCTCCCGCTCAGCTTTGTTGGAAATGGCATTGCCGTTGTCCGCCACTTGTGTTTTTGGCTCCGGGGCGTCTGCACCCTGTGTTTCCGACCTGTCAGCATCCGAGCCGTCCAGCTTTGCGCCGTCAAGCGCTGAACCGGCGCGCGCGCTGTCAAACGCCTCAACCTGTTTCTGCGCTTTTGTACGGCCAAAGTTCACAGCATTTTCATCAGCCTGCTGCCGGGCTGTGTCCCGTGCCCGCTGTTTGCGGACACGGTTGAGATTTATCGGCTTGCTCAAGCTTTGGGGCCGATCATCTGTTCCGGGCGCACCACCCGGTCAAAGGTCTCGGCGTCCACAAATCCAAGCGCGATGGCTTCTACTTTCAGCGTGGTGCCGTTTTTATGCGCGGTCTTGGCAACTTTGGTGGCGTTGTCATAGCCAATCTCAGGCGCCAGCGCGGTGACCAGCATCAGGCTTTCGCGCATCAGCTTTTCGATCCGGTCGCGGTCGGCCTGAATGCCCACCACACAATTGTCGGTGAACGTGGCAGAGGCATCGCCCAACAACTGCATCGACTGCAGCACGTTATAGGCCATCATCGGTTTGTAGACGTTCAGCTCAAAATGACCCTGGGTGCCGGCAAAACCAACCGCCGCATCATTGCCCAGAACATGGGCGCAGACCTGGGTGATCGCTTCGGCCTGGGTCGGGTTTACCTTGCCGGGCATGATCGAGGAACCGGGCTCATTTTCTGGCAGGATCAGCTCGCCGAGACCACAACGCGGGCCGGAGCCGAGCATGCGGATGTCATTGGCGATTTTGAACAGCGAAGTGGCGACGGTTTTCAGCGCGCCGGAAATCTCGACCATGGCGTCATGGGCGGCGAGCGCTTCGAATTTGTTGGGGGCGGTGACAAAGGGCAGGCCGGTGATGCGCGCCATATTGGCAGCTACGGTTTCGCCCCAGCCTTCTTGTGTGTTCAGCCCGGTGCCAACAGCAGTGCCGCCCTGGGCCAGCTCATAGATGGCACCAAGCGCCGTTTTGACGCGGCGGATGCCCATCGCCACCTGGTGGCTGTAGCCGGAAAATTCCTGCGCCAGCGTCAGCGGTGTTGCGTCCATCGTATGGGTGCGGCCGATTTTGATGATGCCGTCAAACTCAACCACTTTGGCTTCCAGCGCCGCGTGTAGTTTTTCCAGGCCGGGCAGCAGCACGTCATGCGCCGTCATCGCGGTGGCGATATGCATGGCGGTGGGGAAGGTATCGTTTGAGGACTGCCCCATGTTGCAATGGTCGTTCGGGTGCACCGGGTCTTTGGATCCGATCACGCCGCCCATGATTTCGATGGCGCGGTTGGCGATCACCTCGTTGGAATTCATGTTGGACTGGGTGCCGGAGCCAGTCTGCCAGACCACCAGCGGGAAGTTGTCGTCAAACTTGCCGGCAAAGACTTCTGAGGCGGCCTGAATGATTGCGTCGGCCTTGTCACCGTCCAGTTTGCCGCTGGCTTTATTGGCTTCAGCACAGGCCTGTTTGATCACCCCCAGCGCGCGGACAATGGCCACCGGCTGTTTTTCCCAGCCAATGGGGAAGTTGAGCAGGGAACGCTGTGTCTGAGCGCCCCAGTATTTGTCTGCGGGAACCTCAAGCGGGCCAAAGCTGTCGGTTTCGGTACGGGTGTCGGTCATGGGCTGCTCTCCTGACAATAGCGGGTCGGGAAAAACCTATAGAGTGTCGCAGGCGACTGGGCAATCAGCCAGAGGGTCGCGGGCGAGAATGTTGGCGAAAACATTGCCCCAACCCGCTGGCCGGCACGTTACTGTTGGTGTCGGGTGTATTCAAAAATGCGCGCCGGCGGCAGGTTGGCCCAGACCGTACCACGGTGGCGGCTGGTCACGCCAAGCTCTGCCTGCATTGTTTCTGAAAGCGGTGATTTGCGGCTGTAGGCCAGTTGGGTCATCACCCCGTCCCGGGCCATCACTTTAAGCGCCGGGACGACAATGGCGCGCTGCAACTGCGGCCGGGCCAGCAGCGGCACACCAGAGACCACGGCGCTGATATCGCTCAGACCAATATCGGCGATGTCCTGTGCGGTGCGGTTCAACACGGTGACTCCAGGAAATTTCTCGCGCAGGTGTTCGCAAAACAGCGGGTTCATTTCCAGCAGGGTCAGGCGGGACGGATCGACGCCGCGCGCCAGAATCGCCCGGGTGAAAACCCCGGTGCCCGGGCCGATTTCAACCACCGGCCCCCGGGTGTTTTCCAGCCCCCTGGTGATCAGACGGGCGGTGCGGGCGCTGGACGGCGCAATGGCGGCAATCTGGGTCGGGCGACGGATCGCTTCACTCAAAAATACTGCAATATCAATGGCCATGTCCGCTCTCCGTAAACGCATTTTTTCAGTACACTTATGCAAATACTTCGAACGAAAACAACTGCCTACAGGCTGTTGTCACGAAAAGTTCACAATATTAGCCTGTCATGTTATTTGCGAAACTTGTCCAGGCTGACAATTTCGGCTTCCTTGTGCCGGTGGTGATCATCTTCAATCGGTTCCGGCGGGATGAAGGCTTCGACCTCATCATCCTGCTGCCCCGACTCTTCCTCATCGTCCTCATCCTGTGTTTCGAAGCGCAGGCCGAATTCGACGGACGGATCCACAAAGGTGCGGATGGCATCATAGGGAATATAGAGCGGCTCAGGATTGTCCCCGAAGTTCAGCGTAATGGCGAATCCATCGTCATTCACTTCGAGATCCTCAAACCAGTGTTGCACCACCACGGTCATTTCCCGCGGGTAACGGTCCGACAGCCAGTCTGCAATGGCGACATCCGGGTGTTTGGTGTCAAACGTGATGAAAAAATGGTGCTGCCCGGGCAGTCCACTGTCCGCCACATCGAGGAGAACTTGTTTGATCAGGCTCCGCATCGCGCGGTGCATCAGATTCCCGTAGTCAATTGACCCAGTCATTTCGGTACCTTTCGAACTGTAGCTCCAGCATAGGGGATTCGGCCCCAAAGGGAAGGGCAGCTGTGGCTATGGCGGCGCCGCTGGTGCGTTAAACCAGCGACAAAAGCCAGCCACTGCCGGCGCTGATAAACAGCACCGGAATCAAGCCGAGGCGCAGGCGCAACAATAACAGTGCCGCCAGTGCCGTAAGCGACAGGGCAATGAGGCTGACGCTGCTCCAGACCGGGATCAGCAGCTTGACCGGACCGGGGGACCACAGCGACAACTCGCCGAACATAACATTGAGCGCAAACCACACAGACAGGTTCAGAATCACCCCGGTGACAGCGGCGGAGATCGCGCGCATTGCGCCATGCAGCCGGGGTTTGGATGACAACATCTCGATGTAGGGCGCGCCGAGGAATATCCATAAAAAACAGGGGGTAAACGTCACCCAGAGGGTCATCAGTGCCGCCAGAACACCAGCAGATATGCCGCCACCGGTCGCGGCCTGAAACCCCACAAACTCAGTGACCAGGATCAGCGGGCCCGGGGTGGTCTCCGCCAGACCCAGCCCGTCCACCATGGCCTGAGGCGTCAGCCAGCCGCGGTTGGTCACCACGTCCTGCGCCATCCAGGCCAGAACCGCATAGGCGCCGCCAAAAGTGATCACCGCCAGGCGGGAGAAAAACAAGCCGATTTCAAGCAACCGGTCAGCGCCTGCCGCCCAGGCCGCCAGCAGCGGCGCGGCCCACAGGCCGCCCCAGATTGTGATTGTACGCAGCGGCGTGGCGCGGACTGTGTGGCTTTCGCCTGCAGTGCCGCGTGCCGTGAACGCGCCCCAGGCGGCAGCGGCGGCGATAACCAGCGGGAAGGGCAGGGCCAGGGCAAAGAGCCCGAGGAACGCCAGCAGGGCCAGCACCCGGTCGGCCTTTGTTTTCAGGGCTTTCGCCGCCAGTTTCATCAATGCCTGGATCACCACGATGACCACCGCGGCCTTGATGCCCAGAAACAGAGTTGAGACCAGCGGCAACGTGCCCCAGAGCGCGTATCCGGTGGCCAGCGCCATCATCACCAGGGCTCCGGGCAGCACGAAGGCAAGCCCGGCAAACAGCCCGCCGGCGACGCCGTGCAGGCGCCAACCGGCATAGGTGGTCAGCTGCATCGCTTCGGGCCCGGGCAGCAACATGCAAAAAGACAGCGCCGACAGGAACTGCGCTTCTGAAAGCCAAGAGTTTTCGTCCACCAGTTCCCGGTGCATCACCGCAATCTGCGCCGCCGGGCCGCCAAAGGACAGAAGCCCGATGCGGATGAAAACACGGGCGGCTTCAGAAAATGAAGGTTTTTTCATGGGTTATCCTCGCGACGCCGGCCAGTCATGGCCTTCATTCTGCCCGTCGCGCGCCCAGCGATAGAGGGCGTCATATAGCGTCATGCCAGCAGACAATTGTTGATGATCATCGCGGTACTGGCGCGACAACCCGACGGAAATGGCCAGCAAACCCGCCGCTTGCGGCACAAGATCATGGCGGTTGGTATCCGCCGCCCGGACCACCGCCGCCAGGCTGTGCAGCGCCGGCAGATCCAGGGCGAATTCTTCCACCATCGTGTCAAAGGTGCATCTGTCGCCCCGATGGCTCCAGAACGTGCCCTCAATGTCAAAAGGGGTTGCGCCAAACCGGTCGGCAACATCCGCGACTTCACCGGGGCTGACAAACAGAAAACGCGCCTGCGGGTCGACAAAACGACGGATAAGCCAGGGGCAGGCGATGCGGTCAATTTTTGGCCGGTGCCGCGTCACCCACAGGGTTGCGCCCTCTGATCTGGCGGGCACTGCGGCGGCCGGAACGCAGGGCATGCCACTGTCGCGCCAGCCAAGGTTTCCGCCGCCAAGATATTCCGCGTCTGTGCCGTCGGCCCGCAGCCAGGCCACTACGCCCTGACTGAGTTTTTTACCCTTCTGGCATGTGACGACAATTTTTCCACCACGCGCTGCGTCCTGAATGGCAGGCAGGTCACGGTGCGGGATGCGGATCGCGGTTGGCACCAGACAGGGATCGTCGTCAAAGTCTGCATCAATGCGGACATCAACGACCACCGGAGCTTCGGGGGTGCCGAGAAGGCGGATTAACTGATTTGGGGTGATTTCATTCGGGGCTGACATGGGCATCCTTACTGGGTTAACAGGCGGCCTGCGGAAGCAGACCGAGGATGCGAAACTCCGGTTCAAAACCTCACGGGGTATTCGCGCGCCCCATACAGCGGGTATTGCAAACAGGGTCTGCACTGTCAACAGAGGCCGCTATATCCCGCCAGACTCAGACATGCGCTGCCACCGGATTTGACGGGGGAAATTTCGATGCCACAGAAAACGCGCACCGGATCAGAGACCGGCAGGCGGCAAGGCTTCGGGGGCAGCGCGTCCGCACAATAAGCGGCACCGCCAGGCAACCCGGCGCTGAGGCCCGGGCGCAACAGCCACCGCGTGCGCGCGGCGACAAAATCTGTGGATGCGCAGCGGCAATGACTGTGGGCGTGCGGCGACAAACACTGGCGGAGCGCGACGACAAAGGCTGTGGGAGTACAGCGACAAAGACATGGGGAGGGAGTTAGGTGCAGGTTTCTGTTGCCAGGTACCTGCGAACCCCGCCAATCGCTGCTAAGCGAAAGGACTTAAGGTTTCGATTTCTCGAACTGCTTACGCAGCAAGAGCCATCGGAGCTTTGTTGTCATTTGCAACTAGCTTTAATGAACCGATAACGGTGGTATCTCACCGAGACAAAGCTAACTCCTTTAGACGTCCGTCGATCCTGTTTCGACCCCATGGTCCCCAAATGAAGGAGGTTTGGTGGAGTCGCCGGGTACCGCCCCCGGGTCCGATCCGCTTATTACGAGCGCGTTTATGTCCATAGCCGAAGCCCGTTTAATGTAGGCGTCCCGCGGGGCAGGTTCAAGAGCCAAACGCACCGCTTTTAAATTAGCCGCGGCTGCAGAAAAAACATGTTAAATGCAATTGGTGTCTTGCGCGGTTTCAAAAGACAGTTAGACACCGGAAATCTGATTCCGACACCAGGCGCATGGAGACGATATTGAACCAGGCTGTGAACACACCAAACGACCTTTACGGGATTGAAAACTGGGGCATGGATCTGGTGTCCGTTCTGCCCGACGGCGATCTGGCGCTGGCCAACCCGATCGCCCCCGATATGCCCCATGTCAGCCTGCCACAGATCGTCAGTGATCTGCGGGAACGTGGCATCGCGGCACCGGTCTTGCTGCGGGTCAGCCAGTTTCTGGAACATGGGATTCAATCGATCAACGGCTGTTTTGAGCGCGCGATTTCGCGGGTCGGCTACAAAGGTGTCTATCGCGGTGTGTTCCCGATCAAGGTGAACCAGCAGGCGCAGGTCATTGACCGGATTGTCGAATTTGGCCGGCCCTATTCTTATGGGCTGGAGGCCGGTTCCAAACCCGAACTGGTGATCGCGCTGGCGCATAAACTGGCGCGCGAGGCGCTGATCGTGTGCAATGGGGTGAAGGACGCGGAATTTATCCGCCTCGCGATCCTGTCGCGCCGGCTGGGGTTTAACACCGTGATCGTGCTGGAAAGCCCGAAAGAGCTGGAAACGGTGATCGAGGTGGTTGAGGAGCTTGGCGAAGAGCCTCTGCTCGGCGTGCGGGTCAAACTGACCAACCGGATTACTGGTAAATGGGCCGAAAGCTCTGGTGACCGGTCCACCTTTGGCATGAACACCGATCAGCTCGTCGCGGTGCTGGACAAGCTGCGCGATTCCGGGCTGCTGCATTGCCTGAAACTGCAGCATTCCCACCTTGGCAGCCAGGTGCCCGACGTCAACGATGTGCGCCGTGCCACCACCGAGGCCTGCCGCTATTTTGCCGAGTTGAAGGCCGAAGGCGTGGAGCTGACCCATCTGGATCTCGGCGGCGGCCTGGGTGTTGATTACACCGGTGAAAAAAGCGCTGCGGTGAATTCGATCAACTATTCGATGGCGGAATATTGCGACAATGTGGTGGAAACCGTGGCTTATGCAATGGATGAGGCCGGGTTGGATCATCCGACTCTGGTGACCGAAAGCGGCCGCGCCGTGGTGGCGACCTCCTCGATGCTAATATTCGATGTGCTGGAAGCGACGCTTTATGACGCGCCGACCGCGCCAAAACCCGAAACGGACGACCACCACCTGATCAGCGATCTGGCGGCAGTGGCAGGCTACCTGACACCGGTGCGGCTGCAGGAATGCATGAATGACGCCTCTTTCTACCGGGAAGAGCTGCGGGCCTTGTTCCGGCGCGGCTATATCAACCTGCGACAGATGGCGCGTTCCGAGCGCATCTACCTGCATCTGATGTCGCAGATCAAAGCGTTGGCGGCCAAAGAAGATCAGCCCGCCGAGGTCCAGGAAGCGCTGGACCAGCTTGCCGATATCTATCACTGCAATTTTTCGCTGTTTCAGTCACTGCCCGATGTCTGGGCCATTGATCAGCTGCACCCGGTGGTGCCGTTGCAACGGTTAAATGAACACCCGGACCGGCGCGCGATTCTGTCTGACATCACCTGTGATTCCGACGGCAAAATCGACAAGTTCATCCTCGGGGATGGTCCGGCGGCCTCAATGCCGGTGCATTCGCTGCGCGAGGGTGAAACTTATTACCTGGGCGTGCTGTTTGTTGGTGCCTATCAGGAAACGCTGGGCGATCTGCACAACCTGTTCGGCGACACGAATGTGGCCACCATCGAGCTGCGCCCGGACGGCGGTTTTGACCTGCTGCACGAGCAGGAGGGCGATACCATATCTGAGGTAATGTCCTATGTGGAATATGATCCGCGCGACTGTGTCGCCGCCTTCCGCAAGCTGGTGGACGAAGCCATTTCTGCCGGAAATCTGAAATCGGCAGACCGCAAAACGCTGATGGCGGCTTACCGCGACAGCATCAACGGCTATACTTATTACGAATGACACCTCAATCTGGAGAGATACGGATGGGTAAAACACTGGTTATCGGGGCAGGGGGCGTCTCCTCTGCTGCCGTGCATAAAATGGCGATGAATGCGGATATCTTTTCCGACATCACCCTGGCTTCGCGCCGCAAGTTCAAATGCGATGACATCGCGGCTGAGGTGAAAAAACGCACTGGCGTCATCATCAAAACGGCCGAGGTCGATGCGATGGATGTGGCCGCCGTGGTGGCTTTGATCCGCGACACCGGCGCTGAACTTCTGGTCAACCTGGCGCTGCCCTACCAGGATCTGAAACTGATGGACGCCTGTCTTGAGGCCGGAATCCACTACCTGGACACCGCCAACTATGAGCCCGAAGACGAGGCCAAGTTCGAATATCACTGGCAGTGGGCCTATCAGGAACGCTTCAAAGCCGCTGGCCTGACCGCGATCCTGGGATCAGGTTTTGATCCGGGCGTGACTTCGGTCTTTGCCACCTGGCTGAAAAAACACAAGCTGGACACCATCCGCCAGATCGACGTGCTGGACTGTAACGGAGGTGACAATGGCATGGTGTTTGCCACCAACTTCAACCCGGAAATCAACATCCGCGAAGTGACTGCCGACGTGCGCCACTGGGAAAACGGCGACTGGGTGACCAGCCCGGCGATGACCCATAAAGTGGCCTATGATTTCCCGGCGGTGGGCGAAAAGAACATGTACCTCATGTATCATGAGGAACTGGAGTCGATGAAAACCCACTTCCCCGAAATCGAACGGGCACGGTTCTGGATGACCTTTGGCGACGCCTATATCAACCACGTGCGCGTTCTCGAAGGCATCGGCATGACCTCGATCGCACCGGTGATGCACAATGGTCAGGAAATCATCCCGCTGCAGTTCCTGAAGTCGGTGCTGCCGGATCCGTCGGATCTGGGCGCTCTGACCGTTGGCAAAACCTGTATTGGTGACATTGCCACCGGGCTGAAAGACGGGGTCGAAAAGACCTATTACATCTACAATATCTGTGACCACGAAGAATGTTACGCCGAAGTGGGCAGCCAGGCGGTGTCCTATACCACCGGCGTGCCGGCGATGATCGGCGCGGCGATGGTGCTGAAAGGCATCTGGCGCGATCCTGGTGTGTGGAACATGGAACAGCTGGATCCGGATGGGTTCATGGATATGCTGAACAGCCAGGGTCTGCCCTGGCAGGTGCATGAACTCGACGGTCCCGTCGACTTCTGATGAAAATCCGCGCGGAGCGTGCCGGCGATCAACAGGCTGTCCATCGGCTGACCGAAGACGCCTTCGGTCAGCCAGACGAGGCCCGCTTGATCGGCATGCTCCGCGCTGACGGCGATGTGGCGCTGTCGCTGGTGGCAGAAGAGGGCGGTGTCCTTCTTGGCCATGTGCTGTTCTCGCCGATGGCGGCGCCAGTCAGGGTACTGGGACTGGCGCCGCTCTCAGTGGCACCGCACTGCCAGAAACAGGGCATCGGCGCGTTGCTGGTGCGCAAAGGGCTGGAATTGGCACGGGACACAGGCTGGCAGGCGGTGTTTGTGCTGGGCGATCCTGGCTATTACGCCCGTTTTGGGTTTACTTCGAAGGCTGCCGAAGGGTTCGAAAATCCTTTTGCAGGCCCTCATTTTATGGCGCTGGAACTCCATCAAGGCGCGCTCTCAACTCCTTTCGCGGTGGGTTATGCGCCCGCGTTTGCCAGACTATAAAGGACGCCCTATGGCCGAAATGATGCAGACTCAGGCAGGCGACGCTGGTGCGTTCCGGGAGTTCGATCTCTCCCGTGTGCCCTCACCCTGTTTTGTCGTCGATGAGGTGGCGGTAGAGGGCAACCTGAAGGTGCTGGCCGATGTGGCTGATCGTTCTGGCGCTGTTGTGCTCTCCGCGCTCAAAGCATTTTCGATGTTTGCGCTCGCCCCCATGGTGTCACGGTATCTGAGCGGCACTTGCGCCTCCGGCCTTTTCGAGGCCCGCCTGGGGCGCGAAGAATACGGCGGTGAACTGGCCACCTACTGTGCCGGCTACAAGACCAGCGAGATCGATGAGATCATCGCGCTCAGCAACCATGTGATCTTCAACTCCGTGGCGCAGAAGGACCGCTTTCTGCCCCGTATCCGCGCCGCTGAGCGCCCGGTGCAGGTCGGTCTGCGCCTCAACCCGGAACATTCCGAGGGCGAGGTGGCCAGATACGACCCCTGCGCCCCGTGCTCCCGTCTGGGAATGCCGGTGTCGCAACTGACGGCTGAGGCGCTCAACGGTGTTGACGGGCTGCATATGCACACGCTGTGTGAACAAGGCTTTGAGCCGCTGGCCCGCACCTGGGCCGCAGTGGAGCCAAAACTCGCGCCGTATCTGGGCCAGCTGAAATGGCTGAATTTTGGCGGCGGGCATCATATTACCCGTGACGATTATGACCGCGAAGCCCTGGTCAAGTTTATCCGCGATCTGCGTGAACGGACCGGGCTGACCATCTATCTGGAACCGGGCGAGGCGGTGGCGCTGGACGCGGGCATCCTGGTGGGTGAAGTGCTGGACCTGCCGCAAAACGGCATTGATCTGGCGATCACCGATATCTCCGCCACCTGCCATATGCCCGACGTGATTGAAGCCCCGTACCGCCCGGCGCTGCTGGATGAGCAGGAAAGTGGCCATCGTTACCGGTTGGGCGGGCCATCGTGCCTCGCGGGGGATGTGATCGGTGACTACACCTGGGCCAAACCGCTGGCGATCGGGGATCGTTTTGCTTTTCTCGATCAGGCGCATTATTCGATGGTGAAAACCAATACGTTCAACGGGGTGGCTTTGCCTGCCATCGCCTTGTGGAACAGCGACACTGACGATCTGCGCATGGTGCGCGAATTTTCTTACGACGATTTCAAATCCCGGCTTTCGTGAGGCGCTTATGACCATTTTTCTCGACAGTGAACTGACTGGTGCTGAACGCTCAGAAACCGCCCGCTTCCGGGTGATCCCGATGCCGCTGGAGCGCACAGTCTCCTACGGTTCCGGCACCGCGCTGGGGCCCGCGGCCATCATTGAGGCTTCAAACGAGCTCGAGCGTCTGTGCAACGGTATTGAGCCCTGCGCCAGCGGTGTCTTTACCGAGGCGCCGGTGGACTGTACCGGGCCGATGCCTGAGGTTATGGAACGGCTCGCCGCCCGCACAGAGGCGGCGGTGATTGCCGGTCAGATCCCGGTGACCCTGGGCGGGGAACATTCGCTGTCTTATGGTGCGGTCACCGGCGTGGCGCGTGCGCTGGGAAAACCTGTGGGCATTGTGCAGATCGACGCTCATGCCGACCTGCGTGTGGCCTATCAGGGCAACAAACATTCCCACGCCTCCGTGATGCATCTGCTGAGTGAAGCGGGCGTGCGCCTGGCCCAGTTCGGCGTGCGCGCCCTGTGTCAGCAGGAAGTGGACAGCCGCGTGGCCAACAATGTGTTCTATGTCGATGCCGAAGAGCTGGTCACCGGCAATGTGCTGGCCGTAGATCTGCCCGACGATTTCCCCGAGTTGGTCTATGTCTCCTTTGACGTGGACGGGCTCGACCCCTCGCAAATGCCGGCGACCGGCACGCCTGTGCCCGGCGGGCTTGGTTATTATCAGGCGCTGCGGCTTGTGGAACATGCGCTTAAAGGCCGGCGCTGTGTTGGTCTGGACGTGGTGGAGCTTGCACCCGACGGCAACGCCGCCTGGGATTTTACGGCCGCCCAGATCACCTACCGGCTGATGGCGGCGGCGCTGGCGTAACTGCGCCTCACCGCTGCCATGAAGCAGGGCGCCCCGGCGACGGTAACACATTGCTGGATTTGGGGCCCGGAGCGTCCCCGACGTTTCTTTCGCCGGGCCCTTGCCTTAGCAAGCATTCCTGTTGTGTTGCTCACCCTTGAACCCGGCTAAGTCATTGTCAAAAAGATATTCTTCTCTTGCTGGCGCTTCGTGTTCTCGATATGTTCTTGCCAACTGAAGAGCAAAAGACAGGACATCAAATGATCAAGGGAAGCTGCCTCTGTGGAAAAGTGAAGTTTCACATTTCGGGCGAACCATATTCATTGAGCTATTGCCACTGTTCGAGATGCCGCAAAGCTGCGGGTGTATTTTCCGCAGTTCTGATCGGGAAGGCCGATGATCTTCTGATCACAGAAGGACAAGAAGAGATCGCCAAATTCACCACCGGATCAGAGTCGAAGTTTGAGCGCTGTTTTTGCAAGGAATGCGGCACCTCTTTGGGCGACATGGCCAGTGGTGATGTATATGTGATCGCGGCCTCCGCGCTGGACGATGATCCAAAAATACGGCCGACGGTTCATATCCATACCGCGTCAAAACCTGACTGGTATGAGATCGTTGATGACTTGAAGAAATTCGAAGGCGACTACATCCCTGAGAAATGAGCTTCTGCTTTGTCCTTAAAACAGAGCAATACAGCAAAGCGGACACTGGTCGAAATTCGGAAAACCGAAGTCCCATCTTCGGTTTTTCACTGATGTGTTGCTGCAGGACACAACTCTCGAAAGCTCTGTTCGGCCTTGATGTGTTAAATCGAACGCCCGCCAGGGGATGTCCCGGCGGGCGTTGCGTGCGTGTCAAAAGTTCTGGAATGCGCCCCGGGGGCAGGGCGCCTATTTTTTATTCCGCAGCTCGCAGCCCGGCTTCTTTGGGCACGGCGACCGGGGCCGGGGTCTCTTCAAAGTCCCAGATGATCTCCGGATGTTTCACTTTTCTGGCAGCGCGGCGCAGCGCATTATCCCGTGCCTCACTGCTGTTCCGCCCCATCGAGAGGGCTTTCAGGATCGAGAAGGACCGGTAGGCACCGGCCGAGGCCCAGACCCGCAGCGCCAACATCGACGGCGTGAATATCAGCGTCAGCACCGTCGCAATGCCAAGGCCAAACACCACCGCCGTCGCCAGTTGTTTCCAGAACGACGCGGTCGGGCTGTCGATGGAATAGCCGCCGTTAATGAAATCAAGGCTCAGCCCGAACATCATCGGCGCCAGCCCCGCCATGGTGGTCAGCGTGGTCAGCAGCACCGGACGGATGCGGGTTTCCACCGTGCGGGTGATCGCCTCAATGCGCGGCATATAGGTGGCGTATTCCTGATAGGTGTCGATCAGAACGATGTTGTTGTTCACCACAATGCCCGCCAGCGCCACGATGCCGGTGCCGGTCATGATCACCGAGAAGGGCTGCCCCATCACCAGCATGCCGATCAACACACCGGCAGAGGACAGAACCACCGCCAGCAGCACCAGCACGGAATTGTAGAAACTGTTGAACTGCGCCAGCAGGATGATGAACATCAGCCCCAGCGCGCCGGCAAAAGCGGTGGCGAGAAAGGCCATGGAATCGGCTTCTTCTTCCTGGTCGCCCTTCCATTCCCACTCAACACCCTGCGGCAATTCGACGGTCTGCAGCCAGGCCGTCAGCGTTTCGATGCGTTCATTGGCGGTGACCGGAACCTGCGAAGCAAACCCGTCGGCTTCCAGTTGTGCCTGCAATTCGGTGTCCGTCTCGTAGCCCGCTGCGGCCACAATACGCGTCTCGCCGTCGCTTTCACGGGTGAGTATCACCAGGTCGCTGGCAACAGCGGCTTTGACGTCGAAATAGCGTTGCTGGTCCACCCGGCTGATCTGTGCCAGCGACGGCACTGGTTCGCGCGAGATGAAGTTGGACAGCGGCACCAGTCCGCCACCGGTACGGACCTTGAGGGAGTCGAGTGTGGACAGTACCCGGTATTCTTCCGGCAGGCGCACGCGGATTTCGATTTCCTCATCCGAGCTGTCCACCCGCATGGTGTCGAGCAAAATGCCGCGCGTCACGAGCTGAACCATCGCTCCTACTGAGGCCACATTGGCGCCATACCGACCGGCTTTTTCCACGTCGACGTTAATCTGCCAGTCAATGCCCGGCAGCGGCAGGCTGTCTTCGACATCGATCAGCGCAGGCGTTTCGTCAAAGCGGGCGCGCATCATCAGAGTGGCTTCTTCCAGGCGGTCCCAAATGTCGCCTTTCAGGCGCAATTGCACCGGTTTCGCCGACGCCGGGCCGTTGGACAGCTTGAGGATCTCGGCGTAAATGCCGGGCAGCGCTGCGAATTTTTCTTCCAATTGCGCCAGTACAAAATTGCCCTCGTATTCCGGGTCCAGCCCGGAGCGCTCAAAAATCCACCAGTTGCCGTTGCTGACACTGGGGCGGTCGTCCCAGGGGATCAGTTCAACCTGGATCTGGCCAATGGAATCGTTCGGACCAGACGCGCCGCCGGTATTGGAGTTTAAGCCACCGTCGCCGGCAAAGCTGAAGGCGTTGGACACCCCTTTCTGGGCCAGAATGATGTCTTCAACCTGGCGCACATAGCGATCTTTTTCCGTCAAAGACAGATTGCCGCGCGCCCGTACAAATACAATCGCCTGTTCCGGGTCACTGCCGCCGATAAACTCGGTGCCGTTGTTGTTCTCGCCGTAATAACCGAAGGTGGCGACAACCATGAAGATCACGGTGCCAATCGCCACCAGCGGCATCACCGGGTTGCCCGATATCAGGTGAATGAACCAGCCAAATCTTGTGCGTCTGTAACCGGCTTTCACCGCTTTGGGTTTGCGTTTGATTTTGGCAGCACCCAGGGTGATGGAGCCCAGACAGGCGGAGATCACAAACATGATGGCGCCTGGGATCATACCTTTTGCGCCTTCGGCAATGGGTTCACCGCCAAACAAATAACCCGGATTGATGGTCTGCAGTGCGGAGGTGAAAATCAGGAAAAGCGACCCGATCGCCAGAAGAACCCGCACCAGCCAGGGCAGGCGTTGTTCCAGCACAGCTGAACTGCCCTCAAAAAACCGGCTCATCCGGCCGGCAACACCGCCCATAACCGGCACATAGATCAGCGCCACTATCATCGAGGCCGATAGCACAAAGATGATGGTGATCGGCAGCATTTTCATGAATTCGCCGGCGACACCGGGCCAGAACAGCATCGGCAAAAAGGCACAGAGCGTCGTCGCGGTTGACGAAACAACCGGCCAGAACATGCGTTTGGCGGCTTCCAGATAGGCGGACATCGGGCCGGCGCCCTCGCGGATACGGCGGTCGGCATATTCAACGATGACGATGGCGCCATCCACCAGCATGCCCACCGCAAGGATCAGGCCGAACATCACCATATTGGAAATTGTAATGCCCATCGCCCCCAGCATGATAAAGCTCAACAGGAACGAGGTCGGGATCGAAAACCCCACCAGCAGCGCCGAGCGGCTGCCCAATGAGGCCAGCACCACCACCATCACCAGCGCAATCGCGGTCATCACTGCACCTTCAAGCTGACGCACCATGCTTTTGACCTGGGTGGACTGATCGTTGGACACGCCGGTCTGGACCGCCTGTTGCAGGTCAGAAGACCAGGTCGCGCGTTCCACTGACAGCGCTTCACGCACCGCAGCGGCGGTGTCGATGATGTTGTAGCCTTTGCGTTTGACCACCTGCAGCGCCACGGTGGTGACACCGTTGAACCGTGCGGTTCCGGCACGGTCTTCAAACGTCAGCCGGATGTCCGCCAGATCCGAGAGCCGGATCACCCGGTCGCCGTTGACCTTGACCGGCAGCGCGTAAATATCTTCCAGCCCGTCAAAAGACGAGGGGATCTTGACGGCGAAACTGCCCTGTTCGGTTTCGATCTCACCCGCAGCAATCAACTGGTTATTGTTGCTGATCACGTCAATCAGCTCCACCGCAGTGACGTCATAAGCCTCAAGCCGCAAGGGATCGATGGTCACCTCGACCATTTCATCGCGCTGCCCGGTCAGCGAGGCTTCCAGCACTGAATCCAACCCTTCAAGCCGGTCCTGAAGGTCTTTCGCCACCCGTACCAGGGTGCGTTCGGGCACTTCACCGGTCAGATTGACGATAACAATGGGAAAAGCAGAGAAATTCACCTCGTTGATCGAGTATTTATCGGCGCCGTCCGGGAAATCGGCCTCAACCGTATTCATCTTGTCGCGGGTATCAGCGAGGATTTTGGTTTTGTCCCAGCCAAATTCAAATTCCAGCTGGACCCCGGCGTAACCTTCGGCAGCAATGCCACCAATGGATTTCAAACCGTCAAGATCCGACAGTTCGGTTTCCATCGGTTTGGTCAGGAGTTTTTCCGCGTCTTCTGCCGAAATGCCGGGAAAGGGCACCGAGATGAACAACATCGGGATTTCGATATCCGGCTCACCCTCTTTGGGCAGGGTGATATAGGTGGCAATCCCGGCGACCAGGGTCAGCGCAATAAAGGCAAGGACCATGCGCGCCCTGGTGCCAGCCCAGTCAATGATGCTGCTCATTGAGTCAGCTCCTGGTATGTGGGCAGTACTTTCACGCCCTGGGTGACGTATTCCTGACCCACTGTAATCACATCCGCTTCCGTGGGCAGACCTGAGATCCAGATACCTTCAGTGGTGTCGCGCAGCGCTTCAACCGGCACAAATTCCACGATATTACCCTCCGCTACGATGCGCACGCCCAATTCGCCCTCATTATTTAGGGTAAGCGCGGACTGCGGCAACAAATGGGCCAGCTGCCCCTCAGCGGATATGGCGATTTCAGCGGTCAGACCGGCACGTACCGCCTGATCGGGATTGGCAACTTCGATCTCAACCCGGAAGGTGCGGGTGGCCTCATCTGAGGAGCGCGCCAGATAGGTGACTTCGCCAACAAGTTCGCGCCCGGACAGAAGCCGTCCGCCAGCGAGTGCACCAGGGGTGACCCGGTCGACTTCTGATTCTGAGACAAATCCGACAATCCGGATCGGGTCCAGCTGAATGATCGAGGCACAGGTGCCACCGGTGCTGACAAACTCACCAAGCTCGGCTGTGTCGGTATCCAGCAGACCCGCAAACGGCGCGGTGATGGTCAGACGCCCGATTTCCTGCTCGGCGGCTTTTACTGCGGCTATGGCGCTTTCAAGGCCGGCGCGCGCCGTGATAACCCTTGTCTGGGAGGCATAACCGCCCTGTGACAGTTTCAGCGCCTGATCGACTTCGACCTGAGCGGCAGCACGCCGTGCGGTCGCTTCCAGCAATGCGGCAGCTCGGATGCCCGGGTCCAGCTCACACAGGATCTGCCCGGTGCTTACGTAGGTGCCTTTGGACAAGGGGCTGCTCACCACCCGCGCAGTGGTTTCGGCGCGCACAATGACCGAGCGTGCCGCTTCGGTCCGGCCGCGCAGCACCACCGCACCGTCGATCTGACGGGCCACAGATTTGCGGGCAACCACAGAGACCGCATCCGTGGCACTGTCTGCGGCAGGGACGCTGTCCGCTGTTTCAGAGAGCTGGGCGGTGGCGGCGGCGCCGTCGTCAGAGCCAGACGCGAATTCGATCAGGGCATCGCGTTGAAAGATAACAAAAAACAGCGTGGTGATGACCAGGGCAGCGGTCAGAACGGGGAAAATGCGCATTGTGGCCTCGACAGGACAGATTGGAAAAAGTGTAAATAGGCGTAACATTGGGCTACATAAGAAAGCTTTCAAAGCGATTCAAGGCTGTTGCCGGATTTCGGACGTTCTGTCGCGAAAGCCGGCGCTTTATTTGTGAAGCACCAAGTCTGACGCAACGGACCCTTGGCAGGGGGGGTGCTTCACGTTATGACAGGCGTCGAAACAATTGCCATGAGGCCGATGATGAGTAATCCGGAAAGCTTTATTGATGAGGTGAACGACGAGGTTCGCCGCGACAATCTCTATAAATCACTCCGCCGCTATGGTTGGATCGGCATTGTCGCCGTGGTTGCCCTTGTCGGGGGCGCCAGCTGGAATGAGTGGAACAAGTCCAATCAGGAGGCCGCGGCCCAGGCGCTGGGGGATGCGGTTCTGTCCGCAATGGACACCGAGGGCGCCGCCGGGCTTGAGGCTGTCGCGGCCGACGGGGCTGCGGCTTCGGTACTGGCTTTGCTTGCCGCCGCGCGGTCTGACGAAAGCGATGCTGCCGCTGCTGCCCGTGAGGCGCTCAGCGCCCTGGCCGCTGATCTGAACGCCGATGCGGTGTACCGCGATCTGGCCGCGCTGAAACTGGTGATGCTGACCGCAGGCGAAACACCCGCGTCCGAACGGATCACCGCACTGACGCCTCTCGCCGCACCCGGCGCGCCATACCGGCTGCTGGCAGAAGAGCAAATCGCCCTGGCTGAGGCAGAAGCCGGGGATGTTGAGGCAGCGATTTCCCGCCTCAATCTGCTCAACGATGACAGCGAAGCAACAGCGGGCTTGCGCCAGCGCGCCAGCCAGTTGATTGTGGCGCTTGGCGGTTCGGTAGAATAACCAGGATTGGCGGCGCAATTGATCTGCGCAGCCAGCCCGTGCCATCGGCACAGGTACAGACGATGAATACGAGGGGGGCATGCGAGTGTTGCAAAAGAAAACAGCCGGTGGACTGGCGCTGATTTTGCTGCTTGCGGCATGTGGCGGCGCCAATCAGGAAGTTATCCTGCCCGGTGAACGGCTTGACCTGCGTGGCGGCGATGTGGCCGCGACCACCGTCGCCAGCAAAAGCCAGGCGATCAGGCTGCCCAAACAAATCATCAATGATGCCTGGACCCACCGCGCCGGCAATCAGTCCCATTCCATTCAACACCCTGCTTTTGGCGAGACTGCAACGCTGGCCTGGAGCGCAGATATCGGCGAAGGCAACAGCCGCAAACAGCGCATTACTGCCGATCCGGTGGCAGAGGATGGCCGGATTTTCACCCTCGACGCTCAGGCCCGTGTCACCGCAACCTCGACATCCGGTCAGACGTTGTGGACCGCAGATCTGACCCCTCCCGGCGAAAGCGCCGGCGATGCGTCTGGCGGCGGCCTGGCAGTGCTGCATGGCAAGCTTTACATCACCACCGGGTTCGGTGCGCTCACCGCGCTTGACGCTGCCAGCGGCGAACTGATTTGGCGTCAGCAGCTTGAATCTGCCGCATCCGGTGCGCCGACAGTCTATGAGGGCACCGTTTATGTGGTCTCTAATGACAGCCGCGCCTGGGCGATTGACACTGAGGACGGCCGGGTGCGCTGGCAGCGTCCCGGTGTGGCGTCTGCCGCCGGTGTTGTTGGCGGTGCCGGCCCGGCAGTGAACCGGCGCATTGTGGTCTTCCCGACCTCCTCTGGTGAGATCGTGACCAGTTTCCGCAAAGGCGGCGTTCAGCTCTGGGCGGGCACGGTGTCCGGTCAGCGCAAAGGGCGCGCCTATGCCAATGTCTCAGACATCACCGCCGACCCGGTGATTATTGGCGATACCATCTATGCCGGCAATCAATCCGGTCGTGTTGTGGCGATGGATACCACCACTGGTGAACGCAAGTGGACCGCGCGCGAAGGCGCCTACAGCCCGCTGTGGATCACTGGCGGATCGGTATTCCTCGTATCCGATCAGGGTGAACTGGTGCGGCTGTCAGCCCGCACGGGTGAACGTATCTGGGGCACGCAACTGCCTTATTTCGAGACCGCAAAAATCAAAAAACGCAAAGCGATCTATGCCAACTTTGGTCCGGTTTTGGCCGGTGGTCAGCTTTGGGTGGCGTCTTCTGACGGGATGCTGCGGGCGTTTTCACCGGAAGACGGCGCGTTGAGCCAGCAAAGCGATCTGCCTGGTGGGGCCAGCACCAATCCGATTGTTGTCGATCAGGTGCTCTATGTGGTCAGCGCTGACGGTAAACTGCTCGCCTACCGCTGAGAGCGGACGACAATTTCAACAATATGACGGTTCGCCCTTTCCGGCGGGCCGTCTTTGGTGTATCTGCGCGTCTTCAACTGCGCGCCTGAGGGTATCATGAGCTTTACACTTGCCATCGTGGGACGCCCGAATGTGGGCAAATCCACTCTGTTCAACCGTCTGGTTGGCAAAAAACTTGCCCTGGTCGATGACCAGCCAGGTGTCACCCGCGATCTGCGCGAAGGTGAGGCCCGTCTGGGCGATCTGCGATTCACTGTGATTGACAGCGCCGGGCTGGAAGAGGCCACCGATGAAAGCCTGCAGGGCCGGATGCGGATTCTGACCGAACGCGCCGTCGAAATGGCCGATGTCTGTCTGTTTCTGATCGATGCCCGCGATGGCGTTCTTGCCACTGACGAAGTCTTTGCCGATATCTTGCGCAAGAAAAACGCCAATGTGATCCTCGCGGCCAACAAAGCCGAAGGCCGTGCCGCTGACGGCGGTGTGATCGAAGCCTGGGGCCTGGGCCTCGGCGAGCCGATCCGCCTTTCTGCCGAACATGGTGAAGGTCTGAACGATCTCTATTCGATCCTGATGCCGCTGGCGGACAAGTTTGCTGAGCGCGCCAAACGGGACGCGCCCGACGTGGACGTGGCGGTGCATGATGATGATGATTTTGACGGCCCGCGCGTGCCCACCAAAGAAAAGCCACTTCAGGTAGCTGTTGTCGGCCGTCCCAACGCTGGTAAATCCACCCTGGTGAACCAGCTGCTGGGCGAAGAGCGCCTGTTGACCGGGCCTGAGGCCGGCATCACCCGCGACGCCATTTCGGTGATGATGGACTGGGAAGGCGTACCGGTGCGTTTCTTTGATACCGCCGGTATCCGCAAACGGGCCAAGGTTCAGGAAAAGCTGGAAAAACTGTCGGTTTCTGACGGGTTGCGCGCAGTGAAATTCGCTGAGGTCGTGGTCATCCTGCTGGATGTGGAAATTCCGTTTGAACAGCAGGATCTGCGGCTCGCCGATCTGGCTGAACGCGAAGGCCGCGCTGTGGTCATTGCGGTGAATAAATGGGATCTGGAAGACGATAAAAACGCCAAGATCCGGATGCTGCGGGAAGAATTTGAGCGTCTGCTGCCCCAATTGCGCGGCGCGCCGCTGGTGACCGTGTCGGCCCGCACAGGGCGCGGCATGGACCGGCTGCAAGAGGCGGTGATGAAAGCGCATGAAGTGTGGAACCGCCGGATCACCACTGCCAAGCTGAACCAGTGGCTCGCCGGCATGATTGAGGCGCATCCGCCGCCCGCACCGGGGGGCAAGCGCATCAAGCTGCGCTACATGACCCAGGCCAAAACCCGTCCACCAGGATTTGTGGCAATGTGTTCCCATCCTGACAAGCTGTCGGAAAGCTATAAACGCTATCTGATCAACGGGATGCGGGTGGACTTTGACATGCCTGGCACTCCAATCCGGCTGTATTTCCGAGACCAGAGCGACGCCAACCCGTTCAAGAACCGCAAAAAATCGACACCGTCGAGATTGCGCAAACACCTGGGAAAACGGCCACATGGCGTAAAACCCGGCGAAAAGTTTTAGAATTACGGGCGTCCTCATTGCTGAGGGCGCCCGTTTTCGTTGGACCTGTGCGAAAATTCTGTTGGTTGGCTCAGAGACCCAGGCAGTGGACCAGAAACGGGGGCGCGCCTGACTTTGGGGAGGCGAGAAGCGCCCTTCCGGGGGGGAAGGTCAGGCGCGGCCCGGCGCTGCCGGGCCAAATAAATCTCATCCGTCAGCTGTGCCCGTCATCGCCAACCAACAGGATAAGCGTCCGTAGCGAACTTAAACTGTAGTCTTGATGACGCGCTTTACGCGTCCAGTTCGACCCAGACCGGCACATGGTCAGACGGTTTTTCCCGCCCTCGTGCATAGGTGTCGATCTGGCAATCGAGCAGCAGATCAGCGCATTGCGGCGTCAGCAGAAAGTGGTCAATGCGGATGCCGTTGTTCCGGTTCCACGCCCCGGCCTGATAATCCCAGAAGCTGTAATGATCCGGCCCCTGAACGCGGGCCCGAAACGCTTCGGTAAAGCCCAGGTTCAGGATTCGCCGCCAGGCCGCATGGCTTTCGGGGCGGAAGGCCGCATCGCCGACCCAGTCGTCCGGGTTCCTTGCGTCTTCGCGCTGGGGAATTATGTTGTAATCCCCGGCCATCAAAACGGTTTCTTCACTGGCCATGATCTCTTTGGCGCGGGCATAAAGCCGTTCCATCCAGGCCAGTTTGTAGTCGTATTTCGGCCCCGGTACCGGATTTCCATTGGGCAGGTACAAGCCACAAACCCGTACCGGGGTCTTGCCCATGACGGTGGCTTCGATCCAGCGTGCCTGTTCGTCTTCTGCGTCACCGGGCAGACCACGGGTCACATCTTCGAGCGGCAGCTTTGACAGAATCGCCACGCCGTTGAAGCCTTTTTGCCCATGGGTTTCAACGATATAGCCCATGTCTTCAAAGTGCTCGCGCGGAAAACCTTCATCGACGGATTTGATCTCCTGAAGCAAGGCCACGTCCGGCTCTGCTTCTTTCAGCCAGTCCGTCAGAGCGTTGATCCGGGCTTTGATCCCGTTGATATTATAGGTGGCGATTTTCATGCGCGTTCTCCTTGTCCCTCCCTAACTATCGGGCGCGGGCGGGCAGGGGCAAGACAGAAAATCCCCTCGCGCCTCCTTGTATGTTAATCGAGTTTACATACATGTAGTGCACCGGGACAGATCCGGCGCAACAAGGGACGGTCAGATGCTCAGACAACTTGGAATTGGCACGGTCGCTGTTTTGGCAACATTTTCCGCGGCTGAGGCCGGTGAAAAAACATTCCCGCTCAGCGGATTTGAAAAGGTTGAAATCAAGCAGGGTGTGAAAGCGACGATCACCTCCGGCACAGAGTTTTTTGTGCGGGCGACAGGGGCTTTCGGGGCTGAAGACCGGTTGCAAGTCAAGGTTCGCGACGGCGTTTTGAGTGTGGGTCAGAAAAGCAAAGGCCTGCTTGGCCTGTCGCCGATCCTGAACATGATGAGCGATCTGGAGGTCGAAATCGGCCTGCCGGTGACCCGGGCTGTATCGGTCTCATCGGGCGCCCGGGCCGAGCTTGGTGGCTGGTTTGAACAACCGCTGGTGCTGCGCGCCTCCAGCGGCGCGGATCTGGAGTTTTTTGGCGAGGACGTGCCGGCGATGTCGCTGAACGTCAGTTCCGGCGCTGAAATCGAGGCACGCGGCAGCTGCGGCTCCGTCACCCTGAACGCCTCCAGCGGCGCCGAAATTTCCGCCAGTCAATTGAAATGCATCTCCGCAGATGCCAGCGCTTCCAGCGGTGCTGATATCGAACTTTTCGCCCGCGATGTGGTGGCACGTGCTTCCAGCGGCGGTGACATTGAGGTCAATGGCGCCACTAATATCTCGGCCTCCGACAGCAGCGGCGGCGACGTGCATCAGGTGAATTGACCGCAGTGCCAGACTTCAGCCCCGGGTGGCGATGGCGGTGCCCGCCGCCCAGCCCGAGGACCAGGCCCACTGGAAATTGAAGCCTCCAAGCCAGCCGGTGACATCAACCACTTCGCCGATGAAATACAGCCCGGGCACCGATTTCGCCTCCATGGTCCTAGAGTTCAGACTGTCCGTGTCAATGCCGCCCAGAGTGACCTCGGCGGTGCGGTAGCCTTCTGAACTGACCGGGGTCATCGCGAAGGCGGACAACTGCCCTGCGAGCTCCCCCAGGCGTTTGTCGGACCAGTCGGCAATGTTGCCATCAAGTTTCAACTGCTCCACCAGAGTCTGCGCGACCCGATTGGGCAACAGATCCGCCAGCACAGTGGACAGGTTTCGCCGGCCCGACTCGCGGCGTTTTGCCTGCAGCACGGCCAGAATATCGGCTCCCGGCAGGAAATTGACCGCGATCTGATCGCCCTCGCGCCAGAAACTGGAAATTTGCAGAATCGCCGGGCCGGACAAGCCGCGATGGGTGAACAGCAAAGCTTCTTCAAACCCGGTGTTGTTGCAGGAGACGACAGAGGGCAGGGCGGCGCCGGCCAACGGCCTCAGCCACGCGAGTTCCTGTTCCGCAAAGGTCAGCGGCACGAGGCCAGGCCGGGTGTCCACCTGTTTCATGCCGAACTGTTCGCCAATCTGATAGCCGATCCCGGTCGCGCCCATTTTGGGGATGGATTTGCCGCCGGTCGCCACCACCAGATTGTCAGCGGACACTTTGCACTGGCTCTGATCCCGGCTCAGACGCAGCTGAAAGCAGCCGTCATGGCGGACTTCATCCACCGAGGTCGAGGTGCGGATCTCGGCCCTGCGCGCCTCGTGTAACAACATGTCGATAATTGCCTGGGATTTACCGTCACAAAACAGCTGGCCCAGGGTTTTTTCGTGATAGGCGATGCCGTGACCTGCGACCAGTTCGATAAAATCCCACTGGCTGTAACGCGCCAGTGCGGATTTGGCGAAATGGGGGTTTGAGGACAGGAAATTTCCTGGCGCTGCGTACATGTTGGTGAAATTACAGCGGCCGCCGCCGGAAATGCGGATTTTATCGCCCACACGTTTGGCATGATCCACCAGCAGAACACGGCCGCCGGCTTTGGATGCATGGGTGGCACACATAAGCCCGGCGGCGCCAGCGCCAAGAATGATTGTATCGTAATGAGTCATGGCCCCATATGCGCAGGCGCAGCGCGCAAGGCAAGGGGCTCAATAACAAGAGGGGCTGCGACGTTAAAAACCGCCGCAGCCCTCCGGTTCTGAATGTTCTGATGACAGGGTCAGAACCTGCTCGGACCAGAGATCAAAAGTTGTCGATATCGATTTCTTCAATGTCGACAATATTGCCGGCGCTGTCGCGCAGAATCACCGCCACATCACTTGAGGACGGCAATGTATTGAAGTGAATAAACACGTCTTTATTGGCGCCAGCGCGCACAGGAGTCGTGCCCAGGCTGTCGCCCATCGCGCCACCGATCATTTCAACGACTTCTACAGTGCCGCCAGTTTCAGAACGCACAAGATCCACTTCTATGCGATTGTTGGTGCGCTGCTCATAATCGTCGAAAAAGAGATTGTTAAAGCCCTCGCCGGCGGAGGCTGCCGAAGCTGCACCAAAGAAAACGGTTGCAACGATGGCGGTCTTGAGTGCGAAATTATTCACGGTATGTCCTTTCGGGTCTTTATGTGATTTCGGGAACAACAGCGGTTGGCCCTTTGTGCCCGTTTCGATAATTAAGAGATACACCTGTGGGAGGGTATTGGTAAAGTGCTGAAAGTACACAATAAAAAGATCGATAATTGACATTTTCGTGTGTGCATTAATGCAGAGGCGGCTGTGCGTCCCGGCGGAATTTTGATTGGGACGCGGGGCGCGCAGTGGCCGGGACCCGGGTCTGTTATTGGTATGGTCGGACAAACTGTTCTGAACGCAGCTTTTTTTTAACCGGTTTCAACAACGCGCCGTGACCAGAGGCGTCCGAGTTGAGCCTTTTATGTGTTCACCAGTTATCACGGTTGCAGGCACAATCTGGTGAGATCGCGCTCACGACGGTCACGAAAGCTGTGATCCGGGCTGAAACGCACCAATAAATGCGATGAAAAAAAGTCAAAACCGGCCAAAAATAGCCGGTTTTTCAACTGTGTGATCACAAAATGTCAGATGGAGAAGGAGGTGCCGCAGCCACAGGACGCGGTGGCATTGGGATTTTCGACGGTGAATTTCGCCCCGATCAGCTCATCGCTGAAGTCAATCACCGCATTGGTCAGAAACGGCAGCGACACTTCATCCACCACCACTCGCTGGCCGCCGCCGGCCAGTACCAGATCCTCAGAGGTCGGCTCGTCCAGGGTGATATTATACTGAAACCCGGAGCAACCGCCGCCCTCGACCGCCACGCGCAGCGCTTTCGGGCTGTCGGCATCGGCGTTGATCTCGGCCAGGCGGGCAAAGGCCCGTTCCGTAACTTTAGGGGGGAGTGTCAGATCCATGTGAGTTCCATCTGTCGCGTTGTTAGATATTTGAATATAAGAGGCACAACAGATGCCGACAAGGACGAGCAGAATTATGTTGAAAACTTATGCGTCTCAGCCCGGCGAAACCCGCGGTCGCCTGCATCCCGAAACCATGAGCACATTTCGCTCGCCGTTTCAGCGCGACCGGGACCGGATCATTCACGCGTCAGCCTTTCGCCGGCTGAAACACAAGACCCAGGTCTTTGTGGAACATGAAGGCGATTATTACCGCACCCGGCTGACCCATTCGATTGAAGTGGCGCAAGTGGCCCGCACGATTGCCGGCGCGCTGGGGCTGAACGAAAACCTCGCTGAAGCGGTGGCGCTGGCGCATGATCTGGGCCATCCGCCCTTTGGGCATACCGGCGAAGACGCGCTGGCGGTGTTGATGGAGCCCTATGGCGGGTTTGATCACAACGCCCAGGCCATCCGCATCGTCACAAAGCTTGAAAAACACTATGCCGGTTTTGACGGGCTGAACCTGACCTGGGAAAGCCTTGAGGGTATCGCCAAACACAACGGGCCGGTCACCGGCGATCTGCCCTATGCGCTGGTCGATTTTAACGACGAATATGACCTGGAGCTCAGCACCCATGCCAGCGCCGAAGCCCAGGTGGCGGCGGTCGCCGATGACATTGCTTATAATCACCACGACCTGCATGACGGCTTGCGCGCCGGGCTGTTCACGGATGCGGACCTGATGGAGCTGCCATTGACGGGACCCGCCTATGAAGCCGTGGACAAGCTTTACCCCGGTCTTGACCCGATGCGGCGGCGCTATGAGGCGCTGCGGCGGATTTTTGGAGTGATGGTCGAAGATGTCATCCACATCGCCGACAACCGGCTGGCGGCGGCGCAACCCAAATCGGTGCACGACATCCGTCATCTGGGCCAGCCGGTGATCCGCTTCTCCAAACCACTGTTCATGGAGCTGAAGACCATCAAGAGTTTCCTGTTCCGGCGCATGTACCGCGCGCCCTCAGTAATTGTCATGCGCCAGCAGGTGACCTCAATGGTGGAAGACCTGTTCCCGCTGTTCATGAAACAGCCCGAACTGTTGCCAGCTGACTGGGAAGTTGATGTTGCGGCGGCGACCAGCGACACCGAACTGGCGCGCATCATTCTGGACTATGTGGCGGGCATGACCGATCGCTTTGCGATCCAGGAACATGAGCGCCTGTGCGGCTGACAACGGCCTGTGCGCCCATTGCGTGCGAATCCGGTTCGAAATACCCTGAAACTGCGGTAATTAGCGCCGCAGTTCTCAACCATCATTGATTGTCGCGCCAATCCTGTTACACCGCGCGCAACAGATCTGGGAAGACCGACATGAATTTATTTTCTGATATTCGCTCGCTGGTACTCGACACTCTTGACGCTCTGGTCGCGGACGGCGTTTTGCCCGAAGGGCTGAGCTTTGACAATGTGGCGGTCGAGCCGCCCCGCGATGCGCTTCATGGCGATATGGCGACCAATGCCGCAATGGTGCTGGCCAAACCGGCCAAAATGAAACCGCGCGACATTGCCGAGGCGCTGGCGGCAAAGCTTCAGACCGACGGGCGTATTGTGAGCGCCGAAGTTGCCGGACCGGGTTTTCTCAACTTGCGGCTGGACGCCGCGCTCTGGGGCGGCCTGGTTGGCGCGATCCTGAAAGACAGCGGATATGGCCGCTCTCTCGTGGGCACCGGCGAACGCATCAACGTCGAATATGTCTCCGCCAACCCGACCGGTCCGCTGCATGTGGGCCATACCCGTGGCGCGGTGTTCGGCGATGCGCTGGCCTCGCTGCTGGACTTTGCCGGTTATGATGTGACGCGGGAATATTACATCAACGATGGCGGTGCTCAGGTCGATGTACTGGCACGTTCGGTCTACCTGCGTTACCTCGAAGCCAACGGCCAGGAGGTCGCCTTTGAAGACGGCACCTATCCCGGTGATTACCTGATCCCGGTGGGGCAGGCGCTGGCGACGGCCTTTGGTGACAAGCTGGTCGGTAAACCCGAATCTGAGTGGCTGGATGATATTCGTGAATATGCCACCGACGCGATGATGCACTTGATCCGCGAAGATCTGGCATCCCTCGGTGTCGAGATGGACGTGTTCTACAGCGAAAAATCGCTTTACGGCACTGGTCAGATCGAAAATGCGCTGGCGGCACTGGAAAACAAGGGCCTGATCTATGAGGGCGTGCTTGAGCCGCCCAAAGGCAAGAAACCCGACGATTGGGAGCCGCGCCAGCAAACGCTGTTCAAATCCACCGAACATGGCGACGATGTTGACCGGCCGGTGAAGAAATCCGACGGTGCCTGGACCTATTTCGCCCCGGATATCGCCTATCACTATGACAAGGTCGAACGCGGCTTTGACACCGTGATCGACATTTTTGGCGCCGACCACGGCGGTTATGTCAAACGGATGAAAGCCGCCGTTTCGGCGCTCTCTGACGGCCAGGTTGGCTGTGACATCAAACTGGTGCAACTGGTGAAACTGTTCAAGAACGGCGAACCGTTTAAAATGTCCAAACGCGCCGGCACTTTTGTCATGCTGCGCGACCTGGTCGAGCAGGTCGGCCCGGATGTGACCCGCTTCCACATGCTGACCCGCAAGAACGACGCGCCGCTTGATTTTGATTTTGACAAGGTTCTGGAGCAGTCCAAGGACAATCCGGTGTTCTATGTGCAATACGCCCACGCGCGTATCTGTTCCGTGCTGCGCAAGGCTGATGAGGCCGGCATCGCTCTCACCGACTCCGCCAGCCTGACGGATGTCGCCGAGATCACCCTGGCCAAAAAGCTTGCCGAATGGCCGCGTCTGGTGGAAATCGCCGCCAAAGGCCATGAGCCGCACCGCATTGCGTTCTACCTGTACGATCTGGCGTCGGACTTCCACAGCCTGTGGAACAAAGGCAACGACAAGCCCGAATTGCGCTTCTTGCAAGATGATTTGGCCGCTTCGGCGGCGAAAATTGCCCTTCCACGTGCCGTGGCCGTTGTTATTTCTGCAGGTCTTGGTATCCTGGGCGTGACTCCGGCTGACGAGATGCGCTGATAAAAGCCGCACCGCAGGGATTTCCGGGGGTCGGGCAGTAGGTTTGATCTCCGGATTCAATCGGGGGCGGTGAGGCAAAAATGGCGAATCTCGATTACGGTACTCAATACGGGTATGGCGACGCACAGGATGCGGCTGCCGGCTATTGGCCGGAGCAGGGCGCAGCGCCGCAACAAGACATTTATACCCCTCAAAACAATCAGACGGCGCCGGGCGGTGGCGGTGGCGGACGCGGCCGGCTGGTCAGCCTCGCAGGCGCAGCTGTATCGCTGCTGCTGATCGGCGGCCTGGCGGTCTGGGGCTATCAACTGGTGATGCGGGACGTGTCCGGGGTGCCGGTGGTCCGTGCGCTGGAAGGGCCCATGCGCGTGGCGCCTGAAGATCCCGGTGGCCAGTTTGCCAGCCACATGGGCCTGGCGGTGAATGCGATCGCAGCGGTGGGCGAGGCTGCAGCCCCGGCGGACCAGCTGACCCTGGCACCGCGCCCGCTTGAACTGTCCGCCGATGATCTGCCGATGTCTGATCTGCAACCGCTGACGTTGCCCGCGGCAACAGGATCAGCCGCGCCCGGCGCCGCGAATGGCGGTCTCTCCGGCGCGGTGCAGGACGTGTTGCGCACGCTGCAGCCGTCTGAGCTGTTGCAAACAGAAACAAACCCGGTCTCTGGCGCAGCCTCTGATAACGTGCCGCACGACACTGCGCCGTCAGATGTATCTCCGTCCGGCGCTGAGACCTCAGAAACCGCCCCCTCTGCCATTGAGGCCATGCCGCAAGTTGCAGAAGCAGCCACACCAGTTGCAGGCGGGCTGAGGCGCTCCAGCACCCCCCGTCTGCGTCCGGCCAGTCTGGTCAGCCGCAGCGCTGGTGCCACAGATATCGCCGTTGGCGCCGCGGCCAGCATTCTGGCGGCGGTGACCGGCGTCACCGAGGTTGAAGCCGCAACCGTCCCGGCCGGAAGCACTCTGGTCCAGCTCGGCGCCTTTGGCAGTTCTGATCTGGCGCGCGCCGCCTGGGAGACCCTGGCGCTGCGGTTTGAAGATGAAGTGCCCGGCAAACAGCGTGTCATCCAGGAAGCGCGCTCAGGCGGTAAAACCTTTTACCGGTTGCGGGCGATGGGGTTTGTCGATCTCGCGGACAGCCGCCGTTTTTGCGCCACTCTGGTGTCGGCAAACAGCGAGTGTGTGCCGGTTACAACCCGATGAACCGGTGTAGCGCCGCCATTCTGGGCGTTGAGGGGCCCGTTCTTACCTCTGCCGAGGCAGATTTTTTCCGCACGGCAAATCCCTGGGGATTTATCCTGTTTGCCCGCAATGTCATTGACCCGGCGCAGCTGCGCCAGCTGACTTCCGACCTGCGCGGCTCTGTCGGGCGCAATGCCCCGATCCTGATTGATCAGGAGGGAGGCCGGGTTCAGCGCCTGACCGCCCCGCACTGGCATCAGCATCTGCCGCCGCTGGATCAGGCCGAATGGGCCGGAGCCGCAGCGCAGCGCGCCATGTGGCTGCGCGGCCGGCTGATCGCACATGAGCTGCGGGGCTGCGGCATTGACGTGAACTGTGCGCCTTGCGCCGATCTGGCCAGCGACACCACCCATGTGTTTCTGCGCAACCGCTGTTATGGCTCCGACGTGGCCACCGTGGTGAAAAACGCCCGTGCCATGGCCGACGGCCAGTTCTCCGGCGGTGTGCTGCCGGTGCTGAAACATATCCCGGGCCACGGGCGCGCCACTGTGGACAGCCACAAAAACCTGCCACGTGTCTCCGCCAGCCGTCAGACCCTGAAGGAGACAGATTTCGCCAGTTTCCGGGCGCTGTCTGACCTGCCGATGGCGATGACCGCCCATATCGTATTTGAAGACATCGACCCGGCGCATCCGGCCACTCAAAGCGCGGTTATGACGGATTTGATCCGCAATGAGATTGGCTTTGGCGGGTTGCTGATCAGCGATGATATTTCCATGCAGGCGCTCAGCGGTGACGTGGCGACGCGCAGCCGGGCCTCAATTGCTGCGGGCTGTGATCTGGTACTGCACTGCAATGGTGATCTGGCGGAAATGAAATTGGTGGTCGAGGCTGCAGGTGATATGAGCGACGCGGCAGAAACGCGGGCACAAAAGGCGCTTCTGCTGCGTCAGGTGCCAGACCCCATTGACATAAAGGCCGCCCGGGCGGAACTTCAAAGTCTGAGTATGGCAAAACAGGGCTGAAATGGCCGGCGAGCAGGAACTGGATTTCGGAGATAAAGTTGAAGCACGGCTGGCGGCCGAGGCTTTGATCATTGATGTCGACGGGTTTGAAGGCCCGCTCGACCTGTTGCTGACCCTGTCGCGCACCCAGAAAGTCGATCTGCGGCGGATCTCGGTGCTGGATCTTGCGGTGCAATATCTCGGGTTTGTCGAAAAGGCCAAAGAGCTGCGCATTGAACTGGCGGCGGATTACCTGGTGATGGCGGCCTGGCTGGCCTTTCTTAAATCACGGCTGCTGCTACCACCTGATCCCTCTGACGAAGGCCCGTCCGGCGAAGAACTGGCGGCACACCTGGCCTTTCAGCTTGAACGGCTGGAGGGCATGCGCAAAGCGGCGGCGCGTTTGATGGCGCGCGATCAGAAAGGGCGCGACTTTTTTGCCCGCGGCATGTCCGAAAATGTCAGCCGGGTGCGCAAGGTCACTTATGGCGCCACGTTGCTGGACCTGATGCAGGGTTATGCCCGCATCCGTACCAAAGACGACTTCCGCCCTTTTGTGCTGGACCGGGAGTCAATTCTGACTATGGAGCAGGCGCTGGAGCGAATGCGTGCGCTGATCGGCTATACCGGCGACTGGACCGATATCGTGACCTATCTACCTGATGGCTGGATCGGGGACCCAAAACGCCGGCGCTCGGCTACGGCGGCTACCTTTGCAGCCTCACTTGAGCTGGTGAAAGCGGGCCGCGCTGAAATCCGCCAGCAGGAACTGTATGCACCGATCGAAATACGCAGGAAATCCAGATGAGTGAGAGTGAAGAACAAAGCCTGTTTGAAGCGCCACCGGTCGGGGACCAGGAGCGCATGGTTGAAGCGATCCTGTTTGCCAGCAAAGAGGCGGTGACAGTGGCCGATCTGAACGCCCGTATGCCCCATGGGGCGGACGCTGCGGTGGCGCTGCAACATCTGCGCAAACGTTATGAGGGCCGGGGCGTCCGGCTGTGCCGGGTGGGCGACAGCTGGGCGATCCGCACCGCGCCTGACCTTGGTTTTCTGATGCAACGGGAAACAGTGGAACACCGCAAATTGTCACGCGCCGCGATCGAAACCCTGGCAATTGTCGCCTATCACCAACCGGTCACCCGTGCCGAGATCGAAGAAATCCGCGGGGTTTCTGTATCGCGCGGCACTGTGGATCTGCTGATCGATCTGGAGTGGATCCGCTTTGGACGCCGGCGTATGACACCGGGCCGCCCGGTGACTTTTGTGGTGACGGCCGAGTTCCTCGACCACTTTGGCCTTGAAAGCGCGCGCGACCTGCCAGGGCTGCGGGAATTGCGCGCCGCCGGCCTGCTGGAGAACCGGCCTGCGCCGGGATATGTCTCTGAGGAGGACGACCCGGAAAGCACGGATGAGCAGACAGATATGTTCGAAAGCGAATAATTGCTGCTTTTTTCAGCAATTTCTGTAATATTCCACCAAGTACCGGGGGAAATTGGATGCGGTATAATTTTATTTTAGGATTAGGTTTCAGGGTTTTGAAGGGGTTCCTCGTTAAACGTGGGGCAGGGGGTAAGACTTTGCAACAGAGCCGAACCGCAGAAAAGATTGCGAAAAACGCTCAGAAAACGCTCCGGTTGAGCCGTAGATTGTTTAAGTAGACCAGACATAGATACTTTGGGCTCAGATAGCCTAAGCTTTTTGATTTTATTCAGAAAATTGCGTGTACAGGCCATTTGCCAATGCGTAAAGAAATTTAAGGACCAGGATATTAGAATGCCCTTTGGTTGGGGGTAAATTGCGATTTTGGGGGATGAGATTTTGCCGGGGATGAGATTTTGGAACGTGGCGTGAATGGGAGCTGGTCGGTATCCTATCCTCTTGTCCGGCAAGTGCATTTGGTGCGTCAGAGCCTCGTCGTGGCTGTTCTGATTCTTTCCACAGTCGTCTGGGGGGAGTATATTCTGGGGTCCCTTCGCCAGAGCAGTGCTGTTGGATTGCGATTGGAAACCCACGGTCTGAGCCTGCTTGTCATAAGCATGCTGGCGCTGGCGCTGGTGAAATATAAGACCAACTGGCGGCTGTATTTTGTCACCCGGGTCCTGTCACTGTTATCTGTCATATTGATTCTTGCGGGCATAGAACTGCACCATGGGGGTAATATTCCCGTTGAGATTCAGGGCTGGTTCAGCAGTTGGATGCCGGACCACTCCCACAGTTCACCCTGGCTGACGCTGTCGACAGAAATTGCGCTGCTTTGCATCTCTCTTGGCATCCTGTTGCGCCACAAGGTGGTCGGCGCCGGGCTTGTTTCCGCCGCGCTGGCGCTCTGGCTGCCGCTCATCTCGCTGATCGGATATTCTTACGGGCACAATAGTTTCTTTGGAGCGATGTCGCCAACGTCGATTGTTTTGGTCGCACCGTTGGCGCTTGCCACATTGTCACTTTATGCTCATCACGGCTATGTACGCCCGTTCCTGAGCAACCGGGTATCGGGCCGGGTTTTGCGCACTCAGATCTTGTTGGCGATGCTGGTGCCCTGGGCTGTCGGCTTTCTTCTGTTGCGGGATGCCCACCCGGAAAGCCAGCAGACCGGGCCGCTGTTTGTCGCGCTGGTGACCTGGTTTATCTGGTTCATGGTCTACGCTTCCGCCAGAACGCTGGAGAAAATGGACCGCAATCGCCGCACGGCCGAGCGGCGCTATGCCCGCCAGGCTCTGTGTGATCCTCTGACCGGTGCCCGCAACCGTCGGGGCGCCTTGCTGGAAACACAAGTGGCGCTGGGGGATGCCCAGGCGGGTGGCAGTATCATGGCGCTGATCATGGTGGATCTGGATGAGTTCAAGAAGGTCAATGATCAGTTCGGTCATCAGGTCGGTGATGAAGTGCTGGTCCGGGTCAGCCGGTTGCTGTCAAAATCTCTGCGCCCCACTGACATACTGGCCCGTTGGGGTGGGGAGGAGTTTCTGATCCTTTTGCCGGAAACCCGCCTGAATATGGCGGTGGAGATCGCTGAGCGGCTGCGCGCCACGCTGGAGAGTGACATGCGGCTTAATGCTGAGGGGGGCACGTTTGACATCACCGCCTCCTTTGGTGTTGCCGAAGTGGGCCAGGGCGAAGTTGGCCTGTATGAAGGACTCATCTGTGCCGATCAGGCGCTGTACCGTGCCAAAGATCAGGGCCGCAATATGGTTGCAGAATTTGACGGGGTTGAAGCGGAGGACCTGCGCGAACAGCTTGAAGGCCAGGCGCGTGAGATGGCGGCGCGGGAGCCGCTGCCGTTCAGCGCCTGAGCGGCGGCCAGGCCGCCCGCCGCTATCAGCGGAAATGTTTCGACAGTTTCAATCCCTGGCCCTGGTAGTTTGACGATATACCGGCGCCATAGAGTGTTTCAGGCTCCGCAGCCATCTGCTCATACACCAGCCGGCCGACAACCTGCCCGTGTTCCAGCACAAAAGGCGCCTCGTGGCAGCGCACCTCCAGCACGCCGCGTGAGCCGGTGCCACCGGCGGCACCATGGCCGAAACCAGGGTCAAAAAAGCCAGCATAATGGACGCGGAACTCGCCGACCATCGCCAGATAGGGCGCCATTTCTGCCGCATATTGCGGCGGGATATGCACCGCTTCCCGGCTGACCAGAATATAAAATGCGCCGGGATCCAGGATGATTCGCCCCTCGGTGCTGTGGATGGGTTCCCAGTACTCTGCCGGGTCATAATGGGCGATACGGTCCAGATCGATCACCCCGGTGTGGGGCTTGGCGCGATAGCCGACAAGCGTGCCTTCGCTGGGGGAGAGATCCACCGAAAAGCCCAGCCCGTCGGAAATCAATGCCTCTCCGGACACCAGGCGTTCGTCCGCGTGCAACTGCTTCAGCTCGGCATCTGACAGCACCGCCTGGCCCTGGCGAAAGCGGATCTGGTTAAGCCGCATGCCCGGGCGCACCAGCACGGAAAAACTGCGCGGGCAGATCTCGGCATAAAGCGGGCCGGTATAGCCTGGAGCGATACGGTCAAATTCAACGCCACCATCGGTGATGGTGCGGGTCAGAAGATCCAGCCGTCCGGTGGAGGATTTGGCATTGGCCACCGCCTGGATTGTGTCTGGCAGATCCAGATGTTCCATCAGCGGCACCACGTAAACGCAGCCCTTTTCCAGCACAGCGCCAGCGCTCAGATCAATGCGGTGCATTTCAAACTCAGCGAGGCGCTCGGCCACGGTGGCGCCTTCGCCGGTCAGGAAAGAGGCGCGCACCCGGTAAGCCACAGTGCCAAGGCGCAGGTCAAGGGAGGCCGGCTGGATCTGTGCTTCGGTGATGTCCGGGCTGCCGGTCAGTATGCCATCTGAAATCAGCTGTCTCAGAACCTGGCTGGGCAAAACGCCGGTCATTGCACTCATCTTGTTTCTCCCTGACTGTTGTTCGTCAGCCTATGCGATTGGCGCCGAATTTACAGTGAAATCAGGGCGCTGGTTGCAAAAAAGCCCGCAACCATTGCTGGTGCGGGCGTTTTTGTTGGTCGGGCTAGCAGGACTCGAACCTGCGACCTTCCGTCCCCCAGACGGACGCGCTACCAGACTGCGCTATAGCCCGACGTGAGAGTGTTCATACTATCTTTTGGGTCAGCTGCAAGAGAGGAATCGAAATCGGTGGCAGAAATTTCCGGCTGCTCGGCGCTCCGGCCTCAAATATTTGCCCGGGGCTTACAGCCGTTCGCGCAGTGATCTCAACCGGTGGTAAATTTTGCTGACCTGCTGGCGTGACGCCGAGAGATCCGGCTTGCGACGCAGAGAGGCAAGCACACCGCTCTCAGAGACAAAAGTAAGATCGTCGTCCAGTGGATCCGACTGATTTGCGTCACCGGTTGATGTCGCAAGCACCAGATGTGGCAGATCACCGCCGGTTTTTGGCTCTGGCGCCGGGGCTGTGATCGGAGTCGTCGTCATTTCGGGCAGGAGGGCGGCTGCTTCCGGCTCTGAAAAATCTGCATCGGAAACGGTCACTTCGACAGCAGGCGCGTCGGCAACCGGCGTTTCGGAATAGGGCGTTTCAGCAACAGGGTCTGCGACAAACGGCGCTTCTGCCGGTACCGGTTCAGTCCCGGGCAGGTCACTGGTGGGCACCGCAACACCCGGGGCGGAAAACTCCGGGATGTCATCTGCAGCGGCATCTGCAGCCGCGTCGGTGTCAAAGTCGGCAAAACCTTTCAAATCCGGGCCGCTGTCTGCAACGCTGTCAGCATCTGAGGTCGCAGTCTCTGCTGCCACCGCTGTGAATTCGTCAGCGGCGCTCGCTTCTGCTGCGGATGGCAGGACGACGTCAACAGGCGCGTCGCGGGCCTCTGACGCGCTCGCCAGCTCTGGCGTCTCCACTGGGGGTGGTGATAGGTCTTCCCCTGTGCCTGGTTCATTATCCTGGATTTCAGTGGCGTCAATAAATGGCGTATCCGGTTCCGGAGCGGGGATCCCGGTTTCCGGGGCTGGTATCTCAAACGCTGTGTCAGGCTGCGCAGTCTCTTCCGCGGGCTCTTCTGAGGGCAACGAAGGGGCAGGGGCCAGATCCATGTCGCTCTGAACTAGCTCTTCGCCTGCAATCCATGCTGAGTTGTCCGCTGCTGCGTCGCCTGGTACCGGGGCACCTGGCGCAGCATCTGCCGGTGCCGTGGCGTCAAATTCCGGCGCGCCTTCAGCGACCGGAGAGAGGGGTGCGACAGGCTTTGTCTGAAGACCTGAGTCGACCGGCTCAAGACTGATGTCAGATACCGGAGGGATGCCGGTCGCCTTGCCAGGATCGTAACTCCGACCGGCGGTGCCAGAATCGTTCTCATCCGCGTCAACACCGGTTTCAGACGCCAGGATGCTGTCGCCCGGTGTTTCCTGGCCGGGGTCTTTTGCCGCCAGGCTTTCCTCGTCGGGCCGTTGCATCCTCACAACATTGTCCACAACCGGCTCCAGTGGCACGTCTTCGGCCATCGGTGCCTCAGGCACGACGTCAGCGGTGCTCTCCAGATCCGGATCCAGTGCGGTGGACAGGGCGGAGACATATTTTACCCCCTCTTCGCGCAGCAGTTTCTGCACGCCGCGGATGGTCATGCCATTCTCATGCAGCAGCTTCTTGATACCCCCCAGAAGCCGCATATCGGCCGGTCGGTAATAGCGTCGCCCACCGGCCCGCTTCACCGGTTTGATCTGGGTAAACCGGCTTTCCCAGAAGCGCAGTACATGCGCAGGGGTTTCGAGCCATTCAGCGACTTCGCTGATGGTACGGAAGGCCTCTTTGGATTTATCCATGACGGCGTGACCTTATTTTTTGTTGCCGGCGGCCACACGGTCTTTCATCAGATGCGAAGGGCGGAACGTCAGGACTTTGCGCGGCAGGATCGGAACTTCGTCGCCGGTCTTGGGATTGCGGCCGATCCGTGCCGCTTTGGCGCGGACGGAAAATGTCCCGAAGGACGAGATCTTCACGCTTTCGCCGGAGACCAGCGCGTCAGACATGTGTCCAAGCACGCTTTCAACCAGCTGCGCGGATTCATTGCGGCTCAGGCCGACCTCACGAAACACGGCCTCGCTGAGATCCATACGGGTCAAAGTTTTTTCGCTCATGATTTCTCCCTTCACAGATTAGTGACAGTGTGGAACGCCGGTATTTCTAAGTCAACATCAACAGCTTGCGCCAAGGGTGCAGAGTGATGATTACCAGCGTAAAACCACAGAACCCCAGGCCAGACCACCACCAATTGCTTCGGTGACGAGCAGATCGCCCGGTTTTATCTGGCCTTTGTCACGGCCGACAGACAGGGCCAGGGGAATCGATGCGGCAGAAGTATTGCCATGGTCCTGCACGGTGACCACAACCCGATCCATCGATACGCCCATTTTTTTGGCTGTGCCCTGGATGATGCGGATGTTGGCCTGATGCGGCACGATCCAATCGACATCGTCTGCGCCGAGCCCGGCTTTCTCCAGCGCGTGATGGGCCGTGGAGGCCAGTTTGCCAACCGCCTGGCGGAACAGCGGGTTGCCCTGCATACGCAGTTTGCCCGAAGTGCCGGTGCTGGAGACACCGCCGTCCACATAAAGCATATCAAGATACTGGCCGTCTGAATTCAGGTCGGCCGACAGGATGCCGCGGTCGTCTGAACTGCCATCACCGTCACTGGCTTCCAGAATGACAGCGCCGGCACCGTCGCCAAACAGCACACAGGTGGAGCGGTCGCTCCAGTCCATGATGCGGCTGAAGGTTTCAGCGCCAATGACCAGAACCCGTTTTGCCTGACCCGACAGGATCAGCGCATTGGCGTTGGTCAGGGCAAAAACGAACCCGGCGCACACGGCCTGGACATCAAAACCAAAACCACGCTTCATGCCGAGCTTGTGCTGCACCATAGTGGCGACAGACGGGAATGTCAGATCCGGAGTGGAGGTGGCCACAATGACAGCATCCAGATCATCGACGCTCATGCCGGCGTCTTTCAACGCAGCTGCGGAGGCGTTGACTGCGAGATCGGATGTGGTCTGGCCTTCGGCGGCAATGTGGCGGCGTTCGATGCCCGATCGGGTGCGGATCCATTCATCCGTTGTGTCCAGGCTTTCCTCAAACTCAGCGTTTTCTACAATACGCTCAGGAAGATAATGCCCGACGCCCCGGATAACCGATCGAATTGTCATGTGTTTTCTGTGCCTTTTTCACCCGCAGAGGGCGCATCTTTACGCGAGGTCGCAGCAGATGCAACCCGTGCCGCCAGCCGGTCAGAAAATCCGGACTTTGCCAGGGTAAAGGAAAGTTTGATTGCGGCGGAGACACCAGTGGCATCGGCAGAGCCGTGGGACTTGACCACAGTGCCGTTCAGCCCGAGGAAAACGCCGCCGTTCACCCGGCGCGGATCGATCCGCCCGGACAGTCGTTTCAGCGATGGCAGCGCCAGAAGCGCGGCAAATTTGGACAGCAAGTTGGCCCGAAACGCCTGTTTGAGCAGATCCCCAACCAGCCTGGCGGTGCCCTCACCGGTCTTCAGGGCGATATTGCCGGTATAGCCGTCGGTCACAATCACATCGACCGAATCACCAGGGATATCGCCGCCTTCAACGAATCCGACAAATTCGAACTCACCGGCTTTGGCATTTTCAGAAATCAGATCATGGGCCAGCTTCAGTTCAGAGCGGCCTTTGTGTTCTTCGGTGCCGACATTCAACAGACCAATACGCGGTCGCGCCAGACCCAGACCATTGCGGGCATAAGAGGTGCCCATCATCGCATATTGCAGCAGGTCGTTTTCATCGGCGCGAATATCAGCACCAACATCAAGCATCACATTAAAGCCGCCCGGGTTCTGTGAGGGCCACAGGCAGGCGATGGCCGGACGGTTGACACCAGGAAGCTTGCGCAGACGGATCATCGACACCGCCATAAGCGCGCCGGTATTGCCACAGCTGACAATTGCATCGGCGTCGCCATTGCGCACTGCATCAACGGCGGACCACATAGAAGTGCCCTTGCCACGTCGCATGACCTGACTGGGTTTGTCCTGCATCGAAACAATATCGTCACAATTGTGGATTTCACAGCGGCCCTGCAGCGATTTGTGCTGCGCCACCAGTGTCTTCAGTTCCGGTTCCGGACCATGAAGAAGAAACAGAATTTCAGAATTCTGCCTGGCAGAATGTGCACAGCCGGCGACAACAGTCGCCGGCCCCCGGTCGCCGCCCATGGCGTCAACCGAAATTGTAATGCGCCGGGCGCCCGTCTGTGTAGCTTGCGAACTCGCTGACATACCTGCGGGTGCCCCGGATAGCTTATGCTGCGTCTTCGTCGAGATCGGTCTCGTCAGCTTGTGCGACGACTTCACGATCGTCGTATTTGCCACAGGCGCCACAGACGTGGTGCGGACGCTTCAGCTCACCGCAGTTCGGGCATTCGGATGGGTTGCTGGCCACGAGTGCATCGTGGGAGCGGCGCATGTTGCGCTTGGAGCGTGTCTTTTTATTCTTTTGGACGGCCATGTCTCAACCTTCGGCGTTCAGGGGGGCAGATGCCCCGTTATCTCTGGGTTACGGCGTCTGATGCGTTCACCGCGCCGAAGTTGAACCCAACTTGTACTCGAGCCCGGGAACATAGTCGGATTCCGGATCGGCGCAACCAGAATTCTGGTGCACCGGATATGACGGGCCTTTTGCGTGTTTGTGGCAGGTAATTCAAGGAAAAACCGCGCCCTTATACAAACCTTTATCAAAAAACATTGCAAACGCCAGTATTTGTTCGGAAATCAGAGCGCCAGCCGACCGCCGGGGCCGGCCGGGCCCGGCGATTTTATTTTTCCTGCAACTTGTTGCGCAAAGCGGCCAGACCCGCAAATGGCTTGGTATCCTCATCGGTCATGGGCGTTACACCTTCTTTGCTGAAAGTGGCCTCGCTCATTTCCGCACCTTCTGCCCTCGGGTAATCCGGTATTGCCAGTTCCAGCGCTTCAATCATCACTTCGCCAAGATCAAGCCACGCGCCCAGGCGGTCTACCGAATCGTCATCGGGCATTTCGATTTCTTCGCCCTGCTCAGTGTCGTCTTCCGGAATCATTGCCAGATAGGTACGCAACATTTTTTCATCTATGCGGGTGCTGACTGGCGTGAGAGTGACCACACAGGGTTGGGTCACCGTAGCGCCCAGATCGGCCTTCAGTTGCCAGTCGGCCTTGCCACTGGCTTGCAGGGTACCCGTAAAACGCAGCTTTTTAAGCCCATGCAGCCCAAGTTCTCTGGCGATCGCCGCGCGCGTGGGCGCATCGGGGATCAGCGAGAACTGAGTCGCAGTACGGTTGGGCAGATCGGCGATCCGCAGTGGATGTGCCCAGGCAAGGGGCGGGGTATTGGCGCTCATCGGTTGCGCTCCGTCTTGATCAGATGTGAAACCTTCTGTAAGCCGATACGAGGCAAGACCAGGCAAGGCAAGAGGGACAGTATGCAGAAAATGTCGACACGGGTCCGTTTGGGCATTTTTGCAATGGCTTTTGTCACGTTGTCGGCCTGTGCCGCACAATACCGCAATACCGGCTATGTTCCCAGACAAGAACAACTTGCGGATCTGACCGTGGGCTTTGACACCCGCGAAAGCCTTGCCACCTCCATTGGTGCGCCAACGGCGCAGGGCATGCAAAAAGATGGCACCTGGTATTATGTCGGCAGCCGGTTCCGCCAGTTTGCCTGGCAGGAAGCCAGGGAAGTCGACCGCCAGGTGGTTGCGCTCAGCTTTGATTCGCGTGGTGTGCTGTCCAATGTTGAACGCTTCGGACTGGACGACGGCCGGGTCGTTGCTCTGTCGCGCCGGGTGACCGACGACAATATCAAAGGCGTAACCTTCCTGCAGCAACTGCTCGGCGGGCTGGGACAAATTTCGGCCGATCAACTGATCCAGTAACGCGGTCCGATATCTGGAATGAAAAGCGCGGCCCGCCGGAAGCACCGGGGCTGCGTTTTTGTTTTTGGGGGAGGTCCGCAGATCGGGCTGCCGGTGTTGAACTCCGGACGGACGCCAGAATACAGCGCAGTGCCAGACCTTGGGGAGGCGTGAAACGCCTTGCCGTGGGGAGTGAGAACCGTCTCGGAAATGATCTGGGGGACCATTTCAGGTTTGAACGGGCGGAGCCCTGAAACAGGCGTTGCCCGGTGGTGCCGGGCAAAGGAACTTAATCCCCGGTCAGCCTGCCAGGCGGGCCAGAAAAAACTGCTTCTGAGGCGTGGATCTTCTCATTTGAAATCCGCGGCCTCCGCAGGCTCAGGCGCTGCCCTTTATCCTGACGTTTGGTCAAAGTTCCAATCCGTCCAGTACACTGAGCGGACAGGGCTTACTTCTTCTCTTTGAAATCCAGCGACACGCCATTGATGCAATAGCGCAGCCCGCCCGGACCAGGGCCGTCGGGGAAGACATGTCCCAGATGGGCAGCACATTTGTCGCAATGCACCTCGGTGCGGCGCATACCAAAGCTCAGATCATGTGTCTCACCGACCGGCGCGCCGTCTTTGGGCGCGGAAAATGAAGGCCAGCCACAACCGCTTTCAAACTTTTCACTCTGTTCAAACAGTTCTGCACCACAGCAGCTGCAATGGAAGACCCCTTCAGACTTCGGGAACCCGGGATGGGAAAAAGCCCGTTCGGTGCCGGCCTGGCGCGTCACCCGATAGGTCTCCGCATCCAGCATCTCGCGCCACTCTTCATCAGACCGGATATTTTTGTCACTCATCGTGCTGGCTCCCCATGTTGCCGCCCTGGCCCCACCTTGCGGCACCCGGGCTTTCCCCCTTACTTATAGGTCGGGCCCCGGTCTGCAAATCACAATGGAGATATTATGCTGCTTTTGCGCAAAGGGCGCTACCAGGCGCGGCTCGCGGAGAGCCCTGCGGATATCGACGCGGCGCAGCGGCTGCGCCATCTGGCTTTTGTGGCAGGTCGCAGCACAGAGGGGCACTCAGAGGGGCACTCAGAGGGTCGCACAGAGAAGCACACAGAGAGGCACACAGAAAATCATTCGGCGGGGTGCTCATCGGATCAGGCTGCAGTCCGGGCGGACGGGCGCGATGCCGACCGGTTTGATGCGCTGTGCAAACATGTGCTGGTGAAGGATGTCGCAACCGGCGCCCTGGTCTGTTGTTTCCGGCTGCTGCCGCTGGCGTCGGGCGCAGACATTTCCCAGAGCTATTCGGCGCAGTTTTATAATCTCTCAAAACTGGCGGCCTTCCCCGGTCCGATGCTGGAAATGGGTCGTTTCTGTATCCATCCGGCCTGGTTTGACCCCGATATTATGCGCCTGGCCTGGCTGGCGCTGACGCGCTTTGTCGATGAGGCCGGCGTGGCGCTGCTGTTTGGCTGCAGTTCCTTTCAGGGCACCGATGCCGGCACCTGTGCGGATGCGTTTGCCTGGCTCAGAGCCCGCCACCTTGCGCCAGAGAGCCAGGCACCGGGCATCAAAGCGTCGGAGGTGGTTCCTTTTCCCCCGCAGGAGGGGAATGAACCCGACCTGCGGCGCGCTATGGCGCAGATACCGCCTTTATTGCGCAGCTATCTGATGATGGGGGGGTGGGTCAGCGATCATGCGGTGGTGGACCGGCAGCTGAACACGCTGCATGTGTTCACGGGGCTGGAAATCAAAACCATCCCGCCAGCACGGGCGCGTCTGCTGCGCAGCGCCGCCGGACAGGCGTAACGCCTGATTGCGGCCCCGCTAGCCCGTTGGCCCACAGTTGATTTGCCAACAGCAGCTTTGTAGGTCGCTGCAATCGCCGGGCAGGCGTGTCGCCTGATGTCCACGCTGCCGCGTCAGCGCACCGGGCCTAAAAGTGATTTGCCAACAGCAGTTTTGCACGTAACTGCTGCCGCCGGAGCACCACACCGGTCAGTTCTCTGGCTGAAACGGCGCGTTGCATGGCCCGAACCGTCGCTTGGCATTGACGCGCCCGCCGCCGGGCGTTAGCTGAGCGTTATGGCACGCGCACCCTTACTCCAGCTCTCCGATATCTCGCTTACTTTTGGCGGTGATCCTGTATTTAACGGCCTCGATCTGGTGGTCCAGCAAGGCGATCATGTCGCACTTGTTGGCCGCAACGGCTCGGGCAAATCAACCCTGATGAAAGTCATGGCCTCGCTGGTGGAGGCGGACAGCGGCAGTCGTATCATCCGCCCCGGTACCGCGGTGGGCTATATGGATCAGCACCCGGACATCTCCGGATTTGACACGCTGGGCGAATTTGCCGCCAGTGGTCTCGCTGCGGGCGAAGAATACAAAGTGGCGATGGCCGCCGAAGGGCTGAAATTCGACCCGGATGGCAAGACCGCCACAGCCTCGGGCGGCGAGCGTCGCCGCGCGGCACTGGCCAAACTGCTGGCCGAAGCACCCGGGCTGATGCTGCTGGACGAGCCGACCAACCACCTGGACATCGAAGCCATCGCCTGGCTGGAAGACCAGCTGAAGAACACCCGCGCCGCTTTTGTGCTGATTTCCCACGACCGGGCATTCCTGCGCGCCCTGACCAAAGCCACCCTGTGGATCGACCGGGGCGCGGTGCGTCGTCAGGAACAGGGGTTTGACGCTTTTGAGGCCTGGCGCGACAAGACCTGGGAAGAAGAAGACATCAACCGCCACAAGCTCGACCGCAAAATCAAATCTGAGGCCCGCTGGGCGGTGGAAGGCATTTCTGCGCGGCGCAAACGCAACCAGGGCCGGGTGCGCGCCCTTGGTGATTTGCGCGCGGAACGCGGCAATATGATCCGCCGCCAGGGCGCTGCTGCCATGGCTTTGGATTCGGGGCAGAAATCCGGCAAACGAGTGGTGGAAGCCTTCGGTATTTCCAAAACCTTTGACGGCAAAACCATCTGCCGCGATTTTTCGATCAAAATCGCCCGTGGCGACCGGATCGCCTTTGTCGGTCCCAACGGGGTTGGCAAAACCACGCTGTTGAAAATGCTCACCGGCGAGCTGGCGCCTGACGGTGGCGAGGTCAAACTGGGCACACGGCTTGAAATGGCAGTGTTTGATCAGAACCGCTCCAAACTCGACCCGGATCTCAGCCTGTGGGACAGCATGACCTCAGAAGAGGGCATGCGCGTTTCCGGCAAGGCCGATCAGGTGATGGTGCGCGGACAACCCAAACACGTGGTTGGCTATCTGAAAGAATTTCTGTTTGACGAAAGCCAGGTCCGCGCCCCGGTGCGCAGCCTCTCAGGCGGCGAAAAAGCCCGGCTGCTGCTGGCCAAAATCATGGCGCGCGAATCCAATGTGCTGGTGCTCGATGAACCGACCAACGATCTCGATGTGGAAACACTCGATCTGCTGCAGGAACTGCTGACCGATTTTGACGGAACTGTTCTGCTGGTCAGCCACGACCGCGACTTTATCGACCGGGTGGCGACGATGACCGTGGCGATGGAGGGCGATGGCGATGCCACGCTCTATCCCGGCGGCTGGAGCGATTATCAGGATCAGCGCCAGGAGCGACTCGGTATTGACGTCACAGTCAAACCCTCGCGGCAAAACGGGGGGAAATCTGCGGCTGCAGAGAAAAAACCCGCCGGCGCGCTGAGCTATACGGAACAACACCGCCTGGAAGAGCTGCCCGGCATCATGGAACGGCTGGAAGCGGAGATCGTCAAAGTCACCGATTTCATGTCGGACCCGGATCTGTTCACCAAAGAGCCGCTGAAATTCCAGAAAGCCACCGATGCGCTGCTGGAACGTCAGGCCGCGCTGGACGCTGCCGAAGAAGAGTGGATGGCGCTGGAAGATCGGGCGGCGAAATAACTGACGTCACGCAACCTGTTGGTTTGCATAGCTGTTCACGCTAGATATTTTGTGGACAGGCGGGGGCAGGGCGCTCCCTGACAGGTGGTTCAGATATGATGACTCTGGTGCAAATTCTGCTGTTGAGTGTTGCGGTGCTCATTGGCGGCGCTGCGGCCTGGGTGCGCTTTGCCCCCAGCGATCCGGAACTCTGGCATGTGGCGCCGCTGCGAGCGGCTGATCCGGGCCGGGCAGGATATCTGTTGATGGCGTCCAGTGCCGACAACCCGGTTCTTGAGGCAGATACAAGCGAAGTGCTGCGCGCGCTGGACGGGATTGCCCGCGCCACGGCGCGCACCAAAGTGCTGACCGGATCTGTTGCTGAAGGCCGCATCACCTATATCACCCGCAGCCGTTTCTGGGGTTTTCCCGATTACACCTCCGTGACCGCGACAGACGTGACTGGCGGCAGCCAACTGGTGATTTTCGCCCGCCTGCGCTTCGGGCGCTCTGATCTGGGCGTGAACAAGGCGCGCGTGTTGAGCTGGATGGCACAGTTGCGCCAGGCGCTTTAACCTTCGCACGGTCTGCCGATCTGCTGATCGGTAAAATATTCTTCCGCTCAAGTGATTGGTTTTACTGAATAACCACGCGGGCGCGACGATAACCTGGTCTTTTTTGCTCCTTGTGTGACAAACTCACCGAACTCGCCAGCGGGTTGAAGTAGGGTTTGCAAAAAGGAAACGCACAAATGAATATTTCGAAACTCAAAAGGGAGCGTGGTCGTGGTCACTGAATTCACCCCCTGGGCCTCACTGATCGGCGGCATACTGATCGGGCTCGCCGCGGTTCTGCTGATGTTGCTGCGCGGACGCGTCTTTGGCGCCACCGGCATCCTCGCAGGTGTCCTGAGCCCTTCCGGCAGCTCTGACTGGACCTGGCGGGCGCAGCTGCTGGCCGGCATGGTCACCGGGCCGCTGCTGTATTCACTGCTGTTTGGTCAGATGCCGGTGATCCAGGTGCCGGTCTCTACCCCGATGATGGTAATCGGAGGCGTGATCGTTGGTATCGGCGTCACCTTTGGCTCCGGCTGTACTTCGGGCCACGGCGTTTGCGGCATGGCCCGCCTGTCGCCGCGCTCCATCGTCGCCACTGCAGTATTCATGCTGTTCACCTTCCTGACGGTCTATGTGGTCCGTCATGTTCTTGGCCTGTGAGGAACGTCTGATGAAACATGTACTTACCTTTTTGACGGGGCTGGTGTTCGGGCTGGGTATCGTGATGTCCGGCATGTCCAACCCTGCGAAAGTGATTAACTTTTTCGACATCGCCGGCAGCTGGGACCCCAGTCTGGCCTTTGTCATGGGCGGCGCGGTGGTGGTGACGTTCATTGGTTACCGCTTTGTGCTGAAACGACCCGCGCCAATGATGGACACAGCGTTTAACGTGCCTTCCAGCCGTTTGATCGACCGCAGGCTTGTCGGCGGTTCCGCCCTGTTTGGCATTGGCTGGGGCATTGCCGGGTTCTGCCCGGGTGGCGCATTGCCGGCGCTTGGCACGCTGAACCCGGACGTGCTGATCTTTGTTGCCTCTCTGGTGACCGGAATTTTTGCCGCCAAAACCATGATGAATAAGACTGCAACAATCTGACAATGAGTGTCCGGCAGCATATACGGAGAAAGAGATGTCTGTGAATTATCCAGCCGATATGAATGTGTCCCCCGAGGTCACCGCGTTTTTTGACGAGGCGTCCAACACTATCAGCTACGTGGTGAAGGACCCGGCGTCCACTTCCTGCGCCATTATCGACCCGGTGATGGATATTGATTATGCTGCCGGCCGCATCACCTGTGATCACGCCGACGAGTTGATCGCCTTTGTCACCGGCAATGGTCTGAGCCTTGAATGGCTGATTGAAACCCATGTTCACGCCGATCACCTGTCTGCCGCGCCCTATATCCAGGGCAAGCTTGGCGGCAAGATCGGCGTTGGCGAAAACATCACTGTAATCCAGGAGGTCTTCGGCAAAGTCTTTAACGAGGGCACCGAATTTCAACGCGACGGCTCGCAGTTTGACAAGCTGTTTGCCGATGCTGATATCTACATGGTGGGCGAAATGCGCTGCTTTGCCATGGCGACGCCGGGCCATACCCCGGCCTGCATGACCCATACGATGGGCAATGCGACTTTTGTCGGGGATACGCTGTTCATGCCTGACGGCGGCTCGGCGCGCGCCGATTTTCCAGGCGGAGACGCCGGGGAACTCTATGACAGTATTCAGAAAGTGCTGAACCTGCCCGATGAGATGAAATTGTATATGTGCCACGACTACGCCCCCAACGGGCGCGACATTGCCTGGGAAACCACTGTTGTTGAGCAAAAGGCGCATAACATTCACGTGGGCGGCGGCAAAAACAAAGACGAGTTCGTGGCCTTCCGCACCGAGCGTGACGCGCAGTTGGGCATGCCAAAGCTGATCATCCCCTCGCTGCAGGTCAATATGCGCGGCGGCGAACTGCCACCCGCCGATGCGCAGGGCACAACCTTCCTGAAAGTGCCGGTCAACCTGCTTTGATTTCCGATAAATCCTATTAGCGGCGGCTGGCGACAGGCCCCGTTGCAAAACCTGAACGATGGAGAGTCATGATGGACATCAGTAAACTCAGCCCTGCCTTTTCGGTCTGCGGGCAGATCCACCCGGATGATATGTCCGAAATCGGGGCCAGCGGCTTTCGCGCCGTCATCTGTAATCGCCCAGATGCAGAAGTGCCCGGACAGCCGCCAGTGCAGGTCATTCGCAACGCGGCGGAAAAAGCCGGACTTGAGCTGCGCTACATTCCGGTGACCCATACGGAACTGACGGCAGATAAAGCTGCAGAAATACAAGCCGCTTTGCGCGAACTTCCTGAGCCGGTTCTGGCCTACTGTGCTTCCGGCAGACGCTCCGCCATGCTTTGGACGATGCTGAACCCCGGCAGATAAACACCCAGGTCCGGCGCCAGGCCGGGGCGTGTCGGAACGTATTGGCTCATCCTGGGACATGCCAGCACAAGCATCAAGAACCACGACAGCACTTCAGCGTGTCAACAACACGGCGCCCGCAAACTGGTGCCGTAAAGAAAAAGGATAACGCTGTTGCGTATCAATTCAGAAAAACTGCGCGGCTATTTTCCGATCCTCGACTGGGGCTCGCGCTACAACCGTGACCGGCTGAGCAATGACCTGGTGGCAGCCCTCATCGTGACCATCATGCTGATCCCGCAGTCGCTGGCCTATGCGTTGCTGGCCGGTCTGCCGGCAGAGATGGGCCTTTACGCCTCGATCGCCCCGCTGCTGGCATATGCGGTGTTTGGCACGTCGCGCGTACTTGCGGTGGGGCCGGTGGCGGTGGTGTCGCTGATGACCGCGGCGGCGGTGGGCAATCTGGCACTGCAAGGCACCGCAGAATACGCCGCGGCGGCGATCACGCTGGCGTTTATTTCCGGGCTGATCCTGCTGGTGATGGGCCTGTTCCGTCTTGGTTTTCTGGCCAATTTCCTGTCTCACCCGGTGATTGCCGGTTTTATCACCGCTTCGGGCATTCTGATCGCCACCTCGCAGCTGAAACATATATTTGGCGTCCAGGCTCAGGGCCACACTTTGCCGCAGATCCTCGGCTCACTGCTGTCAAACCTGGGGGATTTCAACTGGATTACCCTGATGGTTGGCGTTTCTACTACTGCATTTTTGTTCTGGGTTCGCAAAGGCTTAAAACCTCTTCTTCTGGCGACGGGCCTGGGCCCGCGCATGGCTGAAATCCTCGCCAAAGCCGGGCCGGTGGCCGCGGTGGCGCTGACCACAATTGCCGCCTGGACATTTGGATTTGAAGCGCGCGGCGTCGCACTTGTCGGTGAGGTGCCAAGCGGCTTGCCACCGCTGACATTGCCTGGGTTTTCGCCCCAGGTCTGGAGCAGCCTGTTTGGTTCCGCGCTGTTGATTTCCGTTATTGGTTTTGTGGAATCGGTGTCGGTGGCGCAAACCCTGGCAGCCAAAAAACGTCAGCGCATCGTGCCCAATCAGGAACTCATCGGCCTGGGCGCCTCCAATGTGGCCTCGGCGATCTCGGGCGGCTTTCCGGTCACCGGTGGGTTTTCCCGCTCGGTGGTGAATTTTGACGCCGGTGCAGAAACTCCCGCCGCCGGTGCTTTTACCGCCGTGGGCATCATGCTTGCGGCCGTGTTCCTGACGCCGCTGCTGTTCTTTTTACCCAAGGCCACGCTCGCCGCCACCATCATCGTCGCGGTGCTCAGCCTGGTGGATCTGTCGATCCTGCGCACCACATGGACCTATGCGCGCTCCGATTTCGCGGCGGTGTCTGCGACGGTGGTGCTAACTCTTGGATTTGGAGTCGAGGTCGGCGTCTCCTCAGGCGTGCTGCTCTCCATCCTGCTGCATCTCTACAAAACCTCACGCCCCCATGTGGCCGAAGTCGGGCTGGTTCCCGGCACCGAGCATTTCCGCAATATCGACCGCCACGACGTGCTGACCCGGGACCATCTGGTCACCATCCGGGTGGATGAAAGCCTATATTTCGCCAATGCACGGTTTCTGGAAGATCTGATCTATGACCGAGTCACCAAAGATTGTCCGGTCACCGATGTGGTGTTGATGTGTCCGGCAGTGAACGACATTGATGCGTCGGCGCTGGAAAGTCTCGAAGCGATCAATCACCGTCTTCAGGATATGGGTATCCGGCTGCACCTGTCCGAGGTCAAAGGCCCGGTGATGGATAAACTGCAACGGGTTGATTTTGTGGGTGATCTCAGCGGTCAGGTGTTCCTGTCGCAATATGAGGCGATGCGGGCGCTTGCGGATGTGGGCGATCAGACGGTCAAACTTCCGGGTGCGTCTCAAGTCAAAACTCAGGCCTGAGACGCGGCGCAGATGAGCTGTACCCTCCGGATTTCTGTTGCCTGAACAGACCGGGGGGCGCTAGTCTCTGCTCAACTGAACGTTTGTTCATTTCGCGCATGAGGAGAGACCATGAAAATTGAAGCAGGAATGCAGGCGGTTGTCACCGGAGCGGCCTCTGGTCTGGGTGCTGCCGTGGCCAAAACCCTGGCGGATGCCGGCGCTCTGGTCACGATATTTGACATGAATGCAGAGGCGGGCAACGCCACCGCTGCTGATCTCAACGGGCATTTCGAGGCGGTGGATGTCAGCGATCCTGCCAGTGTCGCGGCTGGGTTTGAAAATGTTGCCCAGCGTGGCGGCCTGCGCATCGTGATCAATTGCGCCGGTCTGGCACCTGCCGCCAAGACCGTGTCCCGCGGTGTCGCCCACAATCCGGAAATGTTTTCCAAAGTGATCAGCGTCAATCTGATCGGCAGCTTTAACGTTGCCAGTCAGGGCGCGGCGCTGATGGCGGCCTCTGAGCCGGTGAATGAAGACGGCGAACGTGGTGTGATCATCAACACCGCCTCGGTTGCCGCCTATGAAGGCCAGGTGGGACAGCTGGCCTATGCCGCGTCCAAAGGCGGCATCGTTTCGATGACGCTGCCGATGGCGCGCGATCTGGCTCAGGCCGGGATTCGCGTCTGTGCCATTGCGCCGGGCATTATGCAGACGCCGATGCTGGCCGGGCTGCCACAAGAGGTTCAGGACAGTTTGGGTCAGCAGGTGCCGTTTCCGTCGCGCCTGGGCAAGGCCGGCGAATACGCCTCGCTTGTGGCGCATATTATCGACAATCCGATGTTAAACGGTGAGGTGATCCGGCTGGACGGTGCGATCCGGATGGCCCCGCGCTAAAGACAAAAAAAACCACCCTGTCCAAAGGGCAGGGTGGCGCACTCGTTACACAGTTAACAAGGCGGGCCGCAGACGGCACTCGCCGTATAGGTGTATTGAGCGCCGAATTTGTTGATAAAACATTAAATGCAAAAGCATCTTTTTTAGCCTCGTATTCGCCGGCCTGGACATCCTCCCCGGTTCTGATGAAAAAACGGGCTGTTTCAGCTGCAAATGCCTGTTCAGTGGACCAGTTGTCTTTCCACGCAGCCAGGCAGGCGGCGGCCATGGCATTACCCACTATTCTCGGCTATCTCTGAATGCGACAACGCCCACCGCAACTGCGCCGGACCCTCCGGCGCCACAGCAGAAAGCCCGGCATGGAATTCAGCAGTTATGTTCGCACCCTGGGCCGCGGCCCCGGACGCTCCCGCGCGCTGACCCAGGAGGAGGCGCAGGATGCAATGCGCCAGATCCTTGCCGGCACGCCGGCGCCCGAAGCGGTCGGGGCGCTGTTGATGCTGCTGCGCTACCGCGGTGAAAGCGCCGCTGAAATTGCCGGTTTTGTTGAGGCGGTGCGCGCGGATTTTGCGCCCTGGAGCGGCGCGCGCCCGGCGTTGGACTGGCCCAGTTATGCGGCCGGGCGCACACGGGGCGTGGCCTGGTTCCTGCTTGCCGCGCGCCTGGTTGCCGGCGCCGGTTATCCGGTTCTACTGCATGGTTGGAACTCGCACCAGAATCCGCTGGCGTCAGTGCGCGCAGCGCTGCCCGCCGCTGCCATCCCCGAGGCCAGCAGTATCGAACAGGCCTCAACCCTGCTGCAATCCCACAACATTGCCTATCTGCCGCTTGAACTTTTTGCCCCCAAAGTGCTGGACCTGCTGAAGTTGCGCGACGTGCTGGGGCTGCGCTCGGCAATGAACACCGTCTGCCGCATGCTCAACCCGGGCCTGGCCCCGGCCTCGGTGCAGGGAGTGTTTCATCCGTCCTACCGGGAACTTCAGGCCGATGCGGGCGCATTGCTCGGGCAATCTGCCCTCAGCGTAATCAAAGGCGGTGGCGGTGAGTTTGAACGCCACCCCTCCAAAGAGATCGCCGTGTTTGGCCTGCGTCAGGGTGCGCCCTGGCAGGATCAGGGCCAGCCTTTGTCCGGTGAGGCCCGCCGGCTCGGCGACGGCGACTATCAGGTTACGGATCTTGCCCGGCTCTGGAGCGGCGATTTGCAAGACGAGTTTGCCCTCGCAGTGGTCACTGGCACAGCAGCGCTCGCGTTGCACAGCCTGGGCGCTGCCGACAGCGTCTCTGCGGCGGGTGAGCTTGCCAACACCCTCTGGGGCGACCGTAATAAGACAGGTGCAGTATGAAATATTTCCCGATGTTTCTGCGCGTCGCCGATCAGGATGTCTTCATCATTGGCGGCGGCGAACAGTCGGCACAAAAAGCACGGCTGATGTTAAAGACGGAAGCCCGCATCACCCTGGTGGCGCCGGAGCTTGACGAAGAGCTTTCTGCGCTGGTTTCAGAGGGTGCTGCCAAATGGCGTGGCGACCGGGCGACCGCAGACAGTGTGCGCGGCGCGGCACTGGTGTTCATCTGCACCGGCGACAGCGCTCAGGATGCGGAGATCTGCAGCGAGCTGCGCCCCTCAGGCGCCATGATCAACGTGGTGGATCAACCCGAGCTGTGTGACGCCACCACGCCCTCGATTGTGGACCGTGATCCGCTGGTGATTGCCATAGGTACCGAAGGCGCGGCCCCGGTGCTGGCGCGCCAGATCAAAACCCGCATTGAGGAGACACTGGAACCCCGCCTTGGCGAATTGGTGGCGCTTGCAGCCCGTCTGCGGCTCTCCGCTGCCCAGCATGTGGCGTCCGAGCGGCGGCGCGGCTTGTGGCGCTGGGTGTTTGGCGGTGCGCCGCGCCGGCTCCATGCCCGTGGCGCGGAACGCGAGGCCGCCAGTCTGCTGAAAGAGGCGATTGCTGCCGGGGGTGCGCCGGACGACGCCGGGCACGGGGCGCTTACCCTGATCGGGGCAGGGCCGGGGCCGGTTGATCTGCTGACCCTGCGCGCGGTGCAGCGCCTGCAGGAAGCCGATATCGTGTTTTACCCCGATGCCAGCAGCGCCGCAGTGCTGGAACTGGCGCGACGGGATTGCACCCGGATCTGCATTGGCAAAACTCAGGTCACAGCGGCCTGGACCGAGGCTGCAATTGCAGAACGGGTGATGGCGGAGCTGGCGCTCGGGCGGCGGGTGCTGCGCATCCTGCCCGGCGCGGGCAATCAACAGGTGGCGGAACTGGACCTTGCTGTGGCCGCAAAGTTTGACGTGGAGCGGGTGCCAGGCCTGAAACAGGGCTGACGGCCCGGGTACTGATGCCTGTCGCTGGGGCCCGTCCCGGTCTCCGGACCAAGGGCCGCTTCGCATATCCGGGCGCAGAGGCCACCAAAGGTTCGGAATTACCGGAGTTACAGCGCCCTGGCCGCTCGGTCTCCCCGGGCCGCTATCTGGCAAAGCGCAGCAGTGCCGCGCCGACAAGCGTGGCCATGGTCGAAAACACTTTTGCCAGGTCCATGCGCTCTTTCATAAAGAACACGCCGATCAGCAGGGCAAACACAATGCTGCTCTCGCGCAAAGCGGTGACCAGCGCGATGGGCGCCTGGGTAAAGGCCCAGATCACCAGCGCGTAGGCGACAAAAGACGCGCCACCGCCAAAGACAAACACCGGCAAGGCCGAGGTGAACACCGTTTTGAAACGCCGCGGCGCGGTGAGCGCGGTGTAGATGGCGATCAGCACCACATTGCCCAACGCCAGCCAGCTGTAAAACCCAAGCGACGTGCCCGCCAGCCGCGCCCCCATCCCGTCCACTATCGAATAGGCGGCGATGAAACAGCCGGTGACAAAGGCAAGCTTTGCTGCTTTCAGATTGCGCTGCCCGTCACTGCGGCGCACCAGGCTCATGCTCAGGATGCCGGCCCCGATGATGCCGACGGCCAGCAGTTCCAGCGGTTGCAGCACCACCCCAAGAAACAGCACCGACACCAGCGCCACCAGCAAGGGCGCGCTGCCCCGGGCAATGGGATAGACCTGGGTCAGATCCCCTGCGCGATAAGAATGCAGCAGGAACAGCTGATAGCCCGCATGCAGCGCGATACCTGTGATCAGCCAGGGCAGGCTGGCAACGGACGGGGCGGGTACAAACAGCAGGCTCAGCGCCGCAAGCGGCATGTGCCCCATTACGACAGCGGTCATACTGGTGTATTTGTCGGCACCGTTTTTAACCAGCGCATTCCAGGTCGCGTGCAGCAAAGCGGCGGCGATCACCGCGCCAAATACCAAAGCGCTCATTCCGGTCCCCCGTAGATTTCGTACTGTACAGCCGCTGCAGGTGCCGGATGGCGGGCGCAGCGACCCCTTTTGTTCAACTTCGTGCCGGTGTCGCCAATACACACTTATAGCGGATGCCGGTGTCGCGGCTGCCGGACCGGCCTCATTTCTTTTTCATCGCATCCAGAAGCGCGGCGCCAAAAGCCCCGGTTTCCGCCGCTTTTGGCGCCGGTTTCTGGCCCTGATTTGGCGTGTGCTGGTTTTTACCGTGCTTGTGCTGACCCTGTTTTGACTGGCCCTGGAATTTACCACCAGCGCCACCGCCAGGCTTACTACCGCCCCTGCGATCCTGGTCCCGCGTCCCGGCTGCGCCGCCACGCCCGGCGTCCTGCTGGCCCGCGTTGTCTTTGCGCATGGTCAACCCGATGCGTTTGCGTGGGATATCCACCTCGACCACCCGTACTTTGACCACATCGCCGGCCTTGACCACCTCATGGGGGTCTTTGACAAACCGGTCGGCCAGTTGTGACACATGCACCAACCCGTCCTGATGCACCCCCACATCGATAAAGGCACCAAAGGCCGCCACATTTGTGACCGTGCCCTCCAGCGACATGCCCGGTTTCAGGTCTTTGATATCCTCAACGCCATCAGTGAAACTGGCGGTGACAAATTCGGGACGCGGATCGCGCCCGGGTTTTTCCAGCTCCGCCAGAATGTCGCGCACTGTCGGCAGGCCGAATTTCTCGTCGACAAAATCCTCAGCCGCAATATTCGCGAGCAGCGCCGGCTCTGTGCGCAACGCACGCAGATCGCGGCCACAGGCCTTGATGATCCTGCGCGCCAAACGATAGGCTTCGGGGTGGACCGCAGAGCCATCCAGCGGCTCTTTACTGTCAGCAATGCGCAGAAATCCGGCGCATTGCTCAAAGGTCCGGCTGCCAAGCCGCGGCACTTCCATCAGCGCCTTGCGGCTTTCAAAGGCACCATTTTCATCGCGATAGGCCACAATGCTTTCCGCCAGCGCCGGGCTGAGACCGGAGACATGCGCCAGCAACGGTGCCGAAGCCATGTTCAGATCCACTCCGACCGCGTTCACCGCATCTTCCACCACCGCTTCAAGCGATCGGCCAAGGCGGAACTGGTCCACATCATGCTGATACTGGCCAACACCGATGGATTTTGGCTCGATCTTCACCAGTTCCGCCAACGGGTCCTGCAGACGCCGCGCAATCGACACTGCACCGCGCAGCGACACGTCGAGATCAGGGAATTCTTTCGCCGCAAGCTCAGAGGCAGAATAAACCGAGGCACCGGCCTCGGACACAATCACCTTGGTGGGTTTGGGCGTCGGCAGCGCCTGCAATACATCGGCAATCAGCCGCTCGGATTCGCGGCTGGCGGTGCCATTGCCGATCGCGATCAGATCGACGCCATGTTTGCGGATCAGACCCGCAATCGTTGCCATCGAACCCTGAATGTCTTTGCGTGGCTGGAACGGGTACACCGTCGCTGTGTCTAATACCTTGCCAGTGGCATCTACCACTGCGATTTTGCAGCCGGTGCGGATGCCCGGGTCCAGCCCGAGCGTGGCGCGCGGTCCGGCGGGCGCGGCCAGCAGCAGGTCCTTGAGATTGCGGGCAAACACCCGGATCGCCTCGTCATGGGAGCGCCGGCGCAGATCTGCCATCAGATCCAGCGTCATCGACAGGCTCAACTTGATGCGCCAGGCCCAGGACGCCTGGGTGCGCAACCAGAGATCGCCCGGCTGCTGGCCGCTGACCTGCAGCGCGCCGCAGATCATCGCTTCGACCGGCGCGGTGTCATTTTCCGCCCCCGGCGTAATCTCCAGCGTCAGAACCTGCTCCTTGCTGGCCCGCAACATCGCCAGAGCCCGGTGACCCGGCACCACAGACCAACGCTCGCTATGGGCAAAATAGTCGGAAAATTTGGCGCCCTTGTCCTCTTCGCCCTTGATCACCGTGGCGTTCATCCAGGCGTTTTTCTGCATATAGTCGCGCAGCCGCCCGATCAGCGTGGCGTCTTCCACCAGCCCTTCCACAATAATGTCCCGCGCCCCCATCAGAGCCGCTTTCACATCGACCACAGCGTCGGTGTTATAGGCAGTGGCCAGCCGCTGCGGATCGGCGGCACGGTTGGCGCGGATCGCATCCGCCAGCGGCTCCAGCCCGTTTTCCCGCGCGATGGTCGCCTTGGTGCGACGCTTGGTTTTATAGGGCAGGTAGATGTCTTCCAGCACCGCTTTGGTACTGGCGCCATTGATGGATTTCTCCAGCATATCCGTCATCTTGCCCTGGTCCCGGATCGTTTGCAGGATCACCCCGCGCCGCTGTTCCAGTTCGCGCAGATAGACCAGCCGCTCCGCCAGGTTGCGCAATTGGGTGTCGTCCAGCCCGCCGGTTGCCTCTTTGCGGTAACGCGCCACAAACGGCACGGTCGATCCTTCGTCCAACAGGGACACCGCAGCCACAACCTGATCGGGGCGGGCGCTGATTTCGGTGGCAATGGTGCTGGCGATACGGCGGGAGGTCTCGGGAGTCATATGCGTCCTGGGCATGGGGATCGGGAGCGCCAGCATAGCCGGGCAACCCCGCCGGGCCAAGGGCGGGCGGGGGCCAAATGCGGGCTTTTTCGCCGGGGCCGGAATGCAGTCGAAAACAGCCCGAACGTGTGTCCGCCGCTGCAGCAATCAATGCACGCCGCAACGAGCTGTTACCGTTGCGCCTGCCTTGTGCCGTCTCTGTGCTGGCTTTGAGCCGTCAGTGCCTGGACAGCAACCGGTGCAGCTGATCCAGTGCCGGTTGCATTTCCGCCTCGCTGAAAGCGCAGAACCCCAGCAGCAGGCCATTGATATCGCGATTGTCGCTGCAATAGCCCGACAGTGCCTGGGTGCTCAGGCCCAGTTCCGTGGCGGCGATGGAAATCTTCCGGTCGTCAAAACGCGCCTGCAGATGAAAGGCGATCTGCATACCGGCCTGATGATCGCTGAAGCTGCCAAACGTGGCAAAATCCGCCGCCAGCCGCGTGGTCAGGAACCGGCGGCGCTCGCCATAGATCCGCCGCACCCGGCGCAGGTGACGGTAAAACTCGCCACTGGCAATGAAATCCGCCAGCGGCTGTTGCGCTATCACCGACCCATTGCTGCCAAACCGCTCCAGGCTGCGCTGAAACTGGTCGCACAAACTGTCCGGGATGATCAAATACCCCAGCCGCAGAGAATTGGAGAAGATCTTGGAAAAACTGCCGATGTAAATGCTGCGCTGTAACGCGTCAAAACCCGCCATCGCCGGGATCGGCCGGCCCGCGTAACGGAACTCACTGTCATAATCATCCTCAATGATCCAGCTGTCACGCGCTTGGGCCTGGTGCAGGAAAGCCTGCCGGCGCTGGGGTGACATCGCGCCTCCCAGGGGAAACTGATGGGAAGGTGTCAAAACCACCAACCGCGCCTCGTTTTGTCCTGGCACAGCGCCCTGGTCGTCGTTTCTCAAGGATTGCGGCACCAGCCCCAGCGCGCCTGCGTGCGCGCGTATGGGCAGAAAGCCCGGATCTTCCAGCGCGATGGTCTCGCCGGGACGGGCGAGAGTGCGCATACAGAGTTCAAGCGCATCGGTGGCGCCGGCGGTGATGATGATCTGTGCCGGCGTTGCCTGCAGCCCGCGCCATTCCGAGACATGGCGCGCCACCGCCTGGCGCAGCTCCGGGTTTCCGAACGGGCCATGCCCTTGCAAAAGCCCGGCTGGATTGCTCCGGCACAGCCGCGCCAGAGCCCTGGCCCACTGGCGATGGGGAAACAGTCGCATGTCGGGCACGCCTGCGTGAAACGGGCGTGGACGGGGCCGTGTCTGGGGTTCGCTGCGCGCTGCTTTGGCGGGCCCGGGTGCAGCGCCGGGTGCAGCGCCGGGTGCAGCGCCGGGGGCACGCTCCGGTGTTGTCAATTCTGGTGCTGGCGGTTCAGACAGCGGATGGGTCTTTGGCAACTCAACCGCTCCGACCGGGCACAGCGTATACCCTGAACCCGGCAGGCTGCTCAGATAGCCTTCTGCCACCAATTGTTCGTAGGCGCTGACCACGGTGGAGCGCGACACGCCGAGTTCAACGGCCCAGGCCCGGGTCGGCGGCAGGCTGGCCCCGGCCGCCATGGCACCGGAACGTGCGCGTTCCCGCACCGCAGCGCAGATTTGTTCAAACACCGGCACCTTTGAGGCGCGGTCAATAAAAATGGCCAGGCCAGAGGGCTGTGGCTTGGGCTGTGGCACGGGTTGCTTCATCGGGATATCTCTGCCTCAACTGGTGATATCAGCACCATAAGAGCGCATCACAGGCGCGACAACTGCCCCACAGTCCCTCCGCGGTGCAGTCCCCCGCAGTGCGCTGTCCCATCACCTTGCCAGTCCGTAACCCCAGCAGACTGGACCTCACTGCAGCTCAACCTCAACAAAGGTTTCGTTGTAACAAGCGCCGTCCTCGATATCGGTGCGGATGTCAGACGGGATTAGCGCATTGGCGGTCAAATCCGTGTCACTCGAGTGTCGCCAGGTCCCTTTAGGGCTGTAGAGCACGCCAGGCCGGGTCGCATCGGTCACCGCCAGCACAAACGTCACCCGGCCGCGCGCGTTCCAGGCCACCACCTTGGCGCCATTGAGCAGGCCACGACTGTCAGCGTCTTCCGGGTGCATCTCCACCACCTCAGCCCCAAGAGAGCTGGCACAGCCGCCAAAAGTCGCGTTGGTGCGTTTGCTGGAAGACGGCGTGATCAGGACCAGCGGCAGATCACGTGCCACCGGCTCATAGCGCGGCAGACCATAGCCATACTGTTCCTGCAACTCCTGGGAAAACAGCTCAATACACCCGCTTTTGGTGCCGGGTTTCACTGTTTTACACAGGATCAGATCCTCGCCGCCCGGCGCGCGCATTTCGATCGCCTGGTCCAATGCAATCTGGCTTGGGCGTACCCCGTCAAAACGCACATCATCACCATCCATCGCCTGATCCATCAGATCGGCATCACTGTCGCTAAACATTGGCTCATCAAAGCCAAACCGCGCCGCCAGCCGCCGGAAGATCTCGGTATTGGGCAGCGCTTCGCCAACACAAGGGATCACCGGCGCCGCCCGTTGCACATAGTTCTGCCCATAGGCGCCATAAATGTCGTCTATTTCGAAATGGCTGGCAGCAGGCAGGATCACATCGGCAAACTTCATACTGTCGGTCATCACCACATCGCAGCCGGCAATAAACAGATCATCCCGCATCAGCCCCTGGATCAGCCGCGCTTGATCGGGGTGCGTGGCCACTGGGTTGTGGTTATAGATCATCATCGCTTTGACCGGTATCTTCATGTTTTTGTTCAGTAGTTTCGCGGCGACATCGACGATATTGAAGGTGCGCGTGCCCGCAGGCACCAGATCGCTGCGTTGCAGACGCTCCTGAGTCTTGGGCGCGGCCAGTCCCGGTTTGGCCAGCACCCCGGCACCAAGGCGGCCGTGATTGCCGGTCAGCGCCTGCAATGCCATCGCCGCGCGCAGGCCCGAGCCGCCGCTGTGGCCACGCTCAATGCCGTTGCCAAATGACGCCGCCACATTGTCCCGGCTGACATAGAGATCTGCCAGTTGGTGGAACTGATCCGCAGTGACACCACAGATGCGTTCCACGTCAGAGACGGAATACTGCCGCGCCGCGCTGATGTAGGGCTCAAAGCCCTCAACCCACTGTTTGATAAACGCGTGATCCAACGCGCCCCGCCGTTCCACCTCCGCCGCCAGCGCCAGCGCCAGCACCACATCGGTGCCGGGCCGGATCTGGATAAACAGGTCACTCTGCTCGGCAACTTTGGTCCGCTTGGGGTCAATCACCACCAGCAGCGCGCCCTGGCTGCGCGCCCGTTTGATCACCCGCATCAGATGCAAGTTGGACACGGTGACATTGTTGCCCCAGATCAGGATCAGATCGCTGTGTTCCGCCTGTTCCGGCGGCATGCCTGGCGCAGCGCCAAACAGGCTGCTGTAGGCGCGTCCCCGCACCGCGCCACACAGAGGCCCGCGGTTCAGCTGTGTCGCACCCAGCCGGTGAAAGAACCGCCGGTCCATCGACGCAGCGGCCAATTCGCCATGGGGGCCGGCATAGTTGAACGGCATCACTGACTGGGGGCCATGGGCGTCGATCGCGCGGGTGAAACCGACGTGAATCAGATCAAGCGCCTCTGCCCAGCTGATACGCGCGTACTGACCGCTGTCGCGCGGCCCGGTCCGTTTCATCGGATGGGTCAGCCGTGCTTCCCCGTGCACAAACTCGGGATAGGAGCGCATGACCTTGTTGCAGACCACCCCAGCGGTGAACGGATTGGCCTCTGAGCCCCTGATGCCGCTGATCTTACCCCCGGTCACTTCCACATTCAGGCTGCAGGTGTCGGGGCAATCCAGCGGACATACGCTGGGCAGGATCTGGGTCTTGGCACTGATATTCATCGGAATTCCCCGTATTCACCGGAAAACCGGTTGCTGGTGAGCTGTCTGGTCAAAGCCTATCAGGGTAATGGTAGTATAAAAATGTCCAAAATTGCACAAAGCATGCATACCAATTTTGCACAACTTTGCCACTGCGCGCTGGGCCTGGATTGCAGAGCAGCCCCCCGCGGGCAGCGATTGATTCTCTGGGCTACGATGCCGGTAAATCTGTCGCTCTCTGTGCCGTCAAAGCGCCACAACTCGCCCGGGCTACCGGCGTACCGCAGGTTTCCGGCCCGGCAAAGCGGTGCCGTCTGCCTGGAATGCCAATCGCAACCCGCGAATACGGAAAGCCTCTGCCCGCTGCTCCGCTTTGTCGGGCGCAGGATTGGATACCCTCCTATGTCATTGATATTGCGCGCTGCTCTGTATTGATCAGGCCTGCATATATAAGTACGCAGATCGCCGCCTCGGAGCCGCCGCCGGGCCAGATCTGCTGGACAAACTGATCTCACTTGCCTGGGGTCCGGACTTATCGCGGCCAATTTGTCCGAAATGGTGCACGCGAGGTTTTCACGATTGAATATTTTCGGGGCGCGTGGAATCTTTAGGGCCTTAGCAGCCACGGCAATTCCGGGCTGGAGGCAGCAGGCGGAACCCGGCCATGAACGAAATTCTTGAAGGTCTTAAGGCGGCCTCCTGGCTGGTGCTGACTTTTGATTCTGACCTGGTTGAGATTACCCTGCGCTCGCTTCAGGTGACGCTGACCGCCGTCGCCATCGCTTCACTCATCGGACTGCCGCTTGGCGCCTGGCTGGCAGTGCACCGGTTTCGCCACCGCCGCGCCACCATCGCGCTGCTGAACGCGCTGATGGGGCTGCCACCGGTGGTGGTCGGGCTGGTGGTCTATCTGCTGCTGTCGCGCGCCGGCCCGTTTGGCGTGCTTGATCTGTTGTTCACTCCCACGGCCATGATCCTGGCACAGATTGTGATTGTCACCCCGCTGATTGCTTCGATCTCGCATCAGGCGATGCGCGATCTCTGGGCCAGCTATCATGATCTGCTGATCTCGATCAGCACCCGCAAACGCCAGCGCATCGCCACCCTGTTGTGGGACGGCAGGCGGGCGCTGATCACAGCGGCACTGGCCGGGTTTGGCCGCGCCATCGGCGAAGTCGGCGCCATTATGATTGTCGGTGGCAATATCGAACACGCTACGAGGGTTCTGACCACCGCCATTGCACTTGAAACCGGCAAGGGCAACTTTGATTTGGCGCTGGGGCTTGGTTTTGTGCTGATCGCGCTGGCGATCCTGGTCAACGTGACAACTCATATGATCGGGCGCACGGAAAGTGAGGGCAAGTGGTGACTTCCATTCTTCCTCTGACGCTCAGCGGTGCCACGGTGAAACGTGGCAAAAAGACCTTGTTGGGCCCTGTTGATATGACGGTGTCGCCCCGGGGCTTTACCATCATCCTCGGTCCCAACGGGGCGGGGAAAACCACCCTGTTGCGGGCGCTGCACGGGCTGGAACATCTTGATTCCGGCTCGGCGCGCTGGCAGGTGCCCCTGCGGGATGCGCGCAGCCGCCAGGGTTTTGTCTTTCAGGCGCCGGTGATGATGCGGCGCAATGTGCGGGACAGCCTCGCTTATCCGCTGATCGTGCATGGTGTGCGGCGCAAAGAGGCCCGCCAACGCGCCGGGCTCTGGGCGGAGAAAATCGGCCTGGGGGACATGCTGGATCAGGCCGCCAGCCAGCTTTCGGGCGGTGAAAAGCAAAAACTGGCGCTCGCCCGTGCGCTGATCCGCGACCCGGAGATCCTGTTTCTGGACGAGCCATGCGCCAATCTGGACGGGCGCGCCACCCGCGAAATCGAGGCCATTCTGCAAACCGCCCAGGCCAATGGCACCCGCATTCTGATGTCGACCCATGACATCGGCCAGGCCCGGCGCCTCGCCAGCGATGTTGTCTTTCTGATGGGCGGCAGGATCATCGAAACCGGCCCTGCAACCACTTTTTTTCACACCCCGTCCACGCCTCAGGCTGTTGCGCTTCTGAACGGAGATATCGTCGAATGATCCGCGTTTTTGCCTTGATTTCAACTCTGTGTTTAACTTTGTTTGCCTCTGTTGCTCAGGCCCAGACGCTGAAACTCGCCGTCACCACCTCCTTTAACAATTCAGGTCTTTCGGACGTCCTGCTACCAGCGATCAAACAGGACACCGGAATAGAAGTACAACTTTTGATCGTGGGCACTGGCCAGGCGTTGCGCCTGGGCAAAGCCGGCGATGTGGACGCAATTCTGGTGCATTCGCGCGCCGCCGAAGAAGCTTTTGTGGCAGAGGGCTACGGCACTTACCGCCGCGAAATTATGTATAATGATTTTGTTCTGATCGGCCCGGCAGAGGACCCGGCAGGCATTTCCGGCGCACCGACCGCCACGCAGGCGCTACAGCGCATATTTGGACAACAAGCAGTCTTTGTCAGCCGTGGCGACGACAGCGGCACTCATAAAATGGAACGCACGCTCTGGACCGCCGCCGGGCTTGAACCCGACACGTTTAAAGGCTGGTACCGTCCGGTTGGCGCTGGCATGGGCGCGGCGCTGAACACGGCTTCTGGTATGAACGCCTATCTGATGGCGGACCGCGCAAGTTGGCTTAACTTCGCCAACAAAGGCGATCTGGCGCTGCTCTATGCCGGCGACCCGGTGCTGTTCAACCAATATGCCTTTATCCCGGTTGATCCCGCCCGTTTCCCCCATGTTAAAAACAATCTGGTGCAAAAACTGGAGAGCTGGCTGACCTCAGAGCGCGCCGCCGGGCTTATCAACGGGTATCAGATCAACGGCGAGACCCTTTTTACTTTCAATGCAAATCCGGTACCCTGACCGGTTCCTGCCGGGCACTGCTGCGGGCATGAATGCGCGGATCGGCCAAAGACCAGGCCAGCGCCCCGGCTGAAGTTGACCCGGTCCTTATCGCATACTTCAGGCCGCGCTGGCTCAGCGTTGGTCGGTAAACTGACCGGGATTGGCCGGCGTCAGATACCTCCGGGCCCGCAGCCGCCACTAATGTGTGTGCGGCGCGTCGTCCAGAGAGCCATGTACCGCAAACTGATCCAGCTCCGCCTGCTGCGGTGCGATATTGCGATAGGCTTCTTTCACCCCGGCATCCGTTAGCTCCCGGCTTACGGTCAGCAATGTGTTGTCGTCATGGCCGTCACAGAGCTCAGCCATCTGCGCCAGCTCGCTCTCTGCGACCCCACGCGCTGCCTCAAGTGAAGGCGCGCCGTAATGGCTGACAAAATGCGCCGCCAGCATCTCCACGAGCTCAGCGGTCTCGGAGGCTTCAACCCTGGTGACCGCCACAAAGGTCACCCGGCCGAAAGTCTCGAGCCCGAGCCAGCCATTGGCAAACGCCTGACGTGCCTTGCCGTTCAGATCGCCCTCAGACCAGTCAGAAAATTCAAACCCGCCGGAAATACACCACTCGCCGGTGCGGGCAGGAGTGTGAAAGATGTTCATATCACTTTCGTCAAAATGAATTGCACGCGCCAGCAGCGGTCTGTTCTCCGCGCTCATGGTGTCGCCTCCAGTTGGGAACTTAACGGGATCAGGTGGGTGGTGCCGTCCTGATCGCGCAACAACATGCCGAAACGATCATCCACCCCCAGAAAAGTGCCGCTGAGCCCGCCCTGGTTCGCCTCTTCGCCGATGCCCGGCACCAGGCCACGCCATTCATTGTGCAGCGGGCCTGTGCCTTCACCGGACCAGCGGTTGATCCACACCAGCGTATGGCGCGCCCAGCTTTCCAACAGGGCTTTGGCGTCCACATCGGCGCAGCCCTCGGCATAAAGCGCGGTTTCGCCCGGAGTGTCGCCCGGACGGTCGGATGCCGGCCCGTCTGAAGCCGGCCACAGCGGAAGTTCCAGCCCAATCACCAGCCAGTCGGGCACTTGCGCCGGATCTGAAGTTGAGCTGATTGCCCGCAGGTGGCCACAGCTGGCGCCGTTGATTTTTATGCCACCAGCCCAGTCCAGATGCACCGCCACTTCCGGTGGGGCCAGCGCCCCGAGCGCGTTCTGAAAACCGATGCCACAGGCCGGCAGCATCGCCATGGCGTCCTCCAGCGGCACTTCCGGCGCAAAGATGATGGAGGCGCGCAACTCGGACGCGCCCAGATTATAGACCACCAGCCCGGCATCACAGCCCAGCGCCGCCTGGGCGATCGCCGCGTCAAGCGGGTCAGATTCGCCCGCGACAGGGTAGCCGCTCAGCAGCGGCGGAAAACTCGCGTCCCTCATAACGTCCCCTCTGCCATCAACCTGCGTGCCAGATTGCGGAACCCCAGTGCCTGGGCGCTTTCAGGGTCAGACACCACAATCGGTGCGCCGCCATCCGCCGCCAGCCTTATGTCCAGATGCAGCGGAATTTCTGCCAGCAACGGTACGCCCAGTTTTTCCGCTTCCTGCGCCACGCCGCCATGGCCAAAGATATGCTCCTCATGGCCACAGGCGGAACAAATATGGGTGCTCATATTCTCCACCATGCCGAGGATCGGGGTGCCCAGCTGATTGAACATATCAATGCCCTTGCGCGCATCCATCAATGCCACATCCTGCGGTGTCGAGACGATAATCGCCCCGTCCAGTCTGGTCTTTTGCGCCAGCGTCATCTGCACGTCTCCGGTGCCCGGCGGCAGATCCACCAGCAACACATCCAGCGCGCCCCATTGCACCTGCATCAGCATCTGCTGCAACGCGCCCATCAGCATCGGTCCGCGCCAGACCACCGCCTGGTCGTCATTGGTCATCAGCCCAATCGACATCATGGTGACACCGTGATTGCGCAGCGGCAGGATAGTTTTTCCATCAGGCGAAGCCGGCCGGCCGGACACGCCAAGCATGCGCGGCTGCGACGGCCCGTAGACATCAGCGTCCAGCAATCCGACCCGCTTGCCCTCAGCGGCCAGCGCGCAGGCCAGATTGGCCGCCACGGTGGATTTGCCGACGCCGCCTTTGCCCGAGGCAATTGCGATGATGTGGTCAATGCCGGGGATTTTTTCCGGACCTGCCGGCTCGGCCTTGCGGTGTGGTTTCAAGTCCGGTGGCGCCGCCGGGCTGCTGTGGGCGGTCATCAGCGCCGAGACTTTGCCAATGCCGGGCAACGCTTTCAGATCCGCTTCCGCCCGTGCCCGCACCGGCTCCATCACCGGGGCTGACGCGGCTGTGACTTCAAACACAAAGCGCACATTGCCCTCGTCCACTGACAGCGCCCGCACCAGACCTGCGGCCATAATATCCTGCTCAGACTGCGGGTCTGCAATACGTTTGAGAACCGCCAGTACTTCGTCCCTCGTGACCGCCATCTCAGCTGTCCGCTCCGGTAATGGTGCCGGTGACCATATGTTCCAGCGCCAGCCCATCAATGGTCAGCACCACTTTCGCCTCATAGGTTTTTGTGCCGCTGCCACTCTTGCGCATAGCCTGCTCAATGGCCTGCTGCGAGGTGACACCGACTTGTTTCAGAAATTTGCGCATCGACATATTAAATTCATCGCTCATGTATTTCACTCCTGTTGGCTTTGGTCACAAGATTGACCTGAAGGCTGATCCGCCGCTAACACTGTCGGTATAAATTCATTTCCGGAGGTCGCATGCGTATTTTGATCTGTGCATTTCTGGCTTGTTTCCTGATCCCGTCGGGCCTTGTCGCTCAGGAAAAAAGCTTCGTGCTGTCTGTGCCGCAAGCGCTTGAAAACAGCGGATTTCTCGACTATCTGCTGCCCCGGTTTTCGCTGAAAACATCGGTCAGAATTCAGCGGGCCGCTCCAGGCGCTGCAGCAGATTTGCAGTTGAGCGCCAGCGGCAATGACAGCAACGGCGGGCCGGCAGTGTTTCAGGGCCCGCAGATACTCTGGCATATTGAACGTGTTTCGGACAGCCCTGCGGCCGCGCGCTTCCTGACCTGGCTCGCCTCTGACATCGGTCATCGGACCATCCTGGGCTATCAGCCTGATGGGGTGTCTCTGTTCACGCCGCCGACAGTTGAACGCGTCGCCACAGCGCCTGCAGGGGCGCCGGTGGACACCGCTGTCGGTGCAGGTCTGGCGCTGACCACCTGCGGCCGCTGCCATGTGGTGAATGAGAAAAACCGGATGAATTCCATCGGTTCGACCCCGTCTTTTGCTCTGCTCAGGACGTTTGACGACTGGGAAGAGCGGTTTCAGAGCTTCTATGCCCGTAAACCACATCCCGCCTATACCCAGATCGAAGGCGTGACCGCGCCGTTTGATCCGGCACGCCCGCCGCCGATTGTGCCGCTCAGGCTGACGCCGGAGGAGCTCGACGCCATCACGGATTACGTGGCAACCATCGCGCCGGCTGATCTTGGTGCTCCGTTGCAAGCTCAGTGATCCTTGCGCTTTGACAGGTAATCGTCAGTGGTGCGCACCCGCGGCCGTTCGCCACCTGCAAACGGGTTGTCCTGGGAATGATACTGGGCCTGAATGCGACAATTATCGCACATCTGGATCATCTTTGCAGTTTCCGGATTGGCGAACATCGCGTGTTTTCCGGCCAGTTTTTCGGTGATCTTTTCCACCGTCGACTTCACCCCGAACAGGCTGCCGCATTCGATACATGCAAAGGGCTCCTCTTCATGCAGCACCACCTGATTAAAGGCGGCGTCGCTCAGGTTTAAACGCGGTTCCAGCGTGATCGCCTTTTCCGGGCAGATATTGACGCAGAGCCCGCATTGCAGACAGGCGTCCTCCTGAAAGCGCAGCTGTGGTGCGTCCGGATTGTCGCCCAAAGCGCCGGAAGGGCACAGCGAGACACAGGACAGGCACAGGGTGCAGGCCGCGGTATCGACCAGCACAGCTCCATAAGGGGCGCTGTCGGGCAGGGCCAGGATAGCGTCTTTTGCCGCCAGCGCTTTGGCGGCGGTGCGGGTCACCTGACGCCGGGTTCCCATCGGCAGGATTGGCGTGTCTACGGCGTCCGGGACCTCAGCGTCAAACAGGGCGTCCGACAGCGCATCCGGGTCTTCCAGCTCCAGCAGCCCGGTGGTGCGGGCACTGACCGCCTGCGCCAGCTCCGCCTCCCGCTGTAATGTATCGTGGTCTGATCCGGGGGAGACAAGCACATCAACAGCGGCAAATCCAACCCCCAGCGTCGCCAAAATTTCCGCATGACCAAACGAAGCTAATGCGCTGATCTCAAACGGGATAACATCCGCCGGCAAACCGCGTCCCATGCGGGCGGACAGGGAAATCATCTCGCGCCCGTGGGTGTCATTATGCACCAGCAGGCGCGGCGCAGATCCTGCTTCTTTGCGATAAGTATCGGCCAGCACTCGCAGGCGCCGCAGCAGAGTCTCAACCGGCGGTGCGTCATAGCTGATCGCGCCCGACGGGCAGAGCGAGGAACAGGCGCCGCAGCCAGCACAGATCATCGGATCGATGCTGACAAAATCGCCGGCCGTGGTAATGGCACCGGTCGGACAGGCGTCCAGGCAATTGGAACAGGCGGGCTGTCCGGCACGCGAATGGGCACAGAGCGCCGGCTCCAGCCGCACATACAGTGGCTTTTCGAAAGTGCCGGTCAGCTGTGAGGCTGCGAGTACCGCTTTGGCCACGGCGGCCGGGTGTTTCGGGTCGGCGCGCAGATAGCCTTCGCGTTTTTCCGGGGCTGGAAAAAGGGCAGGGGCGCCACTCAGGTCCAGGATGATATCGCATTGTGTGTGGGCGCCGTCGTTGGCGGGCCCAAACTCTGGCATTCCGCGGCCACCAGGCTCAATCTGCTGCAACCGGTCCAGTTGCAGTTCAAAGCCGCCAAGGGCGCCCTGCGCCTGTCGCATTGCGCCGCGGATTACCTCAAAGGAGGCACCCACGGGCGGCGCGCTCATATCACTCAGCAGCACGGTGACACTTAAGATATCGCGCAGTTGTTCTGCGGCTTCCAGCGCCACTTCGCCGGGCCCGATGATCAGGCAGAGCCCTTCGGAGAGCACGTCCAGCGTCCGGACCCCGGTCAATTCGCCGCGCACCGGCAGGTTGGCCTCGGCAACAAGTGCGGCCATTTTGGGTAGTTTTGAAGCGCTGTCCGCGGACCAGCCCGCCCGGTCCCTCAGGTCGGTAAAACCTGCGATTTCGGCCTCCAGTTCACGTGCGAGTTCCTCGAAACGGGGGCGTTCCTGCTGGCAGGCAATCACGGTTTCCCCTGCGGCAATCAGGCGTGCAGCGCTGTCAATCTGAGTGGTGCACAGGCTGCTGTAGACGCGAGAGCACTGCATGTCTGTCGCCCGCTCCAACCCTTCGGCGTCCATCTGCTGGCTGCCCAAACAATCGCATAATATCAGTTTCTTAGACATGTATTCCTGCCCGCTATTGGTCAAAAATTGGCGACCGGTTTGTGCTGAATTCCTCCGAGTGTAGTCACGGAAAAGAGGGCGCGTAAACAAAAAATCCGGTGCTTCTTGTGGGGGCAGGGCGACGCAAAGCGATTCGGATCAGGGTGGCAAGCACCGCCTGTGAAGCGCGTTTCAGGCGCATGGCGTGCCGCCCCAAGGGACAATTCGTCCCGGGTCGAACACCGTGGCCTGTCCACCGCCCCAAATTGTCCAGCTTCGCCGCAATTCGCTAAAATTCGTGCAAAATGGCTTTGTGATGCTGCGGGCCTGGGCCAGCGTTGCTTCCAGAGACTGCAACTCGGCTTTGGGAGGAGCTTTGATACATAATCCGCATCAGTATCAGACAATGCCGCTTGGTATTGTACTGCGCAAATCCCCGGGGGTAACCCGCTGGGCGCGCTGGACCTGGCAGGTCGTGGCCGTTTTGCCCGGTGCTGCCGAAGCCGACTGGCACCTGTTGCGCCGCGATGGCGAGACCGCAGATTATCACATCTCCACCCCATTTCTGGAACTGCATGGTGCCGAAAGCGAAGCTTATCTCGCAGGACTCTCTGACCGGATCCCGTCCATATTTACTGTGCTGCGCCAGACCGGGGATACACAAAAAGCCTGGGAGGTGCTTTTGGTGACCGCGTCGCCCTATGAGGCGCAGGATTACGCCGACAACGGCGAAGACCTGGTGGAAAAAATCCCGATGCCCGAGGGGCTGATCGCCTGGATCCGCGACTTTGCCCAAAAATACCACGAGCACGAGACCTTTGTGAAACGGCGCCGCGACCGCCAGCGGGTAGATACGGTTGAGGACGGTGTTGGGGATGCGCGTATCCCGCAGCTGACCGATGTCTACCGCGCCCCGCACAGGCCCGCCGGCAAAGAGGTGTTAAATTGACCTCTGCAGCCCCGCCAGTCGATTTCTGGTCCCGGCGTAAAGCCCGGGTCGAGGCCGAAGCCCGCGCCGAAGTGCAAGCCGATCAGGCTGCGCTGGAGGCGTCAGAGCTGGCACTTCAGGAAGAAAAATCTGACGAAGAACTGTTGCTTGAACTGGAGCTGCCCGATCCCGATACGCTGCAGCCTGGCGACAACATTGCCGGGTTCATGGCCAAAGCCGTGCCCGAGCGCCTGCGCCGGCGCGCCTTGCGTCAGCTGTGGCGGCTCAATCCGGTATTGGCCAATGTGGACGGCCTGGTTGATTACGGTCAGGACTTTTCTGACAGTGCGCTGGCAGTGGAAAATTTGCAGACCGCCTATCAGGTCGGAAAAGGCATGTTGAAACATGTGCAGGAAATGGCGCGCCAGGCGGAAGAAAAGGCCGCTGAACAAGCCAGGATGCAGATAGATACCGCCCCGGACGCGCTTGCGCCGCTGCAGCCCGAACATTTCAAAGACATAACTGCTGACAGCGAAAAACCCTCTGAACCGACACCCTCTGCAGCTCCGGATCTGGCGGATACGTCTGCTGATACCGATGCGGCGCCGGTATTGATTTCTCCATTGGCCGCGCCGGACACCTTTGCCGAGGCTCCTGTCGAGGAGCCGCCGCTGCCGCGCCGCCGCATGCAGTTTCATTTTACCCCCGATCCAACGCCGGAGATCCGAACATGAGCGCCACTGCAGACCCGACCGCAATTCAGACCGAAGGCCCGGCTTCTGATCAGACCTCTGTGCTCCCCGTGATCTCTGAAGACCGGTTGCGCGCCGATCTTTACAACTATCTTGGCCTGATGCTCTCGGGCCCGCCGGACCAGACACTGCTGTTGCAGAGCGCCGCGTTGAGTGGGGACGCCAGCCCGTTGGGTCAGTCAATCTCAACCCTTGCGCGCGTGGCGAAGGTCTCAAAAGAAAAGGCGGTCATCAGCGAATTCAACGCTCTGTTTATTGGCCTGGGACGCGGCGAACTGCTGCCCTATGCCAGCTATTACCTGACCGGATTTCTCAACGAAAAACCGCTGGCCGCCTTGCGCGCCGATATGGCAGCACGCGGCGTGACCCGGGCCCCGAACGTGTTTGAACCCGAAGACAATATCGCCTCGCTGATGGAAATGATGGGCGGCATGATTGTCGGGCGTTTTGGCCGCAGCTCTGACCTGGAAAGCCAAAAAGTGTTTTTCAACAAACACATCGCACCCTGGGCGGCACATTTCTTTGCCGATCTGGAAGCGGCGAAAAATTCTGTCCTCTACGCCTCTGTCGGTGCGGTGGGCAAAGCCTTTATCGACGTCGAACGCGAAGCGTTTCGCATGATCGCGGGCCCGGCCCGCACATTGGCGGCAACAGCCGCCACACACCAGAAGGGAGAAGTCAGATGACCAACAAGACTGACGATGGCACCAGCCGTCGCGATTTCCTGAAATTAGCGGCCACGACCGCGCCGGCTGCGGTGGCCGCTGTCGCCATTAGTGGCACTGCGGCTGAGGCCCAACCGGTGGATCTCACCTCGGACAAAATGCAGGACACCGCCCATACCCGCGCCTATTTCGACAGCGCCCGGTTTTAAGACAAAGACGACATTAACTGACTTCGGACGACTGGTTGCGTGAGGCCCGACTGTCCGGAGATTTTGAAACCCAGCAAGCCCGGCCCCGCCGGTGCCAGCAAGGGAGAATTGATATGCTCAGGAAAAAGACCAACGGGGTTGCGCGACGCTCCCAGCGGACAAGTATCCTTTCTGACGCCCGCGAGACAGCGGTGGACCGCCGTGCCTTTCTGCGCGGTTCCGGTCTGGCCATCGGCGGGCTGACTGCCATTGCCGCAACTGGCGGTACCGTCACCGCCGCCAATGCCCAGAGCGCCGCCCGCATGGCGGTTGAAACGGTGAAATCGGTCTGTACCCACTGTTCCGTTGGCTGCACGGTGATTGCCGAGGTCGACAATGGTGTGTGGACCGGCCAGGAACCCGGCTGGGACAGCCCGTTTAACCTGGGTGCCCATTGTGCCAAAGGTGCTTCGGTGCGCGAACACGCCCATGGCGAACGGCGGCTGAAATATCCGATGAAACGCGAAGGCGGTGAATGGAAACGCATCAGCTGGGAAACCGCGATCAACGAGATCGGCGACGGCATGATGAAGATCCGCGAAGAAAGCGGCCCGGATTCAGTTTATTGGCTCGGTTCGGCCAAACACAGCAATGAACAGGCCTATCTGTTCCGCAAATTCGCCGCCTACTGGGGCACCAACAATGTCGACCACCAGGCGCGTATCTGTCATTCCACCACCGTGGCCGGCGTGGCCAATACATGGGGCTACGGCGCCATGACCAACAGTTATAACGACATCCACAATTCCCGCGCCATTTTCCTGATCGGCGGCAACCCGGCCGAAGCGCATCCGGTGTCTCTGCTACATATCCTCAAGGCCAAGGAGCAGAACAACGCACCGCTGATCGTTTGTGATCCGCGCTTTACCCGCACCGCTGCGCATGCCGATGAATATGTGCGCCTGCGTCCCGGCACTGATGTGGCGCTGATCTGGGGCTTGCTGTGGCATATTTTTGAAAACGGCTGGGAAGACAAAGAGTTCATCCGCACCCGTGTCTGGGGCATGGATCAGATCCGGGAAGAGGTGAAACGCTGGACCCCGGAAGAGACCGAACGTGTCACCGGCGTGCCTGGCTCGCAGCTGCGCCGAGTGGCGCGCACGCTCGCCAACAATCGTCCCGCCACCGTGATCTGGTGTATGGGCGGCACCCAGCACACCACCGGCAACAACAACACCCGCGCCTATTGCGTGCTTCAGCTGGCGCTCGGCAATATGGGCACCTCTGGTGGCGGTACCAACATTTTCCGCGGCCATGACAATGTGCAGGGCGCCACCGACCTTGGTGTGCTCAGCCATACGCTGCCGGGCTATTACGGGCTGTCGGCCGGGGCCTGGGCCCATTGGGGCCGTGTCTGGGGCGAAGATCTGGACTGGCTCAAAGCCCAGTTTGATGTTCTCAAAGGCGCCGACGGCAAAGACAAGAAGCTGATGAACAGCACCGGCATTCCGGTCAGCCGCTGGATCGATGGCGTGCTGGAAGATGTTGAGAACATGGACCAGCCCAACAAGGTGCGCGCCATGGTGCTCTGGGGCCATGCGCCCAACTCGCAGACCCGCGGCAAAGAGATGAAAACCGCGATGGAGCAGCTCGACATGCTGGTGGTGGTGGATCCTTATCCCACTGTATCCGCCGTGCTGCATGACCGCGAAGACGGGGTCTATCTGCTGCCGGCCTGTACCCAGTTTGAAACCCGGGGCTCGGTCACCGCGTCAAACCGCTCGATCCAGTGGCGCGACAAGGTGGTGGATCCGCTGTTTGAAAGCCTGCCGGACCATGTGATCATGGCCAAATTCGCCAATAAATTCGGCTGGGGGGACCGGTTCTTCCGCAACATTGAGATGGAAGACGATGAGACGCCGAATGTGGAAAGCGTCACCCGCGAAATCAACGCCGGCATGTGGACCGTTGGGTATACCGGCCAGTCGCCGGAACGCATCAAACTGCATATGGCCAATCAGCACACCTTTGACCGCACCACGTTGCAGGCGATCGGCGGACCGGCTGACGGCGATTATTACGGCATGCCATGGCCCTGCTGGGGCACAGCCGAAATGGGCCATCCCGGCACGCCCAACCTTTATGACATGTCTAAACCGGTGTCTGAAGGCGGGCTGACTTTCCGCGCCCGCTTTGGCGTGGAACGCGACGGAGACAACCTGCTGGCCGAGGGCGTCTATTCTGCTGGCTCTGAAATTCAGGATGGCTACCCTGAGTTCACTATGCAGATGCTGATGGATCTGGGCTGGGACGGCGATCTGACCGCTGAAGAACGCGCCGCGATTGATGCGGTGGCGGGGCCAAAAACCAACTGGAAAACCGATCTTTCCGGTGGCATCCAGCGGGTGGCGATCAAACATGAATGTGCGCCATTTGGGAATGCCAAAGCCCGCGCTGTGGTCTGGACCTTCCCCGATCCGGTGCCGGTCCACAGAGAGCCGCTCTATACCAACCGGCGCGATCTGGTGGAGGATTATCCCACCTATGAAGACCGCAAATTTTACCGGTTGCCCACCATGTATGCCTCGATCCAGAAGAACGACTTTTCAAAGGATTATCCAATGATCCTGACCTCTGGTCGTCTGGTGGAATATGAGGGTGGGGGTGACGAAAGCCGCTCCAACCGCTGGCTCGCTGAATTGCAGCAGGACATGTTTGTGGAAATCAACACCAGAGACGCCAACAACCTGGGCATCCGCGATGGTGCACAGGTCTGGGTCGAGGGCGCTGAAGGCGCAAAGGTCAAAGTGATGGCCATGGTTACCCAGCGGGTCGGCGAAGGTGTCGCCTTTATGCCGTTCCACTTTGGCGGCCATTTTGAAGGCGAGGACCGGCGGCACAAATACCCTGACGGCGCCGATCCCTATGTGCTGGGGGAATCCTCCAACACCGCGCAGACCTATGGCTATGATTCAGTGACACAGATGCAAGAGACCAAAGCCACTCTTTGCAAAATCTGGTCAGCATAAGGAGGTATGATTGATGGCAAGATCTAAGTTTCTCGTCGATGCTGAACGCTGCATTGAATGCAATGCCTGCGTGACAGCCTGTAAAAACGAGCACGAGGTGCCCTGGGGCATCAACCGGCGCAAAGTGGTGACCATCAATGATGGCTCACCCGGTGAGCGCTCAATCTCGGTGGCGTGCATGCATTGTTCTGACGCGCCCTGTATGGCGGTCTGCCCGGTGGATTGTTTCTATCAGACCGACGAAGGTGTGGTGCTGCATTCCAAGGACCTGTGCATCGGCTGCGGGTATTGCTTCTACGCCTGTCCCTTTGGCGCTCCGCAATATCCCCAGGCCGGCAACTTTGGCTCCCGCGGTAAGATGGACAAATGCACCTTCTGCGCCGGTGGTCCGGAGGAAAACAACTCCGCCGCCGAATTCGCCAAATATGGCCGCAACCGGATCGCAGAGGGCAAACTGCCAATCTGTGCCGAGATGTGCGCTACCAAAGCCCTGCTTGCAGGGGATGGCGATGTGGTCTCGGGCATTTACCGCGAACGGGTTGTGGCGCGCGGCTTTGGCTCCGGCGCCTGGGGCTGGGGCACGGCCTATAACCAGAAGGGCGGCTAAGCCGGACCTTGTTGCAGGCCACATTTGGGGCCTCATGTAACACAGCAAGGGGCGGTTCTGACGGGCCGCCCTTTGTTTCCGACACCTGAAGTCTGGTTCTGAGCCGTGGACGCTTCCGCGCAACGGACGCTTCCACGCAACGGACGCCTCTGTGCAACGGATACCCCGGCGCATCGGTGTCCCTGTGCAACGGATGTCTCTGTCCCGTGGGTCCCGTGTCCCTTGGAGCCGTCTTCTCCCTTACCTTTTCTAGGAGCCCGCCAATGGCCCGCGCCCTTTTTGCATTCCTGTCCGGCGTTTTACTGAGCCTGCTGCTAAGCTTGGCGGCTGTGGCGCAGGAAACCGGCGTGCCTGACCGCAGCGCAACCGGCGGCGCCCAGACGCTGTCGGATATCATGTCCCGTCAGCGTGGCGCGCAGATTGACGACAGTTTCCGCAGCGGTGCCACCGGCAATCCGGACAATGCGGCCGGCCTGGTTAACCCGCTTGGTACGCTGGGTGGTGTCTCTGATCCCGAACTCTGGCGCGCGCTGCGCTATGGCTCAGCTGATGTGACGGTCTCTGCCCGGGGGCCGGCCGCAGGCGTGGTGATCCAGAACGAGGGCATCTGGTGGCTGAACTTCCGCGAGGGGCCCCTGATGCGGGGCGGTGCCTGGCTGCTGGGCGGCACGCTGCTGGCGCTCGTGCTGTTTTACCTGATCCGCGGCCGCATCCGCATTGACGGTGAAAAAACCGGCAACACGGTGACCCGTTTCAAAGCGGTGGAGCGCTTTGCCCACTGGCTGATGGGCGGCTCTTTCATTGTGCTGGCGCTGACCGGGCTGATCACGCTCTTTGGCCGTACGGTGCTGATCCCAATGTTTGGCCGCGACAGTTTTGCGCTGCTGGCCGGCAGTTCCAAATGGATCCATAACAATATCTCCTGGGCCTTCATCATCGGCCTCATCCTGGTGTTTTTTATGTGGGTGCTGCACAACCTTCCCAAACGCCACGATCTGACCTGGCTGGCCCAGGGCGGCGGCATTCTGAAAAAAGGCGTGCACCCGCCGGCGGGCAAATTCAACGCTGGCCAGAAACTGATTTTCTGGACGGTCATTCTGCTTGGCGCCTCGGTGTCGCTGTCGGGCCTGTCGCTTCTGTTCCCCTTTGAAATGCCGCTGTTTGCCAAAACTTTCGCCGTTCTGAACAGTTCTGGCCTGCCGCAATTGTTTGGTATTGGCGATTTGCCGCTGGCGCAGACGCCGCACCAGGAAATGCAGTATTCCCAGATCGCCCATGCTTTGGTAGCATTCGTCCTGATGGCGATCGTGCTGGCGCATATTTATATCGGCTCGGTCGGCATGGAGGGCGCAATTGATGCGATGAGCAGCGGCGAAGTCGAAGAGCAGTGGGCGCGCGAGCATCACTCTCTCTGGCTTGATGAAATTTCATCTGAAGACCGCCCGTCTGATTCTGCCCCTTCAGCTTCTGAGCCGACGGTTGAGTGATTTCGACAAGAGAATGATTTCGTCATGGGGGATTTGAGATGAAAACGATGTTGCTGGCCTTTGCCGCCATTGTGTTGATTACCATTACCGCAAATTTCGCGCTGCAAACGGCCGGCTTTTCGTCTCAGGAGCAAAACCTGGGTGCTGCCGTCAGGTTAGACCAATGAACCGGCACAGCCCGGCCGCCCGGATCCCCGCAACCCGGAGCCCTGTCTCTCAAGACGCTGATACCTATGGTGAAAGCCTGTTCCGCGCCTCGATCCTGATTGTAGATGACGAACCCGGGATGCGGAATTTCCTGCATAAAATTCTCGCGCCGCGCTGCAAGCGGGTGGAGCAGGCCGACAGTGCAACGGCGGCGGCCAAACTGCTGGACGGCAATCATTTTGACCTGGTGATCCTCGACAATATCATGCCAGGTAAAACCGGGCTCGACTGGCTGCGCGAACAACACCGGGTCGGATTTTTTGCCGATGCGATCCTGATCACCGCCTATGCGGACCTGGAAACCGCGATCACCGCGCTGCGCGCCGGGGTTGCGGATTTTGTGTT
>NZ_QOLB01000007.1 GCF_003333265.1 Candidatus Halocynthiibacter alkanivorans
GCCAGGCAGATGAGTGAACAGATATCCTGACAGTTGAAACGCCCACCCCAGCACATAGGGGAAGAGGACGACCTTATTAACACCATCGCCTGGTGCACCGGAGGCGCGCAATCGTATATGCAGTACGCCATCGATGCTGGCATAGATGCTTACCTTACCGGTGAGATTAACGAACCCAGCGTGCACAACGCCCGTGAAACCGGCACTCATTTTTATGCCGCCGGCCACCACGCCACCGAGCGTTATGGGGCCAAGGCTTTGGGTGAGCACTTGGCTCAAGAATTTGGATTGCCGGTGGAGTTTGTGGACATAGACCACCCGGTCTAAGCCTGGTTGCTAGCTTGGCGTTTGAATGCTCTCTGTTTGTTTGGGTGTTTTGTTTCTGGACCAGGCGGCGGCCAATAACGAGCCGCTTAAATTATGCCAAATACTAAACAAGGCCCCGGGCAGGGCGCTTCCTGGGGCAAAATACTTGATGGCCAGCGCCACGCCTAATCCGCTATTTTGCATGCCCACCTCGATGGCCACCGCTTTCACATCCGCATCCGCTAACGAACATAACTTGGCCACACCGTAACCGATGAGCAACCCCAGGCCATTGTGCAACATGATGGCCAGTATCAGGCTGATACCAATTTGAGAAAAACGAGCGGCATTTAAGGCCACCACGATAGCGATGATAAAGACGATCAGCACCGTGCTCACATGGGGCAGTAGCCATTGAATTTTTTGTATATGGCGGTCGAAGCAGTAACGCAAGCCGGTGCCGAGCAATACCGGAACCAACACGATTTTGCAGATGGTGAGCAGCATGGGCAACACTTCGATGATTACCAGGTGGCCGGCGTAAAACTGGATTAACCAGGGGGTTAACAATACGCCTAACAAGGTGGAAACCAGTGTCATACTGATGGACAGGGCCACGTTGCCGCCGGCCAAATAGGTGATCACGTTGGAGGCCGTGCCGCCGGCACAACAACCCACGATAATTAACCCCAAGGCTAATTGTTCATCCAGCCCCAGTACTAGCGCGATGATATAGGCAAGCATGGGCATGACGCTATATTGCAAGGCCAAACCAATCATGATGGGTTTGGGTTGCCTGAAGACGCGGATAAAGTCTTGCAGGGTTTGAGTTAGGCCCATGCTAAACATGATCATGGCCAGCATGGGAATAATGAGCGACTTAAAAGACACCAGCTCCTGAGGGAAGAGCAGCGCGATAACGATGCCAATAATGGCCAGTAGGGGGAAATACATGGGGAGCCTCACTTTTTAGCGGGCACTATAGCATAAGGTTTTAGACGTTTTCCCCTGCCACATATTCCAGTATCCAGTGGGGCATCTGCTGGGCGGCGCCAAAGTGTTTAAGCAGCTTAAAGTTTACTTGCCCATGTGCCGACTGGGCCTGGGTGAGGATTTCGGGTAAATCCTGTGCCACATGAAAACCCTGGGCTAAAAAATAAGGCATCAACACGATCTCTTGGCAGCCCAGCAATACCAGTTCTTCAATGGCGGTATCTACCTTGGGTTGGGCCAGTTCCAAAAAGCTGTGGCGTACGTGGTTGAAATCATGGCTTTGTTTGGCAATGTTTTTGGCCAGCTGGGCAATTTCTGTGGTGGAACTGGCCTTGCGGCTGCCGTGAACAATTAATAACAGGGCTTTCATGCAGGGGTTTTACTCATGTGAGGGTGGGCTGACATAACAGCGCCTAATGCCCGTCATTTTACCTTTTTGCACCACCTTAGGCGAATTATCCCAGCTGTGACCAGATTCCCGCATATACAGGGGTGCAGGGCGTTCCGGTGAGCCGCTAATTCAGGTAAAGTGGTGGGCTTTATTTTTACACATCGGCACTACTAATTGTATGTTTTTTGAACAGGAACGCAGCCAGTTTTTTCGCCCCCTCACCAGCAAGTATCGCGAGCAAATGGTGGAGTGTCTGACGGAGCTGTATAAACAGCTTTTCTCCAGCTCCCATGCGGGCAGTAGCGAGTATGGCCAGGCCTTGAGCCGTGAGGCCGTCATTAACATTTTTGGCGAAGCCCTAGTGCGTGCGCCGGTGATTCAGGATGACGATGAGGACGACAGCCGCTTTAAAACGCATCGCGAGCTGGCGGGTTTTATCCTTAATAACATGCTGGAACACGGCTGGATGGAAAAGCAGGTAGATGAAGCCACCCTGCAATCCAGCTTTAACTTCACCCGCTGCGGGCGTCAGTTTGTGGAGCCTTTCATGGAAGGCCAGGGGGCACAGCCAGTAGCGCGACCCCGTAATACCCGT
>NZ_QOLB01000093.1 GCF_003333265.1 Candidatus Halocynthiibacter alkanivorans
CATGTGGGCCAGACATCAGGTCGTCGTTCTGGTGTTGTTGAACCCACTTGTTCAGGGTCGAAACGCCACCCCCCAAATCCGACGCAATCCGGGGTCGCGTCAGGCCGCTGGTCGTTGCAATGCGAACTGCGTCACGCTGGAATTCTTCGCTGTATCTTGGTGCCATTTCTTGTCTCCTTCATTGCGAATATCGCTCGAAAGAGACCGGAACTAAATCGGGACAAGACCATTGGCCTCACGGCGCATTCCTCTTCCGAAGACCGAAAGGCGTGTCTGGAAGCCGGAATGGACGATCACATCGCCAAGCCCGTAAAGCTGGACATGTTGCGGCGTTTGATCGGGTGACTTGCCTCACGTAGCACGGTTCGAATTTGAATTTGGTAGAATTAGGTCACCCCATTTGAAGTGGTCACCCCCTAAGTTTAGGAACGCCGGGGACCACAGGGGGCTGTTCAGAGCGCCTCCCGCGCAACCAGCCGTTCGGGGCCACTGCTGCGAATGGCTGATGAGCCGAAAAGCGCACTAAATCAGAAATTCGGTTTGCTGACCTTCGCTGCGGTTCGCTCCGATGTCTCAGATGCGGACCAAGCTGCCGTACGCGGCTTACGCGCCACGGTCCTGTTTCCGCTAATTGCGACATCTCTTTTCAGCAGGATCGGCGGAAAATGTGCGGCCCGCTCGAGGTTCCTGTCTCATGTTCCATTTCCCGAGTGGCCAGGTTGAGCCAGAAACACGATATTATCAAATATGCCTGTTTGGCCCCCTAAACGCTGAAGTTACGGTACTCCACTTATAGACCACGTCCGTCAGGGCTTTTTTTGTGATTGGTTTGCTCAGGAAATCGTCCATTCCGGCGCTAAAGCAACGGTCGCGGTCCTCGATCATTACGTTTGCGGTCAATGCAATGATCGGGCAATGTCCAAAATTATTTTGCTGTTCCAGGCTCCGGATCGCGCGGGTGGCCTCGACGCCATCCATTTGCGGCATCTGCATATCCATCAACACGATATCCGGCCGTAGCTCGGCAAATTTGTGCACCGCTTCAAGGCCGTTTTCGACGAATGTCAACGAAACAGCCGCATTCTTCAGCATAGCATTGACGATAAGCTGATTGGTCTTGTTGTCCTCAACCACCAGGATGTTCAAATGGCTGTCCTTCGCAGGAACAGCGGCGGTCACCCTGGCCTCTTGCACGGCCGTTTTTTGAGCCTGAAGTGAACGGGCAACGATGTTTCGCAGGTTTTCCAGTCGCACGGGCTTGCAAAGAAATTCGCAGCCTCCGATCTCTTTTCTGGCCGCCTCACTTATCAGCGGACCGCCTGAGGTCAGTAAGATCAGCGGCGTGTGCCGGTACGCGTCCATAGACCTGATGTGCCTGGCCAACTGCTCGACTTCGGTATGGGGCAAACGGGACCCCAGGATGACAAAATCAAAACGCCCGTTTGCCGTTTCAAGTGCATCAAGCGCTTCGGCGCCGGACGACGCAAAGATTGTCGCTATATCCCACCGGTTCATGCGATCGGACAGGTTCTTGTGGTGCGGTTTCGTATTATCGACAAACAGAATACGCAGACCGGCAAGCGCCAGATCATTTTTGCGGACCCGCGCGCGCGGCTTCGTGCTGGTGTGAAGCAACACTTCGACCGTAAAGGTCGATCCAAGATCCCGCTCCGATACAGCGGTTATCTGCCCCCCCATCAATTTGACCAGTCTGATCGAAATCGCGAGCCCCAGGCCAGTGCCTTCGAACTGCCGGTTGCGCGCGCTGTCCAACTGTTCGAATTCGTTAAAAATCTGACCGATCTGCTCCGGCGGAATGCCGATACCAGTGTCTTTCACATCAAAGCGCAGATTATAACCATCCGGAGTTTCTGTGCCGGTCACACCAATATCGACACTACCGTCGAGGGTGAACTTGACCGCATTTCCGGCGACATTTGTGATCACCTGCTGCAATCGCCCGGCATCACCCATAAACGTGGTCGGCAAGTCCGGATCGTAGTGCAACCTGACTTCAACTGCCTTTTGTCTGGCCGTGGCCGACAGCAATGTAACGATATCCTGCAGCGCGGACTTCAGGTCAAATGGCGCAATCTCCAACGCTGTCTTGCCCGCCTCGATTTTGGAAAAACACAAAATGTCATTGATGATGGTCAGCAAGGTTGTGCCGGATTTGGAGATCGTTTCGGCATATAATTTCTGGTGTTCGTCCAGATCTGTCTCAAGGATCAGATCAGCCATTCCGATGACGCCGTTCATCGGGGTGCGGATTTCATGGCTCATATTGGCAAGGAAATCCGACTTTGCCCGGTTCGCAATATTTGCGTTCTCTTTGGCGACCTCCAGCGCACTTTCGCGCTCGTCCCGTTCAGAAAGACTGTCTTGCAGTATCGTTACGGACCGGTCGAGCGCCCGGAACTCTTTTGAAACGAAGGGTGCAAGCGACCCGCCGTCGTGCTGCCCGCCCGACATCACCGCCGCCATCCGTTGATGGGTGCTCCGAAGCGGGCGCATGGCCAGTATATTGGTCTGAAGCAAGAACAGCCCAGACAGCACGATGACGGTCATCGCAATAGTGATGCGGGCCTGCGTTACGTTGCTCTCTATCAAGGCCTGCCCCTCGGCGGTGGACCAGTCCACTTCCATAAAGCCGAATGGCTCGCCCTCGACGATGATGTCACGGACAAAATGGAGCACTGACGGCAAGGCCGAATGAGTGTCGCGTCGCCTCAGGGCAATCACATTCCCCTCATAGTCTCTGATGGTGAGCGCGTGCAGTCGGGGATTGCGCAAAAGCGCTTCTTCCATTGCGCTTTCGAGCACCGGTGTGTCCTGAATGATGATGGGCTCAATCAACAGGCCGCTGATGAGGGAAACGGTCAGATCCGCCTGAGCGAGCAAGTCTGCATTCATGCGGCTTGTCTCGGCGCGGCGCTCATATTCCCCGACAGCGAAGATCACCAACACCGCCGCGAAGAGCAGCGACAGCACGATCTGAGTATTTATTCCCACGTGTTTCATGATTTTGCCCACCAAGGCGTTCAAAATGCTCTGCTGTGCATCATGGCCCTTCTGATGAAGTCGTAATCCGCGTCAGTTCCGGCCAAAAACCCGTCTTTGTTGATGCTCTGTAGTATCTCGGCATTGGAGGTCGCCAACATGACCTGCTGCATTGCAGCCAGCACCCTCGGGTCCATGTCTGATGCTGCCAGCCAGGGTTTGGTGACGTTTTCGAACTCATATAAGACTCTTATCGGCACCCCGGAATTTACCAGGTCATTGAAGGTGCTTTCTTTGAGCGCGCCAGCAGTGAATTTGCCGACACCGACGGCGGTGCCGACCCGGTCATGACGGCCAAGGTATTCGTAGCCGCTCAACTCCCGGCTTGTTACGCCCGCTTCCAACAAATGGCTTTGAGCCAGATAACGACCGATGGTCGATAGCTCATCCCCGAACGCAAAGCTGTGTTGGTTCAGCTCTGAGAGCGACCGGATACTGCTGTCCGCATGAACGGCGATGATGCCTTTAAACCGTTTCTTCCCCTTTTTTGACTCGATCGCCACGATCTGAATGCCGTTGTCGCGTTCAAAAACATTAATGTAAGAGGTCGGACCGAAACGGGAAAAATCCACCTGGCCCGTCGCAAGCTGGTCAATCCCGGTTTGATATTCCTTTGCGATTTTCATCTTGATGTTGACCTGTTCACCCAGAACCACAGTCATTTCGCGGGACAGATAGTCCAGAAACGGTTTGAATTTTCTGACAGTTGCAGTCGGTCTGTCCGCCGCGTATGTACCAAAAACCAAGTTTATCTCTGCTTTTGCAGGCAGGGCAATTGCACTCACAAACATCGCTGTGCAAAACATCCGGCTCCAGAGCAGAATGTACGACGCCAGCACCTGAAAAAGACGAAATTGCTTCAAAAACCCGTTTTTCATTGTGTTTCCTCAACCATTTACGAACGCGCCTGTCAAAGCGCCAATACAATAGATGAACTATTCATCGCAAATCAAAGAAAATATTTCATGAATTGTGGTCACGAACCCGTCCTGCAGGTTGTTTTCGCCGTCTGAAAATCACCTGCGACATGCAATTGTTTTCTAAATCTTCTGGTAGAAAAAACTTACGAATTACAGATGACAACTTGTTGAGCAGAACCGGATGGGAATTTGTGACTTCAAATTGAATTACGGAATCGACCGGGCTGCGAACATATTATTTTGCAGGTATTTTTGCCCATCCAGACAATTTTCTGCGACAGCAGCATTGGTCAAAAAGGTCTCGGAGCAGCCGTTCGCTGCAGTCCAAACGAATGTCGGCTCAGGGCCGTTCATGACCGTGATGGGCGGAGGAAATGGTCCGATTGTTGCACCGATCTCATTTCGGCGCAAAAGCGGAAAGGAACCGTTCGCTGCAGGCGCGAGGCCGATGGTTGAATATTCCGGAAGCGGCCCTGCAGTTGGCTGCGAAACCGTGTTTGCGACCAGTGCTGTGGAGATCTGTTCTGAGTACCTATTGCCCAAGAGCGAATGCACCGGAGGGCGTCTGCCATACACGCAACTTGCCCGAATGAGCTAGCCGCGAAGTTGCGCACGCGGTCAATCCTTCGACGGTTTAGATTGTCAGGCGTATATGTGCTAATCAGATCAGGTCAAATAACGAGAAATATTCAAAAAACCGCTTTATTCCTAAGAGGGGACTTGAACATGAACAAAGTTATTCCCGCCGCAGATGCGGTCGAATTGATCCAGTCAAACGATGTGATTGCTGTTTCCGGCTACGGGACCAACGGCGTGCCGGAAAAGGTCTTGAAAGCACTGGAAGAGCGTTTCAATGAGACACACGCGCCGCGCGACTTAACACTTATGTTCGCGGGTGGGATTGGCGACGCCGCCGACCGGGGGCTGAACCGGATCGGAAAAGAGGGTCTGCTTTCCCGGGTTATCGGAGGGCACTATGGGCTGATCCCGAAAATTGAAAAATTGGCTGTCGAAAACAAAATTGCCGCCTACAACTTCCCCGAAGGTGTAATGGTGCATCTTTACCGTAATATTGCAGCCGGAAAATATGGGCTAAACTCGCATATTGGATTAGAGACTTTCGTCGATCCCAGGCTTGATGGTGGCAAGGTGAACGCAGCGGCGGTAGAAGATCTTGTATTTCTGCAGAATTTTGACGGCGACGAGAGCCTCTACTTTAAGGGTTTTCCGATCAATGTTGCGATAATCCGGGGGACGACGGCGGACGTCAACGGCAACATTTCCCTTGAAAAGGAGTCGCTCAGCCTGGAGAACCTGGATCTGGCGATGGCCGCTCGAAACTCTGGCGGCGTGGTCATCGTGCAGGTTGAACGCATTGCACAGGCAAATTCTATTGACGCCCGTGATGTCCGCATTCCCGGCTTCATGGTTGACTGTGTCGTTCTGGCCGAACCCGAACTTCATATGCAGACATATGAGGCGCAGTACAATCCTGCACTGTCGGGCGAGCTTCGGGTGCCGCTGGAAGAGCAAAAGCCCATGAAGTTCGACGAAAGAAAGATCGTTGTACGGCGAGCAGCAATGGAACTGACTCAAAATGCAATAGTAAATCTGGGTGTCGGGCTGGCCGCTAGTGTCGGCAACGTCGCCAACGAGGAGCGGATATTTGACCGGATCATGCTGACGGTCGACCCCGGCATCTACGGTGGCGTACCCTTGGCGGGATTTGGTTTTGGCGCCTCGCTGAATTATACGGCCTCGATCGACCACGCCAAGCAGTTCGATTTCATCGACGGCGGCGGACTTGACATCGCCTGTCTGGGATTTGCCGAATGCGACGGCACGGGCAATGTGAATGCCAGCCGGTTTGCGGGTCGCGTCACAGGATGCGGCGGGTTCATCAATATTGCCCAGAACAGCAAGAAGGTGATCTTTCTTGGAACGTTTTCGTCAGGCGGATTGAGGACCTGTATTGAAGGCGGGCAACTGAGCATCGTGTCTGAAGGCAAGCACAGAAAATTCGTAAAATCCGTGAGCCAGGTGACATTTTCCGGCGTGCGGGCGGCACGCGAAGGACGCACGGTGCTTTATGTGACCGAACGATGTGTGTTCCGGCTAAGTGAGGAAGGTCTGGAGCTGACCGAAATTGCACCAGGTATAGATATGGATCGGGATATCCTGCAGCATCTACCGTTTCGACCAGTCATCAACACGCCGAAACCGATGGCCGATGTGTTGTTCCTTAACGAACGTATGGGGCTGCAGCGCCTGATTTCCGAGTTGAGCCTGGAAAAGCGAATTTCCTACAATCCCGGCACCAACATGTTGTTCCTCGATTTTTCCGGCATGCGGCTTAACACTATCAAAGATGTCACGCGGGTCCGCGACGCGGTCGAAGCCGTTCTGAAACCGTTGGACCAAGAGGTTGACGCGATCGTCAATTACGACGGTTTCTGGACCAACCCGGAAATATCAGAGGACTATCTCGATGCGGTCCACTACATTCAGTCCCGTTACTACAACAAGGCTTCGCGGTTCACGACAAACGGGTTTGCCCGCATTCAATTGGCCAAAGGGCTGAAGGCACACCAAGTACATTCAGGCGTCGTCGGCAACCTGGCTGCGGCACGGCGTAGTCTGGGCGAAGTTTGAGCGCCGCCTTCAGGATGATTTGGCTGAAAGAAAGTTCCGGCGTCGATAAAGCAACCAACTTTAGACCTCATCGCGTGGTCCGCAGGTTGCATCCGCGTGGGATTTAACCGAGCGGCCATAGGCTTGCACAGACTGGCCCTGAGTTTATCTCAGCTTTAAACCGACGGCGTTCTCTTGCCAAATGGAATGGAAACCTTCAGGCGTTGCCCGTAGCCGAGGGTTATCAAGATTACTGCCGTCGCAATGATTGGCATATGGCCGATCAGCTCGGTCAAAGCTTCGTCTTTTTTATCCTGAACGAGAAAGGTTATGTTGGAGAGCAACAAGAAACAGGACAAAACCAACGTGTTCAGGCGGGTGACTGTTCCCAGGATCATGATGGTTCCGAAGACAACCTCCATCACCCCTGCTGATAGTACGAAGAAGTGATCAGTGAAAAATTCAAAGCCCCAGGCCTGTAGAAAATTCCATCGATTGTCGGCCAGGAATGCCTCGCCCCAAATAGCGCCAGTTAGCTTCTCTGTTACGCCTAATGTAACCAGCGCGATGCCGGTAAAAATGCGCAGAGCATCAACGGAGTAGGGCTTAAACCGCGCGCGCAGCTTTTCGTTTGGCATGTAGTTAAAAAGTAAAAACAGCGCGATTCCGATAACGTTGATATATTCCAGCGCCATGATGAAGCCAAATTGCGCCAATACGCCCAAATATAACACCATTATCGAGATGGCGGCATATTGAATAAAACGATTGCTTATCAATAAGATACCAGTCAGAGCCTGGAGATAGACCAGAATTGTTCCAAGGCCGCCATAGGCTTCCATATGAGGCGCAATAAGTGCGCCCTCATAGGCCGTCAGCAAGAGGGACATGCCCACCAAAATACGCATGAGTTCCATGGCGTCATGGCGGAGTTGGGTGTTGACGACAGGCACTTTAGGCAACCGGCTATCAAGCAATATGGATATGGCGATGAGCACTACTGCCAATCCGATCCAGCCTTGCACTTCAAAATCTGAAAATGACCAGGGCCGGAAACTTTCGACCCCAGGGTTTTCTGTGTCAACAAACCATCTGACGTGAGCCTGACTGGCGGACGCAAAGAAAACTGCCCAAATTGAGACCAGGCTGGCCAGTGCCATACGACATGGAGCTATCCGTGCAGAAATCGACCGAATATCGGCGGAGATGGGTGCGCTACTCATCGTAGACTCCAAATTTATTGAAACAGGCGTTCGACGAGTATGCGGGAACAGCAGGAAAGATGTAACTGGTATCATTGCCTCCCAAACATCTTCAAAAAGCATTTTTGGAGGCATTCAGCCATGTTCACTCACTAACTCCACAGAAAGCGTAAGCGCTACCGTAAACGACCGGTTCGTCCGCTGATCGCCTGCAACTAAAACAAAATGCTGCGGGATGCAGGAATGGCAGCAATGCGAAAGCCGCGCTGCGGCGCTTTTACCGGCAATCAACGGCAGGAATGGGCCGTTCTAGACAGTGGTGGCAGAGGGAAGTGGTCCGATTGCATGCTCCATGTATATTTCGACGAGAAGGGCGGTATCCGGAAGTTCGCTGCGGTTAACGCCAAGGGCAGCTATGCGCAGGACGTGTACTTTGCAAAAATCTGGCATCAAGTCCCCAAGCAGACATTCACCAGGCCCGGAACTTAAAACGGTCAGTCGCAGCGGATTATTCAGACGGGTAATTGGCTTAATCTGAAATGTTCACACATTCAGTGCCGAGAAACCTGTGGAACTGCTCCGCAGCAGTTCATTTGCGGGGAGGAAACTTCGATACGACTATTTGGTTCAGCGAGACATCCTGAGCGTAAAACTGTGGGCAAGACAGGGCCGGCCGAGCGGACTGGTCTGACGTATTCACGCCGCGCAGGCGCGCGGGCCTCAGCTGGTCTCTGCGGGTTTCTTGCCGACACTTTCGCGGACAATCAACCGCGGGTTCCGGACAAATTTCGACGGCAGTTTTTGCTGCTTATCCAGGTGATCGATCAACAGTTTTGCCGACTGAAAGCCGAATTCGAATCCCGGTTGCCGCAAGGTGGTCAGCGACGGCGTCATATAGGATGCCAGTTCGATATCATCATAGCCAATAACAGATATGCCGCCTGGCACATCAATACCGCGTTCCTGCAAGGACCGGATCGCGCCGATGGCCATCAGATCGTTGAAGGCAAATACCGCGTCGGGCCAGTCGCTCTCCGGACATGCATCCAGAAATTCCGACATCGCCCGATGGCCGCCCGAGGCGGTCAGATCGCCCTGCATAATCCAGTGCGCCGGCAGCGTCAGCCCCGCCTCCTGCAACGCCTGTTCAGTGCCATTGCGCCGGTCCCGTGCTCTTGGATGCTCCGACGGGCCTGAGATAATAGCGATTTTCCGAAAACCCCGGCTGATCAGAAATTCAGTTGCCAGGCGCCCGCCCAGAACGGAATTGTCCCCAAGCACACAGACGTTGGGCATTTCATCCGCATCCAGCACCACCATCGGCAGGTCCGACTGGGTACCCAGACTGCGGTCAAAGGACGGGTCACCATGAGTGGTCATCACGATCAGACCGTCCACCCGCCGCATCGCCAGCGTGCGCAGGTAGGTGCGCTGGCGCTCCGCATTGTCATCGGAATTGCACAGGATCAGGTGATAGCCAAATTCAAAACAGCCTTCTTCAACACCACGCACAATATCGGCAAAAAACGGGTTGGTGGAATTGGACACCAACATGCCAAGTGTATGGGTCCGGTTGGTTTTTAAGGCGCGCGCCAGCGTGCTGGGCACATATCCCAGCGCTTCAACTGCGGCTTCTACTTTCGCTTTGGTCTTTGGCGCCACATAGCGGGTCTTGTTCAGCACATGCGAAACAGTCGAAACAGATACACCGGCTTTTGATGCGACGTCTGTGATCCCGGCCATGTCACGCAATCCAAGTTTAGTTCAGAAAAAGCAGCAGGGGCATAAACATGTTGTTTATGCCCCTGCTTGAAGTTGTTTAACCAAATTACCTGGTGATCGCCAGCAGTTCGACGGCGGTATAGTCCGACACGGTCTCACCCGCGAGGATTTTTGCCGCTGTTGCCACGCCCATGGCGCCAATCACAACCGGTTGCTGCGCGATGGTGGCCAGCATAGAGCCGTCATTCACCGCCGAAACACCGTCATCTGTGCCGTCAAAACCCACCACAATGATATCGCGCCCGGAAGCCTGGATCGCTTTGATCGCGCCCAGAGCCATTTCATCGTTATGGGCAAATACAGCGCTGATGTCCGGCTGCGCCTGCAGGATGTTTTCCATCACGTTCAGCCCCTTGGTGCGGTCAAAGTCTGCGGGCTGTACCGCCACAACTTCGATGCCGGCCATAGTGGCAATCGCTTCATTAAAACCAAGACCGCGGTCACGTGCCGCGGACGTGCCTGGCACGCCTTCCAGCTCCACAACCTTGCCAGAACCGCCGATTGCGCCGGCCAGCACTTCGCCCGCCATTTTGCCGCCGAGCACGTTGTCAGACGCAATGTGGGACGCCACTTCGCCGCCATTGGCACCCCGGTCCACAGTCACCACCGGAACACCTTTGCGGTTCGCGGCTTTGATGCCGCTTTTTACCGCGTCGGAATCGGTGGGGTTGATCAGCAGGATCTGAACATTGCGGCTCAGCGCATCTTCGATGTTGGCAAGCTCTTTTGCCGGGTCATTCTGGCTGTCCAGAACAATCAGGTTATAGCCAAGCTCTGCGGCTTTGCTTTCCGCGCCTTCTTTGAGCGAGACAAAAAACGGGTTGTTCAGGGTGGACAGAACAAGCGCCATTGTATCCTGAGCGTTTGCAGACGTCACCGAACCTGCCATCAGCGCAATGGCTGCGACTGTTTTTACGAATTTATTCATTGGCTTTTCCTCCAAGTTGAGCCAGCCGGTCCTTGCCCATATGGGTCAGGCCGACGATTTCACACGGCTGTCCACGACCACCGCCAGCAAAATGACCGAACCTTTGGCAATTTGCTGGAAGTAGGACGAAACATCCATGAGATTGAGGGCGTTGTTGAGCACGCCGATAATGAGTGCACCGATCAGGGTGCCGACCAATGTGCCGCGCCCCCCCATCAGCGAAGTGCCACCCAGCACGACTGCGGCAATGGCATCGAGCTCATAGCCGATGCCTGCAGTCGGCTGGGCAGATTCAAGCCGTGCAGTCAGGATCATGCCGGCCAGCGCCGCCATCATGCCAGACAGCGCATAGACCAGAACTTTGACCCGGGTGACATGAATGCCGGCGATGCGGGTGACGTTTTCGTTGCCGCCGATCGCATAGACATAGCGACCAAATCGCGTGTGGTTCAAAATCACCCAGAACAGTGCAAACACCAACAGGATCACGACCACCGGCACCGGGATCGGGCCGACATAACCACCGCCGATCTGGTAAAAACTCTCCGCCACGTCAAAATCGCCGGTCGAGATCGGGCGCCCGCCGGTATAGACCAGCGTGGCGCCGCGCAGGATGGTCATGCCCACCAGCGTGGCAATAAAGGGCTGCACGCCGAGAAGACTCACCACCACCCCGTTGGCCGCGCCCAGTGCGCCACCAATCAAAAGCGTGGCCACCACCGCCAGCAACAGCGGTGTGTCCGCCGAAATCATACTGGCGCAGACCGCGCCGGCCAACGCCAGAACCGAACCCACGGACAGATCAATGCCGGCGGTCAGGATCACATAGGTCATGCCCACCGCGATAATCGCGTTGATCGAAGTCTGACGCAGAATGTTCAACAGGTTGTCCACCGACAGGAAATTCGGGCTGAGCACCGAAATGACCGCCATCATCAACAGCAAGCCGACCAGTGACTTGTTATCAATCAGGATTTTCTTGACGTTCATTTTCTCTTCCTTATGCATCAGGCAACAGCGGCCTGCATGATGGCTTCTTGTGTCGCGGTTGTGTGGTCGAACGCGCCGGTCAGCCGGCCTTTTGACATCACCAGGATCCTGTCACTGATGCCCAGAATTTCCGGCAGGTCAGACGACATCAGCAACACGCAAATGCCCTGTTCTTTCAGGGTCTGGATCAACATGTAAATCTCGCGTTTGGCGCCGACATCGACGCCCCGCGTCGGCTCATCCAGGATCAGGATTTCGGGCGCCGCCGCCAGCGTCTTGGCAATCGATACTTTTTGTTGGTTGCCGCCGCTGAGCTGATCGACTGGCTTGTCCGCGCCCTGGGTCTTGATGCCAAATAGAGAGATAAACCGGTCCACCACGGTTTTTTCGCGCTGCCGGTCGATCAGCCCGGCACGGCCGGTCATCTCCTGTAATGCGCCGAGCGTGATATTGGAGCCGAGGCTGTGCATCTGCACCAGCCCTTCCGCCTTGCGGTCCTCTGCGACATAGCCGATTTTGGCGGCGACCCCGTCGTGGGGGCCGCGCGGAGAAATCTCCCGGCCATTGACGGTCAGATGTCCGGATATGATCGGGTTGGCGCCGTAGATTGCTTTGGCCAGTTCGGTGCGGCCGGCACCGATCAAACCGGAGAACCCGACAACTTCGCCGGCCCGGGCCTGAAAACTGACATTGTTAAACCCTGCGCCGGACAAGTTATTGACGCTGACGCGCGTTTCGCCTGGTACAGCTGGCGCATAGGGGTAATGATGGGACAGTTCGCGCCCGACCATATGGCGGATCAGCTCAGTTTCGGTGACCTCAGACGTGGGGCCTTCATGCACCAGAGACCCGTCGCGCAGGATCGCCACCCGGTCGCAAATCTGAAATATCTCCGCCAGCCTGTGGGTGATAAACGCAATGGCGCGCCCCTCTTTTTTCAGCTCAGACACGATCTCAAACAGCGTCGCGGTTTCCACATCGCTCAGCGCGTCCGTTGGCTCATCCATGATGATGACGTCCGCATCGAACGACAGGGCTTTGGCCACTTCAACCATTTGCTGCTGTGCGATCGAGAGCGAACCAACGCGGGTGCCGGGCGAAAAACCCTGCTTGAGCCGGGTGAGCAGCGCCTGGGTTTCACGCTCAATTCTGGCCTGGTCGATAATCCGCATTGCGCCAACCGGCTCGCGGCCCAGAAAGATGTTTTCCGCAACCGTCAGCTCATCCAGCAGGTTCAGTTCCTGATGAATGATGGCGATGCCGGCTTCAATCGCCTGGCGCGGATTGTTAAAATTCACCGGTTTGCCACGCAGATAAATCTCACCTGCGCTGCGAGGATGCACACCTGATATGACGTTCATCAGGGTGGATTTTCCAGCGCCGTTTTCACCCGCCAGCGCAATGACCGAACCCGCACGCATGGTGAAATCGACCTGGTCCAGGACCAGGTTGGCGGCAAATGACTTTGAAACCTTTTCCAGCCTCATCATCTCACCATTCGCGTAAGTATTTGTTTTCATGATCATACTCCCGCTTAAAAACAAACGCCGGATGACAGAATAATATTCGCATAGGGAGTAAATTCTCCGCTGCGAATGACCGCACGACAATTCACCACCCGTGTCTTCAACTCTTCATGGGAGACAGTCTGAACCGCAATCGCGCGGCCTTGCTCGTGCTCCATCTCTGACACCTTGTCGTTCAGGGCGCGGGACATTTCAGCGTCCGTTTCTGCAAGCTCACTGGCAATTGTGACCTGTTCGACCATCATTTCTGAACCCACGGCATTCAGCACATCCAAAAGCGAGGGGATCCCCGGTGACACCGCCAGATCAATGCGCAGGACATGTTCAGGGACAGGCAGGCCCGCATCGCAGATACAGATTGTATCCGTATGGCCCAGCTGAGCAACCACACTCGAAATCGGGCCATTAAGTAGCCGCCGTCTTTTCATTCTGCCCCCCAGCATCGCAATCTAAACTCGATTCGTTATAGCAAGCTTACGTCTGCGAAAACGTTTGCGCAAACGTTTTTCTGAACGCGGACGGTTGCCCGGATCCGGCGCGCATCCGGGCAGCCGGCAGTTCGCAGGAACCAATCTGTGCGGGAGCTGCGGTAAAATGGCCGCGTAGTTTTACAGCCGGAGCCCATTTGAAATGGGGGGATTACCGGTGCAGCATATGTCAAAGAGGGCTCAAACCAGCCATTCGCTGCGGTCTGAACGAAGTTCACCGCATTCTTTGGTTGGTTGCTGAAGCAAGACGGCTTCACGCGCCTGCCGAAGGATCTTCCGGATTACCTTAAACCTCCGAAAGCGGTCCTTGCCTCCGCCACGGCTGTAAAGCCAAGGGAACACCCGACCGTTTCAGAGGCTGGGGAGCTGTTGAGCTGCGTGCCGTCAAAGTCTTTGCCGGGCCAACGTGCACGCCCTGTTTGCTCTCGCCTTCTTGGGCGCGCTTCGAGCAGACACTCTGATTTCGCTCAGGATTAGACACTTTGTCGTTGCCAATCGACTGATTTTTCAAGACGCGGGCATCGTCCGGACCAAAGCGGGAAAGAGCTTCGATATCTTCCGGTTTGCTATTCCAAAGAGTTTTGAAGCTGGTGTGATTAACCGGGTTACGCGGCGCGGATCGCGCTGGTCACCGCGTTAAGGGAAAGCAGCATCGTGTTTGCCTTGCTGATCGGGGTGTTCTTTCTGAAAGGACGCATGGACCTGGCGAAGGTACTGTCGACCATGGCCGCGCTTGTCGGCGCCGCGCTGCTGCGCTTTGCCAGATAGCGGTACGGCGGGTCGGGCGGAGCCAATCCCGTAGTCCCCGGGGCAGAGGTGCCAGGCGCGCCCTTCAGTCGGAGTTGGTCAAGCGGACGCAAGGTAACGCATGGTAAAGAAATGTTCACCCGGATCATAAATCATGACCCGAACGGCTGTGCTGGTGACACGCACAATCGGCTTTGACTGCAGGAGTGATCAATGGTCGTCTCAGACGACGCGAGGTAAATCAGTTCAGGGATATAATACCTGCAGAAAGTTCGGGGCCGGGGAAGGCTTATTGCCGCATCTGAGGGGGCGGGAAACACGGGCGCACGCACGGGCTGTCAGGTCAGCTGACCATATAAATTCTGCGACCGGGACACACAAACTCTGGCCTGGTTGCACTCGCCAGGAC
>NZ_QOLB01000044.1 GCF_003333265.1 Candidatus Halocynthiibacter alkanivorans
GACATCAGCGCCTCAATCTTGATTTCCTTCTTCTTCGAACTCATGGCTACTTCTCCTCTGCTGGCGGGTGAAACAAACACAGTTTAACCCGAGGGGGTGAAGCAGCCGGTACATCCCATTAGCTGACCTTCATTGACGGTGCAGCGAATGGCAGCAGAGAGCCATTTTCACCAATTGCTGCGATGCATAATTCTGTGTGAAGGGCGGAAAGTGTGAATTGGCTTCGGTCGCGAGCCTGGTGCGGGCAACTTCCGGATGCGGACCTTCAACAGGCAGCGAAAATGCGATCCCGTTTTGCGCTGCAGAGGTTTGCTCAGAACCCTGTGCGGGCGTCATAGTCAGCCATCGACACGACTTGGAAGGTATCGATGGGCGCCTTGACATTTGTGACAAACGCAATGCATATAATTACAAATGTCACAATCTCGATCCATAACTACCCGCCAATCGATCCTGGATGCCGCCGTTGCCGAATTCTGGGCGCATGGGTTTCGAGGCGCTTCCGTCCGCGACATCTGTGCGCGCGCCGGTGCCAGTTCTAACGCGATCACCTATCACTTCGGTTCCAAGGAAAAACTGTATCAAGAAATCCTGGATCGTTTTGCGGCGCTGCAGCTTGAACAGACGCAAACCGCCCTGTCGGGCGAATTGAGGTCTCCGGAGGAATTTGAGATCCGCCTGGAGATGTTCCTGACTCAGCTTCTGGAAACCTACCTTGATAACCGCGAGACATTGCTGATCGCACTTCGCGAGTTTGAGCAGCTTCCGCCGGATAGTGACAATAGCGCCATTCGCGAGCTAATCGAGATCAACCGTTCGCTCTCAAACTTTATTCAAAAGGCCAAAGACCGGGGGTTCGTGCGCGAAAGCGTCGACACGGGCATGGTGGCGGGCACTTTGCTGGACAGGTTGATCAACCAGGCGCGGTACGCTCATACCCACCTGCAATTTTTTAGCGTGACATCGCTGGACCCGGAATACCGCGCCTATTGGGTGCGGGCATCTCTGGGATTGATCCTGGACGGGATGAAACCGCGAGCGCAGCCCGCACAACAAAGGTCAAAAGGAGAAGACGATGCACATAGAACACACAGTTGAAATTGACGCGCCGATGGACCTGGTCTGGAGCAAGATCAGCAATCTTGCCGACATTCAGAATTGGACCAAAGCGGTGAAGGAATCGCACTTCCACACAAAGATTGTGCGAGGCATTGGCGCCGGTCGCACATGCGACGTCCCGGGGTTTGGAACGCTGGTCGAAAACGTCCTGGCGTGGGATGAAGGCAAAAGCTTCAACCTGTCACTCGAAGGACTACCCATCTTCATCAAGGAAGCAAGCGGAGGATGGCGGCTGGAAGAACTGGGCCCAAACCGTACGCGCGGGATAACGTTTATCGACTTGAAGACTCGATTCTGGCCGGTCGGCGCACTGATGGAAAAATTTGTTCTTGGCCCGCAATTTCATAAGACAATTAAAGGCGCCCAGCGCGGATTTAAGACTTATGTTGAGGCGAGCGTAGAGGCACCAAAAGGAGCAAAGTCTGGCCGTCCCAAAGCAGTCGCGTAACAGTCAACTGCCCGTGAGTGGGAAGCGAGAGACAAAGGGCCGAGCGACGAACTTCACTCGTCTCACTGTCCGCGGCAAAGCCCGTATCACTGTCGTTCCAAAACTCAAGATGCTGCGCGATGCACGAACGACCGTTTCAGTGGGCCGCAGTACGGTACTCGAATCCGGAGCAGAAGGCAGCCTTGAGCGGGACTTGTCACTTCCGACTGAATGATAAACGGCAGTTTTGTCCGCACAGCAGGCATCGCTACATTGCGCAGCGAAGGTCCGCAGTCCGCCATTCTCGTCGAAATTTGCCTGGTGCAGAAATCGGACCACGTCCCTCAACAATAACTTTCAAGAACGGCCCTTAGTTGACCTTCATTCATACTGCGACGAACGGCCGGTTAGAGCCCGCAAATGTCCGATGCTGCACGTGCACGAATTAGAACAAGACGTTGGAACACGCCATTGGACGCTCTCAGGACTACAAGCGCGAGCGAATTTAGAACCCTCACGGTGAAACAATCTGTAATTATCTGAAGGTCAAACCCGGCCATTCCAGTGACGCAAATTATGGCCGGCTTCGATGAATCCAATTTGCCCTGCTGAAAACTCGGGCCGCTCCCTTTTTCAGACCTAATGCAAATGAAGACTATCGCGGTAGTGAGCCGAAGGTCCAAATTGGGCTTTGACCCGACATCCGCGGCGCAGAACGGCTACGCAGATTCTGTTCCAGTTTTAGGTCCGTTTCTGGAACAACCTCCGACCAGGCTCGCGATTGCAGCGAATTCATATTGTCCGCCCAGCTTAATCCTTTGCTACCAATCCACCCCGTTGCTGCACGCGCTCATTCGAACAAATCATCGTCACCACGCGCGCTTTCGCGCCGCTGTGCGAACTTCTTGGCAATACGAAATTCGGCTGTGCCACGCGGGAACCTGTTTTCATAGAAGTCCATCACAAGCTCCTTCTCGTCTTCCGACAAAACATCCTCGGCGCTCAGATTTTCGATGATGCCCGCCCGCCTTTGGTCCGGCATTTTGCCGTAATGGGTTTCGGTGATGCGCTCAGTTGAATGGCCCAGGTTCAATGACCATGCCTTGCGCTCTTCAAATGTGCGGCACAGCTTGTCGCCCAAGGCTTTCAGCGTGTGGCGTGCGGCATGCGGCATGCGGCGAATACTCTTCATCGATGGTCGCGCTGGCGCGCTCAAACGCGGTTTGAAACGCTCTGCTTGTCTTCAGCGGCGCGACAGGCGGAAAGTCTTCGGAACCAGAGATAAGGTCCTTCACTTCTGGAAACACTGCATCCTGCGCGGTGAAACCCCGCGCGGAAATCTCGGCGATCCATTCGCAGAAGATCTTTTGAAACCCATCCGTCCGCGGGAACCAGAACACACGGAAGCTCTTGCCATTCTTTGCCCGCATCTCCCGGGCGTCCTGAACAACCGTCTTCCCGTCCATATCCAGATGCTTGAGCCAGAGAGAGGTGAGCGCCCCGGCACGCAGCCCTGATACGAAGGCAAACGCGACCATGGCTTTGTCCCGCCTCTCTTGCAGCGTTCTGCTCGGCATAGCCTGAACCATCCGCAGCGCGTCCTCGATAGATGGGTAGCGCTTGTCGTCTCTCGGCAAGGTCCGCGCCATGGTGCCTCGTGGCAGCAGGAAATAGTCTGGAATGTTCCCGCTCAACCGCCGAAATCCGTCCTGGTTTCGCAGCCAGTTGAAAAAGGCACTCAGGTGCGAGGCGCGGTGGCGGATTGTCGAATTGCTGAGCCCCCCATCTTTTTTCAGTAAGCGGCCAAGCTCGACCAGCCTGTCCCGATAGGCCCCAGCGTTTTTGGGCGTTACTTTTTCGAAGGGCTTACCCTCCAGAAATTGTTCGAAGTCCCGGATGCTGACCAGATGCGCAATCATTGTTTTACGGTCATAGCGGCCAGCGTAGGCCTGCCATTCGTGGATGACGCGATCATTGTGGGTGTGCCACTGTGACTCACGAGACCCCGGATCTTTCCCAATACGCGCCGGGTCTGAGACGTTTTCTTCGTCTATTCGAGCCAGGCTCGTGTTGGTATCGAGGCTGTTTTTGATGCTGTCGCATTCCGTCTCACCCAGCAACTTCATCACCATAGCCTGACAATCAGGACAGGCCGCACGGGCATGAGCTGTCCCAGATTTGGTAGCGCCGAGAACCAGGGATTGAAGTTCGGGAAATACCGCAGCTCCGCAGCCCATACACTTGAACTCCCCGTGCCTGAGTGCCCTGCGCGTCCGTTCCTGTCGGGCCTCATGAAACCTCTGCAATTCAGCGCCACGAAAACGTTGTGGCTGAGACGCATCCGAATGGCGCAGGCCGCCTTTGACTCAGTTTGAAATCGTATTGCGGCAGACCTCATACAGCGCTTGGACTTCCTCGACCGAATAGACCAGCGTCCCAGTGGGACGGGTTTTGCGGTAGGCACGGGTCATTTCCTTACCTTCCTGTCCGCGCCGGAACGGGAGGACGCCCCAGTATTGGCATTGGTATTCCTGCGCTTTCGGGAGGCCTCAAAAGAAAGCAGGTCCGAAAGGCGCCATCTGGTCGTTCCAGGGGAGATCACGACGGGCGCAAGAAAGATATCTTGCTGCACCCAGCGCCAAACGGTCTGGCGTGACACGTCGAAGCGCTCTCCGACGGCCTTATCCGTCAGGAAACGCTCATCAACAGGGTCGAGCGCAGACGGGTTAAGTGGTCCAGTCGTCACCGGCGGCGCCCGTCGCGTTCCTGACTTGGCGCGGCCTTGTTTGACGTCGGACGCAAACGCGCCCGGCTCTTCAGAGCCGGGCGCGTCAAACAGATCACGCGTCGAAGAGGTGCTTTCAGAGCTTACAGACACGCCACCCCTCCAGTCACTGATGGGGTTCTCAGGCATGGCACTGCCCCGTAAACGATGGGCTTACGAACCGTCACTCCAGGTGAGGGCCGATCGTTACGCAATGCGTCTGTTTGAGCCGATGCCTCGACAGCTTGCCCGTCCAGGGGACCAGGCCGTTTGCAACGAGCATCCGCAGCACGGATGTCGACCGGTACGTGTGGCATTGCCGATGCAAAAGACGAAGAAATGGAACGCGCATTCACCGCGTTACAGAAGCGCGACCCGGCCATCCAACGACCAATGTCCAGCTGACCCATCATTGTGCACCATCGCGCAAGAGGGTGCGGATGTCACCAACACGCCAGGCTGTGGTGCGCGGACCCAAGCGAACCGGTTGCGGGAAACGACCACTGCGCACGCCGGCCCACCAGGTGGAGCGGGACACCGGTACCGGGCCGCCCGGGTGCAAAATCTGTTTTTCGCGCAGAAGCGCATCATCGGGAAGATTGTCGAAATTCATGTGATCCATCCTTGTCTGTTGGGATGGATCCAAGACTGACCTTGTGCAGTAAGGGCTTGGGTGAGATCACCTTTGAGAAGATGAATTCACGATCGGAACCTTATTTTGCTGGAAAAATGTTATCCCAAACAGTGCGTTCAACATATCTGTCAGAGCTTCCTTTCAGGTAATTCCGAACTGTTTGGGCCGTCAATTGACATCCCAGTAACGCAGCTTTGTCGGAAATTTGCTCGGGAACATCCGATTTGATGGATCTTGGGTCATAAGAATGACCATCCACGGCCGCAGCCAAGAGGGCCATTTCCAGACTTGCATTACGTCTCGCCAGCGCGCTTTTTTGACTCGGGTTCTCAGGTTCGCTCGACAGTTCCCGGATCTTTTTCTTAAGTTAGGATACCTCGTCAGATTGCGCCGTCAGTTGGGGCTTCTGAGTTGCCAAATTTTGCTCAAGTTCTGTAATCCTGACGGCCGTCTCCTCCAGCTGACGTTGTAGCTCCGTGTTTTCCCGGGCCAGTTCGGAAAGACAGCTCTCGCCCGGATCTTGCATCTCACGGACCGGCAAGCCGACGGCACGCCGCCATGCTTCGGAAACATAATAGCCGCAGCCCTCCAGCCAGAGGATATAGTTGCGGGGGGCGGCCTTTTCAGAAATATCATTTATCTCCAGTGCCCGCTCTAGAATGCGAAACCTGTCTTCGCGCTCCCGGGTCGTCTCTCCGGTTTCCGGAGCCTCCCCGCGCCAGCCTTCAGTCGTAAACGGGTCAAAATTCAGCGACCGGTCGATCGCTTCGCGCGGTGTCCAGTAAGGTTTGCGGGCCCATTTTCCGATCAAGCGTCGCTCCTGACGGAGATAGTTCGCCGAGAGTATTTCTGCCCGGCGGCATGCAAAGTGCTGGCCATCGAATCCGATTGGACCTTCTGGCGTGATGGCAAGCCACCAGGCTTCGTGAAACGGGATGCCGTTTCGTTCCGCCCACCAAAGCCATTCGCGTGGGACGCCCGCCCGCATGCCAGTGCGTCTCGCACGATCGAGCAACGCTTGGAGTTCTGTCAGCGCGTCCTCAGCATTCGGATCGTCAGGCGATATGCCCATCGCAAGAACGACTGCTTCTTCAAGTGACCAGCTGTCCTGATAGATCCAGGTCTGAAGAAAGTGTTCAGGGAATTGAGCGCCGGATTGTCGGTCTTTCATCATGATCGCTTCTGTCCTTCTTTCATCTGATCGAGCTGATCAGCCCACCATTGGGCCAGATCCACGCGTTCGTCCCAGTGTTGTCCGCGCGCATAGGCCCGGCGAATCTCATTCTTTTCCACATGGGCGAGGGCACGTTCAATCGCGTCCGGATGCCAGAGGCCGGACTCATTGGCCAGGGTGGAGAACATCGCCCGGAAGCCATGCGCTGTCATCTCGTCCTTTCCGTAGCCCATGCGGCGCAAGGCGCCGTTCAAAGTATTGTCGCTCATGCAGCGCTGCGAAGAGCGGACCGATGGAAACATCAGATTACCGCAGCCTGTCAGATCGCGCAGCTCTTGAAGAAGGCCAAGGGCCTGTCGGGAAAGCGGCACTATGTGCGGACGGCGCATTTTGGCCCGATGTGCCGGGACGGTCCAAACGGCCCGGGCTTCGTCCACTTCTTCCCTACTCCGCCATGCGCAACTCGCCAGGGCGCAAGGCTATCAATGCAAGCAGTCGAAGCGCCAGCCGTGTCGTCGTTTGACCGGAGAACCCCTCGATTGCTCGGAGCAGGGCGCCGACTTGGGCTGGGTCGGTGATAGCCGCTCTGTGCTGCGTTTGAGGGCGGATCAGAGCGTCCTTCAATCCATCCGTCGGGTCGTTGTCGGCCAAGCCGAGCGCGATCGCGTAACGAAAAACTGCCCCGGCGGTCGAGCGCATCCGAACGGCGCTTTCGTGATTTCCCTTCTTTTCGACCCGTTGCAGAGGAACCAGAATGTCCCGCGCGGTGATCTGCGTGATCGGCATATGGCCGGTGTCGGCATTCAGGAGGCGGTAAAACCACTCAGTCTTTTTCAGTGTTGCGGCTGCCCGACCTTCGCACCGCTTCTTCTCAAGGAGTTCGGCCGCCAACTTGGCAAATGTCTCGTTTTGCGCTGCGGCTTCTTTGGCTTTCTCTTGCCTGCGAACTTGAGAAGGATCGGCACCATTTGAGACCAGGCTGCGGGCTTCGTCTCGTTTGCGACGCGCATCGGCCAGTGTGACATCTGGATATTTACCCAACGCGAGTAGTTTTTCTTTCAGGCGCCAGCGGTACTTGAAGCGCCAGAGCTTAGACCCGTTCGGCTTTACCAATAGGTAGAGACCATCAAAATCAGCTTGCTTGTATGACTTTTCTTTCGGCTTCAGAGTCCGAACCCGTGCGTCGCTCAATACAGCCATGGGGGTACCTTCCTGGTGTCAGATCGCACGTACCCCAGTTTGATACCCCCGTTGGAGGTATATTCCAGTGCACGTGGCAGGATGACATCGGACTAACCGACAGTATTAATCCTGCAAATACAGGTTACTATCGGACATAGGTGGACGCAACTGAATGATAAAATGGTGCCCAGGGGCGGAATCGAACCACCGACACGAGGATTTTCAATCCACTGCTCTACCCCTGAGCTACCCGGGCACCGGAGAACGCTGCTGCGTTCGGGTAAGCGGTTTCTAGACAGCGTGGCGGGTGGTGTCCAGAGCAAAAACGCAAAAATCAGTGCGGCTGCGTTATCTTTTTTTCCAGCGCCTCAGCGAGGCCCTCGACCAGCTCTTCAACGTCATCTTCTGACTGGCTGGCAACGGCATAGGAGCCGTTGAACCAGCGGCCAAGATCGACATCGGCGCAGCGCCCGGAACAGAACGGGCGGTATTTTTCCACCGGGTCTTTGTCACAGATCGGGCAGCTCATTCCGCCAGGCTCCGCGCCACTGGCAAACGGTCGCGTTTGCGTTGCAGCTCAAAACAGCCCAACGGAGTAAACCCGGCCAGAACCGTGTCCGTGCCGTCGCGTTTGAAAGCGGCTTTCAGGACCTGCTCAAACTGACGCCGGTCTTTTTTCGCCATCGGCGCCAGATCCACGGTGATCATCCCCCCCAGACCGCGCAGGCGCAGCAGGCGTGGCAGATCGCGCGCCAGCGCCACATTGGCCTTGAGCCCGGCGGCAAAGGATGTGTCCGCGCCGGTGTTCACATCCACCGCAACAAGCGCACGGGTCGGCTCAATAAAGGCAAAGGCACCGCCCTCCAGAGTCACCCGGGCGGCAATCAGATCCTCAATCGCCTCATGCACACCGTGGTCGTCAAAAGCGCCCTCGCCGTCGGCCAGCTGATCCGGGATGCCCCATTCGCGCCAGGCCAGCTCATGGGCATCCGCGCCCTCAACCAGCAATTCAGCGACACCCTCGACATCAGCCATCACCGCCTCAGACAGGGCGCGCATGGCGGCGATATCTTCGGCAATGTCATCCGCGTTGCCACCGGCGGCGACGGAACGCACGATCAACCCGGTTGTTTCCGGCGCGTCTTCCATTTCGGCGGCAGCGATTTCCTGCAGCACAACCCGGCGTTCTTCGTCCCGGATCGCGCGTGAAATATTAGTGCCGGGGGCCTCGGGCGTTACGATGGCGTATTTGCTTTTGAACAGAACACGTTGGGTGACAGGCACCGCTTTGCCATCGTCGGCAAAGCCAGTGACCATCACCAGGATCGCCTGCCCGGGTGCCAGCCCTTTAGCGCCACGCAGATAGCCGGTCAGGCCGGAGGACAGCCGCAGCATCATACCGCCCTGCCCTTTCATCGGCCGGTCACAAATGGCGCGGTAGACAGAGCCCGGCGCCGGCGCATCAACGACCGGATCGATCAGAAAATCCTGCATCTTCCCGTCTACCATCCAGGCCGCTGCGCGCCGCCCGTTGACTTCGCCCAGGGCGACAACGCTTCCCTTCATACCTGTTCTCCGTGAACTGGATAGCCTGCCGCACTTAGCAGCAGCGCTGTTTCGGCCACGGGAAGCCCCATGACCGCTGAATAAGACCCCTGAATCCAGGGAATAAAGGCACCGGCAGGGCCCTGAATCGCATAGGCGCCGGCTTTGCCCTGCCAGTCATCGCTGGCCAGGTAGGCGTTCAGCTCAACATCTGACAGGCGTTTCATTTTCACCGCAGTCACCACGTCGCGCTGCCAGATACGGCCATGAGCGGCCACGGCGATGGAGGTGATCACCGCATGACGGCGCCCGGACAGGGCCAACAGGAATTCTGCAGCCTGGCCAGCGTCCGCAGGTTTGCCCAGAATACGCCGGCCCAGCGCCACAGTGGTATCGGCACAAAGCACGACCTCGCCGGGGCCGCAGGGCAGCGCCTGCACTTTTTCACGAGCGATGCGGGCGCAGTAGGGGCGCGGCAACTCACCGTTGAGCGGGGTTTCATCGATGTCGGGGGAGCGGATATCATCAGGCCGCAGGCCCATCTGCGCCAGAAGCTCTTTCCGGCGCGGGCTGCCTGATCCGAGGATCAGTTTCATCTTCAACGCTTACTTAAAGCGGTAGTTGATCCGACCCTTGGTCAGATCATAGGGGGTCATTTCGACCTGCACCTTGTCGCCGGCCAGAACCCGGATGCGGTTTTTGCGCATCTTGCCTGCCGTATGTGCGATGATTTCATGGCCGTTCTCAAGTTCGACCCGAAACGTCGCATTGGGCAGGAGTTCCTTCACAACACCGGGGAATTCGAGCATTTCTTCCTTGGCCATGTTCACTCCATAATGGGACCACCCGCCATTGTGCGAGCGGCCTTTAGATGAGCCTAATCCGGGTGATTTTCAAGGTCTTTATCGCCCCGCCCGCGCAATTGTGACTTTTTTTGTTGCCACAGGCGTCTGCGCATGCCGATTTACAGAGAAATCATACGCCGAGAGCCGCGTTCCGGCACGTGTCAGCCTGCCGTTCCGGCGGTTTCTTCCGTGGTTGGCGGCCCGAAGCGCGCCAGCATCCGGGTCACAATCTGATCACGAGTCTGGCGATAGACCGCCAGTTTGGCTTCGCGTGCCTCACCCATCCCGGTGGGGTCCATGATTGGCCAGTATTCCACTTCGAGATGAAAGATCCGGGTCAGCTCAAGCGCCAGCCGCTGCGAAGCCGGCGACAGCGCCACGATCAGATCATAGGAAGAAATATCGTCGCCCCAGTCCTGCATATTCTCAAGACTGCGGGTCTTGTGACGCGACAGCTCCACACCATACTCAGCGCAAACCGCGACGGTAAATCCGTCTACGTCCATGTCGCTGTGCACACCGGCCGACTGTACATAGGCGGCCTGCCCGTAGAATTTTTTCATCAACCCCTCAGCCATTGGGGAACGCACCGCATTGTGGTCACAGCAAAACAGCACGGAAGACGGGAAAACTGCGACCAAATTCAGGCTCCCCAGTGCAATACGCAGATCAGCGTAAACAACCGGCGGGCCGTGTCGATATCGAGCTGCGCTTTGCCTTCAAGCCGCTCCTGCACCACCCGCGCGCCCTCATTATGAATGCCCCGGCGCGCCATATCGATCGCCTCTATCTGGCTTGGCGGCAGCTTTTTGACCGCATCAAAATAGCTTTCACAGATCTGGAAGTAATCTTTGACCACCTGACGGAACGGGCCGAGCGACAGTTGAAACTCCGCCAGCCCCTCATCCGCCTCGCTGCGCAGATCAAACACCAGGCGCCGCTCCCGGATTGCCAGGTTAAGCGCAAACGGGCCGGCAGGGGTCTCGCGCCCCTCACGCCCCGGCAACAAAAAGCTGTTGTCCTCCAGCAGGTCAAAAATCGCCACCTTGCGCTCCTGTTCGATCTCAGGTGTCGGCGCAGCAAGCCCGGTGTCATCAATCGTAATGGCGCTCAGACGACTCATGGTGATGGCTCCTGGTTCAGCCGGTCAAGGCGCGCACGCACAGACAAGCCATGCGCTTCAAGACTTTCCGATTTGGCCAGACATTCCGCCGCCGGCCCGATGGCTGCCAGTGCCGCCGGGGTCATTTCCGCCATAGTGGTGCGTTTGAGGAAGTCCAGCACACTCAGCCCGGAGGAGAAACGCGCCGAACGCGCTGTCGGCAGCACATGATTGGGACCGCCGACATAATCGCCAATGGCTTCCGGCGTATAGGCGCCCAGAAATATTGCACCGGCATGTTTGATCTTTTCCGCATAGACGCGTGGATCAGCGACACAGAGCTCCAGATGCTCCGGCGCGATACGGTTGCTCAGCTCTGCGGCCTGGTCAAGGTTCTCAACCGTGATGACCGCGCCAAAATCGCGCCAGCTCGGCCCGGCGACCGCGCGCCGCTCCAGCGTGGTGAGACGTTGCTCGACGGCTGCTGCCACCGCCGCGCCAAACGCAGCATCATCGGTGATCAGGATCGACTGCGCACTCTCGTCATGCTCGGCCTGGGACAGCAGGTCCACCGCGATCCAGTCCGGATCGTTATTCTTGTCGGCAATCACCAGGATTTCCGAGGGGCCGGCGATCATATCAATGCCCACCTTGCCAAACACCCGGCGCTTGGCGGCGGCGACAAACGCATTGCCGGGGCCAGTGATTTTATCCACCGGCTGAATGGTCTCGGTGCCATAGGCCAATGCCGCAATCGCCTGAGCGCCGCCAATGCGATAGATGGTATTCACCCCGGACAGCCGGGCCGCCAGCAGCACCAGCGGATTGGCCACCCCATCCGGCGTTGGCACACAGATCGCCAGCCGCTCCACGCCGGCCACCCGGGCCGGGATGGCGTTCATCAGCACCGAAGACGGGTAAGACGCCAGCCCGCCGGGCACATACAGCCCGGCCGCCTCAACCGGCCCCCAGCGCCAGCCCAGGCGCGCGCCGGTGGCATCTTCCCAGCTGGCATCCTCCGGCATCTGGCGTGCGTGATAGGCATGGATACGCTCTGCTGCCAGTTCCAGCGCCGCGCGTTCATCCGCAGGCACCCGCGCACAATGTTCGTCAATTTCTTCTGCACTGAAAGCGATGGTCTCCGGTGTCAGATCAAGCCGGTCAAAGCGCGAGGTCAGCTCAATCACCGCCGCATCGCCCCGCGCCCGCACGTCTGCAATGATTGCGGCGACGGCTTCGTCCACATCCGGCGCATCTTCGCGCTTCATGGTCAGAAGTGCTGCAAACATCGCGTCAAAACCGGCATCGCGGATGTCGAGAAACTGGGGCATTGAGGTCTCCTTCTCCCCCGACATATCGCGGGGCGGCGGATCGCTCAACCATTCAGGTGCTGCGTACGGGGGATTTCACACCGAATTTCGGGGTTTAGTCGCAAAATTCTGACCTCAGAGCCGCCGCAGCATGATGACCTCGTCAATATCACGCCCCTCATGGCGAAAGCCGCAGGGAATGGTCCCGATAGCATTAAAGCCAATGCGTTCATAAAACCGGCGCGCGCGCGCGTTTTCAACACTGACCGCCAGTTCGATCTGGCTGATCCCATTGTCCATGGCATATGCAGTCACCGCGTCAAAGAGCGCCTCAGCCCGCCCGGCTCCGCGGTGGGCGGCGCGCAAATAAACCATCAGCAGAGTTGCCCGGTGCGCCATTTTGCGCGCCTGCGGGCGCAACAAGCCCATCATGCCGACGGGTTCACGCTGTTCCAGACAGACAAATACCGGAGCGTTGGCCAGGCGGCGCTGCCAATCCTGCGGCTTCAGCGCTGTCCAGTCAGACAGAGCTGAAGCATATTGAGCGGGCTCACACCGCAACGCTTCCAGCCGCAGATCCCGAAACAGCGGCCATTCCGCTGGGATCAGTTGACAGATCTGTGTCTCAGCCCTCATGTTTCGGCAGATGCCGCGAGGGCGCCACATAGGGGCGGGTGACGTCTTTCAGAGTCAGATCAATCGCCTCCACATCCAGCGCGATGGCGCCATCACCCGCAAGGGTCAGCTCCACCCGGCCCGTGCCGTCTTCGCCAGGTTCAAAACTGACGGATAGCAGCGACAGCACCAGGTCCTTGTCCGCCGGATCAATACCCGACGTCGCAACCTTCATTACATCGCCAATGGCCAGCACCGATTGCACCCGCTCAAAATCGCGTTTGCGACGCTCAGCCTGAGGCACGTCTTCCCAGCGAAACCGGTTCAGCAACAGCGCAAACTGACGCTGGCTGCGGTCATATCTGATCTCGCCCATCGGCAGCACCGCGTCCTGCACCAGCGCCGACAGCACCTGCAGATCCTCCGCATCCAGCGCCTTCAGAAACAGCGGGCGTTCGCCGCCATCTTCAAATTTTGCATCTTCGCTCATACGCCGGAGATCCGTTCAATATGGGCGCCGATGGCACCCAGTTTCTCTTCCACCCGCTCATAGCCGCGATCCAGATGATAAACCCGGCTGACCACAGTCTCGCCTTCGGCCGCCATGCCCGCAAGGATCAAAGACACGGATGCACGCAGATCGGTGGCCATCACTGGCGCGCCCTTAAGCTGTTTTACCCCGGTGACGGTGGCGGTGCCGCCATGGACTTCGATATCCGCCCCCATCCGGATCAGTTCCGGCGCATGCATAAAGCGGTTCTCAAAAATGTTTTCTTCCAGCTTTGAAGTGCCTTCCGCGATGCACATCAGCGCCATGAACTGGGCCTGGAGATCGGTCGGAAAACCAGGAAATGGTGCGGTGGTCACATCGACCGCCCGGATCAAGCCGTTGCGGCGCGCGACTTTCAGACCTTTATCGGTTTCTTCAACAGAAATGCCGGCTTCGTCCAGTTTTTCGGCGAATGCTGCAACCAGATCCATGCGTCCGCCCAGACAGGTGACTTCGCCACCGCAGAACACCGGTGCCAGCATATAGGTGCCAAGCTCGATGCGGTCGGTCACCACCGGGTGAGTGGCGCCGTTCAGACGGTCCACACCCTGGATGGTGATTGTGGAGCTGCCTTCGCCTTCGATCTGGGCGCCCATCTTGCGCAGGCATTGTGCCAGATCGACGATTTCAGGTTCGCGCGCTGCGTTGTTCAGCACTGTAGTGCCCTTGGCCAGCGTCGCCGCCATTAAAGCGTTTTCGGTGGCACCAACAGAGACCAGTGGGAAATTGACAATGCCGCCTTTCAGCCCGCCCGGGGCTTTGGCGTGGATATAGCCGTCTTTGAGTTCAAGCTCGGCGCCCATCGCTTCGAGCGCTTTCAGATGCAGATCCACCGGGCGTGCGCCGATGGCACAACCGCCTGGCAAAGACACAACCGCATGGCCATAACGCGCCAGCATCGGCCCCAGCACCAGGATAGAGGCGCGCATTTTGCGCACGATGTCATAATCCGCCACGTGATTATTGATGTTGTGGCTGGACATCGCCAGAACCTGACCGTCCTGCAGGCTGGAGACTTCGGCGCCCAGCGACTGCAACAGAGTGGTCATGGTTTTGATATCCGAGAGGCGCGGCGCGTTGGTCAGCGTCAGCGGCTCATCTGACAGCAATGTCGCTGGCATCAGGGTCAGACAGGCGTTTTTCGCACCTGCAATCGGAATGTCACCGTGCAATTCACCATTGCCACGTACCAGAATCGAATCCATGCCTGTCGCCTCACTTTTTATCTGTTTCGGGCGCCTTGCGGGCGCGGGCCTGCGCCTTGCGCCGCTGCAAATTTGCCTTCAGCGCTGCCTTCAGCCGGTCCGCCCGGGGATCTGCCGCTTTTGGCGCGTCTTTTTTGCT
>NZ_QOLB01000048.1 GCF_003333265.1 Candidatus Halocynthiibacter alkanivorans
GAGGTGACCACCTGGGGCGATGCCACTGTTGGCGACCGGATCAATCTGGAGATCGATACGCTGGCGCGCTATGTGGCGCGTCTGGCCGAGTATCAGTAAGCCGGTTCGTTAACCGCGCGGGCGCTTGTTTTGGTGGCTCTTGCTGCGGTTCAGATCTGAAGACCCCGTCCGTTGTGCTCACACCGGCGGAAGGGCAGCGCACTTATGTGAAAATTGCACAATTGGGGGTCTGGGTTGTGCAAAACCGGGAACGCCGGGGGAACGTCTGCTTGCCGGTGATTTCGACCGGGTGTCTGCGCATTCAGAGACCGGGCGTGCGGATTGTTCGTATATTATCAACCATCCTGACAGCATGGCGCATAAGCCCCCTCCCCATGGGCGGAGGGGATGCTGCACGGCTTTGCCGTGCAAGTGGGTGGTGATTGCAATCGGGGGGGATGCGTCGCTGGCAGCAGCGCCCAAAAGCAACTTTTTCGAAGGCGAAACCTGGATTTGCCGCGCTCGTGGAGAAGCTCGGCAAGGGCGGGCTTGTTTGGGCGGTGATAACGGCGCGCTGCTGTGCATCTTTGCGCAGTCAGGTTGTGTTTGCCGCACGCCGCGCCCCCTAGCCATTTCGCCGCCTGTCAGGTAAATATCGGCGACCTGAATTTACCCGAGGTGAGTCCCGATGTCCTATGATACCCCCGGTCCCGTGGAAGCGGGCTTGCGCGATGCAATTTCTCCGATTGAAGAGATCATTGAAGAGGCACGTCAGGGCCGGATCTATATTCTGGTGGATCATGAGGACCGCGAGAACGAGGGCGACTTTGTGGTGCCGGCGCAGTTCGCCACCCCGGAAGCGATCAACTTCATGGCGGTGCATGGCCGCGGGCTGATCTGTATGCCGATCACGGCGGAGCGGGTTGATGAGCTGGGGCTGCCAATGATGGCGATGCACAATTCCAGCCGGCATGAGACCGCGTTCACCGTCTCAATTGAGGCGCGCGAAGGCGTCACCACCGGCATCTCCGCTGGCGACCGTGCCCTGACCGTGGCGGCGGCAATTGATCCGGCGCATACCGAGGCCGATATTGCCACCCCGGGCCATGTGTTTCCGCTGCGGGCGCGCAATGGCGGGGTGCTGGTGCGTGCTGGTCATACCGAAGCGGCGGTGGATGTGAGCCGGCTGGCGGGGCTGCACCCCTCAGGCGTGATCTGTGAGATCATGAAAGAAGACGGCACTATGGCGCGGCTGCCGGAATTGGTGGCGCTGGCGGGCGAACACGATATGAAAATCGGCACCATCAGCGATCTGATTGCCTATCGTCAGCGCCATGACAACCTGGTGCGCCAGACCGAAGCGCGTCAGGTGACGTCAGAGCATGGCGGCGACTGGGACATGCGCATCTTTACCGATACCACCACTGGCACCGAACATGTGGCGCTGATTAAGGGCAACATCACGACGGACACGCCGGTTCTGGTGCGCGCCCATGCGCTGGGCGCATTGGAAGATGTGCTGGGCCTGGGGCCAAGCCCGGCCGATCTGTTGCCCGATGCGATGAAGGCCATTGCGCGTGAGGGGCGCGGCGTGGTGGTGCTGTTCCGTGAACCCAAACCCAAGCTGGCTCTGGATGCGGATGAAGACGGGCCGCGCACCATCAAGAAAACCGGTCTTGGTGCCCAGATCATGTCGACGCTGGGCCTGAATCAGATTGAACTTTTGACCAATTCACCTGCGACCCGTTATCTGGGTCTGGAGGCCTGGGATCTTGAGATCACCGGCACCCGTCCGATCACCAAGGAGTCCTGATATGGCGGCCAATGAACAGCATTACACCCTGCCTTTACCAAAGCTCGACCGCCCGGCGAAAGTGCTGATCGTGGTGGCGCCCTATTACCGGGATATTGCCGATCAGCTGATCCAAGGCGCGCGCGGCGTCATTGAAGAGTGCGGCGCAACCCATGATCTGGTCGACGTGCCCGGCGCACTGGAAGTGCCGACCGCGATCAAGCTGGCCGACCGGCTGGCAGACTATGATGCTTATGTGGCGCTGGGCTGTATCATCCGCGGCGAAACCACCCATTATGACACTGTCTGCAACGACAGTTCACGGGCGTTGCAACTGATGGGGCTGGACGGGCTTTGCATTGGCAATGGCATCCTGACAGTGGAAAACCGACCCCAGGCCGAGGTGCGTGCCGAGGCCACCGGGCAAAACAAAGGTGGCGGCGCGGCGGCTGCGGCCTTGCATTTGCTGGCATTGTCGCGCAAATGGGGCGCAAGTGGCAAAGACATCGGCTTCACCGCCGGCAAGATCCGCCAGGCCAGCAGCACAGAAAGCACGACCAGCGCATGAGCGAACAGAAACCAGACAAGCGTCAGAAGAAATCCTCCGCCCGGCTTTTTGCGGTGCAGGCTCTGTTTCAGATGGAAGCCGCCGGTCAGACCGTCGACAAGGTGCGCACCGAGTTTTACAACCACCGTTTTGGCGTGCCGATAGATGGCAATGAAATGATCGAACCCAATGCCGATCTGTTTCACGCCATTACTGAGGATGCGGTGAACAGCCAGAAGCCGATCGACCAGATGACCGACCGCGCTCTGGTGGCGAAATGGCCGATCTCGCGCATTGACCCGACGCTGCGGGCGTTGTTCCGCGCTGCCGGTGCGGAATTTCTGATGAAAAAGACCCCGGCCAAAGTGGTGATCGTGGAGTATGTCCAGGTCGCAACTGCCTTTTACCCCGAGGGCAAAGAAAGCAAATTTGTCAACGCGGTGCTGGATCATATGGCGCGCGAGGCGCAGCCGGAAGAGTTTTAAGCCCTTCTGTGCACTCAGATTAAAAAGGCCGTCCTTTGGGGCGGTCTTTTTGGTTTTGGGGCTGTATTGGTAAAAAAAGGGCGACCACAGGGGCCGCCCTTTTCGTTCGCAGTGAGTGGCGGATCATTTGCCCGTGGGACGCCACGGTGCCGGGATCCGGCGTGGAAGGTAAACCCGGGTGGCTGTAGCCAGTGGGGGCTGGTCTCAGCGGGATGTGGCTGAGGCCGGAAGGCTGATTGCCCGGGCTTACAAAGGCTAAACGCAGCAGCGGGCACGTTCCGTCGCAGATTTTGATTTAATTTCCAATTCACCCGGACGGGTCCGCAAAACGAATGGCCGGGCGCAGAGCACCGCACTGTGGTCCTGCAACCGGGCCGCGCCTGATCTTGGGGAGGCGTGAAGCGCCTTCCCGGGGGGAAGGTCAGGCGCGGCCCGGCGGTGCCGGGCCAGAAAAATCCAGGGTCAGGACCTTGACCTGTCAGCTGAACGCGTCACAGCTGACCAACGCGATTTGCGGACACAGCGATTATTTTTCTGCGGTTTGCCAGCTTGATGCCTTTGCGGCACCACCACCTGCTCCGGGGGGATTTGCCGGTTGAACCTGCGGCCTGTCGCGTCCAGGATCACGGCAACTTTGGGCAGACGTCGCACAGACCGCAGCACACCGACAGCAATACACCGACAGGGGCGCACTATGGATTTCATCGTTTTGGATGTGGAAACGGCCAATGGCCATCAGGGCAGTATCTGTTCCATCGGCGCGGTGCGGTTTCGCGGCGGCGAGGTTGACGCCGAGTTCTATACCCTGTGCAATCCGCAATGCAGTTTTTCCAACAGTTGGCTGCATGGCATTCGCGCGACGGACGTGGCGGCGGAGCCTTTGCTGGAAGATGCGCTTGAGATGCTGGCCGCCTTTGTGCGTGACGAGGCCCGTATTGTCTCCCATATGCCGTTTGACATGGTGGCGATCCGCAAAGCCTCAGAGGATGTGGGCGTGCCTGAGCCGACCTGGGCCTGGTATGATTCCGCCCGGGTGGTGCGCGCGGTCTGGGAGGAACGGCGCAAGCGGGGCTATGGGTTAAAGGCGATCTCAGAGGCGCTGGGCATCGAATTCGCCCACCACAACGCGCTGGAAGATGCACGCGCTGCCGGGCTGGTGATGGTGGCGGCCTTTGAGCGCTGGCAGGGGGCGGACGCAGCGCTCTGGGGGCAGATCAGCAATGATGCGGCGCGCCGCAAGGCGGCTGTGGCGCCACGGGCGAGGGTGGCGCGCTGAGCGAAGGGGGATGGACCGGGAGCTGTGGCTGCGGGTGGGGCATCGGGTAGAGCAAGGAACGGACCTGTCCTGAGGCCGCCTGTGGGCTGGCGCATCTGCCGGGGCAGGGAATGGACCTGTTCTGAGGCCGCCCGCGCGCTGGCGCGGCTGATGGTGTGGCGCTTTCACGCTATCGTTTTCGCCGGGGCGCGGATTGGGCGGCGTATTGAGCGGTCAGAGGCTGGTCACCCCACATGGGGCGGCAGGCAGGGCGCGCAGATCACCGGGGGCGCGAGGTGGTGCGGCAGGGAACGGAGCTGTCAGGCGGGTGGGAGATGCGCGCAGCGCGGTCCTGCGCTGCGCGCACCTGGTCCTGATGCCACCAGAGAGGCGCGGCGTTGATGGCTTTGGGCCGCAGGGGCCCGAATGGGCCGGGCGGCGGCGCGCGGCGGCCGATTGTGGCCCTGCGGCGCAAAATCTGCAGAAAATAAAGTGGCGGGCCCGTACGCAACCGTAGAGGTGAAGCTACTCCTGAGGACCTGTATGTACAGGTGGGCGCCAGGTAAACGGACCACGATCCGAACAGAGCCAGCTCCCTTGGAGATGCTTAAGGCCGCTGGAGTTGTCACCTGCTGTTTACGAGAAGGACAGCACCCGCCGAAGACTGAAATAGGCGCTTCAGCGGCGAAGGGCAAGGGATCAGGCGAAATGAATTCTTTGCAACGGTCGGATCGGGGGGCGATCATGGGCCGGGCAGGGTGCACAGGCGGCGTGTCAGGCCGGCAGCGCGAGCGTAGCGTATGGCCTTTGCACTGCGCCACAGCAGTGTTGCGCACAGGGGGGCTGGTCGGGCGCAGCCTGACCGCAACCTGTGTGCAATATGCGCCAGGGCAGGGTGTGCTGATGAATGTGCGGCGCTCACACGGCGCGACGAGCGTGTTGAGGAAACCATGCCAGCTTTTGTCGCGCGCGTGCCAGGCCGGGGCCAGGGCAGATTGTGCTGATGAGTGCATCCCGTATTGTCAGCCCTCACACAGCGCAATGAGCGTGTTGAGGAAACCATGCCAGCCTTTGTCGCGCGCGTGCCGGACCGGGGGCCAGGGCAGATTGTGCTGATGAGTGCATCCCGTATTGTCAGCCCTCACACAGCGCAATGAGCGTATTGAGAAAGCCGTGCCAGCCTTTGTCGAGCGCCCGGGTCAGACCGAGGGCTTCGGCCGCCTGGGGCAGGCCGCTGTGACGCAGCACCAGCAACGTGCCACCGGGCGTGTCAGACAGCCACCATTCCACCGTCGACATCTGCCCCTCGGCCGGCGCCACGGTAAAGCTCCATTTCATATAATCCGGCGCGCGGATTTCCAGCACCTCGCCCCAGCAGATCGGATCCTGGCTTTCAGAGCCCAGCAGCCTGAACGGTTGCCCCTGTACCAGATCCGCCTCGGCGCGGTGAAACCAGCTGGCCAGCAGATCGGCCCGGGTCAGGTGATCAAACACCCGCGACTTTGGCGCCGCCAGATGCAGTTTCTTTTCGATCAGGATCTCAGTCTTTGTTTTGGTCGCGGTCAGGGTCATCGGATTGGTCCTTTTCAATTGCGGAGTTCAGCGCTGACAGGTGGTGGTCCCAGAACTGGTCGAAAAAACCAATCCAGTCGCGGACCGGGGCAAAACCTGCCGGTTCAAACCGGTTCAGACATTCGCGGCCCCGGGCATGGCTGGAAATCAGCCCGCCCGCTTCCAGCACGGAGAGATGTTTTTTCACCGCCGCACGGGTCATGGTGAAGTGATCACAGACCTGGGCAATGGTCATCTCCTGCTGGCTGAGCAGACGCAGGATGTCGCGCCGGGTGGGGTCTGCGAGCGCTTTGAACTGGGGTTGGGACATCGGGGCCTCTTGAAGTGATACCGTTTGGTATTTCTTTTATGCGATACCAAACGGTATCATGTCAAGTCGGGCGGGATCCCCGGGGATTTTCGGAGGCGGCGGTGACGGTGGCAGGGGCAGGGGCTTGCGACCTGTTCGTGTTTCGGTCTAGACTGGTGCGATGATGGATCTGACTGATATGCAGCCCGGCCAGGTGCTGGCGCGCGGCGTGTGCCGGTTGCTGAGCAGCCTGGATTTTGCCTCTGTTGAGGAATTTGTGCCTGCGCGGGGGCTGCGCATGGATGTGTTTGCACTGGGGCCAAAAGGCGAGCTGTGGATTGTGGAGTGCAAATCCAGCCGCGCCGATTTTAATTCGGACCAGAAATGGCAGGGCTATCTGGAATGGGGCGACCGGTTTTTCTGGGCGGTGGATGAGGATTTTCCCACCGATCTGCTGCCTGAGGGCTGCGGGCTGATCATTGCCGACGCATATGGTGGTGAGGTGATCCGTATGGGGCCGGAGGCAAAACTGGCGCCGGCGCGGCGCAAAAAGATGACGTTGAAATTTGCGCGGGATGCGGCGCGACGGCTGCAGGGCCTGCGCGATCCCGGGGTTGAGGCCAGCTGGGGACCGCAGGCGCAGGCGTAATTCCCCGGGCAGTGGCGGCTCACCGGTCGGGGCCCTGGGGACGCGGAACCTGTGGCTGTGGCCGGCAGGGGCCGTCGGTACAAACGTATTTGTCCCGGTAGCAGGGCGTTTAATCGTGGCGACTTGGGGGGCGCACGGAACCCGGCGCTGTTGCCGGCCGGAGCCACCGGTGCAAACGTATTTGACCGGGAGGCGGGGCGTTCGGTTGATTCTGGGGGCAGGCGCCCGGCGTGAGGCCCGTTGGGGACCGCAGGCGTAGCGTATTATCGGGCCGGTGGACCGTCGGTCGTGGAGCCTGGCGGCGCGGAACACTGCGCTGTTGCCGGCCGGGGCCACCGGTGCAAACGTATTTGTCCGGAAGGCGGGACGTTCGGTTGATCCTTGGGGGCAGGTGCGCCGTTTGCTCCGGGGCTGCGACCGGTCCGGGGGCCTTGCGTAATGGCGTATAGGCCGGGGAGTCAGGACGTTCGGTTGAGAGCGCCTCTGTGGTGGTCCGGTTGCCCGCTGACCAGGGGCGCAAGTGGCGCCGGCGCGCTGAGTCGCCGGGGCGCAGCGCATGGCGTCTGCCCCCAAGGCCCACCCCGGCGCGGGTGCGGCGTGGGGGCAGGCGGGGACGGCTTTGCTGGTTATCTCAGCGTTTGCCGCCTTTTTTGCTGCCCATCTGACGCGCCTGTGCGGCGGCGGCTTTGATGTCTTCGGCGATCTCTTCGGCTTCTTCAGGATCGAAATCCATTGGCAGCTCAATGCCTTCGCCTTCGATATAGATCCGCACCATGCCAAGCGTGGTCGGGCCGATCTGAATATTGGCGGAAATGTCGCTTTCGCTGTTGATACCCATCAAAGCTCTCCGGTTGCTGTTTTCACCGGCTTGGGTAGCCTTATCCGGCCCTTATGGCAAGGCCGGCGCCTGCCACGATCACATTGCAGGCTGGCCAATGGAAAATTCCGCAGCTTTCTGCTATTGTAGCCCTTGCAATTGCCAGATGTGGGATGTAAATCCCCCCCTGTGCCGCCATAGCTCAGTAGGTTAGAGCGCTTGATTGTGGATCAAGAGGTCCCCCGTTCGAGCCGGGGTGGTGGTACCATTAAAACAACGACTTAGCCGAAAACCTGGTGAGTGTCGGATCAAGTCGGATCAAGGGTGTTCTGTTTTTGATCCAAAGGCCCGAGTCGGGATTATTTAGCGCTCCGCAGTTTGACGACCTTATTGGCGTTGTCGCTGCGATCTCTCATATAGCGCTCCGTGGTTTTGCTGGACATATGAACTGCAATATCTCGCAGTGTTTCTGTTGTGGCGCCCAGGTTCTTCGCCTCGGTAATGGCGCTGGCGCGAAGATCTGAAACCCGGAATTCCTTGGAAAGCCATGCGGCGTCCCGATACCGGTTCCAGGCTTGCCGCCATCCACTGTCCGTATATGGCAAACTCGGCTCCATACTGAGCTTGAGATATTCGTCCGGGGAAGCTGACGGGTGGATATAGTGCCGGCTGCGAATAACCGGGCCCACGCGGCCGCAATTGCCAGGTAATCTGAGGCGGGATCTGATCTCCGCGTTGTGCGACAGGTCGAAGTGCTGCGGTTCCGGTATGGACTTCGCAGTTTTGGAAATGACTTTGCTGAAGCCGGTATAGTCTTCGGCAACCATGTCCCATGTCAGCCCGTCCTGCCACCTTGTGCCGTTTCGGACAATGCCACCCATCGCAGCATCGTTCTGCCCGATCGCCAGCCAATTTCCGCGAATATCGACTGGCCTTAACCCAAATTCAAACTGCAGGAGAATTCCCAAAGCGAAGTCAGCGGCGCCGGCCGCATCGGCTGCGTCAACGATCTTGCGCACATCGCCGCGGGGGATCACAACACTCCTGGGGGCTGAACGTGGAAATTTGATTTCCCCGAGGATTGTCTTCACCTGAAGCGCCTGGGGATTGCCCAAGGCAACTCCATATCCGCAGACATAACGCAATGTACCAAAATAGCGGTTGATCGCATCGAGGCTGCGGCCTTTGGGCAAGTATGAACCAGCAACAGGCAATCTGGATCTGCGGGCAATGTCTCGCGACGGGCGCAACTTCGTGTCTGGTCTTTCCTCTGATTGGTACAAAGCACGCCGGGAAGCGGCGCAGAGCAGGAGGGAAGGATGAACGCACGGCAGACTTTTGATGTGGTCGATGTTACCGCGATCCCAGAGTACCTGGTGGAACTGGTCGATGCGCGGCTAACATCGGACTATTTCACTATGTTCTGGCTTGGTCACTGGCGGAACAGCGAGTTGTGCCTGACGGCGCCACTGGACGTGCAGGGGGCGGCCCTGAACCTCTATTCATCGCTCGCAAGCAAAACCCAGTCGGCAGCCTGCCGGGCAATGACGGCATGCTGGCCAAGTTGCTGCGCGTTGATCTGGCCGCATGGCAAGACCTGCAGGCGCGGTGCGTTAGTCCGCTGCATGGCTGGTCGATATACACCGTCAACGGAAAGCAGGTTCTCGGACATTCGGTAGTGATAGAAGTCGCTCTGGATGCTTTGACCAAACGCGTGGCGCGAGAAGCCAGCAACGACGAACGCGCGGTCAAAATGCGGCAGGTGCGCTTGCGCGAAGCGATGATTGATATCGGCTGCGAGGTCTCACTGACCAACGACGAGATCCTGGTTGAACGCTTGGATACCTGGCTGATGGAAAACCACATTGGCCAGCGCCGGATGCCGAAGTTTGAACGGTCACTATCTCGCGCTCTTGGCCAAGCTGTTGCACAAAGTTGGATGGATGCAGCGCAGGTAAGAGGTCGCAATTGTTAGATAGCTTCTGTTCCCGGAACAGTTAACAACAGTTACAGCACGAAACCGCACAATCTCTGTGGACGCATCAAATCCCGCCATTCGGTAAAGTGAATGACACAGAACAAAGGCCGGTTTTGCTAGCGGGTAATTCAATCAAGTGCGTCGACCACAATGTTGGTTTTTGACATATCATTGGGTTGATCGTGTCCAAGAAATTCCTGAACTTGCTCAACGAACAGAGGCCAGGCCGGCTCCTGTTCGAGCAGTATGTGATTGTCGCTTTCCAGCGAAACAAACCGAGAGCCCTGAATTTCAGCCGCCAATATTTGGCTGTCCTCAATTGGGGCGATAGCGTCGTTGCGCGAGCGAAGGATTAGAGTCGGTACCTTCACCTGAGAGAGGAGCGGCGTCACATCCATCATACTGAATGCGTGTCTTAGTCGTGGCGCGTTTTCCGGAGACGTGCTAATTCGCATCAATTCATTGTACCAATCCATCTGCTCCTTCGTTCCACCGGGAATAAGATTGGTGGTGTACATCTGCCTCAGACTGGGATTGTCCCTCCCCCAGCCAATCTTCATCAGTGTGTGTAGTGCTTCCGATTCCTCTTCGTCCACCAGGCCGCGTTTTGCTTGCCCCTTGATGATCCCACCGTGGAGTATAAGGCGGCTGACCCGGTCCGGATTCAGAGCAGTATAGGCAATCGAAATTGGGCAGCCTTGGGACATGCCAATCAACGAAAATCGATCCAGCCCGGCCGCGTCAACCACTGCTTCAAGGTCCCGGACAAACGCCTCGAAGGAAATGTCTTCGACATTCCAGTCGGAAAGGCCATTTCCCCGCTGGTCAAAACGTATCAGAGTTCGGTTACTAGAGAATTCTTCCAGAAAGTGCCGCCAAACAGGGCTATCCCACTCACAATCAAGATGCGTTAACCAATGGGGAGCCTTGACCAGTGGCGGGCCCTGGCCAGCAGTGGCGTAGGCAATCTGCACACCGTCAAACGCCTTGCAGAATCTGATCCGCTGCGTTGCCTTTCGGCTAACCGAAGTTTCGTGTCTCGACACTTTGTTGTGTAAATCTCGTGCGGGGCCGAGTTCACACGCCTTCTGAGTCTCCAACGATGGAACGATGCCGAGCTCACGTTCGAGAAGCTCTGCACATTTCTGGTATTGCTGGCGGGCTTGGCCGTTACGGCCCACCGCGACGTAGCATTGTATTAGTGTCCGGTGGAGGTCTTCCTGAAGCGGGTCGATGTCGAGCGCCCGGCCGGCGACCTGGATGGCCGCATCATGCCGCGAAGCGCGGCGATAGTGCATGAGAAGGCGTCCCATAACCGAAAGCGCGAGATTTTCCAGGCGCCTACGTTCTGCTGAAAGCCAACTTTCAAATTCATCTTCTCGAAGAGCGAAGCCTTGAAGAAACTCGCCAGTGTAGAGCTCGAAGGCTCGCTCCAGACCGTCGGTAGAGGCGTTCGCCGCCGCTGCCTCAAAACTACCAACATCGGTCGCAATATGTTCTGCATCGAGAACCAGAGTATCGCCACTGGCAAAAGGCCCCACGTTGTCGGGGATCATTTTCCGCATGACGAACAGAGTCTGACGAAGACTGTCTCGCGCCTGTTCGTCGGCGAAGTTGCCCCAAAGAAGACCACACAACTCGTCTCGAGACCGCCCTCGACCGACAGGCGATGCCAAAACAGCGAGTAGAGCTGTCGCCTTTTTGCGTGGAAATTCCGGTACTACTGCCGATGCGCCAGCGCGTGCCTCGAATCCACCAAGCAATTTCAGAAAAAGCTGCGTCACAATCTCCTCCCGGAATGACCGATCAGTTCAACTCTAGCACACCTATCTGGTCGTCGAAGTTCGCGATGTGATTTGTAACGCAGAAATAACATTACCAGCGACGGGCGTGACGCGCTGGTAACGGAGTTTCTGAATTATTGACGTCAGAAAACTCAGATATCAAAAAAGCAGGAGTGCTCGTCGTGAATATTACAAAATCAATCATATCGCTGGTTGCTCTGGGACTTTTGTCAGCAACCATTCAGTTTCAACCTGCGAACGCAAATTCATCGGTGATTCCGACAGGCTGTGCCGGGTTTGAGGATCTCCTGGACTTCGTTTCTGAGGAAACCGGCTATCCACCGCTTCGCAGTTGTCCGACAGTAAGTGTGACACCGGATTTTGTCCTCAGATCACTGTTTGCAAAAGCATCAGCTCACGGCGAGGAACCAATGGCCGCGTTCATACCAGCAAGCGCCGAGATTCTGCTCAGCCCCAATGTTGATATCACCAAACTGCTTGGTCGCAGCTATTTGGTGCACGAATTCGTCCACGCTTCTCAATTGGAGACTGGAGTGAAGGCGCCCGCGACTTGTCTCGGCCTTCTCGAGAGTGAATCTTATTGGGTGCAGGCGGCCTATCTCAGAAAACATGGTCTAAATGATGAAGCACTCGCCTTCGAATTGGTCAGCATGATGCAAAGCGCATGTGCCCACCCGTATCACCGTTGAAGTGCCCATGGGAGGCCACATGCGAATGGCCGCTCCGTCCGCTTAGCGGGCGTTCGTTCAGATCGCAGCGAATGACCGATTTCCGCCCTTCGCGCCCGAATGTCCTGGTGCAGCAACCGGACCACGTCCCTCTGCCATAACTGTCAAGAACGGCCCGTTGCGGACACTCGTTTGGATCGCAGCGAATGTCCGGCCAGAGCCCAAAGTGCAATTTGCTTTGCGATGCGGCGAAGGTCTGCTCGCGCAAAAAGAGTTTCGAATGCGGCGACGGAATATCGTCGCTTAGGCGTTAATGGATGGAGTTGTCACCGCAGCTCGAGTCTATTTATTACATCTCCAAACACTGAAAGACCTCCCATGTCGAAAACTCTCACTAGCCTATCTGCCTTGGTCCTCATGCTGGCTTTTGCAAAAACCGCGCTGGCTGAAGATGTCGAAATCTATCTCTCTGACATGCTCGAGAATAACCAGAGCGGCTATTGCCTTGATATTGCTGGCGCAAAAGGCGCCCGGGCGAACCCGGACGATGGGCTGCAGGGGCACACGTGCTACAGCCCTGGCGGTGCGCTCGGCGTTGATCAGACTTTCGAAACCAACAAGTTCGCCGAGGGCGTACTTTACATGCCGGAATTCGACGTCTGCGTCCAGATATCTTCGGTTGATGCAGGAACCTCGATTGACTTAGCGGTTTGCGATAGCGGCGATGCTCAATCTTTCGCATTCTCGGGCGAGGGCACGATCACGCCCGCGTCCGCGCCGGAGATGTGTTTTACCGTTGGAGAAGCTACCCGCTCTGGTCGCGGCCCCACCAACCAGATCAAGGTTCTATCGCTCGAACCCTGCGCCGTTGATCTTGCTGCCTATCAGACATGGGCCGTCCGCAGTTCCATTGATTGACAAGCGCCTTCTGAAAGTTGTTCGCTGGTTCTGCGAAATCCGCAGACTTTGCATAATCAGTCGCTCAGGCAGCAAAGCGATCTGCGCTTAGCTGCCATTAGCTTCCAACTGATGAATGGCGGCAAAGTCCGCTCAGCAGGCGTTAAAGCGGTGCGCAGCGAAGGTCCGCTCTGAGGCCATAGTGTCGGATGCTGCTGGCTAGACGAGCTGGTAGAATGCCGACTTGGTGGACATCCGATTATTTCGGTTGGATGTTCACACTCGAAGTTGGGTCTTGTGGCTATGCGTGCCCGAAGTCTACTCAGCCACGACCGTCCACTGTTTGAGTGACGCGTCGACTTCATCACAGGTTTCCAGCGGCAGTTGCCGTTTGACCCACGGGCCAGCCCGTGCGGTTTCTGACTCCACCGTGATGCAGCGCGTCTGATCCTCATCCAGCCGAAGCGTCTGATCCGCGCTGTCATACACGAACTTCTGACGCGGGTGGTCGCTGCACTCAAGCAGGGCAAATTCCGTGCGTTCCTGCGCAATAAGGGCCTGCATACAGATGCCGTCGAAGACATAGGAGGCAATCTGCCCGGTCTCCGGATTGTACATAAAGCGTGTGTCATTGTCTCTCGAACCGGCCATCCTACCTTCATTTGACGGTTTGCAGGTATGCGTCTGGGCAAGGTCGGTTTGGCCGCGGCCATAGGTATCGCTGCAGAAGCCATAGCCGTTGGGTTCATCGTGGTTTTAGCTCAGGACGATGTAGGGGGCTTCGGTTGGCACCTGTGGCGCGCCCGCGAGCACAAACTCGGCGCGCAAGGCTGAGGCGATTACCAGTGCAACGCCACCACAATAGCCAAGCCTTTGAGATTTAGTCATGTATCTTTATCCCTTTGATGCTCTCTCAAGTTACATATACGGACGGCGCTCAAGGTTCCGTCGAAAATTTCTGAATATGTGAGAACTCGGCGTGAACTGTCGGCCCGGGTTCTTCCGAACGACACTTGTGCGTAGGTCTCTGCTGGCGAGATAGGGGCGCGCCTTGCACGACAAGCAGGGTTTTGAATGGCAAATCGCCAGAGACTTGCTGCCAACTGAACGCCGGGGAAAGCGGACATTTCCGAGAACCGACGAAGCGTCGGCAATGCGCAGGTAGCGATTACCGGGGCGGGCGAGGCGAACGGCAGCACTGTCCGCACAGCAGGCATTGGTGCGACGCGCAGCGAACGTCGGCAATCCGCCCTTCTCGTCGCAATGTGTTTGGTGCAGCAATCGGACCACTTTCCTCTAACCTAATTGTCAAGAACGGCCCTTTTGTATGTACCGGCTACTGTTCGCAAATGATTTTTCACATGTTCTCGGAAGTCGCTCATATGTATCCGGCCTGTTGATCGACACGCGGGTCGTGGCCTCATTGGGATTACGCTCGCTCC
>NZ_QOLB01000039.1 GCF_003333265.1 Candidatus Halocynthiibacter alkanivorans
GGTCGATTTACCTGTGCCGTGGTAACCCTGTACCATGACGCGGCGGTTGTGGGTGAAACCGGCCAGAATTGCCAGCGTGGTGTCCGGGTCGAATTTATAAGTGCTGTCGATGTCCGGCACCCGGTCAATCGCGTCTTCAAAGCGTTTGACGGTCATGTCTGAGTCGATGCCAAACACGTCGCGGACGGAGATATCTTCGGTGGGTCTTGCTGTCGCTTCCATGGTCTGTCCGCCTTGTCTTGCTCATCATTTTGTCTGGAATGTCGGGGGAAATCCCGGTCCCGGCAAGTGGTGCATTATTCCGCCAGGCGGTGCAAGCAAAAGTGCCACCCGCGCGCAGTTTCCTGACCCTGGCGGTGGGGCTGCTGGCAATAAAAAACCGCGCGTGGCAGGGCTGGCGGTGTGCTCTGCCGGCGGGGCGGATAAATCATCGTTACGGTTATTTGCAGACATGTCCTCAATTCAGGGACGTGTCCTCTATTCTTGGGGGCTGGCATTGCGCCGCAAGCCGTAGTTCAGAAACGGGGCCGCGCCTGACCTTGGGGGAGACGTGAAGCACCGTCTCGTGGGGCGTGAGAGCCGTCCCGGACTTGATCCGGGAGATTATTTCAGGTTGGACCGGGCGAAGCCCTGCCGCAGGCGCGGCCCGGCGGTGCCGGGCCAGATAAATCTCATGTGTCCGCTGTGCCCGTCATTGCTGAGCAAAACGAATTGCGGACACAGAGTTATTTAAAACTGCGGCTCTCTTTGATCTGATCCCAGGCCCAGACCACCTGCTGCAGCTGTTCTTCCTGGCTGCGGTCGCCGCCGTTCATATCCGGATGCAGCACTTTGATCAGCTTCTTGAACGATTTGCGCACCTCGGCCTTGGTCCAGTGATCCTTGGCTTCCAGAATGTTGATTGCCTGGCGTTCCCGCGCCGGCAGGCTGCGGGTGCCGGTGATCGATTTGCCCGGGTTCTGGGTCGCGTTGCCGCCCAGAACCTGATGCGGATCATCAATGCCCAGCCGCTCCCAGGCGACTTTTTCGGCGGACTTGCGGCCCATGGGTTTGGTTTCGCGTTCCCAGACCCGGTCCTTGTCCAGCTTGGCTTTCATCTCTTCCGGCGTGGTGCCGTCAAAATAGCTCCACCGCAGGTTATATTCGCGTACATGATCTTTGCAGAACCATTTGAACTCATCGAGGTGATCGGGCGATTTCGGCGCCCGGTACTGCCCCGATTCCTGGCAGCCGTCGTGTTCACAGACACGTTTTGATGTTTCCACAGCGCCGGACATGCCGCGCCGTCCCCGGACGCGTTTCTTCTTATCCGTCGATACTGAGATATCGAACCCGAATGGATCATCTTTTTTCATAGTCTTTACCTTTTCGACTCGGACGAAAGAGTTTAGCTTTTCTGAGCCAGGATGGAAGGCCCTCCGGCAAAAAATTAACGGTAAAAATGGGGAAAAAATGAGCGTAGCAGAAGAAATCAAGTCGCGGTTGGAGACCACCTTTACCCCACGCGAACTTGAGGTTGTGGATGACAGCGCCTCTCATGCCGGTCACGCCGGCAATACCATGTCCGGCGAAAGCCATTTCAACGTGCGTATTGTCGCCGACGCCTTTGCGCCAATGAGCCGGCTGGCGCGTCACCGCGCGGTGCATACGGCGCTCGGCAAAGAGCTGGTTGGCCGCATTCACGCCCTGGCGCTGGATATTTCCGCCTGAACCACAGCCGCGACAGGCAGGGGTGAGCCTGAGTCAGGCCCCGAGACATACCGCCAGGCAGCAGGGCACACAGCCCTGCGGCTTACTCCGCCGCGTCCGCTTTGGGCGGCCGTTGCGGTTTCTCGCGGGGCAGGGTGGTCAGCGCGTCTGACGGCTCTTCCGCCAGCTTGTGGATCAGCTCTTTCATCGTGTGCGGTGCCGCGTCCTCGCTGCTTTCGGCACGCGCCCGGCGAAACACAAGTACATGCAGATCCCGGGTGTTGCGCCGCATCAGGCTGATACGCTCTTCACAGGGCAAGGTCTCGGCGCGCAGATATTCCCAGCCCTCTGCCGCCAGTTCATTCATCGCCTGTTCCAGCGCATGGGCAAAGCGCGCTTGCGTGCCCTTGAGCCCTTTGGCTTTCCTGCCACGCAGCGGCGCCGGCACGACTTTATACTCGTAAACTGGCATAGCTCCCCCCGGATGATCACCGGGGTCCAGACTAACAAACCGATGCCGCCAGACCAAACGCTGATTGTTGGCCGCGGGTCTGGCTTCAATGTTGTTGCATGGAATCCCGGCCAGGCGCCGGACAAAAAAACCCGCAAAGGCCTGTGCCCTGCGGGTTCTGTTCGCGTCTGTTCATAGTTTTGCACAACTCATGCCGTGAAATGTGCAAAATTCACATAAGTGCGCAGGTCCTGACCAAATCTGCCGGCCCCGCGCGCTCTGTTTACCTGGCCAGCCTATTCGGCCAGTTTGGCGGCGATAATTTCATTCACCGCTTTTGGATTGGCCTTGCCACCGGTCGCCTTCATCACCTGACCGACAAACCAGCCAGCAAGTTTCGGGTTCTGGCGGGCTTTTTCCACCTGGGACGGGTTGTCCGCCATCACCTTGATCACGGCGGCTTCAATCGCGCCAGTATCAGTGACCTGTTTCATGCCGCGCGCTTCGACGATCTCCGCCGGAACACCGCCCTCAGTGTAGACGATCTCAAACAGATCCTTGGCGATCTTGCCGGAAATATCACCCTTTGTAATCAAGGCGATAACACCACCCAACTGTTCCGGTGTCACCGGGCAGTCGCGAATGGTTTTGTCATCCTTTTTCAAACGGCCGAACAGCTCATTGATCACCCAGTTGGCGGCCAGTTTGCCGTCATTGCCGTTGGCGACCTTCTCAAAGAACGCCGCGTTTTCAGCCTCAGCGGTCAGCACGCCGGCATCATATTCCGACAGGCCGAACTCTTTGACAAAACGGGCATTTTTCTCGTCAGGCAGCTCAGGGATCGTTTTGGCGATGTCATCCACCCACTCCTGTTCAATCTCCAGCGGCAGCAGATCAGGGCAGGGGAAATAACGATAGTCATGCGCTTCTTCTTTGGAACGCATGGACCGGGTTTCATTCTTCTCCACGTCATACAGACGGGTTTCCTGCTTGATCTCGCCGCCGTCTTCCAGGATCGCAATCTGGCGCCGGGCCTCGAAATCAATCGCCAGCTGGATGAACCGCATCGAGTTCATGTTTTTAAGCTCGCAACGGGTACCCAGGTGAGAAAAGTCGCCTGTTTCCATGAACTTCTCATGCTGACCCTGGCGACAGACCGACACGTTCACATCGGCGCGCATGTTGCCATTTTGCATGTTGCCGTCACAGGTGCCGAGATAACGCAGCAGTTGACGCATCTTGGTGACATAGGCGGCGGCCTCTTCGGGGCCACGGATGTCAGGCTTAGACACGATCTCCATCAGCGCCACGCCGGTCCGGTTCAGGTCGACAAAAGACATGTTCGGATCCATATCATGGATTGACTTGCCGGCATCCTGCTCCAGGTGCAGCCGCTCAATACGCACTTTGCGCGCCACGCCAGGCCCCATTTCCACGATCACTTCGCCTTCGCCGACGATGGGGTGGTAAAGCTGGGAAATCTGATAGCCCTGCGGCAGATCCGGATAGAAATAATTCTTGCGGTCAAAGGCTGAAAACAGGTTGATCTCAGCCTTCAGGCCAAGGCCGGTGCGCACCGCTTGTTCAACGCAGAACTCGTTGATAACCGGCAACATTCCGGGCATCGCCGCATCCACAAAAGACACGTTTGAATTGGGCTCGGCACCGAATTTGGTCGAGGCACCGGAAAACAGTTTCGCTTTGCTTGCGATCTGGGCGTGGATCTCAAGTCCGATGACGAGTTCCCAGTCGTATTTTGCCCCGGCAATGACCTTGGGCTTTGGCGAAGTATAGGCGAGATGATCAAGCATGTGTTTTCAGTCCTGCTAACAGTCAATGAGCCTTCTAGGACAGGGCGGCACAGGGGGCAAGAGAAAGCGCTGTTTTCGCCCGGTTTTGAATTTATTTTGCCTGGCGCAGGTTTTTTCTGATCACCAGTTTTAACCCCGACCAGACCTGGTCAACCGCACAGACCTTTATGTCCACTAAGCCCATGGGAAGACAGATTTCCCGGATCACATCCTCGGTGATTTCTGACGGGATCTTTGACGCCTTTTTGGGCCAGGAGACCCAGATAACGGCGCTCTGTTTCATGCTGTGGCGGTGGCGTGTTAACACATCATCCAATTCGGCGCGCGAAGTGGTGAACAGATGCAGCAGGTCGAAATTGGCTGATTGGTCCGTCGCCAGAGTAACCGCATCAGGCAGCGGGGAAATCAGGTCGGCATACTGCGCTGGTGCGTTGATTGTCACCAGGGTAACGCCCTGTTTTATCCCGAGTTTTTTACTAAGTGGGGTGGCCGAATATCCTGCACTCATAACCCTGTCTCCCTCTGTCACAGGACCAGAATGGCACAACATTCATGTTTTCCCCAGGCGGAAAACGGACCTGTTTTTCCCCGCCCCTCGACCTGGCCCGCGCTTTGCCTCATGCTGTGGCCTCTGGCAGATGAAGGGGATTGGGATGATAAAAGGGATCTTTGCTCTCGCGGTTTTTACTTTGTTTTCAAGCTGTTCAACGGCTCAGGTGACCAGGTCTGTGGCGCCTCCGCCGATGCGCTGGGACCACCGGGAAGAGGCGGCGGTCTGGACTGAAGCCGCGTTAAGCGCGATGCAGGATCAGGGCCTGGCTTTGGGACAATCCATGCCGTCTGACGTGACAAAATGGTGCCCCGGATATCCTGAGGCGTCTCAAAGTGAGCGGGACGCGTTCTGGGTCGGGCTGCTTTCGGCGCTGGCGAAACATGAAAGTACGTGGAATCCCAAGGCGGTAGGGGGAGGCGGACGTTGGTTCGGCCTGGTGCAGATCGCGCCCGCCACCGCGCGGGGCTATGGCTGCACTGCCCGCTCCGGTGAGGCGTTGAAAGACGGATCTGCCAATCTCAGCTGCGCCATCCGCATCCTGTCGACCACCGTGCCGCGCGACGGTGTTGTCGCTGCCGGAGGTGGTGGAATCGCCGCCGACTGGGGCCCGTTTGTCTCGGCCTCAAAACGCGCTGACATGGCGGGCTGGACCAAAGAACAACCTTATTGTCAGTGACTTAACTGGCGGCGCCCCGATCAGGACGCCGCCGGATTGCTCAGTCACCCAGCAGGCGGGTGACCATTTCGGTGGCGTCGCGTGACAGATCCGGCTTGGCCAGAATGCGCTGCAAAGCGTCGCGCATCTGCCCCTGGCGGTTGCCGTCATAACGCCGCCAGGTTTCAAATGCACCAGACAGTCGCGCGGTGATCTGCGGGTTCAAATCATCCAGCCGGATCAGGCAATCCGCGAGCAACTGGTATGAAGCACCATCTTCATAGTGGAACCCGGCGGCATTCATCGACAGTGCCCCCAGAACGGAGCGCACCCGATTGGGGTTTTTCCAATCGAAATCAGCGTGTTCCACCAGTCGGGCTGCAGTGGCCGCAGTGGCTTCTGGTGCGGCAAAACTCACCTGCATCATGAACCATTTGTCCATCACCAGCCGGTCATCACGCCATTGCTGATAGAAACTGGCCAGTTCTTTGCTGCCCTGCGAAATCTGCAAAAGCGCCCCAAGCGCCCCAAGCTGTTCAGTCATATTGTCGGCCGTGGCAAACAAAGCCCGCGCCCGTTCACCGCCATCTATCCGGCTCAACAGCGACAATGCGCCCTGGCGCATCGCCCGCCGACCTGCGCTCACGGCATCGGGGCTGAATTCGCCCTCAGAAATCATGCTGTCATAAGCAGAGGCCAACAGCGGTTCCAGTTTTGCGGCCAGCGCATCGGACAGAGATTCCCGGGCGCTGTGAATCGCCATCGGATCGGGTGTAACCCCCGCATCATAAAGCGTTTGTGCCAGATCATCCTGACCGGGCAAGCGCAGGCAATGGGCCCGGAATGCCGGATCAAGAGCTTCGTCGGCACACATATCTGACATGGCGTCCAGGTATTGTGGCGCAGGTTCGGCACCTTCGGTCGCCATCCGGCTGAGCACATCTTTGGCCAGCATGCGCCCGGCTTCCCATTTGTTGAACGGGTCTGTGTCATGGGCCAGCAAAAACGCGCGCTCGCTGTTACTTGTTTCACGGATCAGAACCACCGGTGCGGAAAATCCGCGCAGGAGTGACGGCACAGGCCTGGCGCTAAGCCCTTCAAAGTCAAAACTTTGTTCGGTCTCTGTCATTTCAAGTATGGTCGTGGGCACGAGTTCTTTGCCTTCCGGGGACAGCAGCCCGACGGCCACAGGGATGACCAGCGGCTGTTTGTCCGCCTGGCCTGGTGTTGCCGGTGTGTCCTGGCGCAAATTCAGTGTGTAGGTGCCGTCACTATAGCTCTCGGACACCGTCAGGCGCGGCGTGCCGGCCTGGCTGTACCAGAGTTTAAACTGGCTCAGGTCGCGGCCGGTGGAATCTTCAAACACCTGCAACCAGTCTTCAATCGTGGCGGCCTCGCCATCGTGGCGTTCAAAATACAGGTTCAGCGCTTTTGCATAGGCGTCATCGCCGACCAGACGTTTGAGCATGCCAATGATCTCGGCACCTTTTTCGTAGATGGTCGCGGTGTAGAAGTTGTTGATTTCAACGAAGCTTTCGGGCCGTACCGGGTGGGCCAGCGGCCCGTTGTCTTCGCGAAACTGGCGGCCGCGCAGGGTCGACACATCGTCAATGCGCCGGACAGGGGCGGAACGCATATCTGCCGAAAACTGCTGGTCGCGGAACACAGTCAGCCCTTCTTTCAAGCACAGCTGGAACCAGTCCCGGCAGGTGATGCGGTTGCCGGTCCAGTTGTGAAAATACTCGTGTGCAATGATCGCCTCAATGCGTTCGAAATTCGCGTCGGTGGACGTTTCGGGCGATGCCAGAACGGCGGAACTGTTGAATATATTCAGCCCTTTGTTTTCCATCGCCCCCATATTGAAGTCATCAACCGCCACGATGTTGAAAATATCCAGATCGTATTCCCGGCCATAGACTTCTTCGTCCCATGTCATCGATTGTTTCAGCGCGCCCATGCCAAAGGCACATTTGCCCTCATCGCCCGGACGCACCCAGATATTGAGTTCAACTTTTTTGCCGGACATGGTTTCGAGCTGGTCGGGGTGATTGACCAGATTTCCGGCCACCAGCGCGAACAGGTAGGCAGGCTTGGGCCAGGGGTCAGACCATTCAGCCCAGCCATCACCCGAGGCCACCGGATTGCCGTTGGACAGAAGGATTTTTTCTTCTGATTCAATGCGTACGGTGAAGGGGGCCATCACATCCGGGCGGTCCGGATACCAGGTGATTTTACGAAAACCTTCGGCTTCACACTGGGTGCAATACATACTGTTGGACATATAAAGCCCTTCCAGCGCGGTGTTGGTGGCGGGGCTGATTTCGACCTCTGCTTCAAACAGAAAACTGTCCGCCGGGAGCTGGTCCGCGCTGATACGCATTTTTCCAGCCTCATGTGTCACCGTCGCTTTGGCGCCGTCGAGTGTACAGGAAATCGTTTTCAGGCCTTCCCCGTCCAGCAGCAGATCGCCGCCGTTGCTCTCCGGATTCCGACGGAAATTGACTTTGGAGATAACGCGCGTCGCGGTCGGAGCGAGCCGGAATGTCAGCGCGACCTGATCAACCAGGTAGGCCGGTGGGGTGTAATCAGCGAGGAATACGGTTTGCGGCGCATTTGTCATGATGGGCTCCGGTGAGTTGGGTGTTGGTATCAGGGGTAGTGCGGCTGGCGGAGGGGTTCAACTGCTACTGAAGTAATTCACAAGATCCGGGCTTTTATTGCGACCGTGGCTGGTTATGCTGATGCCGAAGCACTGAAAGGAATATGAATGCGGCCCGTTATCGGAATTATAGGCAATTATTATTTGGTGAACGACACTTACCCGACGCATGCCGGCGGAACGATGAATTCTGAGGCTGTGGCGCATGTTGCAGGCTGTATGCCCATGTTGATCCCGTCTGATCCCCGGGTGGTATCGGTCGAGGAATTGCTTGAGCTTTGTGACGGATTTCTGCTGACCGGCGGGCGCCCGAACGTGCACCCACATGAATACGGGGAAGATGCCACCAGTGCTCATGGAAATTTCGACACCAACCGGGACGCCATTACCTTGCCTCTGATACGGGCTTGCGTGGAGCGGGGGCAGCCGTTTTTCGGTATTTGCCGGGGGTTCCAGGAGGTGAATGTTGCGATGGGTGGCTCTCTTTATCCCGAGATCCGTGATTTGCCGGGGCGCTCCAATCACCGGATGCCACCAGACGGCACGCTTGAGGAAATGTTTGCCCTGCGCCACAAGGTGAGTTTCAGCATGGACGGGCCTTTTCAGCGCCTGATGGGGGCGACGGAGGTGATGACAAATACGTTGCACGGGCAGGGCGTTAAGCGGCAAGGGGCGGATATCGTCATCGACGGGCACGCACCGGACGGCACACCTGAGGCGCTTTATGTCCGGGATGCGCCGGGCTTCACCCTTTCGGTGCAATGGCACCCGGAATGGAACGCGGTTGATGACCCGGTGTCGCGCCCGTTGTTTGAAGCATTCGGAGATGCGGCGCGGCACTGGCGTGATCACAAGGCAAAGCCGCACCGCAGCTGATGTGTCAGTTCAGTATCAGATACATCCGGTAATTGGGCAGAATGACACCATTGCGGATCACCGATTGGCGCGCTTCAACTTGCCAGCCCTGCCGCTCAAAAAGGGGTTTTGCTGTCAGGCTGGCCTCCGTGGTCATAAACGTCAGGTTGCGGTTGCGTGCGGCGGCTTCGAGTTTTCGGTATAGTGCCAGGCCGATGCCCCGGCCCATATAATCTGGTGAGACAAAGGCCAGATCCACGTGACCGTCATATCCCATGGTCATGAACCCGTTTACCCGCCCCCATCGGGTCGCCACCCAGGACAGCTGGTTTTCAAACGATTGCGGCCAGTTGTCTGGCATTTCGGTGTCCGGCGCCCAGGCATCGCGTTGTTCCTGAGTGTAATGTTGCGCAGCGCCGATCTGTACCGCAGCGCGGAACACTCTGAAGCAGGCGGTGGCATCGGTGGGTTTATAGGGGCGCAGGTGGACCATCTTGCCAGCTTAGTTTGCTCACGGGAAACTCCAAGGGGCACCGGTGGTTCATTGCACTTGAAGGCTCAATGCAGCCCCTAAACTTGTCTGATTCAGTGTCAGGAAGAGAGTGGGAGGCCTGCGAACGGGGAGTGAAACTCTATGTGTTGCGAATTTGCTGCAGACCGCGCCATGCACCTTTGGCGCTAACATGCAAAGCCTGCTGGCATTGTCTGCATCCAGGTTCCGCACTGTGGCGCTGTTTGTGTCTGTATCCGTCGTAATAATGCAGATTTGCGACGGAAAGTGTTGAATGCTTGCGACCATTATGTACTGTTTCGCGAGCCGATATTCAGGCGGTGCCAACAGTAACCAGAGAGGCGGTGTTGATACGCTGATGGGTTAATGCTGGCCCTCGCCTGGTTGAAGCCGCAGACTTTGCGACACGGGGTGCGATATAATGCTGCAGTTGCGATGTAATGTTGCTCCGCGCCGGCTTTCGGTGAGTAAAAATGTCGCGGCGTAGTCTTGAATTTGGGAAAAAGGGTCAAAATAAGTGAAAATCGGGGTTCCGAAAGAGATATTTGAGGGGGAAGCGCGTGTCGCGATGACCCCCGACAGTGCGACCCAGTTGCAGAAACTGGGTTACGACTGTGCAATTGAAACCGGTGCGGGCGCCCTGGCAGGATTCAGCGATGCGACCTATGAGGCCGCTGGTGTCGAAATCATCAAAACGCCGGCTGCGCTGTTTAAAGCTGTGGATATCGTCGCCAAAGTGCGTCCGCCCAGTGAAACGGAAACCAAACGGCTGAAAGCCGGACAGACACTGATTTCTTTCTTCTGGCCAGGCCAGAACGAAGCTTTGATGGAACTGGCCCGCTCTAAAGGTGCCAATGTGATCGCCATGGATATGGTGCCACGCATCAGCCGGGCGCAGAAAATGGATGCACTGAGCTCGATGGCCAATATCGCCGGCTATCGTGCGGTGATTGAAGCGGGTAATAATTTTGGTCGTTTCTTTACCGGGCAGGTAACTGCGGCGGGTAAAGTGCCTCCGGCCAAAGTCCTGATCGTCGGTGCTGGTGTTGCCGGACTGGCTGCGATCGGTACAGCGACGTCGCTCGGCGCGATCACATACGCTTTTGACGTGCGTCCTGAAGTGGCGGAGCAAATTGAATCCATGGGCGCAGAATTTGTGTTTCTGGAGTTCGACGAACAGCAGCAGGACGGGGCGGCGACCGGCGGCTATGCGGCGCCATCGAGCCCGGAATTCCGGGAAAAGCAGCTTGCCAAGTTCCGGGAACTGGCGCCTGAAATCGATATTGTGATCACAACAGCGCTTATTCCGGGTCGCGACGCGCCCAAATTGTGGCTGGAAGATATGGTTGCGGCGATGAAGCCGGGGTCGGTGGTGGTTGATCTCGCGGCGGAAAAAGGCGGCAACTGCGATCTGACTGTGATGGATCAGAAGATTGTATCCGACAACGGCGTGACCATCATCGGTTATACCGATTTCCCATCGCGCATGGCGGCCCAGGCATCGACGCTTTATTCTAACAATGTGCGCCATATGATGAGCGATCTGACCCCTGAAAAGGACGGACAGGTTGCGCATAATATGGAAGATGACGTAATCCGTGGTGCGACGGTGACCTATGCGAAGGAAATCACCTTCCCGCCGCCCCCGCCCAAGATCCGGGCGATTGCGGTGCAGAAAAAAGAAGTGGTCAAAGAACTGACTGCTGAGGAAAAGCGTGCCGCTGAAGTCGCAGCGTTCAAAAAGACCACCAAACAGCAGGTCGGCCTGCTGGTCGGTGGGGCAGTTCTGATGCTGATCGTTGGCGCTTTTGCCCCGGCCAGTTTCATGCAGCACTTCATTGTCTTTGTTCTGGCCTGTTTTATCGGCTTCCAGGTGATCTGGAACGTCAGCCACGCGTTGCATACGCCGCTGATGGCGGTGACCAACGCCATTTCCGGTATCGTGGTGCTTGGCGCATTGCTGCAGATCGGGTCAGGGAACTGGCTCGTCGTGGTCCTGGCGTCGATCTCGGTTTTGATCGCGACAATCAATGTTGTTGGTGGCTTCCTGGTGACACGCCGGATGCTTGCCATGTTCCAGAAATCTTAAGGGCAGGGATCAGTTAAATGAGTATTGGAATTGTTTCTGCCGCCTATATCGCGGCGGCCGTTCTCTTCATCCTGTCTCTGGGCGGGTTGAGCAATCAGGAAAACGCAAAACGCGCGGTCTGGTATGGTATTGCGGGCATGGGTCTCGCGATCCTGGCCACAGTATTTGGCCCGGGCATTGGCAACTGGCTGATCATCCTGGTCATGCTGGGGATCGGCTCATACCTGGGCTATATGGTGGCCGGCAAGGTCGAGATGACCGAAATGCCGCAACTGGTTGCAGCGCTGCACTCGTTCGTTGGTCTGGCAGCTGTTTTCATCGGTCTGAACGCTGATCTGGAACTGGGCAGCATAAACGCGATGCGTGAAGCAGGGGAAAGCCTTGAATCTCTCGCCGGGTTCTCGGCCGCACTGGCGAAGAAAACCGGTGTCGAGATTGCGATCATGAAGGTCGAGGTCTTCCTCGGTGTCTTTATCGGTGCGGTGACCTTCACCGGCTCCATCGTGGCCTTTGGTAAACTGGCCGGCAAATTGGATGGCAAACCTAAAAAGCTTCCGGGCGGCCATATGCTGAACGCTTCGGCGCTGGCTTTGTCACTGGTGCTGGGCATCATGTATTTCAACGGCGCAGGTGTCTGGACCATTCTCGCAGTGATCGTGATTGCCGGGTTTATTGGCTATCACCTGATCATGGGCATTGGCGGCGCGGATATGCCTGTCGTGGTCTCGATGCTCAACAGCTATTCCGGCTGGGCTGCGGCGGCGATTGGTTTCACCCTTGGCAACGATCTGCTGATCGTGACCGGGGCGCTGGTGGGCTCTTCCGGTGCCATCCTCAGCTACATTATGTGTAAAGCAATGAACCGGAAATTTGTCAGCGTGATCCTTGGTGGTTTTGGTGGCAGCACCGGACCGGCGATGGAAGTCGAAGGCGAGCAGATCTCCATTGATGCAGATGGTGTGGCGGCAGCGCTGAACGATGCCGACAGTATCGTGATCATTCCGGGCTACGGCATGGCGGTGGCGCAGGCACAGCAATCGGTCTCTGAACTGGTGCGCAAACTGCGTGCGGCGGACAAAGAGGTGCGTTTTGCAATTCATCCGGTGGCCGGACGTCTGCCCGGGCACATGAATGTTTTGCTGGCGGAAGCGCGGGTGCCTTATGACATCGTGATGGAAATGGACGAGATCAACGGCGATTTCCCCAAGACCGACGTCGCGATCGTCATTGGCTCCAACGACATCGTCAACCCGGCGGCACAGGATGATCCCAACAGCCCGATCGCCGGCATGCCGGTGCTTGAGTGCTGGAAGGCGAAACAGGTGTTTGTCTCCAAACGTGGTCAGGGCACCGGCTATTCCGGTATCGAAAACCCCCTGTTCTACAAAGAGAACACCCGCATGTTCTATGGCGACGCCAAAGCATCGGTGGACAGCCTGCTGCCCAAGATCGACTGATCAGGTCGTTAATCAACGTAAACCGGCCGCCCTTGGGCGGCCGGACTCGTTTTGGAGTGACGTGTTCGGCTTTGTATGCCGATGTATTCCGTAACTATCTGAAATATCACATTTTTCAGTTGCCTTGAGCGGCGTCATTTGTAGGGTGTGCCAAACAGGAGCCTCCGATGACCCAGATCCAGGATCACCCGCACCGCTACGCGCTTGCCAATGAACTTCACGCCCGTCCGTTCCCGGCGTTGAAAGTGCCTTGCCGGGCGGCATTTCTGGCGGTCAAAAGCCCGAGAGATGCGGCGGCGCGCGACAAATCTGCGGACCGGGCGCATCTGCTGGCTCTGCTTGATCGGTATGGCGCGCCCCATCCGCAACCAGAAGCCACGCATTATTTTGGCCAGATTGGCAAATACCAGTTGAAATGGGAAAGCCACACCGAGTTCGTGACCTATACGATCTTTTCGGAAGGGGTGGCGGACCGACCGTTTGACGGTGCTTCTTTTGACGTGTTTTCCAAAGACTGGCTGGCGCAGATGCCCGGGGTCCGCATCACTTCGGCTTTAATCCGGGTCGAAGAAACAACGGATGATGATACGATCCGCAGCTTCGTGAATGAATGGTTCGTTGCCGAAAGCCTGGCTGTGGCGCGCGTGGTGGACGACAATGCGGTCCTTGCCGGGGATTTCCGGATCGATGAAGCCGGACATATGCGGTTTGCCGTGTTTGCGCGACCTGGTACCGGCGAGCGCCGGGTTGGGCGCATCGTGCAGCGCTTGTGCGAGATCGAGACCTATAAAACCATGGCAATGCTGGGCCTGACTGAGGCGCGCGGGCTGAACGATGACCTCAGCGGTATTGAGGACGCCCTTTCGTCCCTGACTGGAGACATGAGCGCCGGCAGCACCGCTGCGGCTGACACTCTGTCGGACCTTCTCAACGCGTCGGCGCGGCTTGAAAACCTGATCACTAAATCCAGTTTTCGCTTTGGCGCGACCGGTGCTTATGAAGCGATCGTCAATCAGCGGGTCAAAGTGCTGCGGGAAGAACGCTTTAACGGGCGGCAGACCTTTGCAGAGTTTATGATGCGCCGCTTTGATCCGGCGATGCGCACGGTCAAGGCGTCC
>NZ_QOLB01000111.1 GCF_003333265.1 Candidatus Halocynthiibacter alkanivorans
TCACGGACGATATCGCTGACCGAGGTCGCTTTGTAGCCGTTCTGCCAAAATATACCCATGGCTTTCTCGATCACCGCATCACGAGTGTATGTTCTAGGTCTGCCCATGTTCGCTTTATAAAACGATCACTTGAAAACTTCAATAGACCCTCGAAGGCAAGCTCAATTGACGCCCCTCACGAAGCATACCGAAAAGTGGAACTCAGGGTCGAAGTATCCCTGCGAAAGAAAATCCCGCACTGCGGTCATTCGATCAATGCGCAGCGAAAGTCAGCAATCCGCCCATACTGACGAAATGTGCCTGGTGCAGCAAAAAGACCAAATCCTTCTGCCAAAACTGTCAAGAATCGCCCAATGCGGCCATTCGTGACTACCCCAGCATGGGCCGGTTCGAGTCCATATTGACCGTAGTTCAGCGACGCAGCCAAAGTTAGCTTATTCCTAATATGCAGCGAGGCTATTTTTGCGTGATGATTGGGTAGCCCCGCGTCCACGGGCCGCTATTGGTCTGTTTGGCTCGATTGTTAATGTGTAATCATTTACCAGTGAGCGTGAAATATTCAACGAGCCAATTCGACGAATTGAGATGGAGCATATTTGATGAGTTTTCCGGTCGAAATTACCTCTAGTATCGCATTGCCTGGTGGAGATGTCGCCAGACGGATCACCCTACATGACGGCATGACAATCATTCTTGGCCCAAACGGTGCCGGAAAAACGCAGCTGATGCGTGGGATGAAGAAATCGCTGCAACAAATCTTAGGTGGAAAAAAAGTTAGCTTTGCTTCAGCCGGTCGAATTGGCTCATTGGAAAACTTTCGGTCTGATTTTGATGGGCAGAGGGATGGCTGTCCTCTATACGATAGGGCAGCGTATGGTGGCAAAAGCGAACAAACTCGGCGCCACAAGAATGAAACGTTAACCGGTGCATTTCAGACACTCGCCGCCCGTCCTGACCTATTGATAAAAGTCAGAGAGCGTTTGCGAAAGCTTTTCAAGCGAGACATTGAAATTCGGTGGGATGCAGGAAGCATTCAGGTCTTCTTTTCGCATGGTGACAGCGCCCCCTATTCATCTGGAAGAGAGACGTCTGGTCTTCTCCACTTAGTGGGCCTGCTGGCGATAATCTATGATAATGAGGTGGGCGCGCTCCTTCTGGATGGGCCGGAAGTGTCGTTGCACCCCCAATTGCAAGCATTCTTGCTTCAGGAAATAATGTAAGTTTCGGGTTGGCCAGAGGCTGAGACTAACAAGAAGATCATCGTTCTTTGCACGCACTCAACTGAGTTTATCCAACTCAGCAAACCTTCTGACCTGCTGAATTTAGTATTCTGTTCGGACATTTTGGAAGATCCAACTCAAATTTCAGCAGATGCGGGTGAACTTAAAAACAAGAAGATTGCTGCTTTGATCGGCCGAATGGGACAGGAGCACAAATTGGCTTTGTTTGCTTCATCGCCCTTGCTGGTTGAAGGGCCATCTGATGTCTTTGTCGGATCAAGTGTTGCCCGCAAACTAGACCTTCAGCTGGAATCTGGTGGTTCTCAAATATTGCCTGTTATCGGGAAGCGCCAGTTTGCCATTGTGCGCAAACTGTTTTGCTTAATGGGGAAGAGTCCTGTCATTTTGGCTGATGCGGATGCGCTGACCGATGATCTGGATTTGGCGCATTTCGTGCTGAACTCCCAGAGCGCTAACATTGCCGCTGCTGAACTTGGAGCGCCGTCTGCGAATGTACTGGCCAGTGATATCTACAATGTTTTTTGTCAAATGACCGATACCAACTGGTCTTCTATAGAGGCCGAAGCGTCAAAGCATCCCTATTGGATCGAACGTGATCAACCACAAAATAAAGATCAACAAAAAGCCAAGAGACGGTCTACGTTTTCTACTCTGTTCATTCTGTCTGATGAGGCCGTCCGATCGATGGAGACCGGGGTAAAATGGTTATCTATCAAGCAGCGGTTGACTACACTCCTCAAACTATTGGAAGCACAAGGCTGCTTTGTGCTTCGGAAAGGTGCGATTGAGAGCTATTTTGCATTCAACGCTGAGGAAGGCGCAGCCTCAAAACTGGAAGCGGCAGCCGTTGAAGCAGCGGGCATCAATAATGCCGATTCAGAACAAGTTCGTGGGGCATATGAAGATGTTGTGCGGTGTTTGGAGTTCGCTTCAGCCGCCGAAAAGATTGTTGAGGCAGAAGTGTTGCAAGAAGTTCTCCTTGCAATATGCGCTCCAGCACTTGCAAAAATTCGTGCGGGTCAAGTTAGTACCAATCTAAATGCTATGGCTAGATCCATAACTCCTGAACTTGCAGGGTTGTTCGACTTGCAGGTAGTCGACGGAAAGCTGCAAATTTCATTAACAAGTAAGGTGCTTGATGTCGCAGGGTTCCCAATTGCCGTAGCTGGTAGTGATGATTTGCTCACAGTGGTTGCCGCCGCTTTGGATTTAAGATGAAAACCTGCCGTGTCCGTCGAGTCCCAACTGGACGGGCATTTGAACAACATTTTCTGTACGTTTGAACGACGATTGCAGCCGTTGGTCGGCGTGTAGCGAAGGCTTCTTTGTCCGCACAGCAGGCATTGGGGCGACGCTCAGCGAACGGCAGCTTCCCGCCCAATGATGCCATTCATTCCCGTTGGCAGCCCAAATATACGCCTAACCTCGAGGCACCTGTTTCAAGCTTCTTTGTATGCAAACCGCCTTCTAAGCGATTTTGATATATTTCTGCTTTCTGAGCGGCGAACATTTTGAAGCCCGTTTCAATCTGCTTTGGCGACAGCCCCTCTAGCGTCAGTAAGTTGTTGAGGTTTCCGAACGCTTGCGCTTCGGCCATTGAGTGGAGGTTTTTCCGTATCAAATCCAAAACGCACGATGGGGGCAAGGCTGGATGATCGCATGGGGGCAGTGCTTGGACAGCGTCCTGCGCCGTTATCCGCAATGGGTGTACCGTCGATCTGGTAATATTTGCGGTGCTTTGCCGCTCATAAACGTATCGAATTTCTTTAACAGCGTCCTGTAAGAACTGGGGCAAGATCGCCTCGACATTCTCAAATGTGCGCTTATGCGGCGCTTGCACATAACGCTTTAAGGCTTCGCGACCGGCTCTCACTCTACGCGCCAAATTTGCGTCGCGGGATCGTCTTTATCGATGTTCCAGGCCGGAAACCAATAGTCTGTTTTCTGGTCTTTGGCGGCTTGCTTTTTGTCGTAAACGATAACCTGCCGATTGGGCATCTTTCCAATAGTTACGCTCTCAAAACGGCCGCCGCGCATTACACCGCCGACCGGGTCAGATTTTTGTTTCGGATTGTATCGCCGTCGTCATCAAGGTCGTAGCTTGTTGAAAAGTGGCATCCAACCTTTGCCTTGCGAGGCGCGATGAACTTGGTCATGTCGAGTGCAAATTCGGGTGTGGCAATGTCGATGGCGTAGTCCAACCTGTTGACGCTGACCGCGCCCAACGTTGCTCCCATGTCGGTCAGGCAGTCGACGATATGTTGTTTCATGCCCTCGTATGATCGCGAGAGCAGCCCCGCAGCACGTGCGGAAACAAAAAAGTTCCACATAGCTGGGCGAGTGTCTTTTTTGATTGAGAAAATCGCGCCGGTTGGGCCATCTACGAGCGTGTAGCGAAACCCGCCTTTTTTGCCGTGCGCTTTGACAAAGAAATTCCTTTGGCTGGGGCCAAGGGTGATGGTTTCACCGTACTTGTCAGTTGGTTGAGCCTACGCAGCTTTGCGTGCGTCTTCAAGTAGGTTGAGCACTTCGATGGGCAGTGCCCCTTCAATGGCCAAGTCCAGCGTGTCGATGCCTTGATAAACAACGTTATACATATGGTTACTCCAATTTACGCCATGTCAGTGGAGAAGGGGGTGTTACAGGGACCCCCTTCTTGACTTACAAATCTCAGGGTTATGATAATCTCAGACGGGTTTCCCGCTGCGCGGGGTTCGGGCGCGGTGCGCCCTCAGAAGTGCCTCGGGCGGGGCAGCTTTCGTTTTGGGCCCGGCGGTGCGGGATGATAGGGAGCGCCTGAGGCATCTGAAGGGCTCGATACTTAGAAGCCCACCAGGCTGTAAGGGGGCAAGACTCCGTCACGCTGACGCGACAGGTTCTGTTGTTGGGAAACGAGTTGCAGCGTACTGCGTTCCAATTGTTTCTCACGCGCCGTCTGAATAAAGAGAAATTCTTTCCCAGAGGGGGCATTTTCAGCGCGCGGCGCTGAGATTTTCGTCGGCAGTGCGGCGTCCCCGACCATGGGCGCGGGCCAGTTCTGTGCAATCCAAGCGTGTTAGTTGTTGCAACAGGTAGTGGGTCTGTAACAACAAAGACTAGAGCCTCCATCTGTGGCAGTGAGACATTGCAGAACCGTCCGCTACGCCTCGGAAAGCCAATCCCGCATGAAGGTAGCCAGAGATGGGCTCACGTCTTTTGCTTTGCTTTCGCAAGCAACACACCGGGAACCCAAAACTGAGCGTAGATTGTAATGTCGGTTCTTGCACATTCGCCCAGAGAAGAAGAAATCAGTTCCAGCCTTCAAGGCCCTGGGGCGTGTGCGCGGATATTCCATCCACTCTGGATGCCCAGCAAGATGGGCTCTTCTTCTACGCTGACCTTCTTTATGATGTTCCGCCATGCTCGCAGTATCGGCGGTCAGGACGCCGGGTTCAACAATAAGGTGATTGCCGCTTCGTTTAACCAAGCCCGAACAATGCGATACCATGGGTGCGGCAGTTCTATTCCAGATTGTCGATCAGCAACTGCGATGCGGCATCCGGCGCCTGGCGCCTGACGGCTGGGCGTTGCATTGACGTGATCCACCACCGAAAGATGCGCTCTGCGTTTCAGACTGTCAGACCCCTGGACTCGAGCCCGGAAAACGCCTGCGGGCTGGTATATTGATTCATGATGTGGAAATCGACACAGATCAGCATATCGCCGTCAGGCAAGTCGCAAACTTTATGTGCGTCCACAAGTTTGTCATAAAGTGTCCGGCTCATTGGCCGGCCTCCTGCGTGTTCATATGCCGGGCAAAAAATTCTGCCATGCGCGTTGCGATATCCTCCGGGAGCTCCTCTGCCATGTAATGTGTTGCGTCCAGTGCACTGCCGTCGACCAGTTCGGCGCGCTGACGCCAAAGCTTGAGCGCGTCAAAGCAGCTCTCGATCACACCGCGTTGCGCCCAAAGAACCAGAAGCGGCATGGCAAGCTTTCGGCCCTGGTCAGCGTCGTCATGCCCGATGTCGGTCATGATCGCGCGGTAGTCTTCGCAACTGGCGTGAATGGCAGCCGGGTCGGCAAAGGCTGACAAGTATTCCGCCAGCGCTTGTTCGGAGAACGGGTTTTGTCCCCGGGCCTGGTTAATGCATTTCAGCTTCCAGAAACCTACAGGATCGGCGCCAATCATCTGTTCAGGCAGCGGGTGTTTCTGAATCAGAAAGAACCAGTGCCAATAAGCCTCGGCAAACTGCCTGGTGGTGCCCGCATACATTTCGCGCGTCGGCGCAATGTCCAGAAGCGTCATCGCAACCACCCGGTCTGGGTGATCAAGTCCCAGACGATGCGCCACCCGGGCACCCCGGTCATGGGCTCCGATCAGAAAGCGGTCGTGCCCAAGGCGTTCCATCACAGCGACGATATCCCGTGCCATAGCGCGTTTTGAGTAGGGGAGGTGTGTTTCGTCCGAGACCGGCTTGTCAGAGCGTCCGTAGCCGCGCAGATCGGGACAGACCACCTGAAAGGACTTTGCCAGGATCGGGGCCACACCATGCCACATGGCCGATGTCTGAGGATAGCCGTGCAGCAATACAAGGGGAGGCGCATCTTTTGGCCCGGCGCGGCGGACAAACAGCGTGGCACCATCGCCTTCGATCCTCTCCTCCACAAATCCTTCGAACATATTCCGACCCCCCACCAGACTATCCTTTACCGTTATCTCTGAATAATACGGAATTACTATTCGGCATTATTGAATAGTAATGGCGACTAATTCTACGACGATTTCCGATTAATCTCCCAAGTCACAAGACGCGCTGATCTCAAAACTCATCCGCGCGTCAAACCAATGCACGGGAGCATCCTATGAAGTATCTTCTGACAGCCGCACTGACACACACTCACACACTCTCTCTGACTGTGGGCGCGGCAGCCGAAAGTGCTGCGTGTGACGAGGGCGAATTCGTCATCAAATTCAGACACGTCGCCAATACTGACAAGCCCCCCAAAGGCATACCGCCGGTTGGTGAGATCACCGACAAAACCGATGATGACTGCCGGTCAAACACCCGCCCAATCGAACTCATCGACTCGCCACGATCCCAGATCTCAGCCCGCTGCGAAGCCGAATAGTAAATCCGACGACGATACTTCATGTTCAACACTCCATCTTTGTCCAATGATTAAAGTGTTGCGTCCACCTGTTGAGCCCACCGCCCAAAGTGACCGGTACTGCACTGCACGATTTTTGGTCCGAAGCGCCGAAAGATGTCACTACACCGCGCCTCCCGGAACCGGTTAGTGAGGACGTCCGCGCCAGCACGGCGGGGCTAAGGTCACGCTCTGCCACGTCATAGCTGTGGCAGAGCCATCTGTCTGTGCCATCTTGCTGTATCCCCCTGGGGAGGATAGGGTTCTCCCATGACAAAACCACACGTCCACGCAAGCCACCCCAAAGTCGTTGCCCGGCTGAAACGCGCCGAGGGTCATTTGCGACACGTAATCGAGATGATCGAGGTGAGCAGGCCTTGTCTCGATATCGTGCAGCAATTGCAGGCCGTGGAAAGCGCCATTCGCAATGCCAAGCAGGCTTTGATACATGATCACATGGATCATTGTCTTGAGGCGGACAGCTCTGACACTGAACGCGCGGAGCTGAAGGCGATCACCCGTTATCTCTGAGGCACGAAATGCTGGAAATTCTGTCTGACCGAACCTATCGCCACCTGTTTTTGGCGCAAGTCGTGGCGCTTCTGGGAACGGGGCTGGCGACGGTCGCGCTTGGGCTGCTGGCCTATGATCTGGCAGGGGACGGGGCGGCGATGGTGCTGGGCACGGTCTTCAGCATCAAGATGGTGGCCTATGTGGGCATTGCGCCAATTGCGGGTGCCGTTGCGGATCGGGTGCCGCGCCGGGCGTTTCTGGTGGCTCTCGATCTGATCCGAGCGGGCGCGGCGCTTGCGCTGCCCTTCGTAACGGAGGTTTGGCAGGTCTATATGCTGATCTTTCTACTGCAATCTGCCTCTGCTGCTTTCACACCCACTTTTCAGGCAACGATACCGGACGTGCTGCCCGATGAGGCGCGCTATACGCGGGCGCTGTCGCTGTCGCGGCTGGCCTATGATCTTGAGAACATCGTCAGCCCGACGCTGGCCGCGCTGTTTCTGGCGGTGATTTCTTATAACGCGCTCTTCCTCGGCACGGTGGTGGGCTTCGCCGCTTCGGCGCTGCTGGTCGTTTCGGTTCTGCTGCCCAGCCCTAAACCGTCCAGGCCACGGGGCATCTATGACAGCACGACGCGCGGTATTCGAATTTACCTGGCCACGCCCCGCCTGCATGGGCTTCTGGCGTTGAACTTTTCTGCCGCGGCGGCGGGCGCGATGGTGCTGGTGAACACTGTGGTTTTGGTGCGCGGATCGCTGGAGTTGCCGGAAAGCGCATTGGCGTGGACGATGTTCGCCTTCGGCGTGGGGTCCATGGCGGCGGCGTTTATCCTGCCGCGTGTGCTCGACGCGCTGCCTGTCCGGCTCGTGATGTTCGCCGGCGCGGTGCTGATGGTCGGTTCGCTGTTGGGGCTGGCGGGGGCCGTTCTGTCCTTCGGTCTTGGCTGGCCCGTTCTGCTGGGCACCTGGCTTCTGGTGGGTTTGGGTTATTCCGCCGTGCTGACGCCTTCGGGCCGGTTGCTGCGCCGCTCCTCCCACCCAGAGGACCGCCCGGCGCTCTTCGCCGCGCAATTCGCGCTGTCACATGCCTGCTGGCTGGTGACCTATCCGCTGTCGGGCTGGCTGATGACTGTGTTCGGGATCGTGATCGCATTGACGGGGATGGCGCTTCTGGCCGCCATCGGTGCCCTCGTTGCCGTGAAACTCTGGCCTGCAAGCGATTCCGTGGAGGTCGAGCACACCCACGACAACCTGCCGCTCGATCATCCGCATTTACTGGGCAATCGACGCCACAGCCATGCCCTGGTGATCGACGACAGCCATCCCCGCTGGGGCACACAATTCTAGGACCCGTACACCGCCTCGTGGGACTGTTGATCTGAGCTGTAGAACTACGAATGCCTGGAAAGGCGTAAGCCTGCATTGAGCAACTTTCTGGCCGTCGGCTTCATCACCGCATCACCGCATCACCGCATCACCGCATCGGTTCTCGTGCACGAGTTTCTCCAAGCCGGGGATGAGAAGCGCCTGCTGCTGTTACAGAAGCAATTGGCCATAAGGATGACTTGCCGCCCAGGTTTGACCGCTTGGGTCGCCAAAACATTCCTGCCAGGCGGCCCGGATCATCTCCATCGGTTGCAATGATGAGGTTGTGCGCAAACTCAGGCAGTTGAAGCCTCTTCAACCCAGAAGTGGATAAGACAGCCAATACTGTGGCGCTGCTGGGCGTATAATCTACCTCGCTGGCAGCTCGGAAAACCAAATTAGTCAAACGTCTGACCAAACATCTGTCGCGGATGGATGAAACAGACCTGCGTCCAAAAAACCGGGCCACCGAAGTGGGGCCGCTCAGAGCCGCGAGAACAGCGTCTTGTTTACCTTGTCGAACACTGGTGAGTGGGCGAACGACGATGTCATCCTAGCGACCAGCCTGTGGGGGAGTTCAAGCGTTTCACTGAACGGTTGCACCAGCTCTCCACGAATTAGCAAAGGGCGGACCAGCGCATCGTGTGCCATCAGTACGCCGCCGCCGTGACGGGCCTCTTCCAATGCCACTGAGAACAGAGAGTGCGTGGTTCCCTTGGTGGAAATCCCTTTTGCCGCAGGCTGTGCGGAAAGCCACATGTCCCAGTCATTGGCCCAGGCGCTGTCATGCAGCAGGGTCTCGTTGTGCAAGTCTCTGATACTGCTCAGGCGTTCTGCGACTTGTGGCGCGCAAACAGGGAATATCCTGTCCTGCAATACTTCCAAATCGTCTGCGCCGAGCGGATCTGAGGTGAAAAACAATGTTATATCAAAAGGTTCTCGCATCAGGTTCGGCGGCCTTTCCATGGCGACAACAGAAACTGAAATCTCGGGTGCAAGCTGGCGAAGAATGCCCAGACGCGGCGCCAGCCACAACTGGGCCACAGCGGGAAGGGTTGCAATTTTGATCTTCTCTGGCGTTGCTTTGTTGCGCAGGGCCTGTACCGCTTGCCCAAGCTGGTCGAAAGCGCTGACAAAGGCTGGCAACAGTTCTTCGGCAAGTGGCGTGAGGTCTACCCCGCGGGCATTGCGCACAAACAAGGTGGTTTCGGCCCAGGCTTCCATCGTCTTGATGTGCTGGGTGATTGCGCCGGGGGTTACCGACAACTCCTCGGCAGCCGCGGTGAAGCTGCCAAGTCGCGCGGCCGCTTCGAAAGCCCGTAAAGCGTTCAGGTGGGGGCCTTTGGGTCGGGGAGGTGCAACTGCCATAAATACTTGCCTCAGTTTTTCTACGCGAAAATAATAGCAATACTGATTTGCGAAGACCACCCCGCAGCGTGATGCTTTGTCCAGCTACATACGGAACGAAGAAGGAGCGCATGATGCAACATTTCACCCTTTCGGTGGCGGAAACGGATCCGCAGATCGCTGAAGCCCTGGAGAACGAAAGACTCCGCCAGCAGGATCAGATTGAGCTGATCGCGTCCGAAAACATTGTCTCTCGTGCCGTTCTGGATGCCCTGGGTCATGAAATGACCAATAAAACGCTGGAAGGTTATCCTGGACACCGGTTCCATGGCGGCGGTCGGTTTGTTGATATTGTTGAACAGGCGGCGATTGACCGTGCCAAACAGCTGTTCGGCTGCACCTATGCGAATGTTCAGCCGCACTCGGGATCGCAGGCAAACCTGGCGGTGTTCTTTCTGCTGCTGAAACCCGGTGACAAGGTCCTTTCGCTGGATTTGGCTGCGGGTGGCCATCTGTCGCATGGGCTGAAAGCAAACTTGTCGGGCCGCTGGTTTGAGTCGCATCATTACGGTTTAGATGCAGACAGCGAAGTCATTGACTACGACGCATTGGAGCGGCAGGCAGACGAAATCCAGCCCAGGCTGATTATCGCTGGCGGTTCGGCCTACCCGCGCGAAATGGATTTCCAACGCATTGCGCAGATTGCCAAAAAGGTGGGCGCATATTTCCATGTGGATATGGCGCATATTGCTGGCCTGGTTGCTGCTGGAGTGCATCCGTCACCCTTCCCGCATGCGGATATCGTGACCTGTACCACCACCAAGACTTTGCGCGGTCCGCGTGGCGGGCTGATCCTCACCAACAACGAGGACTTCGTCAAGCGGCTGCAATCGGCCGTGTTTCCAGGTGTTCAAGGGTCGATCCACAGCCAGGTTCTGGCGGCCAAGGCGATCTGTCTGGGTGAGGCGCTGTCAGACGCGTTCAAAGACTACGCCGCTCAGGTCAAAGCCAATGCGGCCAGGCAGGCGCAAACCCTGAAAAATCGCGGCCTGCGGATTGTGTCGGGGGGCACAGATACGCATCTGGTTCTCGTGGATCTCAGCCCGAAAGGTATCACCGGAAAACGCGCCGAGGAGGTTCTGGAACGGGCGAATATCACCGCCAACAAAAACGCTATCCCCAATGACAGTCCGCGGCCGCCAGAATGGGTTGGTCTGCGTTTGGGGGCAGGGGCTGCCACCACCCGGGGCATGAAAGAGGCTGAATTTGAAACCCTGGGCGAAATGATTGCCGACCTGGTTGAGGCCGAAGCCGCGAATGATACCAGTGCCGCCGTCGCCCGGTGCGCGGCTCGGGTCGCCGATCTTTGTGCCACTTTCCCTGTCTGTAAAGACTAACACCAGCCACGCATTGCAGACGTTTTCCATACCAACCTGGCGTCTGAGACTTGCCCGCCGCGCTGAATTCCGCGGCGGGCCTTTTTGTATGTGCCGTCCAAAGGGCAGGCGCTGTTGGCCTCAAGCGGGCCGCCGGAGGGCAGGTGGGGGCGGGACCATTCAGCGGTTCAAAACAACCGATCCCCATTTTGAATTTGATCACGCCCATGTTCAGTTGCGCAGAAAAGCCGCGCTTCGACGTCAAAATACCTCGCATCGCCATGCCCGAGGCACACCGTTTAAAGGCTGCTCTGGAGGCAGTACAAATCCTCCACAAAGGCGAGACTGAGGCCGTCTCCGAGACCCGCAAACAGCTTGATGTACTGAACCGTCAAATTGTGGCGTGCAAATCACAGGAAGAGGCCGCGCAGCTGGAAAGCCTAAGCACCAAAGCCGGGGCCGCATCGGGCGAACGCGATGCTGCACGTGCTACAGCTGGCCTTCGTTCATACTGCGCCGAAAGGCTGCTCTGAGCCCACTTTGCCTTGATTTCGGGCGCGCTGCGAACGTCCGCAATTTGGCTGCCGAAAATTCTACGTCCGACGAGGATTCGTTGTATTCTTTTTGAGGGTTTCTTTTGAAGGAGGAGCAGTGTGGACCGTTTTACGGGTGGTTGCCTTTGCGGCAACGTTCGAATTGTTGCGTCGGGGCTGCCTTACCGGGTCGGCCTTTGTCACTGTCTCGACTGCCGAAAGCATCATGGCTCCCTGTTTTACGCATCTGCGGTGTTCCCTCAGAATGCGGTGACGATCGATGGCGAAACACGGGACTACGAGGGGCGGTTTTTCTGCCCCCGCTGCGGCTCGTCCATTTTCGCACGCACCGGCGACGAAATCGAAGTGCACCTGGGAGCCCTGGATGCTCCTGACCAATTCATACCGACCTACGAAAGCTGGATCGTCCGTCGTGAGTCCTGGTTGCCGCCGTTTCCGCTCCCGAAACGATATGAGCGTGGTCGTGACGACACCGGTCGCGTTGAGGAGTAGGAAACCGGAGAATTCCACCGTTCGCACTTGTTGCACTGGCTCTTTGGATCTGACATGGCTGGTGGAAGTGGAGATCAGCGCATCGGGAAGTGAGCACTCTCAAAGCTGCCGTTCGACCAACTGAATCCAATGTCTCGCAAGTCCGATCAGAACAGCCGTTCAAGCTAAGCGCAGCGAGCGGCTGTTCGGAGCCCAATTGCTCAATGCTGCTGGCGCGGAATTTTGTCAGTATGGGGGGAGATTGGTCCTTCTCTGCGAAGTCAGAAAAGGCCAGCGGCACGGACAATCCCGCAGTTCAAAGCACGGTTCCCAACGACTGCTTTTTGGCGCTTGTGAAATCCGGAGGCTGTTACCCCGTGGGGCGGATGCGGGCGTTCCGCGTCGTCGCAGGTCAGCCATTTTCTGATCCCGGTGCACGCTTCTGATCCTGGGTTTGATGTCGTTGAGGTATCTGGCGGTCGTGATTGATCTCTGCTCCCGTCGGGTGGGCATCCGGACGACGCAATCACGTCAACCAAAGTGAATGGGACGCCACGGCTCTGCCGCTGATATGTGGCACGGCCTGACCCGGATTTGCGAGGTGGGACGATAACGCGAACCCCAAAGTAAGGAGCACAGGCTTCATTGGCTTTCACACCGGATTGGGGGCAGCTGCAAAAATGCGGCACTGATAGTGCGGAAAATCCGGGTCTTAATGACTGCCAACCCTCTTTCAGTGTGCATAAAAGAAGGGCCGCCACACCTCCCAATGCTGCGGCCCTTCGCCCCGAAAGGGTGCTTTGATGCGGGGCCGGGATTAACCGGCGGCCGCAAAGTCAGGTGTCAGGGTTCAGAAGTTGTCGATTTCGATTTCTTCAATCGCGACCACATTGCCGGCAGCGTCTTTCAGCACGGCCGCCACGTCGTTTGAAGCCGCGACACCGTTGAAGTGTACAAACACGTTGCTGTTGGCGCCGGCGTTGACTGAAGTGGTGCCGAGTGTGTCGCCCAGCGCACCGCCGACCAGCTCAACGATTTCAACGGTGCCGGCGGTCTCAGAACGCACCAGGTCAAGCTCAATACGGCTGTTGCTGTCCTGGTTGTAGCTGTCGAGGAAGATGTGGTTGACGCCGGAGCCGGCCGAGGCGGAAGCCACGGTTGCAATAAGAACGGAAGCGGCGAGGGCGGATTTGAGTGCGATGTTTTTCATGTCATTGTCTTTCGGGAGAGGTTTTGGGAGGGGATCAGGGAGGTATTTTGGGAGGTCTTTGGGAGGCGCGGCGCCGGGATTAACCGGCGGCCGCAAAGTCAGGTGTCAGGGTTCAGAAGTTGTCGATTTCGATTTCCTCGATGGCGACAACGTTGCCGGCGGCGTCTTTCAGCACGGCCGCCACGTCGTTTGAAGCCGCAGCACCGTTAAAGTGCACAAAGACGTTGCTGTTGGCGCCGGCGT
>NZ_QOLB01000034.1 GCF_003333265.1 Candidatus Halocynthiibacter alkanivorans
TTGCCCTTGCAAGGGGCCCGTGCTGACGGAAATCCTGAACCGCGACCTTCGTGCATTTCAGCGACGCGCCAGTTCAACATGACGCTGCATGTCTGGACCGCACGCCTCACGAGTTTTTTTGCATAGCGGTCCGGTAGTCGAAAAATATGGCGATTTATGCAATAATCAGTGGTGACGCCATTGTTTGCCAGGGAAATGAAAATTTCTGAAATGCGAACAGCTGCGCCGCCAGAGAACTGAGAGCCGGGCAATCAAACAGCGCAAATTGAGGGAGCAGAAAGGAATTACCGAAGAAAGGACATAAAATGCTGAATGGAAAATTTGATTTTGGTGAGGGCGTCAGCGCGTCGAGCCGGGCCACAGGTGTCCAGTCTGAAAGGCCACCAGGGGCGCGCCAGCTTGCTAAACTTTCCGCGGCCGTGCTGTTTGCTGTGTTGTTGATTTCGCCCGTTGATCGTGCATTTGCGGACACTCCTGTCACCTCTGCACAGAGCGACACAGTCTCCGCTGAAGCGTCTGAGAGCTGGATTCAAGATGTCTTGGGACGTCTTGGTAATTCGGGCGGCTTTTCAGCAAATACTCTTTTTGCTCCGGGCGAACAAATCATTCTCGCGCAAACGGATGTGAATGCAGTGTGCACCAGTTTCCGGTCAGGGGATGCCTGGAAGGTGCTCCCACCAGGAGGCGAGGCAAGAAGCACCTGCGGACCGGCATTCATGACGTACAGGGGCGGGGGGTATGGGATCATATGTAAACCAGCCAGAAAGGGCGTTACTGATGTGCAGAAGGACAATGCTCAAGATGCACTGGAGGCGTTTCAGTTTCATTGCAAGTGTTCAACTCAATGCAAACCCTGACGGGCAATCAGTGAATTCATCATAGTCTTGCGGTGCCGCCAGGGAACACCGCATCCGGCTGCCGTGAGGCGGTGTCCAGTTATACCTCTGTCCGGCGTTTTGCCGGCTTGCCTGCTCAACGCGGGGCCAGCCCGGACAGATCGCAATTTTTGGATTTAACTTAGTCCGGCAATATCAGGCGGCCGGAAACCAGTCAGGCCAGCCGGTCGCGCGTGCGACGCAATAGCATTGTTGTAAGTCGGATTTAACCGTTCCAGGTGCGGACCGGGCCACTGTCCATATGGACGAAGTTGGAGCCGCGATATTTGCCGACACCACCGGCGGAAACCGCCCGGGCTGCTTGGGCCATCTGCGTGACGGAACGCGATTTCAGACGCAGATCAGCGGCCTGGCCCTTCATGTGCAGCGAGTTCTTGGCGACGCCGCGCGAGTTGCGCCGCAACATGGCGTTGGTTTTGGGGGAGCGGTAACCCGACAGCATCAGATAGGGTTCGCTGGTGTCCATCAGGGACAGAGAAGCTGCCATAATATCGAGCGTGCGGGTGTCGATATCGATGGAGGTCCCGGTGCGCCAGTCGCGCATAAAGTAGTTAACTTCTTTCAGCGCTTCTTTGATGTATTTTCCGTCGATCCAATACACAGTGTTAAGGCTTTCGCCGGTCCGCCCGGAATACATGGAGATGCGGCGAATGTCTCCGCCGCCGCGCAGGAACCCTGCTGCAGAGGAGAATGTTGGCGCCGAAACAACCGCTGTTGCCGCGAAAGCGCCCAGCAGGCCGCGCCGTGTGAAACCCATAGTTTTATTGCTCATCATCTTCTTTTCGCGAGTCCCGTCGCTACCTGTGTGCCACTATTGATGCGGCTTTACCTGCCACCTCATCCCGAAGGTGTGTCCGTCTTATGACATGGTTTGTTAATCAAACAAAGATGCGATTCCCTGGCTGTGCGGATATCGGCCAAAATAGGCAAAATTTTGCGCAATCTGCTTCGCATTATGCTTAACGCACTGTGGCAAATCCGCCGGAATAGTGCCGAAAAACTGATTTATGTCGAAGAAGTGTAAACTTTCCCCGTTTAATATATGCTGGAATGGGCCAGGCCCAGGTGTGTTGTACAAGCAGTGTGAGGACGAAATGCGTATATTGTTTCTGCGTCTGAAGATGATCTCTCTGATGGCCGCGTTGATCGGTGTCGCGGTCCTCTCTCTGAATGCTCAGCCGGGCATGGCCCAGAGCCAGAGCCAGAGCCAGAGCCAGAGCGAAGTAACCGGCTTCATGCAAGCTGTCGCTGAAGCGGCCGCAGGCGACAAGGCGCTGTCCGTCTATTATAAGGAAGCCGGCTATCAGCCGGTCTGGACCGGACGTGGCGGCAAATTCCGCTCACGACGCAAGGCGTTGCTGAAAGCGTTGAATGCGTCGCGGGATCACGGCCTGCCCGGATATGACGTCAACCTGCTGAAAGCTAACTTACGGGCGGTGAAATCGGACCGGGACCTGGGACGTATTGAAGTTGAGCTGAGCAAATTGTTCCTGCGCTACGCCCGGGATATTCAGACCGGAATATTGACGCCGGCCCGCGTTGACGCCGGCATCGCCCGCAAAGTGCCGCTGCGGGGCCGCAAATCGGTTCTGGCTGCGTTTGTCAAATCTTCGCCGGCAAATTTTATGCGCCGGCTGGCGCCGTCTTCGCCCGAATATGCGCGCTTGATGAAAGAAAAGATGAAGCTTGAAAAGCTGCTGGCATCTGGTGGCTGGGGGCAATTGATTCCGGCCGGGGCGCTGAAACCGGGGGCGACGGGCAATGCGGTTCTGATCCTGCGCAACCGTCTGATCGCGATGGGCTATATGAGACGCTCTGCGGTGGCGAGCTATGATGGCAGTATTCAGACGGCGGTACAGACCTTTCAGCGGGACCACGGGCTGGCGGTTGATGGTGTCGCAGGCAAGGGCACCCTGGGTGAATTAAACGTCAGTGTTGAACAGCGTCTCGCCTCTGTTCTGGTCGCGATGGAGCGCGAACGCTGGATCAATATGGATCTTGGCAAACGCTACATCTGGGTCAATCTTGCGGATTTCACCACCAAAATCATCGACGATGGCGTGGTAACCTTCCGCACCCGCTCGGTTGTGGGCAAAAATGTCCCGGACCGTCGCAGCCCTGAATTCTCCGACGAGATGGAACATATGGTCATCAACCCGACCTGGAATGTGCCTCGTTCGATCACGGTGAAAGAATACCTGCCGCAATTGCAGCAGGATCCCGGTGCGGTCTCGTTCCTGGACATGTACGACCGGCAGGGCCGGGTGGTAAGCCGCTCTGAAGTGGATTTCAACCAATACACCCGCGCTGACTTTCCGTTCAGCCTGAAACAAGCGCCGTCCGGGCGCAATGCGCTTGGGCTGGTGAAGTTCATGCTGCCTAACAGATTCAATATCTATCTGCATGATACGCCTGCCAAAAGCCTGTTCGGGCGGGAAAGACGTGACTTCAGCCATGGCTGTATCCGGCTGGCTGATCCGTTTGGGTTTGCCTATGCGCTGCTGGCGCCGCAAAGCCAGGATCCGGAGGGCGAATTCCAGGCTCTCCTGCGCACCGGTCGTGAAGCCGTGGTGCCACTGAAACAGCATGTGCCGGTACATATCATCTACCGCACCGCGATCAGCAAACCCCGTGGTGGCATGGAATACCGCCGTGACGTGTATGGGCGCGACGCCAAAATCTTTAACGCGCTGCAAAACGCGGGTGTGCGCATCCGGGCGATCAACAGCTGAACCGGCCAATATTTACGACATATCCCGGGGGCTCAGGCCCCCGGACTCATTTATGCCTGTGTTGTTACTGGAACGCCTGACGGTGCGGTCTTTTCAGCCGCAGCAAAACCACCTATCAGTGAGCCAGCAAATTCTTCAGGCCCGAGGGCAATATGGCACAGTTTTCAATTGGCGAGATATCACAGGCCCTTGGCGCTGTAGCTGTCGGTGATACCAGCCTCCGGGTCAGCGGCGCGGCGGAACCTGCGGACGCGACAGAAACCCAACTGGCACTGGCAATGGACCCGAAATATGCCGCGGGCCTCGCTGAGGGAAAAGCGCGCGCTGCGATGCTATGGGCCGATGCCGAATATAGCGACTTCGGGCTGGAGGCTGCAATCCTGGTGCCACGCGCCCGTTTCGCCATGTCCGGGCTGACAATGATGCTGGACGCGGGCCCCGAAATCGCAACTGGTGTGCATGCGATGGCCGTCGTTGATGCCAGCGCCAAAATTGCGGAGGGCGCCGCGATTGCCGCCTTTGTCACCATTGGCCGCAATGTGCGCATCGGGCGCAATGCCAGGATCGACAGCCATGTCTCCATTGCGGCAGATACGGTGATCGGCGATGATGCGCTGATCCTGTCCGGGGTTCGCATCGGTGCGTCTGTCCGTATTGGCGACCGCATTATCGCGCAGCCTGGCTGTGTCATTGGCGCCGACGGGTTTTCTTTTGTGACAGCGGAAAAGTCGACAGTTGAAACCGCACGCGAAACGCTGGGCGATACCAAAGACGCCAGTGCGCAGTCCTGGATCCGCATTCATTCCATCGGCAGTGTTGAGATCGGCGATGACGTTGAGATCGGCGCCAACAGCACCATCGACCGGGGCACGGTCAAAGCCACCCGGATCGGCTCCGGCACCAAGCTCGACAACCTGGTTCAGGTTGCGCACAACGTGCAGATCGGACGGGATTGCCTGCTTTGTGGTCAGGTCGGCATCGCCGGTTCGACCCGGATCGGAGACAGTGTGGTTCTGGGCGGTCAGGTCGGTGTTGTTGACAATATCTCTGTTGGCAGTGGTGTGATCGCGGGCGCGGGCACCATGATCCTGTCCAACGCGCCGGCAGGGCGGGTGCTGATGGGGTATCCCGCGGTGAAAATGAACAGCCACATTGAGAGTTACAAAGCGCTGCGCCGGCTGCCGCGTTTGTTCCGCGAAGTGGAGCGGTTGCAGAAATCAGTTTCAAAGCACAGCGACACAGAGTAAATCTGCTTTAAGATGAGGCGAGGGGCGTATCATGTCGGAAGCAATAAGAATAAAAGTTTTTGAAATCATCGCGGAGCAGGCTGTTCTGGATGTTTCTGACATTTCGCCGGAGCAGACTTTGGAGGATCTGGGCATCGACTCTATGGGGCTGGTTGAAAGCATTTTTGCCATCGAAGAGGCCTTTGACATCCAAATCCCGTTTAACGCCAATGATCCCAGGCAGGGGGGCTTTGATATCTCCACTGTTGCCACCATCGTTGAGGCCGTCAGCAAGCTGGTGGCCGGGCAGGCGCAATGAAACGGGTTGTCATCACCGGGGCTGGTACCATCAACGCGCTCGGAGGCGATGTTTCTTCGACTTTTGAAGCGATGGCCGAAGGCCGCTGCGGTATTTCTCAGCTCGAGTTTCGCGATGTCGACCGGCTGTCGATCAGTATCGGTGGTCAGGTGCATGGCTGGGACGCGGAAACAACGTTCAACCGCCAGCAGATCGCCCTCTATGACCGGTTTACCCAGTTCGCCCTGGTGGCGGCCAAACAGGCCGTGGCGCAATCCGGGCTGGTCTTCACCGGTGAACTTGCGGCGAGATCCGGCGTGATCCTGGGCAATTCCGGCGGCGGTATGAACACGCTCGATGATAATTACCGCTCGGTCTATGAGGACGGCAAAAACCGGGTGCACCCTTTCGTGGTGCCCAAGCTGATGAACAATGCCGCAGCCAGCCATGTCTCGATGACCTATAATCTCAAAGGCCCGAGTTTTACCGTTTCCACCGCCTGTGCCTCGTCCAATCACGCGATGGGGCAGGCGTTCTATATGATCCGCTCCGGCATGGCGACCTGCATGCTGAGCGGTGGCTCTGAAGCGATGCTGTGTTTTGGCGGAGTGAAAGCCTGGGAAGGTCTGCGGGTGATGTCAAAAGACGCCTGCCGTCCGTTTAGCGCCGACCGCAATGGTATGGTGCAGGGCGAGGGCGCGGCGGTGTTTGTCTTTGAAGAATATGAGCATGCCAGGGCACGTGGGGCTGAAATTCTCGCCGAAGTGGTCGGATTTGCGATGACCTCTGACGCCTCTGATATTGTGATGCCGTCCAAACAGGGCGCTGCGCGGGCGATTGCCGGCGCGATACAAGACGCCGGGCTGGGTCCGGATAATGTGGCCTATATCAACGCGCATGGCACCGGCACGGCCGCAAACGACAAAACAGAATGTGCGGCGATTTCGGATGTGTTTGGCGCTGGCGCCGATCAGCTGTTGATCTCCTCGACCAAATCAATGCACGGACACCTGATCGGCGGCACCGGGGCGGTTGAGCTTCTGGCCTGTATTATGGCGCTGAAAGACGGGGTGATCGCGCCCACAATCGGTTATCGGGAACCCGACCCCGAATGCGCGCTGGACGTTGTGCCCAACGAGGCACGCGAAGCAGATGTCGAGGTGTGCCTGTCCAATGCGTTTGCCTTTGGCGGATTGAATGCGGTGATTGCACTGCGCCGGGTGTAGTTTGATTTGCAAATAAAAACGCCGCCCGGTGAAGGCGGCGTTTCAAAGACAAGACCGCGCTGATTATTGCGCCGCGAGTTCTTTCAGTCTGGCGTCCCGCGCATGGTTGGCCTCGGTCACGGCGTCATATCCGGCAGTGAAACCTTTGAGCGAAATGTTCAGGCCAATGCGCTTGTCGGGGGCCCGCAATGGCACCAGGGTCAACTCGCCGCTGGCGCCGGCTTTCATTGACGCAATATCCGCACCGCTCAGCGCGATACGGGCGTAACAGCTGTTCGGATCACAATAGGTGAACGGGTAGCGTTTGGCTGTACCCTGATCGAACGAAATAGTGATCTGCTGATTCAACAGGGTCTCGAGCGGTGTCACCACCGTGGCGCCGGCTTCGGCCTGGCCACCCTGGGGCAGTTTATACAGCGAAATTTCGGCGACATTATTCCCGTCCCCGTCCTGCAGTGTCTGATACAGGTTGCAAGGATCGGTGCCATTGTCGGTCTTGATACAACGTACCGCCCAATCGCCTTGCAGAGAGGCAATATAAGGCTGCCCAACTGCACCTGCGCTGGCGACCTCTGTACCAGGTGACAACTGGGTGTCTACGGAAGAAACCTGCGCAGATGCCGCGGCAGCGAAGCCAAATGCAAATACTGCGGCGGTCAGGGAAGTCCGGATATTGGTCATGCTGGGTCCATTTGTTGCCATGAAATCAATTGGCTCAGCTTTATCACGCTGTCCCGGAACTGTCAGTTGGAAAGTGAAAGCAAAGCGGGCTTCTGCCGATGCTTCACCGCGCGCAAAGCGGGCGCAGAAAATAGAAAAAGGGTCCTGAAACCAGAACCCTTTTCCATTCGTTTCTCCCCGTCGGACGGGCCGACTTATTATTGTCGAGGAGGCTAAGTCACCAATATGGATCCGTCAACAGTCTCAATGAAATTAATGTGATGTCATCTGAAATCCCCGGCGGGACGCGGCGCATGCACTGCCTGAGCGCAGAGCAAAAAAGACCGCGCCAGGGGCGCGGCCAGTCTGACAGGGAGGAAGTCAATCCAGCCCGGGAAATCCCGGGGCGGATTAGTCTCATCCTTACATATGCGCGTTAATATTGTGTTGTTGTGGCGATTTGGCCCAGTAAATTAAGGGTGTCCAGTCCGATCCCGGCTCATTGCTGCACACCGGCGGCGGCATGATTGCGACCCGTGTGCGCTTGAAGATCCGCGCGAAAACAGAATTTCCGGAGCAGGCTGCTGACCACATACGGCAGGAAATATGCCGGGATATCAACTTCTTGCTGCACAGGCCTGCGACGGTGACTGTCTGCATTGTTTTGCATGTTTGCAGCGGCATTCATGATTGTCGTGCGCGTATCCAGTGCTGAATCTGTCCTGGATTTTATTTGCCCCTGCGTCAACTTTGTGGCCGCAAAACCGGAGACTTCGGCGGAACTCAGGTCAGCGACTCCGGAATATATACCCGTCGACGACTGTTTATGGCGCGTTTCTGCGGGCGTTCTGTGCCTGGCTGGCCGGGAGCAGAACGCCCCCGCGCCGCGCCGGCACCGGAAAATACCGTTACAGTGGCCGGATTTTAAGCAGGGTGATCCGGTTGTCGATGCGCCCCGAGACTTCAAAACGAAAGCCATGGAAGGAAAACACCTGACCCGAAGTCGGTATCATCTGGGCTTCGTGGATCACCAGACCGGCAACGGTGTTTGCCTCCTCATCGGGCAACGACCAGTCCATGGACCGGTTCAGATCCCGGATCGTCATGCCACCCTCGACGATCCAGTCGCCCGCCTCGTCGCGGCGCAATTGCGCCTCCGGCTCCTGATCCATTTCATCGGTGATTTCTCCGACGATCTCTTCCAGAATGTCCTCCAGAGTGATCAACCCCTGCAAAGCGCCATATTCATCGACAACCAGGGCAAAATGGGTGTGGCGGCGCAGAAACTGGCGCATCTGGTCGTCAAGCGTGGTGGTTTCGGGGACAAAATAAGGCGACATCGCCACGTCCAGCAGATTAAAACTGTCAATGCCGTCCGGGCCGCTGGACTGGGCCTCGTACATTGCGCGGGACAGGTCTTTGGCATGGATAACGCCAATGATGTTTTCCACATTCTCGCGATAGATCGGCAGTCTGGTATGGGGCGAATTCAGGCATTGCTGCAGGATTCTGCGGGCCGGCAGGTCCGCGTCAACCATTTCGATCTGACTGCGGTGAAGCATGATTTCTTCAACTGTGCGTTCCCCAAGGTCCAGCGCGCCAAGTAGCCGGTCGCGGTCTTCTTTCTCCACCGCACCCTCAGCATGTCCAAGTGAAATCGCGCCGGCAATTTCTTCGCGCACAGCCAGGATCTGACTGGTAGGATCAGTGCGCACGCCAAACAGCCACAAAATGCCGCGCACCAGCGTGCGCACCGAAGCGACAACGGGCGAAAACACCAGGACCACCACGCCAATGGTACTTGCGACCCGGGACGCGGCGGTTTCCGGATTGGTGATCGCATAGGTTTTGGGAAGCACTTCGGCAAAGATCAGCACCAGCAGCGTCATCACCAGGGTGGCAAGTGCAACGCCGCTCTCTCCAAAGGCGCGGGTGAACAGGGCGGTGGCCAGCGAGGTCGCCAGGATATTGACAAGGTTGTTGCCCAGCAGAACCGAGCCGATCAGCCGTTCATTGTCCTCAGTTATGCCAAGCGCGCGTTTCGCCCCGCGGGAGCCCTTGTCGGCCTGGGCGCGCAACTTGCCGCGAGATGCGGCGGTCAACGCGGTCTCAGACCCGGAGAAAAATGCTGACAGGATCAGCAATACGACAATGGCACCTGCGGTGACCCAGAAGGCGGTATCAAACATAGTGCTGGTCTCGGTCATGTGAAAAATCCTGTTGCATCCCATAGGTTATGGGGGTGCGTGCCGCAGATTTCAACTGCCTTCGCTGGCCAGAGGATGATGGCTCAACACCAGATCCTTAAGGCGGTTTTCCAGCACATGGGTGTAGATTTCTGTTGTAGAAAGGTCCGCGTGGCCCAGCATGGCCTGGATCGAGCGCAGATCGGCGCCGCGGGCCAGCAGATGGGTTGCAAAAGCGTGGCGCAACTTATGTGGCGTTACACTGTCGGCAGGCACGCCGGCCACACCGGCCAGCGCTTTCAACCGGGCGTGAAACCAGACCCGGCTGACATGGCCGGCTTTGCCGCGTGCCGGGAACAAAAAACGCGACAAAGGTGTCTGATTTTCCTGCCGCGCCAGCTCTTCGTCCCGGTCCCGCACCTGCAGCCAGGCATAGCAGGCTGCGCGGGCTGGCGTGGAAAGCGGTACCATACGTTCTTTATCGCCTTTGCCCCGGATCAATAGCATTTCCGGATCGCCGCGCACCGCAGCGACCGGCAGAGAAACCAGCTCACTGACCCGCATGCCCGTCGCGTAGAGCAGTTCCATCAGGCAGATCTCCCGCAGTCGTTTTACTTCAGTGCCGGCGGCGGTGCGCGCCGCTGCGAGCAGAAGGTCCACTTCGTCTTCGCTCAGAGTTTGGGGCAGGCTTTTGCTGCGGCCAGGACCTTTGATCTGAATCGCCGGATTGTCGTCGCGCAGCCCCTCTTCAAAAGCAAAACGATACAATTGCCGCACTGAGGACAGCCGGCGCGCCCGGGTGGCGCGACCCAGACCTTCGGCCTCACAGGCGATAAGATAGGCCTCAATGTCCCCCCGGGCCGCGCTTTCAAAATGAAGCTGACGAGGTGCCATCCAGTCACAGAAATGGCGCAGATCCCGGCCGTAAGCCTCGAGTGTGTTTTTCGCGGCGCCAAGTTCCGCCGCAATGGCCGCCAGAAACGCGGAAATCCAGTCGTGGTCGCTCATCCGCGCAGATCCAGGATCATAAGCTCAAGCGCCGCGCGTCTGGCGGTGTCTTCAAGCCCGACCGCGCGGAAAAACGACAGGCTGTCGGCGATTTTGTTGAAATCACCGGCCGCACCGGTATTGAGCAGCTTAATGGCCCGCAAGATCGCTTCTCCCAACTGGTCGTTGTCCACCAGGCCTTGCAACCTGGCGGGCACTTCACTGCGCGAAAACCCGTCCGCGATGGCCTGGGACACCGGATCCAGCCGCAGAGGCGCGACAGGTTGACCAGAGGCGAGACCGGCCAGAAAATCCTCGCGGTTTGTGCTGGCAGTATAGCGGGCGGCGACGCTTTCATAAGACGCGGACAGCAGGCCAATCTCAAAGGCAAGTGCGGCGCTGGTATCTTCCAGCGTAAACAAGGAAAGCCGGGCGCCGTAAATGTCTGCAAAGGGGCGCTCGAGATTCACGCTGATCATCGCTTGCCAGGCCGGGCGCAACGTGTCTGAAACGGCTTGGGCATCGCCGGATATCAGTGCTGCGTCAAATTCCTGCACCGCCGCCACACGGTCCCAGACGCCGCCCGAGGCGGCAGGAACATAGGCCGTATAGATACCGTAAAGCTGATTTGGGCTGATAGCGCCGGCGCGCGCCAGTCGTTCTGAGGCTTCGAGCCGGGCTTTCCAGCCGGTGTTTGAGCGCAAATCTGCCTGAGAATAGGCCAGCGGCAGCGGCGCTGAGGGCAGGGAATACCCCACGGCTTCATAGATGCGGAATTCAAGCGGGCTGGGTTTGCCGGGCGGAGGCAGCAGGAAATCGCCCTCAAACAGGATCGGGTCGAGGAAGCGGGTCATCAGAGCTTCTTCATCCGGATCCAGAAATCCAAGCGCCCTGGCCGTGCCAAGGGTCAGAGCCGCCGCGTCCCAGTCACCGCCGCGCGCCAGGCAGAAAATGCGCGCCGGATAGGTCGGCGCCAGGCCGGACCCGTCGCGCAGCTGGTCACAGACCTGGTTTTCGGTGCCAAGCAACAGGCCGGTGTCAAACAGGCGCCGGAACACCCGCGGCTGTTGCGCCCCCTGCCGTTCCATCAGGGCTTTGGCTTCTTCCAGAGCCCCCATTGCGAGCAACGCATCAATCCGGGCGAGAAACAGCGTCATCTGACGGCTGCTGTCGGCTGGCGGGTTTAATTCTGCCAGCAACAACATCCGGTACAGATCCCGTGTGGCCGGTAAAAACCCGCTGGCGCTGGCACCGGGGTCGGCAATCAGCCGGGCAATGGTCGCAGAGTCGGACTGGCCCCACAATCCGGCCGGCAGGCCTGTTACTGACGGTGGCAACAAGCCGACCGCATCCGAAAGCGGGCCATCCAGCGGTGCGACGGAAACCGGGCCAGGCAGTGCTGTTGCCACCACTTTGTCAACGTCCACGCCGAGGTACACACCCGGATCCCGGACCGGCGGCCGGACAACCGGCCGCGCCAGGCTGTCCGACAGCCAGTCAATTGCGGACAAGGGGGTGCTGCCCTGTTGTGCTGCGGCCCCAAGCGGCAGGGTTGCGAGAGCCAGGCCCAGCAGCAGGTGGCGCATGTCAGTCAACCTCTAAGGAGACCGGGATTCGCTGGTCGCTTGACAGTGGGCTCAGATCGCCCAGATAAGCGTAACCAACCAGCGCGATTGCGCCCAGCACCACCAGTATCAGTACTAATTTGAAGAGCCATTTAATAAGAGTTCGCATTTTCGAGGGCCTTTCGCCTGCCTGTGTTGGCTGCTCATTTATATCGTCAGCCGTTATTCGATTTTATATATGGCATTTTTCATAAGATCACGCCATTGAAGGGATAAGGATTTTTTTGCGCGGGATGGTGCCGGTTGGACTTTAAACTGAAAAAAACTGTCGCACTGGTTGGTATGATGGGCGCCGGTAAAACTGCGGTGGGAACCGCGCTGGCGCGCCAGCTTGATGTGCCCTTTCTGGATTCGGATGCTGAGATTGAACTGGCTGCAGACCGGACCATTGCTGAGATCTTTGAGCGCGACGGGGAAGCGTTTTTCCGGGAAAAGGAATCCCAGGTGATTGCCCGTCTGCTGCAAGAGAAACGCTGCATTCTTTCGACCGGTGGTGGCGCGTTTCTGGCGCCGCGCAACCGGGAATTCATCGGACAGACGGGGGTGGCGGTCTGGCTTAAGGCTGATCTTGATATCCTGTGGATGCGGGTGCGGCACAAAACCACCCGCCCTCTGCTGATGACAGACGATCCCCATGAAACGCTGCGCCAGCTTTGCGATATCCGCGAGCCGTCCTATGCAAATGCGCGGATTGTTGTCGATGCCAAACCTGAACTGAGCATTGAGCAGATGGCCCAAAAAGTCATCGACGCTCTGCTTGAGCACCCGGATGTACTGGAGAAAACATCATGAGTATTACCGTCCACGTTCCGCTTGGGGACCGCGCCTATGATGTGCGGATCGGCGAAGGGCTGGTCGCACAGGCGGGGCTGGAAATCGCGCCGTTCCTGCATCAGCCGCGGGTTGCGGTTCTGACCGATGAAACCGTAGCGCCGCTGCATCTTGAAACCCTGCGGGCTGGTTTGGCCGATCAGGGCATTTCCATGGTGTCACTGGCGCTGCCGGCGGGCGAGTCGACCAAGGGCTGGCCGCAGTTTTCCCGTGCGGTGGAATGGCTGCTGGAGCAGAAAATTGAACGCCGGGATGTTGTTGTCGCCTTTGGTGGCGGTGTGATCGGCGACCTGGGTGGTTTCGCCGCTGCGGTGCTGCGTCGCGGCGTCCGATTTGTGCAGATCCCGACCACGCTACTGGCCCAGGTGGACAGTTCCGTCGGCGGCAAAACCGGCATCAACAGCCCGCATGGCAAGAATTTGATCGGGGCGTTTCACCAGCCCTCTCTGGTGTTGGCGGATACGACAGTGCTGGAGACACTCACCCGGCGTGATTTTCTCGCTGGGTATGGCGAAGTGGTGAAGTACGGCATGTTGGGGGACGCGGAGTTCTTTGACTGGCTTGAGCAGAATGGCCCGGCGATGGCGGATGGCGACATTGCTGCGCGCCAGTACGCAGTGCGTCGTTCCGTCGAAATGAAGGCGGATATTGTGGTGCGGGATGAGACCGAGCAGGGCGATCGTGCGCTGCTTAATCTGGGCCACACCTTCTGCCATGCGCTGGAAGCGTCGACGGGTTATTCCTCGCGTCTGCTGCATGGCGAAGGCGTGGCGATCGGTTGCGCGCTGGCGTTTGAAACCTCCGCCCGGCTCGGGCTCTGTTCCCAGGAAAGCCCCAGCCGCGTACGCGCGCATCTGCGCGATATGGGCATGAAGGTTGATCTGGCGGATATCGAGAGTGAACTGCCGGATGCCGATGCACTTCTTGCGTTGATGTCGCAGGATAAAAAAGTTCTGGACGGCAAGCTGCGTTTCATAATGGCGCGCGCGATCGGCGATGCGTTTATCACCTCAGATGTGGACTACAAAGTGGTGCGCGCGGTGTTGCAGGACGCGCTGGACGCGCGCTGATTTGCGGGCAGCGCAGTCTGGTTTGTCCTGCGCAGGTCAGGCCGCGCGCCGGCTTTTTTCCTGACGTTGGAAAGTTCCCGGCATTGCGGCGGGCAAAGCGACTGCCTGCCGAGGTCTGTTGGCGGAGTGTTTAAGCGGGCTGTTGTCTGCCTTGCGGGGTCGTTCGGGCAGACAACAGGTGCAGCATCTGCTGGTGCAGCTCCGGTGTTGCCGCCGAGACGACGCGGCCGTCTGATGCAAAACCAAGCGGCTGGCCGGCCCAGTCAGTCATCAGACCGCCGGCCTCTTCCACCAGCCCGGTCAAGGGCAGGTAATCAAACGGTTTTAAGTCGTAATCCACCACCACATCCACCAGCCCCGCGGCCAGCAGCGCATGCGGGTAACAATCATAAGCAAAACGACGGGTCTGGCCGCTGACCACCAGCCTTTTATGCACCTCCGGCTCCGCCGCAAAAATCTTTTCACCCTCGTTGATAAAGAGGATCGCTTTGGACAGCTCCGTCCTGGCGGAGACCTTTATCGGCTCGCCGTTGAGGCTGGCGCCCTGGCCGCGCCGGCTCAGAAACACCTCATTTAATGCGGGCATGCCAACCACGGACAGACTGTTTTCACCGTCTTTCAGATACGCCAGCAGGAAGCCGAACAACGGATGCCCGGCCAGAAACGAGCGGGTGCCGTCGATCGGATCAATCACCCAGAGATCACTGTTGCTGAGATCGCCGGCGCCAAATTCCTCGCCCAGAATACTGTGCTCGGGAAACACCCGGGCCAACACCGCGCGCGCGTCTTTTTCAATGTGAAGATCCGCGACCGTCACCGGGCTTTCGTCGGCTTTCAGCTCAATCTTCGGGTTGTGACGGAAATACCCCATCGCGGTTTTAGCAGCCGCCGCTGCGATCTCCTGAGCGGTGGCCAGTATCAGATCATCTTGCGACATCACGACTTCACCTTCAGCATTTTCGGGTCAATCAGCGGCGCCATATGCACGGTGCAGGGCACCCGTGTATTGGCGACCTCCAGCTCATATTCACCAGAGCTGACATAAGCGCGATCAACACTTTCACTGTGGCGCACATAGCCATAACCAATTGATTTCCCCACGGTATAGCCAAATCCACCAGAACTCAGCCAACCAACACGTTCGCCGTTGCGGTAAATCGTTTCCCGGCCCAGCAGGATGACTTCAGGATCTTCAACAGTGAACCCGGCCATCATTTTTTTCACGCCTTGTTGTTTCTGCGCTTCCATCGCCGCGCGGCCTTTGAACGGCGTGGCTGATTTCAGTTTCACCGCCCAGCCCAGCCCGGATTCCAGCGGTGTGTGGTCGGCACCGATGTCAGAGCCCCACGCCCGATAGCCTTTTTCCAGCCGGCAGCTTTCGATCGCCCGGTAGCCGGCGTTGATCAATCCGTGGCCGGCGCCCGCCGCCATCAGCGCCGCATAGACGGTGCTGGCATATTCGACCGGCAGATGCAGCTCCCAGCCCAACTCGCCGACATAGGTCACCCGCAGCGCCTGCACCGGGCAGCCGGCGATGCCGATGGTTTTCACCGTGCCAAAGGCAAAACCATCATTCGATACATCATCGCGGGTGACTGCACTCAGAATATCACGCGCCCGCGGCCCCATCAGCGAGAGCACCGCATTGGACGAGGTGATGTCAAACAGCTGACAATTCATGCCCGCCGGAATATTGCGCCGGATCCAGTCAAAATCATGGGTGGCAAACCCAGTGCCGGTGACGATGTAATATTCGTCCTCGGCCACCCGGGCCACGGTCAGGTCGCATTCAATGCCGCCACGTTCGTTCAGCATCTGGGTGTAGATCAGCACCCCCACCGGCCGGTCGGTGTTGTTGGCCGCGATCCAGCTCATCGCCGCCGCCGCGTCAGGGCCCTTCAGGGAAAACTTGGCAAATGAGCTCTGGTCAAACAGCACCGCTGCCTCGCGCACCGCTTTATGTTCGCGCCCCACCGCTTCAAACCAGTTCTGGCGGCCAAAGCTGTAGACGTCTTCGGGGCTTTCCCCAAGTGCGGCATCGGCAAACCAGTTGGGCCGCTCCCAGCCCAGTTTTTCCCCGAAACAGGCGCCCTGGTCTTTCAGAATCTCATAGAGCGGCGATTTGCGGCAGGGACGAGCAGAGGTGTTTTCTTCATGCGGCCAGCCCATGGTGTAATGTTTGCCGTAGGCCTCCACCGTGCGGGTGCGCACCCAGTCAGTGTCAAAATGTGGCCGGCCAAAGCGGCGGATGTCGGCGGACCAGAGATCATAGGGCGGCTCGCCGTTTTTCACCCATTCCGCCAGCGCCATGCCGGCGCCTCCGCCCGCGGCGATGCCAAAGGCGTTAAAGCCGGCGCCGACAAAGAAGTTGCTCAGCTCGGGGGCCTCACCAATGATGAAATTGCCATCCGGGGTAAAACTTTCCGGCCCGTTGGTCAGCGTTTTGATGCCGACGGTTTCCAGTGCCGGCACCCGGCCAAGCGACAGTTCCATCAGCTGTTCAAAATGATCAAAATTGCTGTCCAGCAGCGTGTAATGAAAACCTTTGGGAATGCCCTCTGTCGCCCAGGGGATCGGATTGGGCTCATAGCCGCCCATCACCAGGCCGCCGACCTCTTCTTTGTAATAGGTCAGCCGGTCCGGGTCGCGCAGGGTCGGCAGGTTTTTGGGCATGTCTTTGATCGCCTCGGTGACCATATACTGGTGTTCCATCGCCACCAGCGGCACGTTGACGCCAAAGCGGCGGGCAAAATCCCGGCTCCACTGACCGGCGCAGACCACGACTTTTTCGCATTCAATGCGCCCGTGCTCAGTAAGCACCGCCCGGATTTTACCCTTGTCGATCTCCAGATCCAGCACCTTGCAATCTTCAAAGATCTGCGCCCCGGCCATGCGGGCGCCTTTGGCCAGCGCCTGGGTGATGTCAGACGGGTTGGCCTGACCGTCGGTGGGCATAAAAGCGGCGCCGACCACATCGTCGATGTTCATCAGCGGCCACAAATCCTGCGCCTCTTCTGGGGTCAGCAGATCCATCTGCAGACCAAAAGAATGGGCGGTAGTGGCCTGGCGTTTCACCTCGGTCCAGCGTTCCTCATTGCACGCCAGCCGCAAGCCGCCGTTCATTTTCCAGCCGGTGCCCAGACCGGTCTCTTCTTCGATGGTATTGTACAGGTCGACCGAATAGCCCAGCAGCTGGGTGATATTGGCGTTGGAGCGCAGCTGCCCGACCAGACCGGCGGCATGAAACGTGGTGCCCGAGGTCAGTTTCTTGCGCTCCAGCAGTACTGTTTCCACGCCCATTTTTGCCAGATGATAGGCCGTGGAACAGCCGATGATGCCACCGCCGATGATGACTGTTTTGGACGATGCGGGGAGATTTTTCATGTGGGCCTCAGCTGTGTTGGAAGTCGGAATACGCGGCATGGAACCGCGCAAGATTTTCGGCCGTGTAAGCCGCGTAATCAAAATCGATGGCAGAGCGGATCTCAGACACCATGCTCCACAGGGTTTCGCGCAAGAGCGACGCGCATTTCATCGCGTGGTAGCGGTGCAGCAGCTGCGCCTCCGCCGGGCGTTCAAAATAGTTTTCAAGCAACCAGACCTCCTGAGCCGCGGAAAGACCATTGTTTGAGGCCAGCCCGCCCAGGTCAAACAGCGGCGAACTAAATCCGGCGTAATCCCAGTCGATCAGCCAGAGACGGCTGCCGTCATCGAGAAAATTGCCCGCCAGAAGATCATTATGGCCAAAGACCACGTCAAAAGGTCCAGCCTCCTGTTCCAGCCTGGCGTTGGAGACCATCAGTTCTGGCAGCTGTCTCAGATGCGGGCTGTTGGCATCCCGCAGCGTGGCGGCATAATCCCGGATCACATGGAACACCCAGAATATCATTACCGGGCCACGCAGATGTTGCGGGATCTCCAGATGGCACTTGCGGATCAGGGGCAGGATCCGCGCCAGCGTTGCCGGGTCGCGCACGTCTTCAGGCGTGAAGGTACGGCTTTCGATATAATCCAGCACAGTGATGCCTTTTTCGGCAAAAACAACCGCAGGGGACAGGCCGGCGGCATGGGCGGCGCGGCTTGCGGCCAGTTCATTGAACCGCATGACATGATGCTCCGGGATGTCCTCCCCAAGCCGTACCACGTATTTTGCCACCGCATCCGTGACGAGAAAGTTCACGTTGGTGATGCCGCCGCCCAGAGGTGTGGCGTCAATCTCGCCCTGCCAGCAAGGCAGGTGCCGGATCCGTTTCATTACATCCTGTTCAGTCATGTGCGGCCTCCAGCCCGAAGCGGATACGGGCGTTGCGTGCGCTGGCCGAAATGATCCGGTCGGCGATGATGGCGATAAAGGCGATGGCGAGACCGGCCACAATGCCGCGGCCTGTGTCGGCTTTGGTCAGGGCGATATAGACCTCCTGGCCCAGATCCCTTGTGCCAACCAGCGCAGTGATGACCAGCATCGACAGCGCCAGCATAATGGTCTGATTGATGCCCAGCAGAATGTCTGGCAGCGCCAGCGGCAGCCGGATCCGGGTCAGGATCTGCCAGCGTGTACAGCCCGACACCACCCCGGCTTCGATCAGTTCTGAGCTGACCGATGCGACGCCATGGGCGGTATACCGAACCGCAGGGGTCAGCGAATACAGCACAATCGCGATCATCGCGGTGAAATCACCGATGCGAAACAGCATCACAACCGGGATCAGATAGACAAAGCTCGGCAGCGTCTGCAGCGTATCAATCACCACACCAATGATGGCACCTGCACGCTTGTTCACTGCCGCCAGCACCCCCAGTGGGATACCGATGACAGAGGCAATCAGAACCGATGCGCCGCAAAGGTAGACCGTAATCATGGCTTTGCTCCACATTCCGGTTGTGACAATAAAAAGGGCCATCAACCCGTTGATCAGCGCCAGTTTCCAGTCGCCGAACTTCCAGCCCAGTAGCACCACAATCCCGATCATCCAGGGCCAGGGGATGCCGAGGAAAAAGCGTTTAATCGGCAGCATGAAGCCTTTGAGGAAAAAAATCTTTACCGCCTCAAACTGATCAAAATAGCTGATGTTGAGAAACTTGACCGTCTCGCTCCAGAACGCGCCGGTGGTGAGAGTCTGCGCCTCCGGATAGGTCTGAAACATCGGCGCAAACTGACCGATGCTCATCGACAGGATTAAGACGGCGAGCACAATGAAACTGCGCGGATGGCGGCGCAACACACTGATTTCTGTGCTCACAGGGGCCGTGTTCCCGTCGCGTTCAGCAAACGCCTGGCTGAGCCGGTCAATCGCAATGGCCAGGATAACTATGGCAATGCCGGCTTCAAACCCGCCGCCGATGTCCAGCCGGCGCAGCGAGGACAGCACGTCAAAACCAAGTCCTCCCGCACCGATCATTGAGGCGATAATCACCATATTCAGCGACAGCATAATCACCTGATTGACGCCGAGCATCAGGCTGCCACGCGCCGAGGGCACCAGAATGCGCCAGGTGATCTGGTGCCTGGTACAGCCGGACATGATGCCAAAGTCTTTGATTTCAGGGTCCACCGCCTTCAACGCCATGGTGGTGACGCGCACCATGGGTGGCATGGCGTAAATGACCGTGGCGACCAGTGCGGACACCGGGCCAAAACCAAACATGAACAGGATCGGCACCAGATAGGCGAAAATCGGAATGGTCTGCATTAAGTCCAGAAGAGGTTTCAGCAGCCGGTCGAAAAGTGGATGGCGGTAGGCCTGAATGCCAAGGAACAAGCCGCCGGCAACGCCGATTGGCACTGCAATCACCACGGATGCGAGGGTGATCATCGCCGAGTCCCACTGGCCGAACGTCGCCAGATAAGCAAAGGATGTGCCGACAATCGCCGCCAGGATCCAGTCCCGGGCGTAATGACCCAGCGCCATCACGCCGGCCAGTACCGCAAGCCAGCTCAGCGGTGGCACAATCTGCACCGCATCCCGCCCGAAGCCGCGCTCAAAGCCCGACGACAGCAAGGCGCGGACAAGCTCATAAGGTTTTTCGATCAGCCAGGCCAGCGCTCTGGTGGCGTCGGTAAAGGTGAACAGGCCAAAGGTGGCGTCTTCTACCAGCCAGCGCATCGCGCCTGAGATGTAGTCTTTTAGCGGAAAGACCCAGGCCGTCGGGTACTTCACCATCCAGCTGAGATCCATCGCCTCTGCCAGTGATTTACTCCAGGCGCTCAGCAGCCAGGTCAGGATGAAAAGCCCGCTCCACAGCAGGGCAGTGCGCGGGAGGGCCATCTGACGCGGGCTCATGGGGCCGGCCCCGGGCCGATCAGAACCGAAATCACCGCCTCCCTGGAAATTGTGCCGGTGGTGTTTCCGGTCTCATCCACAACGGTCAGCGGCGCGGCGGCGCTTACCACCGCGTGGGCCACATCAGCAATACGCGCGTTTTCAGGAATAGTTGCCACTTGGTCACCGTTCCCCGGGCCACCATCTCCCGGGGCGCTGTCACTTTGACCCACCTCGCACCGGGTCATGACAGAGCCGACCGACATTACTTTGGCGCGCGGTATGTGGCGGGTGAATTCTTCGACATAATGAGAGGCGGGATTGAGCACCAACTCTTCCGGAGTTGCCACCTGAATCACTGCGCCGTCCTTCATAATCGCAATACGGTCGGCCAGGCGGATGGCCTCGTCAAAATCATGGGTGATGAAGACGATGGTCTTTTTCAGCAGCGCCTGCAGCCGCAGGAATTCATCCTGCATCTCGCGACGGATCAGCGGGTCGAGCGCGGAAAAAGGTTCGTCCAGAAACCACAGTTCCGGTTCCACCGCCAGCGAGCGCGCGATGCCCACCCGCTGCTGTTGGCCACCGGAGAGTTGCCGTGGAAAATAGGTCTCGCGCCCTTCAAGGCCAACAAGCCGGATCACCTCACGGGCACGGGCTTCGGCCCTGGTTTTGCTCTGGCCCTGGATGCTCAGCGGAAACGCGACATTCTGCAACACCGTCAAATGTGGCAGCAGGGCGAAATGCTGAAACACCATGCCAAGCTTGTGGCGGCGGATGTCGATCATTTCGCGCTCTGATACCCGGCGCAGATCCTGGCCATTGAAATGTAGTTCACCGGCCGTCGGTTCGATCAGCCGTGACAGACAGCGCACCAGGGTGGACTTGCCAGAGCCGGAGAGGCCCATAATCACAAAAATTTCACCGTCGTGGATGTCAATATTCGCGCCACGCACCGCTGGGATCAGGTCCGCAGCCGTGATCTGCTCAAGCGTCGCTTCCGGGTTTTTGTGCAAATAGTCTTCAGCGCCCGGACCATAGAGTTTCCAGACATTGTGACAGGAGAGTTTCGGCTGGCCGTTCATTTATCGAAAACCTGTATTTGAGACTTTGCAGTTATTTTGGGACCGGGACGGTAATTCAGCGTCGCAGAAAGTCAGTCAGGGTTGCTTGGATCCGGCGCCATCCACGACCGGAAAATCGTGAATATGCCCCGGTAACTTATGCTGTCCCGGGGCAGTCGTGGCGACAGGACCTATTCAGCGATCCAGGCGCTCCAGCGGTCTTTGTTGTCCGCCATCCAGTTGGCCACAACGGTGTCGATGTCCTGACCTTCAAGATCTACGGCACCCACCATGGCGCTCATCTCGGTATTGTTCAGAGTATAGGCCTGAACCGCAGCATAGGCGCCGGGCCATTTATCTTCCATTCCGGCCCATGCGGCTTTCCAGATCGGGCCGCGGGGTTTGCCGCAGTCATAAGCGGCGTCCGGGTTGATGCCAGCGGCGGCATCCGAATAACACTCAACAGAATAGGGTGGGAATTCCACAAATTCGCCGTCATATTTTGCCGGGGCCCAATGGGGCACATAGACCCAGAGCATCACCGGAGCCTGGCGCTGATAGGCGGATTCAAGTTCCGCGAACAGCGCCGCGTCTGTGCCCGCATGCACCACTTCAAAATCCAGGGCCAGAGCTTCGACACGCTCTTCATCAAAGCCGCCCCAGGTCACCGGACCGCCAACATAACGCCCCAAAGGGGCCGTTTCGGCGGTTGAAAACACCTCGGCGCAGTCTTTCAGCGCGTTCCAGTCGGGCAGGCCGGGACAACGCTCTTTCATATAAAGCGGATACCACCATTCTTCGATCGCCTGCAGCCCGGTTTCCCCGGCATTGACAACTTTGCCACTGGCGGTGGCTTCATCAAGCGCCTCCTGACCGGTGGTGGCCCAGATTTCCATCGCCAGGGTCAGGTCGCCGGTTTTCAGCCCCGCGAACTGGGCAATATAGTCGGCCTGAACATATTCAACATTATAGCCCGCCTCCTCAAGGATCGATCCCATGATCTGCGTATTGATCAACTGTCCGGACCAGTCATGCAGGGTCAGTTTTATCGGATCAGCAGACTCCACACCCGCAAGGGCCGTGCCCGCCAGAATTACTGAGGTTACAGCGCCAATCGCTGTCTTTTTCAAAATATGCGTCATCAAAACATTCTCCCCGGCTTCTTTTGCACGGGAATCGCCCCGCAGGGCTAAGGTCCTCGCAAAACCACTCATCTGTCAACAAAAACCACACCAATAGTCGTTTAGATGTGGTTATGCGTGGGTAAATGGGGTAAAATGCGATGTGAGCGGCAAGATTTGGACAGGCAGATGCAAGAAAAACCAGAACACTCAAACCATCGGGAGCAGGAAATCCTGCGCGAATTGCGACTTGCAGGCGGTGGCAGCCGGGTCGGGTTTCTGGCCAACCGGTTGGGGGTTTCAGACGAAACCATCCGGCGCAATATCAAGGCGCTAGAAGCCCGAGCCCTGGTGCGCAAAGTACATGGCGGCGTGTTGCTGGTTGAAAACCTGACGGTGACCGAGCCGACGTTTCAGTCGCGCATGGATCAGAATGCCGGCACCAAACAGAGGCTGGCACAACGTGTGGCCGAAATGATTTCCGACGGGGATTCCCTGTTTCTGGATATCGGCTCCACCACCGCCTATGTGGCTGAAGCCCTGAGCAATCACCACAATCTCTATGTGGTCACCAATTCGCTGGCGGTGGCCCATAGCCTGGCAACGCGCAACAACAACCGGGTGTTTATGGCCGGGGGCGAATTGCGCCGCCACGACGGCGGGGCTTTTGGTCTGGAAGCGATCAATTTCATCCGTCGCTTTAACGTCCGGTTTGCGGTGTTTTCGGTGGGCGCAGTGAATGCCGACGTGGGCTTCATGTTGCACGACATCCAGGAAGCGGACCTGTCGCGCGAAGCCGCCGCGCGTGCGCAGACACGGATCGTGGTGGCCGACAATGAAAAGTTCGGCCTGCGTGCGCCAATCGCCATCGAAGACCCGGCTTCATTTGACATTCTGGTCACCGATATCAAACCGGCGGGCGACATTGCCGATATGCTGGAGCGCAATGCCATTGCCACCGTTCTGCCTGACAGCCCGCCCACAGTCGCAAGGGCAGGGGCTACGCGTGCCATAAGGTGACATGGCTGCGCAGACACGCCGCGTGATCTTCCCCGGGTCGCAGCCTCGTTGATCTGAACTCCAAGGCCTGCTGGTGAATTGACCGGTCGTCGCGGCCCGGGCTGTGGAGCTATACGCACAGATCCCGCGGTTTTTTGCTGCCACCAACAGCGGCCAATTTTCCCGGATTTTCAGGGTGGTTTTTTACCCGGAGCGCGATAAGCTGACCGGATTAATTCACTGATTTATTTGCAGTTTTTAAATTTGATGCCGTTGTTTCATCACAATGACACCCACAGCGGGGCGAAGATGACGAAGAAAAAGAAAATTTTCATTTTTCTCATAGCGTTTATCGCTCTGATCAAGCTTGATTTTTATGTAGCTGATAAAGTCGACAAAGAAATGTACGCGACCCTGCTGGCAAATATTGACGAACGTGTCGCAAGTGCTGAGCTTGATTTTGACGGCCCAAGACGGCAGGGCTGCATGATTGGCCGTATCTATGTAATTTACGCATATCAGACGTGTTTTTTCCGGTCGTATGGGCCTGTGCTCGGACTCCGCCCCTCTTTTGAATATAGGTATCACGGACCCGTAGCAGCGTCGCTGCTTTTCAATAAAACCGAAGACTCCCTGTATTTCATAGAGTCTTATTTAGGCCGGCCTCTTAGAACGATCTATGTCTCTGGTGATGGTGAATAAGTGCGAAACACTCAGGGAATCCGCGATTGACATGAAACATCTGGTCAGAGGTGATCCATGTTCTTATTGAGCCGCCACTGAAAACCGCTTCATATTGGTATGATCCAGGTTCGCATTGCCAAACCCCGCGATTTGACGGCTGGCCCGAACCCTCACCGGCACGACACAAGATTGGAAGTCCACGCAGATCAACTGAACTTGGGAGGTCAGAGAGTGAAGACGGAAACCAGAGCCGTTGTGATCGGCGGCGGCATTGTCGGCTGCTCAATCCTCTATCACCTCACCAAACTGGGCTGGCGCGATGCCATGTTGCTTGAACGCTCTGAGCTGACCTCCGGTTCGACCTGGCACGCGGCGGGGGGCATGCACACGCTGAACGGCGACCCGATCATGGCGGCGCTGCAGAAATACACCATCGACCAGTACAAAGAGATTGAAAAGATATCCGGTCAGTCCTGTGGTCTGCATCAGGTGGGCGAACTTTATCTGGCAACCAACCAGGACCGGATGGACTTTCTGAAGGCTGAACAGGCCAAGTCAGTATACCTGAACATCGACTCGCGCATGCTGACGGTGGATGAGGTGTTGGAGCTGAACCCGCTGTTAAACCCGGATGGCATACTTGGCGCGATGTATGATGCCAGCGACGGGCATATGGATCCGACAGGTGTCACCAACGCCTATGCTAAAGCGGCGCGTCTGGCGGGGGCTGAGGTGCATCGCCACACGCCGGTCACCGAAACACAGCGCCTGCCGGATGGCGGTTGGCTGGTGAAAACACCCCGGGGCGAGATCCGCTGTGAAGTGGTGATCAATGCCGGTGGGCTCTGGGGCAGGGAAGTGGCTGCGATGGCAGGGGTGACGCTGCCGATTGTGCCGATGGAACATATGTATCTGGTCACCGACAGCGTTCCGGAAATCCAGGCCCTGACCCGCGAACTGCCCTATACCATCGATTTTGATGCGGAGAGCTATATGCGCCAGGAGGGGCAGGGCTTTCTTATCGGCACCTATGAGCAGCAATGCAAACACTGGGCGGTGGGGGGCACCAGCGCGGACTTTGGCCATGAATTGCTGGAAGCTGATCTGGACCGGCTGATGGACCGCCTCTCGGTGGCGTTTAAGCGGGTCCCGGCGCTGCGCTTCGCAGGTATCAAACAAGTCGTCAACGGCCCGATCGTATTTGCCCCTGACGGCAATCCGGTGATTGGTCCGATGCCGGGGCTGCCGGATTATTTTGTTGCCTGCGGCGTGATGGCGGGCTGTTCTCAGGGTGGAGGCATAGGTCTGGCGATTGCGGAATGGATCATAGAGGGCGAACCTGGCCGCGACGTGTTCGCCATGGATGTCGCGCGGTTCGGGGATTGGGCGGGCAAAGCCTATGTGCTTGATAAAACCCATGAGAACTACGGGCGTCGTTTTAAAATCACTTTCCCCAATGAAGAGCTGCCGGCGGCACGTCCGCTGCTGACCAGCCCGGTCTATGATCTGATGAAAGAGCGCAACGCGGTGTTTGGCGCCTCTTATGGCAAGGAATACGCGCTGTGGTTCGCACCTGATGGGGTGGAGCCGTATGAGGCACCGACATTCCGCCGCTCTGACGCGTTTGCCCATGTGGCGGAAGAATGCCGCGCCGTGCGTGAAGACGTGGGTATTTCTGAAATTGCGACTTTTGCGAAATATGAGGTTGAGGGGACAGGGGCCGAACGCTGGCTGGACGGTTTGTTGGCAGGCACGTTGCCTGGGCAAGGCAGGATGAAGCTGCTGCCGATGCTGTCGCCCAAAGGCCGTCTGGCCGGAGATTTCACCGTCTCGCGTCTGGCAGAGGACCGGTTCATGATCATTGGCTCCGGTGTGGCGCAGCAATTTCATACGCGCTGGTTCCTCAGTCACATGCCACACGAGGGGGTGAGCCTGCGTGTGATCACCGATGAGAGGCCTGGCTTCTCAATAGCCGGACCCAAAGCGCGCGCTCTGCTGGAGACAATCACTAAAACTGATGTCAGCAATGACGCGTTTCCTTTTATGAGCGTCAGAGAACTCGATCTGGGGCCAATTCGGGCGCGGGTCTGTCGCATCTCTTTCACCGGCGAACTGGGGTACGAGATTTATGGCAGGTCTGAAGACCACCGGGCGCTGATGTTGCTGCTGGAAAAGGCGGGCGCGCCGTTTGGGCTTACACATTTTGGCGGCCGGGCATTTGACAGTCTGCGGCTGGAAAAAGGCTTTGGGGCCTGGACCAGTCTGGATTTCTCACCCGATTACACCGCCGTGGAATCCGGCATGTCGCGTTTTGTCAGTGCCAATAAAACCTCCTATATCGGACGTTCTGCCTGTTTGCAGCAATGTGAAGACGGGGCGAAACGCAAGTTGGTGCTGTTGGAAATCGACGCGCTTGATGCGGACGCGCTGGGCAATGAGCCGATCCTGTATCAGGGGCGCTGCATCGGCCATGTGACTTCGGGCGGTTACGGTCACTACACGCGGAAAAGCGTGGCGCTTGGCTATGTTGAAACGGCGTATTGCAATGAGGATCAGCCCGTTACCGTCTGTATCCTGGGGGACGAGCGCCCGGCACGCGTGCGCCTGACCGCATTGTATGATCCCCGAGGCACACGGATGCGCAGCTGAACTGACCCGATCTGAACGGGTTTGACCCGCCACTGGGCTGATTTGCCCCCTCTCCGGACCGATTTCTGGGGACAGAGACGTGACTGGCATGCTGAACCTGCTGCATGGTACATCCGGCATGGCGCTGGGCCACACGGACTGTCATATTCAACGAAATCATGCACATCAGGAGAGGCCCGCGACAATGGCAGAGCATCTGCGTATCATCCCCGCCAGCACGTTTCAGACCTCGCGGTGGAAGAATGGCGGCGGGATTACCCATGAAATCGTGAAGGAACAGGCAGCAGACCAGCTTTTATGGCGCATAAGCATTGCAGAAATGGACCGGGACGCGACGTTCTCGCTATTTGACGGCTTCACGCGCATCCTGACTGTGATCGAAGGTGCGGGGCTTGACCTGCTTCTCCCGGCCGGTGAATTGCACGCCGGAGCGTTGAAACCGCTGAGATTTTCCGGAGGTCTGCAAGTTGAAGGGCGGCTGATTTCGGGAAATGTGCGCAATTTCAACCTGATCTTTGATGGGCAACGGATCAAGGCTGACGTGAGTGTTCTGCGAGGCGGCGACACGTGGACCGCAGGTGCAGATATTACCAGCCGCCATGTGATCTACAGTATCTTCGACGCGGCGCAGATTGGCGGCGTGCCGGTTGCGCCCGGGGCTGCTGCCCTGTTCAGCGCAGATGCCGGCCTGATCGAAATACCGCAGGGCGGCTGTGCGGTATTGGTGGTTCTGACAAACGATGTTTAGGTCCTGGCGAAAGCCAGGCCGCCTTTCGCGAGCGAACTGACGCTGTGTACCGCGCCAGGCCTTGTTCCGCGCTGCCCGATCTGACCTCTGCAGAAAAGGCGGACTGTCCGGATCTTACTCTTGCGGCGTATTGCGGCGTATTGCGGGATTGCAGTGGGGCGCTGGTCCGCTCGGATCTGACGTGCCATTCGATGAAAACCTGGCTGGCCAGCATTTGCATTGAGCGATAAGAGCGCGCAAAAAACGGGTGAGACGCGCAAATCCGATCTGGTGAAAATCTGTCGCGCGTGCTGGAATAGCAGAGCCGGATTTTGACATGAACCTTGGATTTACAAATCCCAGCCGGCTCGGGGAATCCGGCACCATCCGCCGCGCGGAGGATATTTCCGGCGCACTGTGATCACAGCTTGCACTATAATTTTGTACAGCCGGTACGAATGGGGAAATTCAGCAAACCCAGACCCTGGATGACTTTCATCAATGTGGTATAACCGTAAAAGGCCTGGGTCCTCCCGATGTCACCTGCAATTAACCTGGTGAAGGAATGAGAACATGAATATTGAAAAATCCAGACGCAGATCCCGCCGGCGCCGACAGGGCGCGGCAATTAAAACGGCAGCGGCCAGGACCGCTCACTATCGTCAGTTAAAACACCCGTTTCAGCCCCAAAAGGTGTTTTCCGACGACGAAATTGTCGCGATACACCAGACCGCGCTGCAGGTTCTGGAAGAACTGGGTTTGAAGGTCCTGTTGCCGGAAGCGCGTGAAATTCTTGCAGCCGCCGGCGCCATCGTCAAAGAGGACATGGTTTATATCGGCCGGGATATGGTTGAAAGTGCCCTGGCTACGGCGCCGGTCTCCATCCGGCTCCGTGCCGCCAATCCGGCGCGCGAACAGATCTATGAAAACGGCGCATTGATTTTTGTGGCCGGGTCAGGCTGTCCGAATGTGACCGATTTGGAGCGCGGCCGCCGCCCCGGAAATATGGAAGCGTTTGAAGAAACACTGAAGCTCTGCCAGAGCTTTGATGTTATTCATCAATTTGGCCCCAGCGTCGAGCCTCAGGACATCCCGGTCAATCTGCGCCACTATGCAACAACACGCGCTCAGCTGGTTTTGGGGGACAAGCCCACCTATGTTTTTGCGCGCGGCCGGGGCCAGGTGCAAGACAGTTTTGAAATCATCCGCCTGGGATTAAACCTGAGCGATCAGGAGTTTGAAAACGGTGTCTGGGTCAGCACCGTCATCAATACCAATTCGCCGAGAATGCTTGACCTGCCGATGGCTCAGGGGATTATTGATTTCGCCCGTGCCGGACAGATGACCATAATCACGCCCTTTTGTCTGGCCGGCGCGATGGCCCCGGTTACGGTTGCGGGCGCATTGACGTTGCAACATGCTGAATCGCTGGCGGGGATCACCCTGGCCCAGATGACGCGGGCCGGAGCGCCGGTCAGCTACGGCGGCTTCAGCTCAAACGTGGATATGAAATCGGGGTCGCCTGCCTTTGGCACCCCGGAACATGTGAAACTGCAGCTCGGCTCGGGGCAGCTTGCGCGTCTGACAGGGCTTCCCTGGCGTTCGGCCACCGGATCGGCCTCAAATATCCCGGATATGCAGGCTGCCACCGAGACCGATATGGCGCTTTGGGGGGCAATGATGGCGAACGCCACGCTTGTTATCCATTCTGCCGGCTGGCTGGAAGGCGGGCTGAGCTTTGGGTATGAGAAGTTCATTAATGACGTCGAAGCCCTTCAAATCCTTGCGGAACTTTGCCAACCGACACAGGCCTCAGCCGCTGAAATCGGCCTTGACGCGCTGCGTGACGTTGAACCCGGTGGACATTTTTTCTCCACTCAGCATACGATGGAACGCTATCAGGATGCGTTTTACAGGCCGCTTGTTGCGGACCTCAGAAACTATGGGGCATGGGTTGACGCTGGGTCACAGACCTCTGCTGAACGGGCAACGGGCGTCTGGAAACAGGTGCTGAGAGATTACGAACCACCTGACGACAGCGCTTTGATCGCAGAGCGGGTGGCCAGTTTTATCGAGAGCCGGAAGGCAGCTGGTGGCGCTTCGCCACTGGAGTAATTTGAATAAGAAGCAGACCAAGAGATTTTAAACGACCAGGGAGAAGAGTATGAGACAGGATCACAGAGAAAAGCCCGTACGTAAGATTGTGCGGAGAATGGCCAAAGAGGTCGGCAAAGGCGGCATGACGCGCCGCGAGTTTATCTCCACTGCCAGCACTTTTGGTGCCAGCGCGGCCACTGCCTATGGGCTGCTGGGCCTGGCGGTGCCAACAGCGGCGCAGGCTCAGGGCATGAAAGGCGGAGTCCTGCGTGTTGCCATGCGGGTTCTCGATATCAGTGATCCGCGGATCTATGACTGGACTGACATGGGTAATATTGCCCGTCAATTCTGTGAACCTCTTGTGCGTTGGGATATGGATTTTAGCTTTACACCAATGCTGCTGGAAAGCTGGGACGTCAGTGATGACGCAAAAACCTATACGCTGAACGTGCGCAAAGGCGTGACCTGGAACAATGGCGATGACTTCAATGCTGACGATGTGATCTTTAATCTCAATCGCTGGTGTGACAAGGGAGCCGAAGGCAACTCTATGGCCTCGCGGATGAGTTCGCTGATTGACGCGGAGACCGGCGGCGCCGGCGAAGGTGTTATCGAGCGGCTTGACGACTATACGGTCCGCCTGAACCTGCCAATTGCCGATATTACGCTGATCGCTGGCATGGCTGATTACCCGGCGCTGATCGTGCATCCCAGCTTTGAGAGTTCTGTCGGGTTGCAAAACGCGCCAATCGGCACCGGTCCGTTTGAACTGGTCTCCTTTGGGGTTGGTACCGAAGCTGAAGTCAAACGCCGTGAAAATGGCGATTGGTGGGGCGGTGAAGCGCTGCTTGATGGCGTTAAATTCATCGATTACGGCACCGATGACTCGGCTGTTGTGGCGGCTTTTGAGGCCGAAGAGATCGATGTGAATGATTTAACCCAGGCGAGTTTTGTTGCCGCGCTCGACAGTCTTGGCCTCGTGAAAAAAGACAAAGCTACCGCGACGACCATTGTGGCGCGTATGCGGGCGGACACTCCGCCTTATGACAGCAAAGAATTGCGCAACGCGATTCAGCTGGCGGTGGACAACTCCGTGGCACTGGAACTGGGCGTCGACGGCGCCGGCATTCCGGCCGAGAACCATCATGTTGCTCCATTCCATGAAGAATATGCCGAACTGCCAAAAATCGGGCGGGATGTGGACAAAGCGCGGGCACTGGCCGCAACTTCGGGACATGGTGATACTGAACTCGAACTTATCTCGATCGATGGCGACTGGCGCAAAGATACCACCGATGCAATCGGGGCGCAGATCCGGGATGCGGGCTTTAAGGTCAAACGCACAGTCATTCCCGGGGCGACCTTCTGGAACGACTGGACCAAATACCCGTTCAGCACAACCAACTGGGGGCCGCGACCTCTGGGGGTTCAGGTGCTGGTTCTGGCCTATAAAACGGGTGGGTCATGGAACGAATCCGGCCATTCCAACCCTGAGTTTGACACGCTTCTGGAAGAAGCGGTGGGTGTGTTTGATCCTGACAAACGCCGGGCGCTGATGGTGAAGCTGCAAACTATCCTGCAGGACAGTGGCGCAATTATTCAGCCTTTCTGGATGACCCAGGCCCTGCATCATACGGATAAGGTGAACAATTATGAGCGCCACCAGTTCCGCGAGATGCACCTGGAACGGGTCTGGCTGAGCGCCTGATTACAAAGACTTCGGGCCTGGTGGTGCTCACCACCGGGCCCGTCCCGATGCCGGGCGGGGCGCAGTCTCTGCTAACTCAGCCAGGGCTTCGCTGTCTGCAGCGCCGCAAACCGCCTGCAGCACGCCGACTTGTTGGCAAGGCCAGTTGTCCGCCTAAAGTGAGGAATATGACGCTCACCGCAAAGATCCTGGCGCCGGCTGTCCTGTTGCGACACGCAGAGCAGCGCCCTGTGTCACCAGATCGCTGGCAACTCCGCTATCGGCGCCAAACGTGCGTATCTCCGGCACGTTCTGACGCGCATGAAGTGGTTTAACCAAACGCGAGCCAAAGCCAGCCATTTGTGTGTCCATCAGAACATATCGCTCCAGCCAGCGTCACATTCTCCGGATGGTGCGTTGCCTGGCCCGGTTTCAGAGCCGGCCGGTGGATCTGCGTTTTGCACCTTTCTTTTCCGCCAGCAAACACAGCCAGTCATGCGCCACAGTTGCGGCGGCAATCGCAGTGATCTCTGAGTGATCATAGGCCGGGGCAACTTCGACCACATCCATGCCCACCAGGTTGAGAGCGCCCAGCCCGCGGATTAGCTCAAGCGCCTGCCAGGAGGCCAGCCCGCCGGCGACCGGGGTGCCGGTTCCCGGAGCATAGGCCGGATCCATCCCATCCACATCAAAGGACACATAGACCGGGGCATCGCCGGCGCGCGCTCTGATGATCTCCAGCGCCGCATCAACGCCGTTGCGGTGAAGCCAGGGCGCCGTGAGCACTTCAAACCCTGCGTCAGTTTTATTAAAAGTGCGCAATCCGATCTGAGTGGATTTGCTAACATCCACCACCCCTTCAGCCGCCGCACGCGCAAACATCGTGCCGTGGTCAAGCTTCGCGCCATCGTCATCCCAGGTGTCGCAATGGGCATCGAACTGGATCAGAGCGATGGGGCCATGTTTTTTCGCATGGGCCTTGAGGATCGGGTAGGAAATGAAGTGGTCGCCGCCCAGCGTAAGCATCCTGGCACCCGCGTTAAGGATTTTGTGTGCATGGGCCTCGATCGCCGCCTCAATCGTATCCGGGTGATGCGGGTTCAGCATGCAATCGCCATAATCCACCACGGACAATGTCTCAAACGGGTTGAAGCCAAACGGAAATGCATCAAGCTCGGCCAAAAGCGTTGACCCGGCGCGGATTGCCCTGGGACCAAGACGGCAGCCTGAACGGTTGGTTACGGCACAGTCATAGGGCACGCCGCTGACGACCACATCGACGCCTTCCAGATCGCGGGAATAGCGCCGGCGCAGAAAACTCAGCGCCCCGCCATAGGTCATTTCAGGCCAGCGGTCGCAATTTTCAGTACCGCGAAAGGCGTAGTCACCGGATCTGTCGCTCATGTTCTCTCTCCTGCTTCAGAAGCTCTTCAGCCCGTCACCGATCAGAACCGCGAGGTGGTCCCGGTTGGTCGTGAGCGCCATATTGCGCTGGCCCTGATCAACATCGTCATCGCTCAGAATGGTGCCACGCCGGCTTTCAAGCAGGGCGCTGGTATAGGGTTTGGCAAATTCAGGATGGCCCTGGACCGTCACCGCAAACCCCGGGTACCAGAGCGCGGCATTGGGGCAGAAATCTGATTGGGCGATCCGGATGGCCCCGTCCGGGATCACGTCAACCTGATCCTGATGGTAGGCCTGAATGGCGATCGTTCCCGGGTCAGTTCCAAGCGGGGCAGGCCAGTTCACCGTATCGTATTGGTGCACCCCAAGCGCCCAGCCCCTGGCGGACTTGCTGACCACACCGCCAAGCGCCTGTGCGATCAGCTGATGGCCAAAACAAATGCCCACCATCTTGCGGCCTGCGCTCCGGATATCGCGGATGAATTGTTCAAGTGGCGCGATCCAGTCATGTGCCTCATAGACGCCAAATTTCGATCCGGTGATAACCCAGAGATCGCATTCTGCCGGATCTGTGGGCAGCTTACCGTCAAGGGCGGCGTAGCTGGTGAATTCTGCTTCCAGCGGCGACAGCCAGTCGCCGACCATCGAAGGATAGTCGCCAAATTCAGCCGCGAGATCTTCCGGCGGCCGGCCGGTTTCCAATACGCCTATGCGCAGGGGGGGCTTGCTCATGTTGTTATGCTCCGTCCACGAGACCGTACCAGCGATAGGCTGGTCTCAGCAGGTTGCGCCGCCAGGCTCCGAATGGAAAGCGCTTCAGCGGCGCTTTCATGATCTCCGGATAAGGGCGGGCGTTGCGGTTTAAAACGAGATCGGCAAGCAGCGCGCCGGCATAGCTGGCCATAGCGACGCCGTTGCCGTGATAGGCTATGCCGGTATAAGCGCCGGGCCAGCTTTTGAGCGGACCGACATAGGGGGTCAGATTGCGCGAAAGGCAAGCCAGGCCGGACCAGAAGTATGGTGTCTCAACTTCGGACCAAGCCGGAAACATTGTCTCAAAATCCCGGCGGATGCGCCGGTGCATTTCAGCCTTGGCACCGGGCGTGGCCTTGATGCCACCGCGCATGCCAAACAGAAAACGCCGGTTGGGCATCAGCCGGAAATAATGCAGCAGGTTGCGGGTATCAAAGGCCATAAGATCGGTAGACCAGCCCTGCGCCGATATTTCGCCATCGGTCAGCTCGCGACTGACCAGCACGTTGGACTGCACCGGCAGATAGCGGGCTTTCATCCAGCCGGGCAGATCATCGCTGCTGTAGCCATTGGTGGCCAGGATCAGCTTTCTGGCCACAACCTCACCGGTTTCGCAGCGCAGCAGATAGCTGCCGTCCGGATTTCGGGAGATCGACTGCACCGCCGAATTGGCGCAGATCTCAGCGCCGGCATCCAGAGCGGCATGGGCCAGGCCCAGGACATATTTGCGAGGGTTCAGGGCAAATCCCAGCGGATAGATCATACCGCCGTGAAACCCGGGACTTGCCATGCCGCGCGCCGCCAGATCGCCAGGTTCAATGATCTCTGCATCAAGGCCGAACAATGCTTCCTGATGCTGGGATTCCGCCCGCAACGTGGCCATGTCTTTGGGCCGGTGGGCCAGACACAGCTCCCCTTTTGAGTGGGTGTCGGCGTCGATGTTCAGGCGCGCGAGCAGGTCGGCGACCAGATCAACTGAGGCGCGCTGACCCCGGTGGAAATCGCGCAACCCCTCAAGCCCGTAACTGCGTATCAGGCTGCTGTCGGAAGCCTTGGCGCCGCCGATCATAGCAAACCCACCGTTGCGGCCGGAGGCGCCGTACCCGATGGTCTGCGCCTCAAGCACCAGCGCCTCTGTCCCGGCCTCAGTCAGATGCAACGCCGCCGACAGGCCGGTGTACCCGCCACCGACAATGGCCACTTCAACCCGGCGGCTGCCCGACAATTGCGGGTAGGGGGCCCGGCTGTCAGTGACGGTGCTCAGCCAGTAATTACCCTGGTCGGAAGCCGGGCTGTAGGCCTCTGTCTCGTAAATGCGTTGCATGGTTTCTCTCAAAGCCGTCCGAGGTAATAGCGGTATTCTGTCGGCGAGATGATCCGCGTCAGCTGGTCTATTTCATCGTAGCGCACCGTGGAATATATCCGGCGGTAGTCTTCGCCAAACAGCTCTGCAGCAAACTCAGAAGCGGCGAACAGATCGACGGCCTGTCGCCAGTCATGCCCCAGTGGCGCGGCGGCGATCATCGCGGGGTCTTCAAGCGGTAACGGGACGTCAGGCCTGGTTTCGATGCCGTGAAGCATACCACCAAGCACAGCGGTCAGCGCCAGGTATGGGTTCACATCGGCGCCGGCGATCCGGTGTTCCAGCCGCGCTCCTGGCCCGCGCGTTTCTGGCAGACGGACCGAAGCGCTGCGGTTATCAAGCCCCCAATCCGGCGCTGTCGGCGCAAAACTGTTCGGCTGAAACCGGCGGTAGGAATTCATATGCGGGGCAAATATCGCCTGCATCTCGCGCATGGTGGCCAAAACACCGCCGACTGCGGCCCTCAAGGTCTCCGATACACCGTGTTCAGCAGAAAAGATATTCAGACCATCCTGGTCCAGAACACTGGCGTGAACATGCATGCCATTTCCCGGGCAGGCGGCATAGGGTTTGGCCATAAAGGTGGCTTCCATCCCGTGTTTGCGCACCACGCCCTTCACCAGCCGGCGAAACAAAAGCGCGGTGTCGGCGGCCAGCACCGGGTCGTCAGTATGCAGGAAATTGACCTCAAACTGACCCGGGCCGTATTCGGCGATCAACGTGTCTGTTGCCAACCCCTGGGTTTTGGACGCGGCCAGAATTTCGGTCAGGATTTCTTCGCTGTTTTCCAGCACTTTCAGATCATAATTCTGCGCATTGGGAACACCCTCAGGCGGTTGTGGTGCTTCCTCCGCCGTCTTGCGTGGCCTCAGGATATAGAATTCCAGCTCCGTCGCGACCACGGGCCGCAGCCCATTTGCCTTAAACCGGTCGACGACATCCTGCAGCTTTTGTCGCGGCGACAGGGGCGAAATGCCGCCACTTTCATCCTGCATCTCGACCTGCACCTGAGCCACGTGCCCCCTGGCCCAGGGCACATTGCGCAGACTGCCGGGCACCGGCACGATCTTGCCGTCCGGGTCCCCGACCACGATGCCAAGCCCGGTGGCTTCGACCTCTTCGCCAAGGATGTTGGGCGCATAGGTGGACAGCGGCAGACGCACCGCGCCTTTGGCGAGTTTTTCCGCCTCATTGCCGGGCAGCCATTTTCCGCGCAGCACAGCGTTCAGGTCGCACAGCATCAGTTCAAGCCGCTCAGGGGGCCCGTATGTCGCGCAATAGGCCTCAAATTCTTCGATAAACCGGCTCATACCTGCAGGGCCTCCTGTTCTTCACGTCTTTGCCGTGCAATCGCACGTTTTGAAATCAGCGATGCCGAGATGACACCGAAGGTGACGATGCTGATCAGGATCGTAGACAATGCGTTGATCTCCGGGCTGACACCGAGCCGGACCGCGCTAAAAATTTTGATCGGCAAAGTAGTCGCGGACGGGCCGGAGGTGAAAGACGCGATCACCAGGTCGTCGAGCGACAGGGTAAACGCCAGCAGCCAGCCCGACAACACCGCCGGGGTGATGATCGGCAGGGTAACGCTGCGAAACGCGTCAAACGGCGTGCAACCCAGATCCAGCGCCGCTTCTTCTAAAGACTGGTCAAAGGAGGCCAGCCGTGACGACACCACGACGGATACATAACACATGGAGAAAGTAGTATGGGCCAGAATGATCGTCAGCACGCCTCGGTCCAGCCCGATTGAAATGAACAGCAGCAGCAGCGACAGACCGGTGATGACTTCGGGCATAACCAGTGGCGCGTATATCATCCCCGAAAACAGCGTCCGTCCCATGAAACGCCCGCTTCGTACCATTACATAGGCCGCCATCGTGCCCAGAACGGTGGCCAGGGTCGAAGAGGCCAAACCGACCTTTAACGTGACCCAGGCGGCGTCGAGAAACGCTTCGTTCTGAAACAATTCGCCGTACCACCTGGTGGAAAATCCGGCCCAGACCGTGACCAGCTTTGAAGCGTTGAAACTGTAGATCACCAGAATGATCATCGGAATGTAAAGGAAGGCGAAACCAAGGGTCAGAGAGGTGATGTTAAACCAGGAGTATCGGCGGTTCATTTTTCAGCCTCCCGCTGTTTTTGCTCGTTGCGCTGGAACAGGACGATGGGAAGGATCAGCAACAGCAGCAGGATCACCGCGACGGCTGAGGCGACCGGCCAGTCGCGGTTGGAGAAGAACTCCTCCCACAGAACTTTGCCGATCATCAGCGTATCCGATCCACCGAGAACCGAGGGGATGACAAATTCACCCAAGGCGGGAATGAAGACCAGAAAACACCCCGCAATAATGCCCGGTTTTGACAGCGGCACCGTCACCAGCCAAAAGGCCTGAAACCGCGAACAGCCAAGATCTTCAGCCGCTTCCAGCAGCGTATCGTCGAGTTTTTCCAGTGCCGCATAAACTGGCAGAACCATAAAGGGCAGGTAGGTGTAGACGATGCCGATGTAGACCGCAGTGTTGGTGTTGAGGATCATCAAAGGGCTGTCGATTACCCCGACCCAGAGCAGAACCTGGTTCAGATACCCCTCCTGGCTGAGAATGCTTTTCCACGCGTAGACCCGGATCAGAAAGCTGGTCCAGAATGGCAGGATCGCCAGCATCATCAGTGTCGGCCGCCACTCAGAAGCGGCGCGCGCCATCGCATAGGCCAGCGGGAAGCCGACAAGAAGCGTCATAAGTGTTGACAGAAATGCGATCTTTGCACTGGACAGATAGGCCCGCCAGTACAGCTCATCCTCGGTGAGGAAGATGAAGTTTTCGAAATCGAGCTCTGACAGGAAGGTCTTGAAATCGCTCCAGTTGCCGATGCCATCAAGGGTCGGCACGTAGGGCGGGATGGCGATAGCGTAATCGGACAGCGCGATTTTCAGTACAATGGCGAACGGGATCAGAAACAGCGCCAGCAACCATGAGTAGGGCACAAGTATCAGGAACAGTTTGCGTAAATCCATCACATGCGCACCTGCTACTGGCTCAGAAGGACACCGGCGGTGTCGGTAAAGGACAGCCACACAGAGTCATGCCAGGTGAAACTGCGCCGTGAAATCCGGCGGTTGTTGGCCTGTTGGGCTTTGATCACCTGGCCTGTCGGCAATTCAACATGATAGGTTGAGATATTTCCGAGATAGGCTATTTCCAGCACTTTGCCCTGCATTGTATTGGTCCGGTCCGTCGGCCTGTCCCGGGTGATCGACACTTTCTCCGGCCGGATCGCAAAATGACAGATGTCATCACTGGCAAAGGCGTGCTGGCTGGTGCCAATGATAGGTGCGTGATTTTCACACCACTGAATGGCATAGCGGTTGTCGCTCTCCGGTTTTGCCAGCCCTTTAATGATATTCACATCGCCAATGAAATCAGCGACGTATATGGAATTCGGGGCCTCGTAGATCCGGTCGGGTGGCGCCACTTGCACCAGTTTCCCATGGTTCACCACTGCAATCCGGCTTGCGACCGTCATCGCCTCTTCCTGATCATGGGTGACAATGACAAAGGTGGTGCCGGTTTTTTCCTGAATATCCATCAGTTCAAACTGCGTTTCCTGCCGCAGTTTTTTGTCAAGTGCGCCAAGCGGTTCATCCAGCAGCAGCAGTTTCGGGGCCTTGGCAAGCGAACGCGCGAGTGCCACGCGCTGGCGCTGGCCTCCCGATATCTGATGTGGCCTGCGTGAGGCGAACTGCGAGAGCTGCACCAGGCTGAGCATCTCTTCCACCCGGCCGGCAATTTCAGATTTGGGCATATCTGAGCGTTTCAGCCCGAAGGCGATATTGTCGGCAACACTGAGATGCGGGAACAGCGCATATGACTGAAACATCATGTTCACAGCGCGCTTGTTGGGCGGGATGGGGCCGATATCCTGGCCGTCCAGCATGATTGTGCCCTCCGATGGCGCTTCAAAACCGGCAAGCATGCGCATCAGAGTGGTTTTGCCACAACCTGACGGGCCGAGCAGGGCAAAAAATTCTTTCTCAAAGATATCCAGCGTCAGATTGTCGATGGCTGTGAAATTCCCGAAACGCTTTGTAACGGATTTAAAACTGATCAGGGGTTTTTGCCCGGGATCTTCCCAGGGAGCGAATGCAGCCGAGCCGGAATCAAATGCCATGTCATCCTCGTATGTAATCACAGATCTCTCCCGCAGGATGCGCCGGTTGCCGGCATACCTGCGGGAGAGGGCTCAGGTTCAGATGCCCGATTTAACTTTTGTCCACATCCGGGTTACGACACGCTGGATTTTTGGCGCGTAAGGTGTGGTGATATACAGATTCTGAAGCGTTGTTTCGTCCGGGTAAATTGCCGTATCCTCAATCACATCTGCCACCAGGAACTCCTGCGATGCCAGGTTGCCGTTGGCGTAATAAACATAGTTCGACGCGGCAGCAATGTTTTGGGCGTCGAGGATGAAATTGAGGAACGCATGTGCGGCCTCCGGGTTCGGTGCATCGACAGGAATGGCCATCTGGTCAAACCACATCAACGCGCCCTCACTGGGGGCGTTGTACACGATCTCGACATTATTATCGGCTTCAGCGGCGCGGTCGCGCGCCTGCAACACATCACCCGACCAGCCTAAAGCCACACAGATCTCGCCATTGGCAAGCGCATTGATATATTCCGAGCTGTGGTATTTCTGAACATAAGGCGCGACCGCGCTTAACAGTTCGCCCGCTTTCGCCAGCACATCCTTGTCTTTGCTGTCGGGATCTTCTCCCAGGTATTGAAGCGCGGCCGGGAAAATCTCACCGGGTGCATCCAGAAAATGTACGCCACAGGCCTGCAGCTTTTTCATGTTTTCCGGATTGAAGATAAGATCAAGGGAGCCAATCGGTGCGTCTTCGCCCAGTACTTCGCGCACTTTGCCAACATTGACGCCCAGGCCAGTGGTGCCCCACATGTAGTTAATGGAATAGGCGTTGCCCGGGTCATAAGTCTCTGTGCGATCTTTGATCACGTCCCAGAGGTTGCCGGCATTGGGCAATTGTGCCAGATCCAGCGGCTGAAATACGCCGGCCGTTATCTGGCGCTGAAGAAAGGTTCCGGACGGTACAACAACGTCGTATCCGGAGCCGCCAGCCAACAGTTTGGTTTCAAGAAGTTCATTGGAATCAAAGACATCGTAGATCAGTTTGATCCCGGTCTCAGACTCAAATTTTTCCAGAAGTTCATCGTCAATGTAATCTGACCAATTGTAAACACGGACTTCCTGGGCGGAAGCGGCGCTGACACAGACGGTCAGGGCCGCAGCGAGCGGTAACCAGGTCTTCTTCATATTGCTTACTCCCGTTGGGTGTTGGAAAGGTTTCTGCTTTCTTCTGAAATTATTTGATCAAATGTAGTTCCAAAAAGCAACAAAACAATTTTTGAGCGTGAATATTTGTCTGTGGGGCGACACCATGGTAGCAGTGGTGTTCTGGTTGTGAATGGTACAATGAAGGAAAAGACAGACGTGGACGTGATCCGAAAAAAGCTACCCACTCACGAAGTTATATACCGCCAAATCAGGGAAATGATCCTGTTCGGAGAGCTTACTCCCGGGCAGGCGGTGACGATTCAGGGTTTGATTGAACTGTTGGGGGCCGGCATGACACCGGTGCGCGAGGCGATCCGCAGGCTGACTGCAGAAGGGGCGTTGGAGTTTCAGGGCAACCGGCGGGTCTGCGTGCCGGAGCTGACTTTATCGCAGCTGGAGGAGTTGGCATTCGCCCGCCTGTCTGTCGAGCCGCATCTGGCGTATCTCGCTGCAAAACGCATGTCGTCCGCCGAGATCGTAAAGCTGACTGAGATCGACAACGCCTTGAACACAGCGATCTCCAAGGGTGATGTGCGCGGCTATCTTGAGCATAATTATCGTTTTCACGCAGCCCTTTATGAGATCTCAGAGGCGAAAATCCTGCTGTCGATTGCCAATATGCTCTGGTTGCGGATCGGGCCCTCTCTGCGTGTTGTTTGCGGGCGGTTCGGCACGTCCAACCTGCCGGACATGCATGAAGAAGCGCTTCTTGCCATGCGCTCAGGTGATGCGGAAGCTGTTGCGCGCGCGATAAAAGCTGACATTCAGCAAGGGGTGAAACAGGTCCGGCTGTCACTCTCTGACGAATAATATGATCAAAAAAGATTGACAGTAAATAATATGATCATATTCTAAAATCGATAATGGCGTCCGGAGATGAGCCGGGCGGCTCAGGTCAATAATCAAATGTGGTGATACCGTGAGATCCGAGACACAAAGCAAATGGCCCGACGCATTGCCTGACGCCTTCAGGCAGTACCAGGCAGGACGGCGCATCGACGAAGTCGAATGTATCATCCCGGATCTCGTGGGCATGTCGCGCGGCAAAGCAATGCCAGCGTACAAGTTCACGCCGGACAGCACGTTTTTCCTGCCGGTTTCACTGTTTTATCAGACGGTCACCGGTGAATATGTCGATATGGAAATTGAAAACCAGTGGATGGAAATCGATCTGGTTCTGCGTCCGGATATGGCCTCTGCTTCGGCGGCACCCTGGGCTGATGATGATGTGACGCTGCAGGTGATCTGTGATCTGGAAACGCGCGACGGTGACCGGGTTGATATCGCGCCGCGCAATGTTTTGCGCCGTGTTCTCGATCTTTATGCCGCCGCGGGCTGGGCGCCGGTGGTGGCGCCTGAGCTGGAATTCTACCTGACCAAGCCCAATATCGATCCGAATGAGCCGATTGAACCGCCGGTCGGGCGTACCGGTCGCCGCGGAGCGTCGCGGCAGTCTTATTCCATGGTCGCAGTGGATGAGTATGGTCCGGTGATCGATACGATCTATGATTTTGCCGAAGCCCAGGGGCTGCCGATTGACACGGTTATTCAGGAGGGCGGTGCCGGTCAGATTGAAATCAATATGATGCATGGTGATCCGCTGAAACTGGCGGATCAGGTGTTCTATTTCAAACGTGCGATCCGTGAAGCGGCCTTGAAAAACGGGATTTTCGCCACCTTTATGGCCAAACCGATGCGCGATGAACCCGGCTCGGCAATGCACATCCATCAAAGCGTCCTGAACGCCGAAACCGGCAAGAATATATTCACTGATGACGAGGGCAATGCGACCGAGGAATTCTATCATTTCCTGGGGGGCTCGCAGGCCCATCTGCGCCATGTGATGCCGATCCTGGCGCCCTATGTGAATTCCTACCGGCGCTACCGGCACCGGGAGGCGGCGCCGACCAATATTGAGTGGGCCCATGACAACCGCACCACCGGATTGCGCATCCCTCATTCTTCGCCCGAAGCGCGTCGGGTCGAAAACCGGGTGACCGGCATCGACAGCAATCCATACCTGGCGATCGCAACCAGTCTTGCCTGCGGTTATCTGGGCCTGAAAAACAAGCTCAGCCCGCGGGATCCGGTCCAGGGTGAGATCTACCACGACGGTAACAGCCTGCCATTCCACCTGGATGATGCGCTGGATCTTTTTGCAGAAGCCACTGAAATCCGCGCCGTTCTGGGTGAAGAATTCTGCACGCTTTTTGAGGCGATCAAGAAAGCAGAACTGGAAGAATTTCACGCCGAAGTCTCCCCCTGGGAGCGCGAACATCTTTTGTTGAACGTCTGACAACGAAGACCCTACGAGGAGCCATCTGATGACCTTGATCAGCAACCACATGCCGACTGAAGAACTGCAACGTCTTGACGCGGCGCATCACATGCACCCGTTTACGGCGGGCGCCGAGCTGAATGCCAGGGGGGTCCGGGTGATTACCCAGGCCAAAGGCGTGACTTTGACCGACTCGGATGGAAAAGAGATTTTCGACGCCATGGCCGGGCTGTGGTGCGTGAACATCGGCTATGGCCGCGAAGAGCTGGCACAGGTGGCGGCGCGGCAGATGAACCAGCTGCCCTATTACAACACGTTTTTTCAGACCACACATGTGCCGGTGATCGCGCTGTCAAAACGCCTTGCAGATCTTGCGCCCGGCGATCTGAACCATGTATTTTACGCCGGGTCTGGCTCTGAGGCCAACGACACCAATATCCGTCTGGTGCGCCACTATTGGGCGGCCAAAGGCAAGCCCGACAAGAAAGTGATCATCAGCCGTAGAAACGCCTATCACGGCTCGACCCTGGGCGGCGCCAGTCTCGGCGGCATGCAGGCGATGCATGCGCAGGGCGGGCTGCCGATCCCCGATATCGCCTATATTGATCAGCCCAACTGGTATGCCGAAGGTGGCGATTCCAGCCCTGAAGACTTCGGCCTGGAGCGGGCACGCCAGCTGGAGGCCAAAATCGCCGAGCTGGGTGAAGATAATGTCGCAGCCTTTATCGCCGAGCCGGTGCAGGGGGCGGGCGGGGTGATTATTCCGCCCTCAACCTACTGGCCAGAGCTGCAACGTATTTGTGACGCGCATGAAATTCTGCTGATCGTTGACGAGGTCATCTGTGGTTTTGGCCGCACCGGCAACTGGTTCGGCTCAGAAACCTATGGTATTCGCCCCGATATCATGACCATCGCCAAAGGGCTGTCTTCCGGATACCAGCCGATTGGAGGCTCGCTGATCTGTGACGAGGTCGCCGATGTCGTCAACAACGCCGGCGATTTCAACCATGGCTATACCTATTCCGGCCATCCGGTTGCAGCAGCCGTCGCGTTGGAAAATCTGCGCATCCTGGACGAAGAAAATATCGTCACTAATGTGCGTGACGTGACCGGCCCCTATCTGGCGGAAAAATGGGCGCAACTAGCGGATCACCCGCTGATCGGCGAGGCAAAGATCGTCGGGATGATGGGGTCGGTCGCGATGACCCCGGATAAATCCGCCCGGGCGCCGTTTTCGTCCGATCCCGGTGTCGTTGGGACGATCTGCCGGGAAAATTGTTTCGCCAATGGTCTGATCATGCGTCATGTCGGGGACCGGATGATCATCTCGCCGCCGCTGATCGTGACAAAGTCTGACATCGATACAATGATGCGGTTGGTGGTGAAATCGCTGGATCAGACCTATGCGTCCGTTAAGGCCGACGGCTTGCTCAACGCGGCCTGAAGCCAAAGGACGCAGCGTGGATATTCTGACCTCAAATGACCAGGTGGGCGTCTACCCGCCCTCCTATTACGCGGACTCAGCGCAGCCACTTGCGGAATTTCCCTCCGCCAAAGGCGCGCTGAAGTGCGACGTCTGTGTGGTCGGCGCCGGATTTACCGGTCTGTCTGCCGCGCTTCATCTGGCACAGCGCGGGTATGATGTGGTGCTGTTGGATGCCCATCGCGTTGGCTTTGGTGCCTCGGGTCGCAATGGCGGTCAGGTCGGGATGGGCCAGCGTCTGGAACAGGAAGAACTGGAGCAGATGCTGGGTATGGATCATGCCCGGGCGCTGTGGGATCTGGCCTGTGAATCTGTACAGAAGGTCCGCGATCTGGTCCGCGACAATGATATGGATTGCGGGTTTGCTGATGGCATCATCCATGCTGACCACCGGGCCCGGTTTGTGCGGGACAGCCACGCACATGCGGAAAAGATGCGCCGGGACTACAATTACGATCTGATCCGTCCTCTGGACCGTGAGGAAATCCGCCATCTGGTCGGCTCCCCCGCCTATCATGGTGGTTCACTTGATATGGGCGGCGGCCACCTGCATCCGCTGCGTTACGCATTCGGCCTGGCCCGGCTCGCCCGGGCGGCCGGGGTGCGAATCTTTGAGCGCTCAAAAGTGCTGAGTGTGGAGGAGACTAGCCCAGCAATACTGCGCACGTCTGAGGCAGAAATCACCGCAGCGCATGTGGTTATGGCCTGCAATGGCTATCTGGGGCGGCTGCAAAAACAAGTCGCCGCCCGGGTGATGCCGATCAACAATTTTATTGTTGCCACCGAACCCCTTTCTGAAAAAGCCGCAGACGCGTTGATCCGCAACAATCACGCTGTGGCGGATTCCAAATTTGTCATCAATTATTTCCGCCTGTCTCAGGACCGTAGATTGTTGTTTGGCGGCAGCGAGTCCTATGGCTATCGATTCCCGGCAGATATCGCCGCGCTGGTGCGCAAACCGATGTTGAAAATCTATCCGCAACTGGCGGAAACGCACATCGACTATGCCTGGGGCGGAACGCTTGGGATCACGCTGAACCGGATGCCACATTTCGCCAGAATCACCGGCAATATCCTCAGCGCCAGCGGTTATTCCGGACACGGAGTGGCAATGGCCACCCTGGGCGGGCGGCTGGCGGCAGAAGCCATCGCGGGCCAGGCTGAACGGTTTGACCTGATGGCCTCTGTTCCGACACCACGTTTCCCGGGCGGAGTGGCGCTGCGCTGGCCACTGCTGGTTCTGGCAATGACCTGGTTTTCGCTACGCGACAAGATCTGACACCGGCGCGGGGATACTGTTTGTAAGAGAGGATGACACGATGATCGTATCACATGTGAAGCAATTCTATATTGATGGCCAATGGGTTGATCCGGCGGAACCGTTTGCTTTTCCGGTGCTGAACCCGGCGACTGAGGAAGAGATCACACAGATCTCGCTCGGCTCCAAAGCGGATGTCGACCGGGCGGTTGTCGCGGCGCGCCGGGCGTTTGAAAGTTATTCTCAGACCACGCGGGATGAAAGGATTGCCTTGCTCGAACGGATCCGGGCGGTCTACGAGGCCCGGTATGACGACTTTGTTGCGGTGATCATTGCCGAACTAGGTGCGCCGGCAAGCCTGTCCAAAAACGCTCAGGCGGCGGTGGGACTCGGACATCTTGATGGGGTACTCGCCGCGCTTAAAGCGCAGAAGTTTGAGGAGACCAGTGCCAATGGGGACCTGATCCGGCGCGAGGCAATCGGTGTGTGTGGGTTGGTTACCCCATGGAACTGGCCGATCAACCAGATCGTGCTGAAGGTGCTGCCCGCCCTTGCCGCCGGCTGCACGATGGTGCTGAAACCTTCTGAGCTGACACCGCTTGATGCGCTGCTTTATGCCGAAGTATTGCATGAGGCCGGCGTGCCTGCGGGCGTATTTAACCTGGTCAACGGTGATGGGCCCGTTGTGGGGGCGGCGATGTCTGCTCATCCCGGAATTGATCTGATGTCCTTTACCGGATCCACCCGCGGTGGTGTGGCGGTGACACGGGATGCGGCGGCGACGGTGAAACGTGTCACGCTTGAGCTGGGCGGAAAATCCCCAAACATTATATTTGCGGATGCGGATGTGGAACAAGCCGTCGTACGCGGCGTGCAGCACTGCTTTCAGAACACAGGCCAGTCCTGCAATGCCCCGACCAGGATGCTGGTGGAGCGCAGCGTCTATGACAAAGCACTGGAGGTGGCGCAGAAGACAGCCGCGGCGCAGGAGATTGGTGATCCACAGGACCCAGGCGACCATATCGGCCCTCTGGTCAGCCAGATGCAATATGACCGTGTTCAGGAACTGATCGCGGCCGGCGTTGACGAGGGCGCGCGATTGCTTGTCGGAGGCCCCGGAAAACCTGAAGGGTTTGAAACAGGATACTACGTTCGCCCGACTGTATTCGCCGATGTTTCCAATTACATGCGCATTGCTCAGGATGAGGTGTTCGGTCCGGTTTTGACCATCATTCCCTTTGAGGATGAGGCCGATGCGATTGCGATCGCCAATGCAACGCCTTACGGGCTTGCGGCCTATCTGCAAACCGGCGATGAGGCGCGCGCCACCCGCGTCTCAAGGCAGCTGCGGGCAGGCATGGTGCATATCAACGGCTCGGATATCAGTTGGGGCAGCCCGTTTGGGGGCTACAAAATGTCCGGGATTGGCCGTGAAGGCGGGGCGTTTGGTCTGGAAGATTTTCTTGAGGTGAAAGCCATTTCGCGACCGTAAAGCTGCCGGTACCCGGTCCGGTATGCAAATGAATTCCGGAATCCACTTATTCTGTGGGTTCCGCCTGATTTCTTAAGTTGACGTTGCAGGGGCAGGTGGTGCGGTCAAGTTCAGCACCTGATGCGCTGCATTGAGGGATCCAGCAGTGGTTTTAAAGAGGCCGTGGCCTTGATCCGCTCTCCCGCCACGTCAATCTCCCAGGCGCCCTGATTGACGATATCGGCGGTCAACGGTTCATCCAGAGTGGCAAACCCAATACCGACAGCGCCGCCCAAAGTGTGGCCATAGCCGCCAACTTGCAAATAACCCACCTCAACGCCGTTCAGCAAGATCAGCTCATTGCCATAGAGCAGCGGCTCGGGATCTTGCAGCAGGAATTGCAGCATCCGGTTGTTCGGCACGCCCTTCGATTTGATCGCAGCCAGCGCGTCGCGGCCAATGAAGCCGCCTGGTTTGTCCAGTTTTACTGCAAAACCAAGACCCGCCTCGATCGGGTTGTCGGTGTTGTCCACATCTAGCCCAAAATCGCGGTAGGCTTTTTCCAGCCGCAGAGAGTTCAGTGTTTGCATGCCGGCCTGCCGCAGACCAAATTCGCCACCCGCCTCGACCAGCAGGTCAAAAACCTGCACCGCGTGGATCGCGGGCACATGTAATTCCCAGCCAAGCTCTCCGACAAATGTCACCCGCAGTGCGAGGATGTTGAAATAGCCCACATCGATATTCTGCGCGCTCATGAAGGGGAACGCGTCATTGCTCAGGTCGGTTGAGCTGACTTTCTGCATCAACTCGCGCGCCTTTGGGCCATGGATGTTGATCTGAGTGACGCCAGGCGTGGCGTCAAAGATTGCCACGAATTCGCCCTCGCCGATATGGCGACGCATGCGCATTTCTGTGTGACCGTGTGAATTTTCACCGACCACAATCATAAATTTCTCGACTTCCAGCCGGGTCACTGTCAGATCCGCCTCAAAACCGCCAGCCTCATTCACCCATGCGGTATAGACAATACGGCCGGGCGCCACATCCACGTCGTTGCAACTGAGACGGTTGAGAAGTGCACAGGAATCGCGGCCCTGGACGATGAATTTTGACATGCTGGACATGTCCATCAGGATCACATCTTCACGTGCAGCACGGTGTTCTTCGGCGTGCCACTCGAACCAGTTCTGGCGGAACCAACTGTAGCGTTCAACGCTGGCCTGCGCGGGTATTGGTGCGAACCAGTCCGGCATTTCCCAGCCAAGGCCTTCGGTAAAACAGGCGCCGGCAGCGGCCAGCCGGTCATGGATGACGGAGCGTTTCAAGTCGCGCGCGGTTTCAAAGGCCTCGTTGTGGTAATGTTGGCCGAACATTTTCCCCAACAGTTCAGGACCCCGGTCGCGGCGGAAGGCGCGGGTGGCTTCGTTTCTGGAAAACCGGTTCACATTCATGCCGGTGACGTCAATCTTGGGAATGCCGTCGACGATCCAGTGCGCCAGAACTTTGCCGGTCCCAGCCCCGTTCAGAATGCCCAGCGAATTCATGCCGCAGGCCACAAAACAATTGCGCAATTCGGGCGTTTCACCCACCAGTGGGGCAAGATCCGGAGTAAAGCTTTCCGGCCCGCAGAACAGTTTGCGCACACCGGTGTTGAGTGTTGACGGCACCCGGGAATAGGCGCGTTCGAGATGGGGGCCGACCCGGTCCCAGTCGGGTTCGATTTCACCAAACGAAAAGTCCTCAGGAATACCGTCAAGCTTCCACGGGGCCGCGCCAGGTTCAAACAGCCCCAGCATTAGCCCGCCCACCTCTTCGCGGTAATAGGTGTAGGTTGAAGGGTCTTCGAGAACCGGCAGGTCACGTGGAAGCCCTTCGATGTTCTCGGTGATCAGGTAATAGTGCTCGGCGGCCTGCAGGGGCAGATTGATGCCAGCTTTGGCACCCAGTTGCCGCGACCACATCCCGCCGCAAATAACGACATTTTCCGCAGTGATGGTCTGACCGTCTGCCGTGCGCACGCCGGTTGCGGTGCCATTTTTAGCAATGATTTCAGCGACGTTGACACCTTCAAAGATCCGCGCCCCACCCATGCGTGCGCCTTTGGCAAGTGACATGGTCAGGTCAACCGGGTTCGCCCGGCCGTCTTCTGGTATGTAGAACCCCGCCAACACATCACTGAGATCACCAATGGGAAACAGCTGCTGCGCTTCCCCGGGCGAGACTTCGTGAATGTTGATGCCGTGACGCCGCATGAAGGGGGCTAGCCGGCGCATTTCATGCACGCGTTCTTCGTTATTGGCGATCTGCAAATAGCCGACGTCGCGAAATCCGGTGGGGAGCCCGGTCTCCGCCTCAAGACTGGCATAAAGATCACGGCCATGGGTGTAGATCTCACATTCGGCCTCCGTCTTCAGAAGACCTGCTACAATCAGCCCTGCCGCGTGCCACGTTGTGCCGCTTGTCAGCCGGTCACGCTCCAACACCACCACATCCGTCATGCCCAGTTTGGTCAGATGGTAAGCCGTATTACAACCTATGGAGCCGCCACCGATAATCACGGTCTGGGCGTGTGTTGGAAGTGGATTATTCATCGTGCGGCTCCTGCAGGGATTCGGCATCTGATAAATTATGGGTTTGACTTGCCACGAAAATCAACCCACTGATTGAATGAACATTCAGTGGAGTTGCCAGATGGTTGACGCAAAAACCAAAAAACCACAACGCACCGCGCCGCCGGAAATACGACGCAAGCAGTTGATCGAAGCAACAATCACCTCAATTAGCCAGAACGGTATCCCGGGAACCACCATGACGACGGTTACTCGCCAGGCGGGGCTCTCCCTTGGACTGGTGAATTTCCACTTTAAGAACAAAGACAACCTGCTCGAGGAAACTCTGAGGTTTCTGGCCGAAGAACATCGGGACCGGTGGGCGAATAAGATCTCCAGGCCCGGCCTGAGCGCGGCACAGAAGGTAAATGCCATCATCGATGCGCAGTTCCACCCGCATATTTGCAGTCGTAAAAAGTTAACGGTGTGGTTCGCATTTTTTGGCGAGGCGGCGTATCGCAAGTCCTACCGCAGCATCACCACGCGGATAGACGCCGAACGGTTGGGGGTTCTTGAAGATCTGTTTCAGCAGATCATATCGGATGGCGATAGTAAGGGGATTGATGCCAGGGGCGTCGCCAGCACCTTAGAAGGTCTTTTCGACGGGTTCTGGCTGAATATGCTGATGTATCCGGTCAAGTTTACGCGCGCAGATGCGGTGAAACAGATCCGCACTTACCTGGCCACGACTTTCCCGTCCCATTTTCAACGGGTTAGGGCGGTATGAGCCGGGACCCGCGTTACGATATCCTGTTTGAGCCGGTCCGGATCGGGCCGGTGGTGGCAAAGAACCGTTTCTATCAGGTGCCCCATTGCACCGGCATGGGGGCGTTGCGTCCGCAAATGCTTGCGGAAATGCGCGGCGTGAAAGCCGAGGGTGGCTGGGGCGTCGTCTGTACCGAGTATAATTCGATCCATGCCAGTTCGGACGATTTGCCCCATCCATCTGCCGCTCTGTGGACGGACAATGACATCCGCACCCATCGGTTGATGACGGACAAAGTTCATGAGCACAGCGCGTTGGCGGGGGCGGAGCTGTGGTACGGTGGCGCGCGCACGGCGAACCTGATGACCCGCGAGGTGCCGCTGGATCTGGCCAGTTTTCCGAACCTGGCAGGTCACCCGTATCAGACCCAGGCCATGGACAAATCCGACATCCGCAACTTTCGCCACTGGCATCGCAACGCCGCATTACGCGCGAAAGAGGCCGGTTTTGATATCGTCTATGTCTATGCCACCCACGGGTATCTTATCTCTAACTTTTTGAATCCGCACATGAATACCCGTGGCGATGAATATGGTGGATCGCTGGAAAACCGCACACGACTGGTGCGGGAGTTGATTGAGGAAACAAAAGATGCCGTCGGTGACACTTGTGCCGTCGCGGTGCGGTTTGCGGCAGATGAAACGATTGGTGAAGACGGGGTGCCGGTTCATGGCGAGCGGCGCGAGATGTTTGAGATGCTGGCAGAGCTTCCGGATCTCTGGGATATCAATATTGCCGACTATTCTCTGGAGATGGGTGTCTCGCGTTTTGTGAAAGAAGCGCCGCTGGAACCCTATATGGATTTTGTGAAATCGGTGACCTCAAAACCGGTGGTGACTGTGGGCCGGTTTACCTCGCCTGACACGATGGTCAGCCAGGTAAAACGGGGGATCACCGACCTGATCGGTGCGGCGCGTCCGTCCATTGCTGATCCGTTTCTGCCCGCCAAGATAAAGGCCGGAAAACTCGAGGAAATTCGCGAGTGTATTGGCTGCAATGTCTGTTACTCGGGTGACAGTCTTGGGGTGCCGATCCGCTGCACTCAGAACCCGACTATGGGCGAAGAATGGCGCAAAGGTTGGCACCCGGAAAAGATCGCTGCAAAGGGCTCAGACACAAGGGTGTTGATCGTTGGGGCCGGGCCTGCCGGGCTGGAAGCGGCGCGGGCATTGGGGGCGCGGGGGTATGAGGTTATGCTGGCTGAGGCCCGTCGGAATTTGGGGGGGCGTGTCAGTCTGGAAAGCACACTTCCGGGCATGAGTGAATATGCCCGGGTGCGGGATTATCGTGAACAACAACTGCTGAATATGCCAAATGTCGCCGTTTTCCGCGAGAGCCTCATGACGGCAGAAGACATTTTTGAGCTCGGAGTGGACCACGTTGCGATTGCCACGGGTTCCAGCTGGCGACGGGATCGGTTTGACGGTGAAGCCTATGTTTCCATTACACAAACCGGTGTCGAAATCCTGACGCCAGACGATATCATGGCGGGCAAAATGCCTGCGGGTCCAACACTGATTTATGACGAAGACAACTACTATATGGGTGGGGTAATTGCGGAACGTGTTTTGCGGGGAAATGTGCCTGTAACACTGGCAACTCCGTCTGACAGTGTGTCGGCCTGGGCTGGGATGACGTCGGAGCGCTGGCGGGTGCGCAAACATCTGATGAAACTGGGTGTGGCGTTGGAGCTGTCGCAGAGTCTTGAGAGCTTTGACGGCAGCGCCGCGCGTCTTGTCTGTGAATATTCGGGTGCTGTGAAGGAGCTGGCGGTTACCTCCGTTGTAATGGTCTGTCAGCGCCGGCCGGAAGACGGGTTGTATCAAAGCCTCGCCCGCAAAGTTGGTGGTGATTTCAAAGACCTACCCTTCACCCTTAAGCGGATTGGCGATTGCCAGGCGCCAGCGATTATAGCGGCTGCGACCTATGCCGGGCACCGGTATGCGCGAGAACTTGATGCGCCTGCGGAGCCGGATCAGGTGGCAAAACGGGACCTGTCAGAGCGCCGCTAGAGGCGGTGTCAACTGAGCACATCGGGGTGGCGTATTCCCAATTTTTTGGCAGTTTTGTGGCTGGGAGGCCCGGACCCAAAGCGCGGTAGCTTCAAGCTTTGTCAGGGGCTGCGAACTTATGTGAAAATTGCACATTTCAGCGCGCGGGTTATGCAAAACCGGAGCCAAACCGAGAACATGTTTTGTCTGCCGCTGCGGCGGTGAGTCCTTTTGGCAGTTCCGGGAGGGCGAAAGCGGGTCAGGCCAGGGACCACGAATGAGACGACGGCGCGGCCTGGGAGCGCTGAGCTGCGCTGAGCACCGGGAGTTTGTCCTGAACGGCTTAGACCCGGGACCTGCGTTGGAGCGCGCGAAAATATCGTTAAATCCTGAAGGCGACGGCGTGGGCCAGATCGCTCGGCCGCCACATGGGCCGATCTGTTGCAGCAGCTCTGTTCAGACCCGTCGGTAAGTTGTGATCTGCGCTCTGATATGTTACGATATTTTGAATGACGTGAGGATTGAGTAACGTAATTGTTGCATCTTCTCACCCGCCGGTATATCACCGACCGTACGGTCAGTTATTTCGGCGGTGCAGGGAGCGATATCGGTATGGATGCTTTTATTTGTGATGCGGTGCGCACCGCCATCGGACGTTATGGTGGGGCTTTGTCATCCGTGCGGCCGGATGATCTGGCGGCAGTGCCAATCGCAGCGCTGAAGGCGCGCAACCCGGATGTTGACTGGGCCAGCCTGGACGATGTTATCCTTGGTGCCGCCAATCAGGCCGGCGAGGACAACCGCAATGTGGCGCGTATGGCAGCATTACTAGCAGGCTTGCCGCTGGAAGTGCCAGGCACCACCATCAACCGGCTTTGTGCGTCGGGCATGGATGCGGTGGGCATGGCGGCGCGCGGGATCCGCGCTGGCGATTATGATCTGGCGATTGCCGGCGGTGTGGAAAGCATGAGCCGGGCGCCCTTTGTGATGCCCAAGGCGGAGGCCGGGTTTTCCCGCGCCAACGCAGTTTATGACACCACCATCGGCTGGCGCTTTACCAATCCGAAGATGAAAGAGGCGGTCGGGGCGGACTCGATGCCGCAGACTGCGGACAATGTGGCCGCTGATTATGGTATCAGCCGCGCCGATCAGGACGCTTTTGCCGCCCGCAGCCAGGCCCGTTGGGCCCGGGCGCAGGCAGACGGTTTTTTCCGGGACGAGATCGTGCCGGTATCGGTGCCGCAACGCCGGGGCGATGCTGTGGTGGTGGACACCGATGAGCATCCGCGGCCAGGCACCACGGTCGAAAGCCTGTCCGGGCTGCGCGCAATCAATGGAGCAGATCTGACGGTGACGGCGGGCAATTCATCGGGGGTGAATGACGGTGCTGCGGCCATGTTGCTGGCCAGTGATGCCGCCGCCGCGCAAGATTCCCTGACGCCGATGGCGCGGGTGGTGGCGATGTCGGCTGCCGGTGTGGCGCCGCGTGTCATGGGCATCGGACCGGTGCCGGCGGTGCGTAAAGTGCTGGCAAAAACCGGGCTGACGATTGGCCAGATGGATGTGATCGAGCTGAATGAGGCCTTTGCCAGCCAGGGGCTGGCGGTGCTGCGTGAACTGGGGTTGGCCGATGACGCAGAGCATGTGAACGCCAATGGCGGTGCCATCGCGATGGGGCATCCGCTGGGCATGTCGGGTGCGCGGCTGGTGTTGACGGCGGCGTATCAATTGCAGCGCAGTGGCGGGCGTTATGCGCTTTGCACCATGTGCGTGGGTGTCGGACAGGGTGTTGCCCTGATCCTGGAACGGGTTTGAGAGGAGAGCGCGGATGTATGCACAGATGGTGAAAACCTCCGGCAGCGGGGTGAAATCCCGCAGCGAGATGGGTGCCCAGGAGCAGGCGTTTCAGGCGCGCATTGATGCGGGGGACAAGATCGAACCCCGCGACTGGATGCCCGACGAGTACCGCAAAACCCTGATACGCCAGATCGGTCAGCACGCCCATTCCGAGATTGTGGGGCAATTGCCCGAGGGCAACTGGATCACCCGGGCGCCGACTTTGGAGCGCAAGGCGATCCTGCTGGCCAAGGTGCAGGATGAAGCCGGTCACGGGCTGTATCTATATTGCGCTGCTGAAACGCTGGGGGTGAGCCGGGATGAGCTGCTGACGGAACTGCACGCCGGGCGGATGAAATATTCCTCGATCTTCAACTATCCGACGCTGAACTGGGCCGATATCGGTGCGGTGGGCTGGCTGGTGGACGGGGCGGCGATCGTCAATCAGGTGGCGTTGCAACGCACCTCATACGGTCCTTATTCCCGCGCCATGGTGCGGATCTGTAAAGAAGAGAGTTTCCACGCGCGTCAGGGTTTTGTCATCATGATGAAGATGGCCTCAGGCACGCCTGCACAAAGGGCGATGGCGCAGGATGCGCTGGACCGGCTGTGGTACCCGTCGCTGATGATGTTTGGCCCGTCTGATAAGGATTCAGTGCATTCGGAGCAGTCGATGGCCTGGAAGATCAAGGTCAAATCTAACGATGAGCTGCGGCAGAAATATGTCGATCAGACCATTCCGCAGATCGAATATCTCGGGCTGAAATGCCCGGATGCGGATATTCGCTGGAACGGTGAGAAAGGTGGGTATGACTTTTCTGAGCCGGACTGGGCGGAGTTTTATGAGGTGATCAAGGGCAACGGGCCTTGCAACAAAGAACGCCTTGGTGCGCGGGTGAAAGCCTGGGACGACGGGGAATGGGTGCGGGACGGGCTGATGGCCCATGCGCAGAAAAAAGCCGCTGCAAAACATGCAGCCGCACAGGAAGGATCCGGAAATGTCGAATGAATGGCCGCTTTGGGAGATTTTTATCCGCGGGCAGCATGGCATGTCGCACCGGCATGTGGGCAGCCTGCACGCACCGGACGCGGAGACAGCGATCAGGAACGGGCGCGATGTTTATACAAGGCGCAATGAGGGTGTCAGTATCTGGGCGGTGGAATCGGCGCATATTGCCGCCTCTGCGCCCGGGGACAAGGGACCGTATTACGACCCGTCCGACAGCAAGATCTACCGCCACCCGACGTTTTTCGACATTCCTGATGAAGTGGGGTCGATGTAGTGGGCCGGAATGACGCGCTGTTTCAGTTTTTGTTGCGGCTGGGGGACAATACGCTGATCCTCAGCCACCGGGTGTCTCAGTGGTGCGGCCATGGGCCGGTGCTGGAAGAGGATATCGCGCTGGCCAATACCGCGCTGGATCTGATCGGGCAGACCCAGCTGTGGCTGGGGCTGGCGGGAGAGATTGAGGGCAATGGGCGCAGCGCCGATGATCTGGCCTATCTGCGCGATGCCTGGGATTTCCGCAATCTGTTGCTGGTCGAGCGGCCCAACGGGGATTTCGGTCAGACCATGATGCGGCAATTCCTGTTTGACGCCTGGCAGGTGTTGATGCTGGAACGTCTGATGGGGTCCGGTGATGCGCGCGTCGCGGCGATTGCCGAGAAGGCCAGCAAAGAGGCGGCCTATCACCTGGAGCGTTCGTCGGGCACCGTCATTGGTCTTGGCGATGGCACTGAGGAAAGCCACCGGCGGATGCAGGCGGCGCTGGAGGATCTCTGGCCCTATAGCGGCGAGATGTTTGTCGGCGATGAGGTCGACGAGGTGCTGGCGCAGGCGGGCATTGCGCCTGATGCGGGCTCCCTGAAAGAAGAATGGGAGCAGATGGTCGGGAACGTGCTGGCAGAGGCGACCTTGAGTGTGCCGGGGGCCGCATATGTACAGAAGGGCGGCAAATCCGGCGTGCATACCGAACACCTGGGATTTGTGCTGGCGGAGATGCAGTTCCTGCAGCGCGCCTATCCGGGGGCGTCATGGTAGCCAGCAGCGCAACCAAACTCCCAGCCACAGCCATGGTCGCGAGTGCTGATACGGTCGCGGACGACGCTACCGTTGCTGATGCCTCCATGATCGCGGACGCAACCACGGGCGCTGGTGCCAGGGGAGCGGGCACAGCAAAAGCCCCAACCGCATCCAAGGTCGCGAGTGCTGATACGGTCGCGGAGGAAGCTACCGTTGCTGATGCCTCCATGATCGCGGACGCAACCACGGGCGCTGGTGCCAGGGGAGCGGGCACAGCAAAAGCCCCAACCGGAGCCACCGACCCGGGCGCAGCTATGAGCGCGGGTGCCATGGGGCTGGGCAAGGGGCAGGTTGAAGCTACCGTTGCGGACAGCGTCCCGTCACTGGAGCAGGTCTGGAGTTGGCTTGACACCGTGCCCGATCCGGAGATCCCGGTGATCTCGCTGGTGGATCTGGGCATTATCCGCGACGTGGCCTGGCAGGGCGACACCCTGGTTGTCACCGTCACCCCGACCTATAGCGGATGCCCGGCGACCAGCATTATCAACCTGGACATCGAGACTGCGCTGCGCGGTCATGGCATCGAGACGCTGCAGATAAAGCGGCAGTTGTCACCGGCCTGGACCACCGACTGGCTGTCAGACGCCGGGCGCGCAAAATTGGAAGATTACGGCATCGCCCCACCGCAACCCGCAGGTGGCCCCGAGCGTTGTCCCAATTGCCAGGCAACGGCGCTGAGCCGGGTCAGCCAGTTTGGTTCCACCCCGTGCAAGGCGCTGTGGCGCTGCGACAGCTGTCTGGAACCGTTCGATTATTTCAAGTGTATCTAGGGAAGAGATCTATGCCCCGTTTTCACGCGCTTACTGTGACCAATATCCACAAAACCATCCGCGACGCGGTGGTGTTGACGCTTGCCCCTGATGCCGGTGCAACCGGTGATTTTGAATTTATCCAGGGCCAGTATCTGACCTTTCGCCGCACCTTTGACGGCGAGGAGCTGCGCCGCTCATATTCGATCTGTGCCGGGGCGGATGAGGGTATTTTGCAGGTTGGCATCAAACGTCTTGAGGGCGGTACATTTTCGACCTGGGTCAATGAAGAGCTGCAGGTTGGGGACCGGGTCGAGGCGATGCCGCCGATGGGCACCTTCCACATTCCGGTTGGGGAGCGCGACGGCAAACACTATCTGGGCTTTGCCGGTGGTTCGGGTGTCACCCCGGTGCTGTCGATCCTGAAAACGGTTCTGACACGTGAACCGAAGTCACAATTCACCCTGGTCTATGCCAATAGGGGGCTGAATACGGTGATGTTCCGCGAGGAGTTGGAGGATCTGAAGAACCTCTATCTCGGTCGTCTCAGCATTGTGCACGTGCTGGAAACTGATGCCCAGGATATTGAGCTGTTCACCGGTCTGGTGGACGCGGAAAAATGCGCGCAGCTGTTCAAATACTGGATCGATATCAAGTCGGTGGATACCGCGTTTATCTGTGGGCCGGAGCCGATGATGCTGGGCATTGCGCAGGCGTTGAAGGAGCACGGCCTGGGCGAAGATCAGATCAAATATGAGCTGTTTGGCACCGGTCAGCCGGGCCGGGTCAAACGCAAGGCAGTTGCCGTCGGTGCGGCAGATCGTGCGGGCACAGCGCAGGTCAGTGTCACCATGGACGGGGCGCGGCGCGCGTTCACCATGCCCAAAGACGGGGTGACCCTGCTGGAGGCGGCGATTGAGAACAACATGGATGCGCCGCACGCCTGCAAGGCCGGCGTTTGTGCGACCTGTCGCGCCAAAGTGCTGGAGGGCGAGGTGGAAATGGTCAGCAACCACGCGCTGGAGGATTATGAGGTGGCGCAGGGCTATGTACTGACCTGTCAGTGTTACCCGCTGTCCGATACGCTGGTGCTGGATTACGATCGGTAGCACCGGGTCATTTGCGGCGCGCGGCGCAAGTGTCGCCAGCGCCGTCTGACACAAAAAAATCCCGACCGTCAGGGCCGGTTTTTTTTGCATTTTTGAAGGTCTGGTCGGGCGCTCAGGCGGTGATGCCGTGCAGCACCAGGTCGGCGACGCGGGCTGCATAAGAGGTGCGCGCTTCGGTACTGTTGTCGCGGCTCCACATGTAGTGCCAGTTCAGCATGCCAAAGACCGACATGGTGGTCTCGTGCAGGGCAATCTTGTCGTCTGCGAATTTTTGCGGTGCCACGGACCTTACCGCCGCGGACATCTGCAACACCATATCGCGCTGATAGCCGCGCAGGGTCTTTTGCTGTTCAGGCGGCAGCGCGCGCAGGCTTGAGGACTGCACGCTGTGTTCGGCATCCGCGCCCTGATAGGCCAGCAGCACCTCGGTGATGAGGGCGCGCAGATGTTGCTGCGGGTCCTGGCCTGCGCCATTCACCGCCGCCAGCCGGTCCCGCAGGTCTTCAAGATAGCGGTCGAGCAGATCGTAAAGCAGCGCGTCTTTGCCGCCGTAATAGTGGTAGATATTGGCCTTGGAGATGCCGCAGGCCTTGGCCAGCTGGCTCATTGAGGCGCGGTCAAAGCCGTGTTCGGCAAACACTTTTGCTGCCGTTTTCAGGATCTGACCACGTTTTTCGCTGTAGTCTTTGGCAATGGTTCTGGCCACGTCTATTCCTTCGGACGGTTGTCAATGACACGCTGCGCTTTGCCTTGTGAGCGCGCAACACCGCCGGGGTCTGCGACATTGATCTCGGTGGACACCCCTACAACATCTTTGATGCGTTTGGAAAGCATGCGCGCAGCGGCGTTTTTGCCAGCCTCATTGGCGGAGCCGGGTTCCGCTTCAACAAAGACGCGCATTGCGTCCATACGGCCGGCGCGGAACAGTTCGATCTGGAAATGCGGCGCAAGGCCGCCGGTGGCGAGCACCTGTTCTTCGATCTGGGTCGGGAACACGTTGACGCCGCGCAGGATCATCATGTCGTCTGAGCGGCCGGTGATTTTCTCCATCCGGCGCATGGAGCGCGCGGTGCCAGGCAACAGCCGGGTCAGATCGCGGGTGCGGTAGCGGATCATCGGCAAGCCTTCTTTGGTCAGCGTAGTAAAGACCAGTTCGCCCATTTCGCCGTCGGCGACCGGCTCACCGGTCTCCGGGTCGATGATCTCGGGGTAAAAATGGTCTTCCCAGATGTGCAGTCCGTCTTTGGTCTCGACACATTCGCTGGCGACACCCGGGCCCATGATTTCGCTGAGCCCGTAGATATCCACCGCATGCATGTCAAAGGCGTCTTCGACCTCCTGGCGCATGGCGTTGGTCCAGGGCTCAGCGCCAAATACACCGACCTGGAGTGAGCAGTCGCGCGGGTCCAGCCCGCGGCGGTGGTACTCCTCAAGGATGTTGAGCATATAGGACGGGGTGACCATGATGGTGTGCGGTTTGAAATCCTCGATCAGCGTCACCTGGCGCGGGGTCTGGCCGCCGGACACCGGCACCACAGTGGCGCCAAGCCGTTCGATGCCGTAATGGGCACCAAGGCCGCCGGTGAACAGACCGTAGCCATAGGCGTTGTGCACAATGTCGCCGGCGCTTGTGCCCGAAGCGCGCAGGCTGCGGGCGACCATATCGGCAAACACATCGATGTCGTTTTTGGTATAGCCCACCACGGTGGCCTTGCCGGTGGTGCCGGAAGAGGCGTGTAAGCGCACGATCTGTTCCCGTGGCACCGCAAACAGGCCAAAAGGGTAGTTGTCGCGCAGATCATTTTTCACCGTGAAAGGGAATTTGGTCAGATCGGCCAGCGACTTCAGATCATCCGGGTGCACCCCGTGCTCATCAAAGCGGGCGCGGTACATCGGCACATTGTCATAGGCGTGTTTCAGCGACCATTTCAGCCGCGCGAGTTGCAGCGCCTGGATTTCATCGCGGGAGGCGATTTCAATCGGGTCCGGATCGGCTTTATATGCGCTCAGGTCTTTCATTCTGTTCTCCCTGTCTTTTTCATTCCTGAAAAAGCTGTCCTTTGATCGCGCGCGAATAACCGCGGAATTCTGCGATTTTTTCGCCGTTCTGGTTGCTGACGGTGACGTCATAGATGCCGTTGCGCCCGGTGAGGCTGACCTCTTGTGCGGAGGCCGTCAACTGGTCTCCCAGGTTTGCGGGGGCAAGATAGCTGATCATATTGTGCTGCGCGACGGTGGACTGGTTGCGGCTGTTGCAGGCGAAGGCAAAACAGCTGTCGGCCAGCGCAAAGGTGATGCCGCCGTGGCAGATGCCGTGGCCGTTGGCGTGCTGGGGCTGCACCGTTAGGCTGAGCACGGCCTGGCCTTCATCGACGCTTTCGATCTTCATACCAATCCATTGCGAGGCTTTGTCGCCCTCCCACATGGCGGCGGCGGATTGTTCGGCGCGCTGCTTTGGTGTGAGGCTCATTCTGCGGTCTCCGGTTTTTTGTCAGTATTTTGTCCGGCATTTTGGCCGGAGCTTTTGCCGGTGAAGCTGGCGGGGCGTTTTTGCAGGAAAGCGCTGACGCCCTCGGCATAATCGGGCGTTTCGCCACATATCTTCTGGTTTCTGGCCTCCAGATCAAGCTGGGCGTCGAGCGTGTTTGCCGCCGCCGCCTGGATAAGCTCTTTGGTGAGGGCAAAGCCCACGGTGGGGCCGTCGGCAAGCTTTGCTGTGAGCGCGCGGGCCTCTGCCATCAGGTCGTCGTCTGCCACGGCCTTCCAGATCAGCCCCCAGTCGGCGGCGGTTGTGGCGTCCAGTGGTGCGGCGGTCAGGGTGAGCGCTTTGGCGCGGGCTTCGCCGATCAGGCGGGGCAGGGACCAGCTGCCACCGGCATCCGGCACCAGACCCACTTTGGCAAAAGATTGAATAAAGCGGGCGCTTTTCGCTGCCAGCACGATGTCACACGCGAGTGCGATATTGGCGCCAGCACCGGCGGCGACGCCGTTCACCGCGCAGATCACCGGGAATTCAAGCGACCGGATCAGCCGGATCAGCGGGTTGTAAAAGGTGGAAATCGTGTGGCCCAGGTCGGGCGGGCCGTCCATTTTGGCAGGATCCCGGTTACCCAGATCCTGGCCGGCACAAAAGCCGCGACCAGATCCGGTGAGCAACACGGCGCGGACGCCATTGTCACGCGCCCGTGCAAGCTCTGCCCTCAGCGCCATATGCATTTCCTCATTGAAACTGTTCAGCCGCTCTGGGCGGTTCAAGGTAATTTCTACCCAGTTGCAATGGGTTACAGAGATGATTGTGGCGCTCATTTTGGGCTCTCTTGGCTGTGTTTCAATAAGTTCTTGCATAAACCGGACGGTTGGTCAATTAATTAATGGAACCTTGATTCGAGCAAATGGAGCCCCGTGGCCATGCAGCAATCTTCGCCAGTCTCTGTCCGTCATGACGGTGATATCGCCTGGGTGGTGGTGGATAATCCGCCGGTGAACGCGACATCTCTGGCGGTGCGGCAGGGGTTGCGGGATGCGGTTGCGCTGGTTGCAGGGGCGAAGCTGGCGGTGCTGGTTTGCGAAGGCAAAACTTTCATTGCCGGGGGCGATATGTCGGAGTTCGACGCCGCGCCTGTTGCGCCGCATCTGCCCGATGTGGTGCAGATGATTGAAGACAGCGCTACGCCGTTTCTGGCGCTGATGCATGGCAACGTGTTGGGCGGCGGGTTCGAGATTGCCATGGGTTGCGCCTGGCGCATTGCCGCTGCGGGCACGCGCTTTGGCCTGCCGGAAGTGAATGTCGGCCTGATCCCGGGCGCCGGCGGCACCCAGCGTCTGCCGCGTCTGATTGGTCTGCTGCCCGCGATTGATGTGGCTTGTTCCGGCAGATTGCTGAAAGCAGAGGACCTGCTGCGGATGGGCGGTCTTGATGCTGTCGAGGCGGGGGATCTGCAGCTTGCGGCGCGCGCATTTGCCGAGGCGCTGCCGGTGCGGCCGGTACCGCTGCGGCTGCGCCCGGTGGCGGCGGTTGAAGAAGCGGCCATTGAGGCCAAACGCGGTGATATTGCGAGGAAATCGAAAGGTCAAAAGTCGCCCTTGCTGAATCTTGAGGCGCTGTTGTGGTCTGCGCTTCCGTTTAAAGAGGCGCAGGCAAAGGAAAGGGCGCTGCATCTGGCGCTGCGGGGTTCGGAGCAAAGCCGGGCGTTGCGCCATGTGTTTTTTGCCGAACGTGCAGTGGTGAAGCCGGCGGCGATTGCTGGTGCCACGCCCCGGGATGTGCGTCATGTCGCTGTGGTTGGCGGCGGCTTGATGGGGGCGGGCATTGCAGTGGCGACGCTTGGCGCCGGCTGTCAGGTCACCCTGATTGAACGCGATGCGGATGCGGTCAGCGCAGCGCAGCAACGTGTTGTCTCATTGCTGGAGGGCGCACTGCGCCGGGGCAAGATCAGCGCGGCAAAGATGTCTGCTCAGCTGGCGGAGTTTCGCGCCAGTGACGATTATGCCGACGCGGGCTCTGCCGGTCTGGCGATTGAAGCGGTGTTTGAGGATGTCGCGGTGAAACGGGCGGTTTTTGAGCGCCTGGCCGGGGTGATGCGCGCGGATGCGATACTGGCGACCAATACGTCATATCTTGATCCCGGGCTGATTTTTGCCGGCATTGCGAACCCAGGCCGCTGTCTGGGTCTGCATTTTTTCAGCCCGGCCCATATTATGAAGCTGCTGGAAGTGGTGGCGTTGCCCGGGACGGATGCGGACGTGCTGGCCACTGGTTTTGCCTTTGGCAAGCGCCTGCGCAAAGTGCCGGTTCTGTCGGGGATCTGTGACGGGTTTATCGGCAACCGGATGCTGGCCGCCTATCGCCGGGAAGCCGATTGCCTGCTGGCCGAGGGGGCGCTGCCGTACCAGGTGGACGGCGCTATGCGGGCGTTTGGCATGGCGATGGGGCCTTATGAATTGCAGGACCTGACCGGATTGCAGATTGCCTGGGCCAACCGCAAACGTCAGCAAAAAACGGATCACGACGCGGCTTATAATTCCATTGCAGATCAGCTGTGTGAGGCCGGGCGGCTGGGGCAACGCAGTGGCGGTGGCTGGTACGCCTATGACGCCGGCAGTCGCACGCCCCGGCGCGAAGCAGCGGTCGAACAGATCATTCTGGAGTATTCCGCCAGCCAGGGCATTGCGCGGCGCAATTTCACCCCTGAGCAGATTTCACAGCGCATCCTTCTGGTACTGGCGCGCGAGGGCGCTGCCATTGTCGCAGAGGGCATTGCCGAGCGGGCGGCAGATGTCGATGTGGTTCAGGTGCATGGCTACGGATTTCCGCGCTGGCGCGGCGGGCCGATGCACTATGCCGCGTCTGCCACCGGCGGCGGTGCCACGTTGATCACCACCGCCACTGCCATCACCGCCGCTGTCAGAGGGACAGGGGACACTGCCGAGGCAGGGCCTGTGAAGCGGCAGGTTCCGACAACTGAGCATAACAACAGCCCGACGGCCGGCGCGACAGCGGGCCTGACAGTAGGCCGAACGCCAGGCGCGACGGCCGGCCCAACACCAGGCCCCACACCAGGTGAGACGCCCGGCCCATCACGAGGAACGACGGGCGGCCAGAAATCTGGCCTGGCGTCAGTCCCGTCAGCGGACCCTACACCAAGCCAGAAAGCCGGCCCGTCAGCGGACCCGAAACGAGGCGCGGCGGCCGGCCGCCTGGTCCGACAGAGGACCGGTCAGCCGGCACGACAGCGGGCCACGCGCCTGGCCCGGCGCTCAAAGATGCGGACGGTTAAAAAATTTACGACACGATGGCCGGGGGACACTTAACGCGCCCGGGGTTCCATCGCACCAACGCCATTCAATCAGGGAGGAAAGCATGGCTGAATTTACGAAACTGAGTGCACTTCTGGCAGGGGCGGCCTTTGCGCTGTCCGGGTCTGTCGCTTTTGCACAGGAATATACCATGGTGATTTCAAGCTGGGCACCGCCCACGCATGGCATCAACGCAAAGATGTGGCCCAAATTTGTTGAGATGGTGGAAGAGGCGACTGACGGGCGTGTCAGCGCGGAGCTGAAGCTTGGTATCGCGCCGCCACCGGCGCAGATGGACCTGGTTCAGGACGGTGCCGCAGATGTGTCTATCCTGTTCAACGGCTATCAACCGGGCCGGTTTGTGGCCTCCAAAATGATTGAACTGCCGGGCTATGACGGTTCCGCTGAGGCGGCGTCTGTTGCCTATTGGCGCACCTATGAGGCATTTCTGGCCGAGGCGAATGAGTATCGCGGTGTGAAATTGATCGGGCTCAGCACCCATGGTCCGGCACAGCTGCATTCCGCCAGCCCGGTGACTTCGATTGAGCAGATTTCCGGTCTGAAAGTGCGCATTCCCGGCGGGGTTGGCGGAGACGTTGGCGCCGCACTTGGTGCCACCGGCATTCAGGTGCCTGCGCCAAAAGTCTATGAGACGCTGGCCTCCAAAGCAGCGGACGGTGTGGTGATGCCGATGGAATCGCGCAAAGGCTTCAAGCTCACCGAAGTGGCGCAGAACGTCTATGAGGTGCCGGGCGGGCTGTACCGCGGCGCGTTCGCTTTCATCATGAACGAGGATTTCTTTGCCGATCTGCCCGCAGACCTGCAGCAGGAGCTGAATGACAAAGTCTTTGGCGAACCCTTCAGCCGCGAGCTCGGCAAGATCTGGGACGAGATTGATGCCATCGGCCGGGACGCAACGCTTGCCACCAACGGCAATGCAATCAACGCGGCCAGCGCGGCGGATGTCGCCGTGTTCAGCAAGATCGCAGCTGAGGTGACGACAAAAGTCATCGGTGAGGTCAACGGTATCGGCATCGACGCCCAGGCCGCCTATGACATGATCAAAGCCGAAATGGCGGCCTACTGATCTGACTGCGGGCGGGGCCGGTGGCCTTGCCCGTGACTTTCGCAGCCGGAAAAAGAGATCCCCTATGTTTGCCTCCATCCAGATTATGCGCCGCCTCAGTCAGATACCGACTTTGATCTCGGCGCTGGCGCTGTTTGCACTGATGCTGATGACCTTTGCCGATGTGATCCTGCGCTCGGTGTTCAATGCGCCGATCGAAGCGGCCACCGAACTGACCCGAATTCTGATGGCGGTGCTGATCTTTTCGGTGTTGCCGATGATTTCTGCTGGCAATGGCCATATCGCGGTGGATCTGACCGACGGGTTTTTTATGCGCTACCGGCTGAACCGTCTGCGCAACTGCATTGTTTTCATGGGCAGCGGCATCGCGCTGTACTGGCCGGTGAAACGGATCTGGCTGCTGGCGGATCGGGCGCGGGATTACGGCGATGTCACCGAATACCTGGCGATCCCCACCTGGCTGGTTGGCGGCTTTATCGCCATTGCCACCGGGGTTGCGGCGCTGGCGATGATTGTCTCCGGTCTGTTACATCTTTTTGCCCCTCATATGCTGGAGCCCGCGCGATGACTGTTGCCCTGATTGGATTTGCCTGCGTGCTGGTGCTGGTGCTGGTGCGGTTGCCCATCGTGTTTGCTATGGGGCTGGTGGGCACCCTGGGATTTGCCTATGAGCGCGGCGGCAGCATAATTTCCGGCCGCGGCCTGAATGCGTCGCTGTCGATGGTGGGGCGCCAGATCACCGATACCGCCCAGGATTACGGGCTGTCGGTGATCCCGCTGTTCATCCTGATGGGGCTGTTTGTGAACAAGGGCGGGTTGAGCCGCGAGCTTTATGCGGTGTCCAACGCGTTTCTGGGCCATTTCCGGGGGGGGCTGGCGATGGCGACCGTTACCGCCTGTGGGGGTTTTTCCGCCATCTGCGGATCGTCGCTGGCCACCGCCGCCACCATGTCGAAAGTGGCGATGCCGGAGATGCGCCGGTATGGCTATGCCGACAGCCTTTCAACCGCGTCCATTGCCGCCGGGGGCACGTTGGGCATTCTGATCCCGCCCTCGGTCATTCTGGTGATCTATGGGCTGCTGACGGAAACCTCGATCGGCAAGCTGTTCATCGCCGGGGTCATTCCGGGCCTGTTGGGCATCTTGTTTTACCTGTTTGCGGTGCGCTGGACGGTGTATCGCGACCCTTCGTCCGGCCCGGCAGGCACGCGCGCTGGCTGGGGCGAACGATTGTACGCGCTGCGCTCGGTCTGGGCGGTGCTGCTGTTGTTCTTCCTGGTGATCGGCGGGCTGTACGGCGCGTTTGATTTTGAACCGCTGAACCTGACGTTTTCCCCGACTGAGGCCGCCGGCATGGGCGCGACGGGCGCCTTTCTGATCGCGCTGGGACGCAAGGGGCTGACGGTGAAATCGACGCTGGAGGTGCTGAAAGAGACCGCCTTTACTGCGGCGGCGCTGTTCTCGGTGCTGATCGGGGCGCAGATATTTTCTAATTTCATCAACTATGCCGGTCTGCCCGAGGCGCTGATCTCTATGGTCACCGCCTATGATGTGGCGCCGTTTGTGGTCATCCTGATGATCCTCGGCATTTACATCGTGCTGGGCTGCGTTTTTGAAAGCCTGTCGATGCTGCTTTTGACCGTGCCGATCTTTTTCCCGCTGGTGGTGTCGCTGGGATATGACCCGGTGTGGTTTGGTATTGTGGTGGTGGTCGTCACTGAAATCAGCCTGATCACACCGCCAGTGGGGTTGAATGTGTTCGTGCTGAAAGCGGTGGTTGGCGACGTCAGCACCGGCACCATTTTCAAAGGCGTTACCCCGTTCTGGATCGCAGACATCTTCCGCCTGCTGCTGGTGGTTCTGGTGCCGGCGGTGGTGTTGTTCCTGCCGGGACAGATGTGAGCGGCGCGCGCGGGCCGGGTCTTAAAAGCGCCACAGATGACGCGCCGCCTGCGCTGGCAGATTCTGGCGCGGCGTTGATAGCGAAGCGGTAATTCGACAACTTATTGGCCAAGGGCATGTGGCGGGCAGGGCGGAAATATTTTCGCGCCCCGACCGGCTCCTGGTGCATACAAACTGAGGACAAATCATGGCACTTCAACAGATCAGCAGTTTCGCCCATGGCGAATGGATCGCTCCGGGTGTGGGCGCGCGGCCCGTCGCCAATGCGGTGACAGGGGCGATTTTTGCCGAGGCAGGCAATGGGGCGCTCGACGTGCAGGCCATGCTGGATTATGGCCGCGACATTGGTGGCCCGCTGCTGCGCGCGATGACGTTTCACGACCGCGCCCGCATGCTCAAGGCGCTGGCGGCGCATCTCTCAAAGCACAAAGCGACGCTGTATGAGCTGAGTTTTGCCACCGGCGGCACCCAGGCCGATCATATGATCGATATCGACGGCGGCATCGGCACCGTGTTTGTCTACGCTTCCAAAGGGCGGCGGGAGTTGCCGGACGCCCATGTCTATCTTGATGGCGACGTGGAACAGTTGTCGCGCAACGGCACCTTTCTGGGCCAGCATATCTGCACCCCAAAACAAGGGGTGGCGCTGCATATCAACGCCTTTAACTTCCCGGTCTGGGGCATGTTGGAAAAATTGGCACCGACGCTGCTGGCCGGGGTGCCGGCGATCGTGAAACCGGCGACGTCCAGCGGCTATGTCACCGAGGCCTGTGTGCGCCTTATGCTGGAGAGCGGCCTGCTGCCCAAGGGTGCGCTGCAGCTGATCTCGGGTGGCACCGGCGATCTGCTGGACCGGCTCGACATGCGGGACACCGTCAGTTTCACCGGCTCGGCGCAGACGGCGCTGAGCCTGCGGTCCGGCAAAAATATCCTGGAAAATTCAGTGAGTTTTGTCGCCGAACAGGACAGCCTGAACGCGTCCATTCTGGGGCCGGATGCCACGCCTGGCACGCCGGAGTTTGACCTGTTTGTCAAAGAAGTTCAGCGCGAGATGACCAGCAAGGCCGGGCAGAAATGCACAGCGATCCGCCGGATCATTGCGCCGGAGCCCGTTGTGGAGGCTGTCATTGAAGCGCTGTCAAAGCGGCTGGCAAAGATCACCATCGGCAATCCGCGCAATGAAGCGGTGCGCATGGGGGCGCTGGTCTCAAAGGCACAACAGCAGGATGTGCTGGCCAAAGCGGAGCTGCTGGGCCGCGAGGCCGAGCGGGTGTTTGGCAATCCGGATGATTTTGTGCTGCTGGACGCGGATGCCGACAAAGGCGCATTTGTGCCACCGATGCTGTTTCATTGCAGTGAGCCGGATAGCGCCCGCCTGGTGCATGAGGTCGAGGCATTCGGGCCGGTGTCCACGGTGATGGGCTATCGCGATCTGGATCATGCGGTGGCCCTGGCCAATCGCGGCCAGGGCAGTCTGGTGGCTTCGGTGATCACAAGGGACCCGCAGGTGGCGCGCCAGGTGGTGCTGGGGGCCGGTGCGTATCACGGGCGGCTATATTTCAACAACCGCGACTCGATGAAAGAAAGCACCGGCCATGGTTCGCCCTTGCCCCATATGGTGCATGGCGGGCCGGGGCGTGCCGGCGGCGGCGAAGAGCTGGGCGGGGTACGCGGTGTGATGCATTATATGCAGCGCACAGCAATCCAGGGCAGTCCTGATATTCTGACCGCGATCGGTGAAAATTGGGTGCCTGGTGCCACGGAGACCGCGACGCCCGCCCATCCGTTCACCCGCAAGTTCGGCGATCTGACACCGGGGGACACGATCAACACGGCAGACCGTATCGTGACGCTTGAAGATATCGAACATTTTGCCCGTTTCACCGGCGATACGTTTTACGCCCATATGGACGAAGAGGCCGCCGCCGCGAACCCGTTTTTCCCCGGGCGCGTGGCGCATGGCTATCTGTTGCTGTCCTTTGCCGCCGGCCTGTTTGTGCAGCCGGATCCGGGTCCGGTTCTGGCCAATACCGGGCTTGATAATCTGCGCTTTCTGAAGCCGGTGGAACCTGGCGACAGTATAAAGGTGCGCCTGACTGTGATGAAAAAGACTCCGCGCAATGAAGAATATGGTGAGGTGCGCTGGCATGTCTCCTTAAGCAATCAGGCGGATGAGCCAGTGGCGGAGTATGAGTTGCTGACCATGGTGGCCTATTGAGCAAGTTTGCGGCAAACGAAGGAAAGTCCGGCAATTCCGGGCTTTTCCCTTTTCTGCGAGGGATGGCACAATGACCCGGCCCGATCTATAAAACCATATGACGCAACGCGCTGACGCTATTTTTCACACCGCCAGAGATGCCCTGACGCGGACCGGCGACACCCGCGTCTGGTCGGTGATCGTAACCATATTTGGCGACCTGGCACAGGATCCCCGCGATCAGATCCCCGGCAATACGTTGTCGGAACTGACGCGGATGATCGGGATCAAACCAGAGGCGATGCGGGTGGCATTACACCGGCTGCGCAAGGATGGCTGGATCAACAGTGAAAAATCCGGACGCACCAGCAGCCACAGGCTGACGCGCAAAGGGTTTGAGGAAAGCCTGGCCGCGCGGCCGAGGATTTATGCCACAAATTCTGAGCGGCCCGGCCAGTGGCATCTTTTGCTGCGGGAGGCGCAAACGGGTGCTGCGCGGGGGAAAGCGCAGGCCAGGAAACTTCCGGGTGGGTATACGATGCTCCTGGACCGGGTTTTTCTCGGTCAGGGCCGGGCAGCAGGCGATGAGAGAGGCTTTGTCATTGACGGGGGTGCGGGCACTGTGCCGCCCTGGGTGAAAGATACGGTGATCTCTGAGGACTGTGTCCGGAGCTATAACCTGCTGTATCGGGATCTGCAGGCGGTGCAGGCCGGTCTTAAGGAGGCGCCAAAGCTGTCTGAGCTGCAGGTGGCGGTGCTGCGGATCCTGATCGTGCACAATTGGCGGCGGTGCATTCTGCGCCATGCTGATCTGCCGGATGCGTTTTTTCCGGACGGCTGCCCGGCTGTCGCCTGCAGGGCGCTGGTTACTCAGCTTCTGGGACGGCTGGGGCGGCCAGCGCTGGTTGAGCTGAAGTAAATCTGCCGGAAGATACCGGCCCTGGTTACCACCAGACCCGCATTCAAAATCATACTTTTCAGTGTTCACCGACAACGGCCTCGCGCTGACCTCTGTCGTCCGGGCCTGCCAGGCGCCGGAAACCTGTGCCGGCGCGGACACGCAGAGCGGAGCGGCTGAGAGCCTGTCTGTGTTCTGCGGGGAATCGCCGGACCAAATTGCTGCTGCGGATGTCTCAAAAGTATAGTCGCCTGATATCCGGGAAGTATTTCACCTTTGAGTTGAAAATCTTCCCGGCTGTGATGATGCGTATGCCGCTGTACCGGCGGTATTGTTGAGGGGAGCCGTGAATTCCCACGTGCTTTTGTTTCGCGTCAAAATTCCGACGTCCTCTTCAACCAAAGGAGTCACCGAATGCGTGATTTTATTTTAATGACCTTGATCCGCATGCGCCACAATGACGACGGCGTAACGCTTGTAGAATATGGTATCGCCGTCGCGCTGGCGGTTGTTCTTGGTACTGGTGCGCTTGCGCTGCTGGCCGGTGAAATTGGTGGTGCTATGGGTGCTGCCGGCGCCGAAATGCCAAATGCAGCTCCATAATACGAGCCCTGGCTGATTGGGAAGGCGCTGAGAAATTCCTGAGCGCAAACAGTTCGTGCCTGCCCGCAAAGGCGGGTGGTCACGAACTTTCCAATGCCATTTATTGCTCTTTCCGCCCCCGCCAATTCAGAGAAACTGGAGCACTCCATGTCCGGATTTATCACCAGAATACTGATTGAATTTTCGCGTGACGTGCGCGGTGTCACCCTGGTCGAATACGGTATTGCCGTCTCTGTCGGCGTGCTGCTTGGCGTCGGAGCACTGACGTTGCTGGCAGGTGAAATTGGCGGATCCCTGGATGCCGTGGGCTCCAAAATGCTCGACTGACCCCCCGCCGGTGTCACGCCTGTTGCCGGCTGAATAGAAGGAATTGAACCATGCGTCTCAGCTCATTACTTCTGGCACTGACCGGGCTTACCGTCGCAGGCGGTTCTGCCTATGTCGCGCGAACCTTTATTGAATCCCAGACCGCTCAGGCGGCACCGTCAGAAAATGCCGCGCTGGTCAAAGTGGTCGTCGCCGGCCGTGATATCGCTTTTGGTCAGGCCATAGAGAGACAGATGCTGACGACGATTTCCTGGCCCCGTGATGCGGTGCCTGCCGGGACTTTTTCCGATTTCGCCACTCTGACCCCAAGCACTGCGGGCATGCCGCCGCGGCGCGCCAAGCGTGCGATTTCTCAGGGCGAGTTGGTGCTTGGCTCCAAAGTGTCCGAGTTTGGCGAAAAAGTAACCATCGTTCAGACGCTCGGTCCCAACCGCCGCGCCATTGCGATTTCGGTCAGCGCAGCAACCGCAGTGGGGGGCTTTGTCACCCCGGGCGACTTTGTCGATATCCTGCTGACCCAGGGCCGCGGTGCGGCGCTGCGGGCGGTCACAATTTTGCAGGACATAAGGGTGATCGGTGTGGATCAGGATTCTGACGAACAGAATGATGCCCCTGAAGTTGCCCGCACTGTCACCGTGGAGGTCACCCCGGAACAGGGGCAACGCCTGGCGCTGGCGCAAAAGGCCGGTACGCTGAGCCTGACGCTGCGCACGCTGGATTCAAATGAAGACGTGCCGCTGGAGTCGATCCGTCTCAGCGATCTGATGCGGGATTTATCCCCGGTACCCGAAGACGCACCGACCAGAAGCATCACGGTGCGGCGTGGAAACGTCGCCACTACGATTGAGTTGAACTGATCCCTCTGGCCTGAAGGAGCTGTCGAGATGAAACATACCGGGCGCATACAGGGTTTTCTGGCTGCAGAGCAGGGCACAATCCTTGCGGTCTGGGCGGTGGCATTCGTGGCAATCTTTGGCATTGTTGCTCTGTCCTTTGACCTCGGGCGCGTTTCGATCGTTCGAACCGAGCTGCAGTCTTACGCTGACAATGTGGCGCTGGCGGCAGCCGGCGAGCTGGACGGGCGGGCGGACGCGATCACCCGGGCCACTGCCGCAGCCGCCAATCTGATTTCAGACAGCGAGACCTTTGGCAACGGGGATACAACCCTGTCTGGCGGTGGCGATTATACGCTAACTTTTCTGGAAGATCTTCCTGCCAGCGATACCGGTGCCATCACAGCCACTACAGTTGATCCGGCAAAGGCCGGTTATGCCATGGTTGTGGTCAACGCCAGCATAATTGATCTGACATTCTCGGCGGCCTTTTCGGCGCTGACCGGTAACCCCGGGCTGGACAATACCGCCAATGCTTATGCGGTGGCGGGCATGACCCAATATGCCTGCGATGTGACCCCTTTGATGTTTTGCCTGCCGACACCCACGCCGGGCAATCCCACATTCAAGGCCAATGCCCATATCGGTGAAATGATCCGGATGCGCTCCGGTGGTGCGGGTGCGGCCTGGGGGCCTGGTGATTTTGGCTTTCTTGATCCCGGGAAAATCCTGGTGGATGACGAAGGCCCCTGTGCCGGCAAAAACGGTGTGCAGCTGGATGCCTGTCTGATCGGCGCCATTGGCAGCATCACCCAGTGTTTCGCTCAAAACGGGGTGGACACCGAACCCGGACAGAAGGTTGGCATTGAAGATGCGATCTTTAACGTGCGCTTTGACATTTACAAAGCCATCATGAATGGCAAGAAGAACAATCCAATTTATGCGCCGGCGCCCAATGTCATCAAGGGCATCGTGCCCAGTGGTGGCGGCTCCTGCATCGGCAATAACGAAGCGGTGTCCCCGGATACGCTGGGTCTGCCGCGGGACAGCTGTTTTGCCGCCGGCACCTGTAGCCGCTATGGCGATGGCAACTGGGCGGCCGGGCGCGTGGCCTATGTGGCGATGAATTATGCCGGCGTTGACCCGTTCCCGGCAGCGAACACCCGCTGGCAGTATTATCTGGCCGAAATCGGCGCAGCCAATCTGATCGGACCAAATGAGCCGATCCTGAGCGGGCTTGCGGAAACCGGCCGGGCGCAATGTTCCAGCAATCAAAGCAACAATCCCGAGCGCCGCATCGTCATCGCGGCGGCAATTGACTGCAACGCCAACCCGATCAACGGCGCCGAAGTCGGCGTGCCGGTGGAAGAGTTCTTTAAGTTGTTTCTGACCGAACCCGTGGGCCAGGACGGCGCTACGCCGCCCAATGTGGATATTTGGGCGGAGATCGTCGGCAGTGCCGGTGGCTCAGGTGCCGGGGCAGGCGCAATTGCCTCCCGTTTCCGCGATGTCGTTCAACTGTACAGGTGATATGATGCATAACAGATCAACATATGCCAGGTCCCGCGCTGCCAGTTCCAGCGCCGTCGGGATCCGCGCTGCCAGGTCCTGGGCTGCCACCTCCCGTGCTTCCAGGTCCTGTGCTGCCATTCTCCGCGCCACCAGGTCCCGCACAGTTAAGTCCCGTCTGGCCGCTTTTTTGCGTCAGGATTGTGGCGCGGCGCTGGTTGAGTTCGCCATTCTGCTGCCGATGTTACTGCTGGTCTTTGCGGTGATGATCGAGGGCGGACGGCTGATGTGGTCCTATCAGAGCACCGTCGCCGGGGTGCGGGACGCGGCGCGCTATCTGGCGCGGGTGGCCAGCTCTGACATCTGCATCACCGGTGGCGGCGTAAGCTCCTATACCAGCAAACTGGAGAACATCGTACGCAACAGTTCCTCTGGCGACGCGATTTTTCCCTCTGGCATTACCATTAATTCCGTCACCCCTTCGATCAGCTGTATCGCCGGCACCTACCGGGTGAACCCCGCGCCGGTGGCCCAGGTCACGGCCAGCCTGACCATTACCTTTCCGTTCGCATCGGTGTTTGCGTTTGCCGGCCAGTCGCTGGGCACCATCACCACCACAGTCACAGATCAAAGCAAGGTGTTTGGCACATGACTATACATGCTCCTCTCCCTGAAGTCCGCGCCGGGCTGCGACACGAATGCCGCCGGCTGGCCCGCTGTGAAGACGGGGTGACCCTGGTCGAGCTTGCGGTTGTCCTGCCTGTTTTCCTGCTGATCTTTTTCGGGTTGATCGATTTTGGCCGGCTGGCGTTCCATTATGTGGCGGCGGAAAAAGCCATGCATATTGCCGCAAGGGTGGCCGCGGTGCGCCCGCCCGCCTGTGGCGGGGTGCCGCAGATCAATACCCGCGGCCCGCTGGCGCCGTCTGATATCCCGCCCAATTTTGGCAGCCTGTGCCGGGAGGGTGCAAATGTCTGTGCCAATCCAGGCACCACCAGCTGTACCGGCAGCGCGGCCAATAGCACCGCCAACGAGATCTGGGCGTTGATCCAGGGGGCGTTGCCCAATGACGCGACGGTCGCCAATCTGAGTTTCAGCTACGCCTATGACAGCAACCTCGGGTTTCTTGGCGGGCCCTATGTGCCGATTGTCACCGTCGAAGTGCAGAACCTGAATTTTGAATTTGTATCCCCGCTCAGTGCGCTTGTCGGGCTGAGTGGCGCCGTTGCTGACCCTGATCTGGGCTCGGCCATTCCTTTCCCCGCGATGAGCGTTTCGCTGCCCGCCGAAGATCTGGCGCTTGGCAACAATGGCTGACGGGATGACCCAGGAGGAGATTATGACCAATACCGGAACATCCATCATCCTGATTTCTGGTGATACCAGAGTCTCGGCTGCTGTCAGCCGGGCGCTGAATGCGGACCCGCATATCGCGCTGAAACAGCTGGATGCCACCCTGGCAAGGCTGAACGGCACTGCGGTGCAGCTGGTGCAGGAACATGATCTTGTTTTGTTTCACACTGACAGCGTGCGGGAAAATGACATCAGCACCATTCAGCGGATCCGCGAGGGACTTGGCGAGACGGCGATTCTGATTGCGCTGACCGGGGGCGACACGTCGCTGGACGAAGCCCAGGAGCTGATCAAGGCCGGTGTCAACGACGTGGTGTCAGAACACCTGTCAGAGACCGAGATCAAAGCGGTGGTGGACCGCTGGGTCCGGGTGATAAAGCCGGAACCGTCCCATGGCGACGGATCTTCCCGCAAGGGACAGGTGATTTCAGTGGCGCAGTCCCGCGGTGGCATTGGCGCCACCACCCTGGCGGTCAATCTGGCCGACCGGCTGCTGGACCGCACGGGCTTTCTCAAAAAAACCACTCAGAACAGAGTCGTTCTGGTTGATCTCGACATTCAGTTCGGCACGGTGGCGAGTTTTCTGGATATTGACTCCAGTGATCTGCTGTACCGGCTGGCGATTGACGGGGAAGACCCGGATGCGGTGCTGATCCAGCAGTCGCTCAGCGCGCTGGACTCCGGGCTTTCGGTGCTCACTGCGCCAAGCCGGATGGCACCGCTGGAAGCGCTGAGCAAGTGTCAGATCGCCACGCTGCTGTCGCTGCTGCAAGAAAATTACGACTATGTGGTGGTCAGCCTGCCGCGCAGCCTTGTGGCCTGGATTGCGCAGGTTCTGGAATGCAGCGACAAATTGCTGGTGGTGACCGACAGTTCGGTGCCCGCCATCCGCCAGACCCGCCGGCTGATCGATGTCTACAGCGAAGATCATCTCAACTTGCCGATCGAAATTGTCATCGGTCACGAAGCAAAACCCATGTTTCTGGCCGCGCATCACAAAGAGGCCGTCAAAGTGCTGGATAAAGTGTTCCAGCACTGGATTCCGTATGATCCCGTAGCCGCCCGCGAAGCCGTCGACCGGGGCCAGCCTTTGTCGCTGGCGGCGCCAAAATCGCGCCTGGCCAAAAGCATCAATCAGTTGGGGAAAGAGACCCTGATCGAGATGAAATCTGAAAAACAAACAAAAACTATCCATTAAGGGGTAAATGCCATGTTCAAGAATTTTCTGCATACCGGTAGCGACCCTGGGGAAAATGTCGTTGTTGCGCTGAACAATGATGCCGACGAAACAGTGGCACAAACCGATCAACCCTCGTTGGATGACCGCGAGCTGGTCAAGTTCCTCGATCTCAAAAGCCGGCTGCATGATATCCTGCTGGACCGGCTGAATTTGAACGTGGTTGAAAAAATTGTGCCGGCCGAGTTACGTCGCGAAGTTGCCAATCTGGTCGGCGAAGTGCTGGCGGAAGAAAACAGCCCGTTGCGCGCCGAAGAGTTCAAACGCATCGTTGACGAGTTGATGGATGAGGTGATCGGGCTGGGGCCGCTGGAGCCCTTGCTGGCCGATCCGACGATCAATGATATTCTGGTCAACGGTTATAGCAGCGTGTTTGTCGAGCGCTTTGGCGTTCTGGAACCCACAAACGCGCGGTTTCGTGACGAAAAACACTTGTTGCGCATTATCGACAAGATCGTTTCGCGCATCGGGCGGCGTGTGGATGAGAGCAATCCCTGGGTGGATGCCAGGCTGGACGATGGCAGCCGGGTGAACGCTATCATCCGCCCCTGTGCCATTGACGGGCCTGCGTTGTCGATCCGCAAGTTTTCCAAAATACCACTGACGATGGAGCGGCTGATCACGGCGGGCTCTCTGTCGCGCCAGGCTTGTGACCTGCTCAACGGTCTGGTCCAGGCCCGGATGAATGTGCTGATTTCGGGCGGTACTGGTTCTGGTAAAACCACGATGCTCAATGCGATGTCCGCCAGCATCAGCAACAAAGAACGCATTGTGACCATTGAAGACGCCGCCGAGCTGCAATTGCAGCAAAGCCATGTGGTGCGGCTTGAAACCCGGCCGCCGAACCCAAGCGGCGGCGGCACGGTGCATCAGCGTGATCTGGTGCGCAACGCGCTGCGGATGCGGCCTGACCGGATCATAGTCGGCGAAGTCCGGGGTGCCGAAGCTTTTGACATGTTGCAGGCGATGAACACCGGGCATGACGGCTCAATGACCACGGTGCATGCCAATTCCGCCCGCGATGCTATTGGCCGGATTGAACAGATGGTGTCGATGATGGGGCTTGATTTACCGCTCAGCGCCATCCGGTCGCAGATCGCTTCGGGTCTGAATTTCATCGTGCAGCTGTCCCGTCTGTCCGACGGCAAACGCAAAGTCATGAGCATCTCTGAAATCAACGGGATGGAAGGTGATGTGGTGGTGATGCAGGACGTGTTCATCTACCGGCGCACCGGCGTTTCAGAAACCGGTGAAATCGAGGGGGAATTCCTGCCCACCGGCATCCGCCCACGCTGTGCTGAACAGCTGGAAGCCGCGGGTGTGAGCTTCCGCGAAGGCACCTTCAGCAGCCAGGGGGACTAGAGATGCTTGATTTTGCCAGCGACCAGGACTTTGTTTATGTGATCTATATCGGTGTGGCGTTGGGAACGTTGTTACTGTTCACTGGCGTCGGAGGCCTGCTGCACAGCGGAGAAAACCGCCAGGAGGCCAAAAGCCGGCGTCTGCGTATGATCAACAAGGGCAGTTCTCCGGCGGAAGTGCTTGAGCTGTTAAAGCCGACCCGGAATGTAGATCTGCTGGACCGGATGCCTTTTATCGGCGCTTTGCCGAGCCGGCTGAGCCAGGCTGGTCTGATTATCAGCCCGGCGACGTTTCTGTCGCGCTGTGCGATCGCGACATTTTTGTTATTTGTAACTATTCTCTTTGTAACCGGCAATGTTCTTCAGGCTGGGGGCGGCGCGTTTGGCGTTGGGTTCTTTCTGCCGCTGTTTGTGCTGCGCTCAAAACAGAAAAGCCGGCTGGAAGCGCTGGTGTCGCAACTGCCGGACGCGCTTGATCTGATGGCGCGCGGGCTGCAGGTGGGGCATCCGCTGAACATTTCGATCGGCTCGGTCGCTGAAGAGATGCCGGATCCGATTGGCAGTGAATTTGGCATAATCTTCGATCAGATAAGTTTTGGCGACGACCTTTCTGATGCGTTTCGCGAGTTTTCAGAACGGGTGGATCTGGAGGATGTTTATTATCTTTCTGCCAGTATCGGCATTCAGCACGGCACCGGCGGCGATCTGGTCCGGGTGATTAAGGTGCTGGCTGAGGTTGTGCGCGGCCGGATCGCTCTGCGGCGTAAAATCAAGGCGATTACAGCCGAAGGCCGGCTGTCGGCGTGGTTTCTGTCCGCCATCCCCGTGGTGATCTTCGGTTTCACCTCGCTGACCAGCCCGGACTATTACGGCGGCGTCGCGGAGGATCCTCTGTACATACCTTTTGCAATCGCAGTGTTGACGTTCACCCTGCTGAACTACCTGGTGTTGCGAAAACTGGTTAACTTCCACATCTGAGACAAGGAGATATTCATGTTAAATCAAATTTTGGATCAGCTTCGTACTCTGATTGTGGACTTGAACCTGACAACCGAAACGGTGGTCGTCATGGGCATGGCGCTTGGCGTCCTGCTGATTTTTCTCGGGGTGTTTGCATTGCTGACCGATAAGGACGCCGCTGCGGTCCGCATTGCCAATATCGTCGATTCCAAACGGCAGGACCGTCTGGACCGGGGCCTGCTTCGGGCGGCAGACAATGAACCGACCGGGATGATGAAATCCCTGCTGCCTTCTAATTTCAAGGAACGCAGCGATCTGCGGCGCAAACTGGCGCAGGCGGGATTTCCGCGTCCGGGTGCGCTGCGGAACTTCACCTTGCTCAGGGTTTTACTGGGTCTGGCGTTCCCGGGGGTCTTGCTGAGCCTTTTTGCGATCGAAAAAACCAAGTTTGTGGAACTGCCGATCGCGTTGGCGGACCTGCTGGCCAACATGTCAAACCTGCATACGTTCCTGGTGCTGACGCTGCTGGTTGTGATGGGGTATTTCGCGCCGCTCAACTGGCTGAATGCGCGGGCGGTGGAGCGGCAGCGCCGGATTGAAGAGGCCTTTCCCAATGCGCTTGACCTGATGCAGATCTCGGTCGAAGCCGGGCTGGGGTTTGACGCTGCCATGACCCGGATTGGCAATGAGCTTGCGGCGGTCACACCGGATATATCTTTTGAATTTCTCAGTGCCCAACGCCAGATCCAGGCCGGGCAGTCACGCGAGGTTGCGATGGCGGACATGGCGCTGCGCTCGGGCGTGGACATGGTGCGGTCTTTTTCCAATGTGGTGAAACAATCGATGCAGTTCGGGACGCCGATGTCAGACGCGCTGCGCACCTACTCGCGCGAGATGCGTGCCGACCGGGAAGTGCGGGCTCAGGAGATGGCCAACAAACTGCCGGTCAAAATGTCTGCAGTGCTGGCGTCGCTGATGTTGCCGGCGCTGTTGCTGCTGACAATCGGGCCGGTTTTGATTCGGTATATCCGTTATTTCAGCGGATGAAGCCGGTAAGATCTTCAAATTACGCCACAATTTTGCCACAATTCAGTGTGAATTGCGATGCAAAATGCGAATTCAGGCAGAAAATCCCGTCAGGGTTGAAATCCTTGACGCCGTGATCGGAATTTTGCCAATTGCCGTCAAATTTGTTACGATAGATTATAAATTTAGCGACATATCAAACAACTAAGAAACGAACCAGTCGTTGAGGCACCCCGGGCGGTAGTTATTTTACTGAGTATATTTGTGATCGGGGGGGGTTATGGAACATTACGTTGATGTTCGAGGTGTGCGCTCAGGGCGCACCGATGTAGAGGCTGGGATGATAGGGGCGATAGCGTGCTGGTGTGAGAGCCTGCACCGCTGTGTCCCGCTCCGGCATGCTTTGCAGTCAATTAGCGAAAATATCGGCGCAGAAGCGCTGGCGCTGGCACGGGTTTCAAAATCCACAAATGGCACGTCGGGAACGATCGTCTTTGACCGTCAGGAAAGGTCCATTTGCGGGGTGCCGCTAAACCGGTCCTATGCCCGTTCGGTTCTCGGTCGCTATTTTGCCAAGGCGCAGGTTGGCACCATCTGGCTGCAATCTATGGTCGAGGATGAACCTGACCCGGCGCTGGTCGAATTCCATCGGCGCCGCTCGTTTAAAAATCTGGCGGTGATCCCGCTGGCCACACATGGGAAATCGGTAGATTTTCTCGAGTTTCATTTCCGTCAGGGATTGAGTGCGGCGCAGCAGGCGGATCTGAATATGATTGCCTCCACCCTGACCGCAACCTGGCGCAACCGGGTGTCAGGCCTGGTCGCTGAAAACCTGGCTCAGTACCGGCAGGGCAGCGTCGAACAACTGTCATCGGCCTCGATTCTCAGCTGTGAAAATCCGGCCGGGCTCAGCCGGGCCGAATACCGGGTCTGTGTCCTGCTCACCCGGGGTCTGTCTGCAATCCGTATCCGCAGCCAGCTTGAAATCCGCAATTCGACGCTGCGCACCCATATGCGAAATATCCTGGCCAAAACCGGGACCGGCAGCAAAGCACAACTGTTGTTTAAACTGCTGACGGCCGAGCCGGTCGGCGGGCCGGGGCCGATCCGGGCAAAAGTCGCATGAGCAGCGAATTTCAGCTGGTTCCTTTGCTGATGCTGGCACCGGTGCTTTTGGCGGTGGGGTATTTTGATCTGCGCTATCTGCGCATTCCAAATATCTTGTCGCTGATCGGGCTGGGCATATTTGCACTTACCTTTCCACTGCTGGGCTGGTCAGAAACCGGCGCCCGTCTGGTGATCGCTGCCGCTGTTCTTCTGGTGGGAACGCTTGCATTTGCCGCCCGCTTGTTCGGGGGCGGAGATGTCAAAATACTGTCCGTCCTGATGCTGTTTATCCCGTCGGGCAGCCTTATGCTCTATAGTTGGGGTTTTTCGGCGGCGATGATGCTGGGAATTCTGTTTGTGCTGGTGTTGCGCCGGACCCCGGTTGTCCGGCACTCCAGCTGGAAAGGGATCCGTGCCAAAGGAAAATTCCCGATGGGCATATCGATCGCTCTGAGCGGGTTGGTCCATCCCATCGCAGTCCAACTGGTCAGCTAATCCTGACAGGTTTTTGCAGCATGCAGCAAGTGCCTGCAACGCACAGCCCGCTCCGCAGCCTGCACGCACCGCCTTCTCCCGCAGCGCCTCCCGCAGCCCGTCCCGCAATCCACAGTTGGCGCGCCGCAGTCCGGTCCCCAAAACATTGGCGGCTCAGGGCGCGCCCGCCGTCCACCACCCGCCGTCCAGCGTCCAGTGCCGGTCACCATTGTGGATGGTGGGGCGGCTGAGTGATTCCCAGTCATGCCAGGTTTCATCTCAGGGTTGTTATTGCGGGTTGATTTGCGCTTTCAAGGCGCAGATACGTTGGCGGTTCTGTTCGTTAAGTTTCGAAATCCACTGTTGTGAAAATATTTTTCTTCGCAATGTTTCGCAGCCCGGCTGAGCAAACGCGTCGAGGTGGCGCACGCAGCGGAGTCGATAACAGGCCGGAAACACTGGCATCCGCGACATTTCAGAGCCAACCGGGACCCGCGTGTGAGCGGCAGAAATACACGCCGGTTTGCTGGTCCCGCCGGCGCGGTTTTTACAAATGTCTTGCCACAGACTCAATTGGGGATAGGGTTTTACCAATTAGAAAAATGGGAGGATGTTATGAACGTATTTATTAAGGCCGTGTCAGTAGCGGCGCTTATGTCCGGATTTGCTTTTGCAGGTTCCGCCAGTGCTCAGGAATGTGCCCGTGGCACTCTGGATGAGCGGTTTTGTGATGTGGATGGCGATCTGATCGCAGATATTCCCACAGATCCCAGCCAGCTGATGGATCCGGACACGCTTATCTTCACTTATACCCCGGTTGAAGATCCGGCGGTCTATGTTTCGGTCTGGTCTGAGTTCATGGACTACCTGGCGGAAAAAACCGGCAAAAAAGTTCAGTTCTTCCCGGTTCAGTCCAACGCGGCGCAAATTGAAGCGATGCGGTCCGGACGTCTGCATATTGCGGGTTTCAACACCGGTTCAAACCCACTGGCGGTGAACTGCGCTGGCTTCCGCCCCTTTACCATCATGGCCTCGCTTGACGGCGGATTTGGCTATGAGATGGAAATCCTGACCTATCCGGGTTCGGGCATCGAAAAAGTCGAAGACCTGAAGGGCGGCCAGCTGGCCTTTACCTCACCCACATCCAATTCGGGCTTTAAGGCGCCAAGCGCGATCCTGAAGGGCGAATATGACATGATCCCGGAGCGGGATTTTGAAGCGGTGTTTTCCGGCAAGCACGACAACTCGATCATGGGTGTTGCCAACCAGGACTATATGGCTGCCTCGATCGCCAACTCGGTTCTGGAGCGCATGGTCAGCCGCGGCGAGCTTGAAAGAGACGATGTGATTTCGATCTACAAATCGCAGACATTCCCCACCACAGGTTTTGGCACCGTCTACAATCTGACACCTGAGTTGCAGGCGCAGATCCAGGATGCGTTCTTTACCTTTGAATGGGAAGGCACCAACCTGCAGGAAGAGTTTGAGAAATCGAACGAAGGCCAGTTCCTGCCGATGAACTACAAAGACTTCTGGTCGGTAATCCGCCAGATCGATACCGCGAACGACGTCAGCTATTCTTGCAGCTGATCCTGATCCAAATCTGATTACTGTGCGCCCCGCTTGCAAACGGGGCGCACAGTTTTTACGCGCTGAGGGGCCCAAATGCTGCGTCTTGAACAACTGACTAAAATCTACAAAACCGGTGACAAGGCCTTGAAAGCCGTCGATCTGGAAATTCCCAAGGGCCAGGTTCTGGCGCTGATCGGGCCTTCGGGTGCCGGTAAATCCACATTGATCCGCTGTATCAACCGGCTGGTGGAACCGAGTTCGGGCAAAGTGCAGCTGAACGGGGTCGAACTGACCAGCCTCGGCTCCTCCGCCCTGCGACGCGAGCGTCGGCGCATGGGGATGATCTTTCAGGAATATGCCCTGGTGGAACGGCTGACGGTGATGGAAAACGTGCTGTCAGGCCGGCTGGGTTATGTGGGTTTCTTCCGCAGTTTCCTGCGCAAATTCCCCCAGTCCGATGTGGACGAAGCTTTTCGTCTGCTCGACCGGGTGGGCCTGCTGGCGATGGCGGACAAACGCGCCGATGAGCTTTCGGGTGGACAGCGCCAGCGCGTCGGAATCTGCCGCGCCCTTATTCAGAACCCGTCAGTGTTGCTGGTGGATGAACCCACCGCCTCGCTCGACCCCAAGACCTCGCGTCAGATCATGCGGCTGATTGTAGAGCTGTGTGAAGAACGCAAACTGGCGGCGATTGTGAACATTCACGACGTGGCGCTGGCGCAGATGTTTGTGCAGCGCATTGTCGGACTTCAAAGCGGCGCCATTGTATTTGACGGTGCACCGGCCGAGCTGGATGAAGATGTTCTGACCCGGATTTACGGCGCAGAAGACTGGTCCGAGACCATTCAGAAAGTGGATGAAGACGATGAAGAGGACGCCGCGTAATGAGCGCCACTCTTGATACCCGGCTGGGGCAGCCGTGGAAAAAACCGCCTTTTGTGAAGTCCGCCGCGCTGCGCTGGACCATGATTATCGGCGCATTGCTCTATCTTGTGCTGGCGCTGAATTCAATCGACGTGAACTGGAGCCGGGTCTACCGGGGGCTTGACCGGGGTTGGGAATTTGTCATTGCTTTTGTCAATCCGGACTTTTCCTCGCGTGCCAATGACATCAAAGTCGGGCTCACCGAAAGTGTGGTGATGGCGCTGGCCTCAACCGTTGTCGGCATCGCGATTTCCATCCCGATCGGTCTGGGCGCGGCACGCAACATTTCGGTCTTGCCGGTCTATCTGGTCTGCCGCTCGGTCATCGCGCTGTCACGCGCCCTGAACGAGATTGTGGTCGCCATTCTACTGGTCGCCATTTTTGGCTTCGGCCCACTTGCCGGGTTCATCACGCTGAGTTTTGCCACTATCGGGTTTCTGTCCAAACTGCTGGCGGAAGAGATCGAGGATATGGACCGGGTACAGGCCGAGGCGGTCCGTGCCACCGGGGCCAGCTGGCTGCAGCGCTATGTCTATGGCATACACCCCCAGGTTATCCCGCGGCTGATCGGTCTGTCGATCTACCGGCTGGATATCAATTTCCGCGAAAGTGCGGTGCTGGGCATTGTTGGGGCCGGCGGCATCGGCGCCACGCTGAACACCGCTTTTGACCGCTATGAGTTTGACACAGCTGCCGCAATTCTTCTGGTAATCATCGCCATCGTTATGGTGCTTGAATACCTGTCCGGCATTATCCGCGCGAGGGTTCAGTAATGGCCATTTCAACAAAAAACGGCACCAAAGTCTGGCAGCGGCGCGACCGCAACGGGCAGCTTAAGGTCTGGGCCATGTGGCTGGTCGGGACCGCGATTTTCATGTGGAGCTGGCAGCAGATTTCTGACGCCACCACCTGGGCGTTTTTCTGGGATGCGCCGCGCATTGCCGCCGATATCGGCGGCCGGGCGATGCCGCCCCGCTGGGGCTATATGGACAAACTGTGGGCGCCCTTGTGGGACACGCTGAACATCGCAACTCTGGGCACGGTCCTGGCGTTGATGATGGCAGTGCCGGTGGCCTTTCTGGCCGCGCGCAATACCACACCGTCGGCTATGTTCATCCGGCCGATTGCGCTGCTGATCATCGTGTCCAGCCGTTCCATCAACTCGCTGATCTGGGCGCTGTTGCTGGTGAAAATCATCGGGCCTGGCATCTTTGCCGGCTTGATCGCCATCGCCATCCGCTCCATCGGGTTCTGTGCCAAGCTGTTGTACGAGGCGATTGAAGAGATCGACGAGTCTCAGGTCGAAGCGATTGCCGCCACCGGTGCCGGTCGCTGGCAGGTGATGGCGTATGGCATCCTGCCGCAGATCATGCCGGCTTTTGCAGGGATTTCGGTATTCCGCTGGGACATCAACCTGCGTGAGTCCACTGTGCTTGGCCTGGTGGGCGCGGGCGGCATTGGTCTGCAGTTGCAGGGCTCGCTAAACACGCTGGCCTGGCCGCAGGTCAGCCTGATCCTGATCCTGATCCTGCTTGCGGTGGTGGTCAGTGAATGGGTTTCTGCCAAAGTGCGCGGGGCGATTATCTGATGACAACCAAGACGCGGAGTGACGCGGAATGGGCGTTTGACGCCTATGAAGCGGTGCGTCACCGGCTGCCTGGTGTCCGTTTTGAACAAGGATCGCTCAGGGTTAATCACCTGGGCGATCTTTGCGATCGGGTGGATGTGTTTCTGCTGGACGCCTTTGGGGTGCTGAATGTGGGCGAAGACGCCATCCCCGGTGCGCCCGAACGTATCAGGGCGCTGCAGGCGGCGGGCAAAACGGTGATGGTGGTCAGCAATGCCGCCGGTTATCCCAAGCGGCTGTTGCTGGAGAAATACGCGCGGCTGGGGTTTGACTTTGCGCCAGAAGAGGTGCTGACCAGCCGTGAGGTGTTGCTGCACGGGCTGCAAGCGCGCGGGGCGCAGCGTTACGGGCTGATGGCGTCAAAAGTGTTCGGCCTGGAAGAGTTGGATCATCTGGACGCGGAGTTCCTTGCTGAGGATGCGGCGGCCTATGATCGGGCTGAGGCGTTCCTGATGATCGGGGCGGCGGAGTGGACGGAGACACGTCAGGGCTTGCTTGAGGCGTCCTTGCGGGCAAATCCGCGGCCGGTGCTTGTGGGCAATCCCGATATCGTGGCGCCGCGCGTCGACGGGCTGTCACGGGAACCGGGCTATTTTGCCCATCGGCTGGCCGATGCCACCGGGGTGAAGCCGGAGTTCTTTGGCAAACCCTTTGCCAATGTGTTTGATATGGCGCTGTCACGGCTGCCGGCGGATACGGATCCGGCGCGTATTGTCATGGTGGGCGATACCTTGCAGACCGATATTCTTGGCGGCCGGGCGGCAGGCGTGAAAACCGCGCTGATCACCGATTTTGGGGCGCTCAAGGGGATGGATGCCGGCGATGCGATTTCGCGCTCGGGCATCGTGCCCGATTTCATCATGCCATGCCCCTAGGGCGGTAAACGCGCGGCGCGCGGGGCGGTAAACATGCTGTGCCCCAATGCGGTAAACCTGCCGTGTGCGGGGGGTAAATCATGCGATGCCCTCAGGGCTGCAAATAGCCTGTCCCGGATGCGGGGCAGGTTTTTTTGTTTGCTGCTTTTACCAGGGCAGGTGCCGCGGTAAAACCTGCGGCCCGATCTCGGGGGCTGAGACCACAAATGGCCTGGTCTCAGCAAATAATTAAAATACTTCGCCGCCGGCCAAAACGGCGCTTTCGGGCTGCAGCAGGACGACTTCATCCTGGTCGTTGCTGGCGCCCATGATCAGGATTTCGGACTGGAAACCTGCGATGTTGCGCGGCGGCATGTTTACAACACAGACCACATGCCTGCCCAGCAGGTCCTCGGCTGTGTAGCGGGTGATCTGAGCGCTGGACCATTTCACGCCAATGTCACCAAATTTCACCGCGACTTTGTAGGCGGGGTTACGCGCCCTGGGGAAGGGTAACACTTCAACGATCTCGCCGATCCGCATCTCAATCCTGGCGAAATCGTCGTAAACTATCTGATCTCTTTCCATGCTGGTCCTTCCTCAAACTTGTCTCTGAAACCTAAGCCCGGGGCCGCAGCAGAATATGCTGATCTTCGGCGTTGTTCGGGTAAATATCCTGAATTTCACCCGGCAGACGATGCCGCTTTCGCGGGCGTTTATGCTTTGATGAACGAAAATCGGAGTGAGCTATGAAAAGTCTTCTAAAGGATCCGGGTCTGTTCGTTGAGCGCAACCTGATTGGCGGCGCATGGGTGCCCGCAGACAGTGACATGACCATCGCGGTGGAAAATCCATCGACCGGCCAGGTGATCGGCACGGTGCCGGATTGCGGTTGGGATGAGACGCAGGCCGCCATGAGGGCCGCTGAAACAGCATTCTTGTCGTGGAAAAAGACCACGGCGGGGGCGCGGGCTGCGGTGCTGGAACGCTGGCACGATCTGATCCTGGCGCACAAGGAAGACCTGGCCACCATCATGACGCTGGAACAGGGCAAGCCGATTGCGGAATCCCGTGGTGAGATCGGCTATGGTGCCTCTTTTGTGAAGTGGTTTGCGGAAGAAGCAAAACGCACCTATGGCGAAACCATTCCCGGGCCAGTGCCGGACCGGCGCATCATTGTGCAAAAGCAGCCCATCGGGGTCGCAGCAGCGATCACACCGTGGAATTTCCCCACCGCGATGATCACCCGCAAAGTTGCGCCGGCGCTGGCCGCCGGCTGTACCATCGTGGTCAAGCCGTCTGAACTGACGCCCTATTCGGCGCTGGCGCTTGGGGTGCTGGCGGAGCGGGCCGGCATCCCGGCCGGGGTCATCAATATTGTCACCGGCGATCCTCAGGCGGTGGGTGGCGCGCTGACCTCCAGCCCTGTGGTGCGGAAATTGTCGTTCACCGGCTCTACCAGGGTGGGCAAGATCCTGATGCAGCAATCGGCTGCGACGATGAAACGGCTGAGTCTTGAACTGGGTGGCAATGCGCCGTTCCTGATCTTTGAGGACGCGGATCTGGATTTGGCGCTTGAGGGGGTAATGGCGAGCAAATTCCGCAATGGCGGGCAGACCTGCGTCTGTGCCAACCGGATCTATGTTCAGGACGGGGTTTATGACGCTTTTGCTGCGCTGCTGGTGGAGCGGGTTGCCGGCATGTGTGTCGGTGACGGCTTTGCGGACGGGGTTGAGATCGGCCCGATGATCAACGAGGCGGCACTGGGTAAAATTCAGTCCCATCTGGATGATGCTGTGGCGAAGGGTGGCTCGGTTCTGACCGGCGGCGCGCGGATCAGCGAGGGCGGGCGGTTGTTTCAGCCGGCGGTGATTTCCGGCGCGCATGGCGGCATGTTACTGGCGCAGGAAGAAACCTTTGGCCCGGTGGCGCCGTTGTTCCGCTTCAGCACGGAAGACGAGGCCGTGACGGCGGCCAATGATACGCCGTTTGGCCTGGCGGCCTATCTGTACACCAATGATCTGAGCCGCAGTTTCAGAGTTGGCGAGGCGCTTGAAACCGGTATGGTGTCGATCAATGTCGGCGGTTTCGCTACAGAGGTAGCGCCGTTTGGTGGGGTGAAAGAATCCGGGCTTGGCCGCGAAGGCTCGCACCATGGGATCGATGAGTTTCTGGAGCTGAAAACCTTCCACATCGGTGGAATTTAACCCCGGTGGGGCGACAGCTTTCCTATAATGCCAGTTCAATCAGCTGGTGTGCACGGCGGTCTGCGGGGCTGCCGTCCGCAACATTATTTCATAACAAAGTGGACACTCAGTGATGTCAAAAATGAAAACCTATCGTATCGCGTCCATCCCAGGGGATGGCATTGGCAAGGAAGTCATTCCGGTCGGCCAGCAGGTGGTGGACGCGATCGCCAAGCGGTTCAAGTTTCAGGTGGAATGGCAGCAGTTTGACTGGTCCTGCGAACGTTACCATGAAACCGGGAAGATGATGCCGGACGACGGAATCGAGCAAATGAAGGCCTTTGATGCCATATATCTGGGCGCCGTCGGGTTTCCCGGTGTGCCGGACCATGTATCGCTGTGGGGCCTGCTGATCCCGCTGCGCCGGGAGTTGGATCAATACGCCAATGTGCGCCCGGTAAGGCTGCTGCGCGGCATCACCTCGCCACTGGCCGGCCGGACCGCTGAGGACATCGATTTTGTTGTGGTGCGCGAAAACATCGAAGGCGAATATTCTGAAATCGGCGGACGGATCTATGCGGGCACCGATCAGGAAGCGGCGATTCAGGAGAGCATCTTTACCCGCAGAGGGGTCGATCGCATCATGGAATATGCCTTTCAGCTGGCGCAGGGCCGGGCGCGCAAACATGTGACTTCGGCGACCAAATCCAACGGGATCATCCACACGATGCCGTTCTGGGACGAACGGTTTGCCGCCGCCGGGGAACGCTATCCGGAAGTGAAAACAGATCAGTATCACATCGATATTCTGACCGCCCATTTTGTCCAGCATCCGGACTGGTTTGACGTGGTGGTCGGTTCCAACCTGTTTGGGGATATCCTGTCAGATCTGGGTCCTGCCATCGCCGGCTCCATCGGCATTGCGCCCTCAGCCAATATCAACCCGGAAGGCCGGTTCCCCTCGATGTTTGAACCGGTTCACGGATCGGCGCCGGATATTGCCGGTAAAGGTGTGGCCAATCCGGTTGCCGCCGTCTGGAGCGCCGCAATCATGCTGGAGCATCTGGGAGAAACAGAGGCGGCAGCAAGCATCATCGAGGCCATTGAAGTGTCGCTGGCCCAGGACAGCAGCCGTACCAGGGACCTTGGCGGCAGTGCCGATATGCAGACCTCTGCGGATGCGATTCTTGCGGCGCTTGCCACCGCCCCGGATTAAGACACCGCCAAAAGCGATCTGATGGCGCGCCAGTTACCGCGGCACCTGTCATCGGGCGCAACCGGCTGCACATTTGCTGTGGCCGGTTGTTTACATAGTAAAACCCGGAGGGGGCACGGCATGGAAAAACGCACTGGCATCCGCACGGACACCAGCACCGGCTTTGGCACTGGCATTGGTCTGCTGGCGATACTGTCCTGGGGGGCGCTGGGGATCCTGGGCAAAATGTCAGAAGCCATATCTCCCTGGTTTGTTCTGGCAGTGAGTTTCGGGGTGGCTGCGGTACTTGGGGCTGGTATCTGCGTCAGCACTGGCAGGCGGTTTCGTAGTATTTCGGGCGGCAGGATCCTGCTCTTTGCGGCGCTTCTGACCGGGTATCACGCGCTCTATCTGACCGCGTTCCGTTTTGGGCCGGCGCTGCATATTACTCTGCTCAACTATCTCTGGCCCGGTTTCCTGATCCTGTTTGGCAACCTGTTCTTTAAGCTGGGCAGTGGCCGGGC
>NZ_QOLB01000148.1 GCF_003333265.1 Candidatus Halocynthiibacter alkanivorans
TTCTGGCTGGTTTCACCCACAACCGCCGCGTCATGGTGCAGGGCTATCACGGCACAGGTAAATCAACCCATATCGAACAGGTTGCGGCCCGGCTGAACTGGCCCACAGTGCGTGTCAATCTGGACAGCCACATCAGCCGCATTGATCTGATCGGCAAAGACGCGATCAAACTGCGCGACGGCATGCAGGTCACCGAGTTCCAGGAAGGCATTCTGCCCTGGGCGCTGCGCAACCCCTGTGCCATCGTCTTTGACGAATATGACGCCGGCCGTGCTGATGTGATGTTTGTGATTCAGCGGGTGCTGGAAGCCGACGGTAAGCTGACGCTGCTGGACCAGAATGAAGTGATCACGCCGCACCCGTCTTTCCGTCTGTTCGCCACCGCCAACACTGTCGGTCTGGGCGATACCACCGGGCTCTATCACGGCACCCAGCAGATCAACCAGGCCCAGATGGACCGCTGGTCGCTGGTGGCGACACTGAATTATCTGTCCCATGACGCCGAAACCATGATCGTGCTGTCCAAGGCGCCCCATTACAACAATGAGGCCGGCCGCAAGACTGTGAGCCAGATGGTCACCGTGGCCGATCTGACCCGGACCGCGTTCATGTCCGGCGACCTGTCCACTGTGATGTCGCCGCGTACCGTGATCACCTGGGCCGAAAACGCCGCCATTTTCCGTGATGTGGGTTATGCGTTCCGCCTGACCTTCCTGAACAAATGTGATGAGCTGGAACGCCAGACCGTTGCCGAGTTCTATCAGCGCTGTTTTGACCAGGAGCTGCCGGAATCCGCCGTCAGTATGAGCCTGGCTTAAACCGGCTCCCGGTCCCGCACGCGGACCGCCACACCTGTGGAACCGGGCCTGCAATTGCTGCCGGGCCGGTTATTCTGGAACACTCCGGTGACCCGGGCGCGGTCTTCTTTGCCGCGCGTCTGGCTTTTCCGGCACGATGGGCGTTAGACTATGTCTGTGAATAAAAACAACAACCCTGCGGATCCGTTCAAGAAGGCCCTGGCCCAGGCCACCAAGGTCATGGCGGATGATCCCGATCTGGGTGTCACCTATTCGGTGGACCCTCCGGGCATGACCGCCGACTCGGTACGGCTGCCCCAGGTCAGCCGTCGCATGACCCGCCATGAAGTGTTGCTGGCGCGTGGCACCGCGGATTCTTTTGCGCTGCAGCGCAAGTATCACGACAATCCCACCCACAACCGCTATCTGCCCCAGGGCCAGATGGCGCGCGACATCTATGAAGCGATGGAGAGCGCGCGCTGTGAAGCGGTGGGCGCCCGTGACATGCCCGGCACTGCCGGCAATATCGACGCCAAGATCGAAAATGAAGCGATGCGCAAAGGCTGGTCCGGCATCAAAGAGCGCGGTGAGGCACCCTTGCCGGTGGCGGCGGGGCTGCTGCTGCGCCATCTGGCGACCGGGCGCGATCTGCCTGAAGGCGCCGACAATGTGATGGGGCTGTGGCGCGAATTTATCGAAGGCAAAGCCGGCGACACCCTGGCCAATATTGATGCGCTGCTGGCGGACCAGAAAGGCTTTGCCAAGCTGACACGTCAGGTGATCCAGGATCTGGGCTATGGCGACCAGCTTGGCGATGATCCTGATATGGAAGATCCGGAGGACGAGCAGGACAGCGAGTCTGACGACGACCAGGATCAGGACAGCACCGGCTCGGAAGAAGACGACGATCAGGAAAACGAGGACGCCAGCCCGGAGCAGAGCCAGGAGCAGACTCAGGACGCCTCCGAGGCGCAGGTCAGCATGGATGAGCTGGCGGACGACGAGATGTCGGAAGAGACCGAAATGCCCGACGGGGAAGCGCCGCTGGAGCCGCCGGCGCCGCAGCCGGTGTCTGACGCCGATCCGGACTATAAGATTTTTGCCAGCGCGTTCGACGAGGAAATCCGCGCCGAGGACCTGGCCGATCCGGCCGAGCTTGAGCGTCTGCGCGCCTATCTGGACCAGCAGCTTGAGCCGCTGAAAGGCGCCGTCAGCCGGCTGGCCAATAAGTTGCAGCGCCGGCTTCAGGCGCAGCAGAGCCGCAGCTGGGAATTCGATCTGGAAGAAGGCATCCTGGACGCCGGCCGTCTGGCACGTGTGGTGGCCAACCCGACCACGCCTCTGAGCTTCAAGATGGAAAAGGACACCGAGTTTCAGGACACGGTGGTGACTTTGCTGATCGACAATTCGGGCTCTATGCGCGGCCGGCCAATTTCAATCGCGGCGATCTGTGCCGATGTGCTGGCGCGTACGCTGGAGCGGTGTCAGGTCAAGGTCGAGGTGCTTGGGTTTACCACGCGGGCCTGGAAGGGCGGACAGTCGCGGGAAAAATGGCTGAAAGACGGGCGCGCACAGCAGCCGGGTCGCCTCAATGATCTGCGCCACATCATCTATAAGGCGGCGGATGCACCGATGCGCCGCACCCGGAACAATCTGGGCCTGATGATGAAAGAGGGTCTGCTGAAGGAAAACATCGACGGGGAGGCGCTGGAATGGGCGCACCGCCGGTCCGTGGCGCGGCCCGAGGCCCGCAAGATCCTGATGGTGATTTCCGATGGTGCGCCGGTGGATGACAGCACCCTGTCGGTGAACCCGGCCAATTACCTGGAAAAACATCTGCGCGATGTGATCGCGATGGTGGAAAGACGCCGTCAGGTCGAGTTGCTGGCGATCGGCATCGGCCATGATGTGACGCGCTACTACGACCGCGCGGTGACCATCACCGATGTGGAGCAGCTGGCGGGTGCGATGACCGAACAGCTGGCGGCATTGTTTGAATCGGATGCGCGGGCGCGGGCCCGGGCAATGGGGCATAAAAGATAACCGGAAAATCCGGATGAATCACAGGCAACCGGCGAGGAGACAGCAACATGTTTCAAAGTTTTGAGGTCACCACCCACCCTGAAGACGGGCCGCCGCGGCTGGAAGAATTGCGCGATTTGATGGCGCGTATCGACGTGCAGGCGCTGCTGGTGCCACGCGCCGATGCCCATCAGGGCGAAGACGTAGCCCCGCGCGACAACCGGCTGGCCTGGCTTACCGGCTTTACCGGCTCTGCCGGATTTGCAGTGGTGCTGCCGGACATTGCCGGCGTTTTTGTCGACGGGCGTTACCGGGTGCAGGTCAAAGAACAGGTGGCGGCATGTTACACGCCGGTGGACTGGCCGGAAAATATGCCCGGACCGTGGCTTGCTGAAAGCATGCCGACCGGCGGACGGCTGGCCTTTGATCCCTGGCTGCACACGTTCCATGAAATCGAAGCATTGGCGGAGGCTGGCATTGTGCTGGTGCCTTCGCCCAATCTGATTGACGTGATCTGGACCGACCGGCCCGACGCGCCTGCGGGCGCAGTGACACTGCATCCGCTGGAACAGTCGGGCGAAGCCTCGTCGCTGAAACGCTCGCGGCTGGCGGCGCAGCTGCGCGAAGACGGCCACAGCACTGCGGTGCTGAGCCAGCCGGCCTCGATCTGCTGGCTGCTGAACATCCGCGGCGAAGACATCGCCCGCACCCCGGTGGTGCAGGCCTTTGCGCTGTTGCATGACGACGGCCGGGTGGCGCTTTATTCCGATACGCCGGATCTGATGGCGATGGCACCAACACTGGGCCCGGGCATCACCTGTTTTGAACGCGACGCCTTTGGCGAAGCGCTGGCCGGGCTGGATGGTCCGGTGCGGGTGGACCGCAATTCCGCGCCCTGGGCGGTGAGCCAGATTCTGGAAGCCACCAGTGTGCCGATCGAATACGCGCCCGACATCTGTGCCCTGCCCAAGGCGCAGAAGAATGAGACCGAGATCTCCGGCTCCCGTGCCGCCCATCTGCGCGACGGGGCCGCGATGTGCGAATTTCTGGCCTGGCTCGACGTGGAGGCGCCCAAAGGACGGCTGACCGAGATCGACGTGGTGACAGCGCTGGAAGGGTTCCGCCGCAACACCGGTCTGCTGCGTGACATCAGTTTTGAGACCATATGCGGCTCCGGGCCCAATGGCGCCATCGTGCATTACCGGGTGAACAAAAACAGCAACCGGGTGATCAGCCCGGGGGAGTTGCTGCTGGTGGACAGTGGCGGTCAGTATCAGGACGGCACCACCGACATCACCCGCACCATCGCGGTGGGCGAGGTTCAGGCCGAAGCAAAAATGTGTTTCACCCGGGTGTTACAGGGCATGATTGCCATCTCAAGGGTGCGGTTTCCAACGGGCGTTACCGGGCGCGACCTGGACGCTCTGGCGCGCATGCCTCTGTGGCTGGCCGGGCAGGATTATGACCATGGCACCGGCCATGGCGTAGGCGCTTATCTCGGGGTGCATGAAGGGCCCCAGGCGATCAGTCGCCGCAATAACGTACCGCTGAGGGCCGGCATGATCCTGTCAAATGAGCCGGGATATTACCGCGAGGGCGCCTTTGGCATCCGCATCGAAAACCTGATCGTGACTCAGAACGCGACCGATATTCCGGGCGGGGACGGCCGCGCAATGCTGGCATTTGAGACCCTGACCTGGGTGCCGATTGACCGCCGTCTGATTGATCTGGAACTGCTGTCGGCGGATGAGCGCCGCTGGCTGGACAGCTATCATGCGGACGTGTTTGACAAGATCGCCCCGGCGCTGAGCAAACCGGCGCTGGACTGGTTGCGCGACGTCACTGCGGCATTGTGACATGTCACAAACAGGTATTCCCTGTTATGGTGAGCGCCTACACGTTTTCAGGGGGTTCGCATGAACGATCATATCAAAATCCGCAAAGCCGGGGGCACATGGGTGATCCGCGCCGGCGGTGCCGTTCTGGGCGAAAGTAACCGCGCGGTGGAGCTGATTGAAGGCGATTTCCCGCCGGTGATTTATTTCCCGCGCGAAGACGTGGCGACAGCGTTTCTGGATGACAGTGAGACGCGCTCGCACTGCCCGTTTAAGGGGGACGCGCGGTTTTTCTCGATTCAGACCAAATCGCAGCTGATTAAAGACGCGGCCTGGAGCTATGACAGCCCGAAAGAAGGACTGGAAGACATCGCCGGGCTGCTGGCGTTTTACCCGCAAAAAGCGGCGGTGGAGCAGATCTGAGCCGAAGGTCTCAGTAGGGGCCGCTCTTGGCGACCTCGACCACACCTCCCAAGACGCCTGCCAAAAACAGCGACCTGTCTGCGGACAGGTCTTTTTGTATCGGGCTGTCCGCAAATCATAGTGGCCAGCAATGGTGGGTACTGTTGAGACCTGAGATACCTTTGGCCCGGCACCGCCGGGCCGCGCCCTCCATTTGAGCCCGGCCGAACATGCCAATACCCAGCAGCGCCTGACCTTGGGGAGGCGTGAAGCGCCTTCCCGGGGGGAAGGTCAGGCGCGGCCCGGCGGTGCCGGGCCAAAAACCCCATGTGTCGACTGTACCCGCCTTGGCTGAGGACATAGTTTGCGCCAAGGTTGTCGGTGCCGCCGTGCTCAGGAATGTTCTTCGGCGGCAGTTTTGGACAGGGCGCGGGCATAATAGCGCAGCGCGTCGACCTCAAAGAGCACACCGCACAGCTGCGGCGCAGCGCCTTCCTCATCACAGCGCAGCACCGGGATGAATTCAGGTGCAGCGTCAGCCTCAAACATCGCCATCGCCTGTTCCAGCGAGTCGGTGTCGGCAATCTGAACGCCCTGGGCGATCAGCAGCTCACAGGCCTCGCGCCGGGGCGCACGCGTCTGGTCCAGATCCAGCATCGCGGCCTGAACCTTGCTGGAGGAGAGCAGCCAGGTCTGCGGGCCATCGGCGATATGGATGCCGCGCCGCACCAGCTGGGTGAGGAAAAACGAGCGGTGGACCCAGTGACTGGCCAGCGCGGTTGAAGTGGAAACCGCCACCATCACCGCCAGCCCGGTCTGCCAGTCGCCGGTAAGCTCAAATACAATCAGCGTGGTGGAAATTGGCGCCCCCAGCACGGCGGCGGCCACCGCGCCCATACCCGCCAGCGCATAAAGCGTTTCTGAGCCCGAAACATCAGGGAAAATGCCGGTGGCGATAAGCCCAAACCCCAGCCCGGTCAGCGCTCCGACCATCAGCGCCGGGGAAAACACCCCGCCGCCCATGCGCCCGGCCATCGTGACCGACACGGCGATCACTTTGACCACGGTAAAGATAATCACGTTCCACAGCAGCAGCTGACCGGTCAGCGCGGCGGACACGGTTTCATAGCCGATGCCGATGATATGGGGGTAAGCAATGGCAATACCGCCGAGCATCAGCCCGGCCAGTGCCGGACGCAGCACCGGCGGCAGGTGGATCTTTTTCTGCACCCAGCTGCCGATGTCATCCGAAATCAGGATCGAGCGCATCAGGATCACCGCCACCACGCCACAGACGAGGCCCAGCAGCAGAAACGCCGGCAATTCCGCGTAATAAGACAGGCCACCGTCGCCCATCAGGGTGAATTCCGTCACATCGCCAAATTCAAGCCGGTTGATCACCGTGCCGGCGGCGGCGGCAATCACGATCGGCGCAAAGGCGTTGATGGCAAAATGGCGCAGCACCACTTCCAGCGCAAACACGGCGCCCGCGATCGGAGCGTTAAAACTGGCCGAAACCGCTGCGGCGACCGCGCAGGCCAGCAGATCGCGACCTGTGATATTGTCGGCTTTGATGCGGCGCGAAATCCAGCTTGATATTACTGCGGCCAGATGCACCACCGGCCCTTCGCGCCCGGTAGAGCCTCCGGTGGAGAGCGTGATTAGCGAAGCCAGCGCCGAGGCCAGCCCGGCGCGGTGTTCAACCTGGCCCTTGTGCAGTGCCGCCGCCTCAATCACATCGGCCACCGAGCGCACCCGCCCGTCCGGCGTGAACCAGTTCAGGATCACCCCCACAGTGAGCCCGCCCAGCACCGGAATGAGCAGCAGCACATACCAGGGCAGCGTGCCGGCAAACGTATGCAGCCGGTTCAGATCGTCAGTGCCATAGGCCCAGGCCTGAAGTGCGTTGATTCCTTTGCGGAAAAGCAGCGCGGCAAAACCGGCCGAGATGCCAATCACCAGCGCGATCAGCCAGAACTGCAGCTGGCCGGGACCGCGATGTTTCAACACCCGCCAGCTGTCGTGCACAGATTTCTTTGCGTCGCCCCGGTAACGGGATAAAAGCGCGCGTTTTTTGCCGGTCATAGCGGTCGTTTCTTCCACACGTTTGATATCATGCACTTTCCCGGGCGGGAAAGCTGGCGTAGTGTTTCTGTCACATTACAAGGGATTAGTTAATATGCATATCACCGCGGCGCTGGAAGAACTGTCACAATTGCCCGGCCTGCGCTTCAGCGTGGCCCATTCTGACCGCGATGCGCATGCCCAAAGCGAGACTTATTTTGCCCCCTGCCCGCCCGAGGCGGTGACCTGGCCGCAAAACACCCAGCAGGTCAGCGACATCCTGCAGATCTGCCACCGTCATGGCTGCCCTGTGGTGGCCTGGGGCGCCGGCACCTCGCTTGAGGGCAATGCGCTGGCGCGCCACGGCGGTGTGATGCTGGATTTTCGGGACATGGATCAGGTGCTGGCGGTACATGCGGAAGATATGGATGTGGTGGTGCAGCCCGGCATTCTGCGTCAGGCTCTGAATGAAGAGCTGCGCGCCACCGGGTTGTTTTTCCCGGTTGATCCCGGCGCCAATGCCTCGCTTGGCGGCATGGCCTCAACGCGGGCCTCGGGCACCACCACAGTGCGTTACGGCAGCATGGCGGAAAATGTGAAAGCGCTGGAAGTGGTGCTGGCCGACGGGCGCATCATCCGCACCGGCAGCCGCGCTGCCAAATCCGCCGCCGGGCTGGACCTGACACGGCTGATGCTGGGCGCAGAAGGCACCCTGGGGCTGATCACGGAACTGACTCTAAAACTGCATGGCCAGCCCGAAGCCGAGGCGGCGGCGACCTGCAGTTTTGATGCGCTTGAGGACGCGGTGAACGCGGTGATCACCACCATTCAGAGCGGCATTCCGATGGCGCGCATTGAGTTTGTCGACGCGGCTACGACGCGGGCGTTTAACGCGTGGGCCGGGGTGGAGCTGCCGGAAAAACCGCATCTGATGGTGGAGTTTCACGGCTCAGATCAGGCGGTGGCAGAGCAATCGCAGCGTTTTGGTGACATCGTGGCGGACTTCAACGGCGCCGATTTCAAATGGGCAGTGAAAACCGAGGAACGCAGCGCGCTCTGGGCAATGCGCCACAATGCCTATTACGCCTGCCTCGCACTGCAAAAAGGCGCCAGCGCGCTGGTCACCGACATCTGCGTGCCAATCTCAAACCTGGCCCAGGCGGTGGAAGAGACCCAGCGCGACATTGCCGCCTCAGACCTGAACGGGCCGATCCTGGGCCATGTGGGCGACGGCAACTTCCACGCCATCCTGCTCATTGACCCGGAGCGGCCAGAAACGCTGCAGGTGGCCAAAGCGCTGGCCGGGCGGATGGCGGAACGGGCGCTGCGCCTCGGCGGCACCATCACCGGCGAACACGGCATTGGCATGGGCAAAACCGGCTATATGGAGGCGGAACATGGCGCCGGCTGGGATGTGATGGGGCAGATCAAAAAGGCGCTGGACCCAAAGGGCATTCTGAACCCGGGCAAACTGTATCGCGAACGGGATGCTGGCTGAACCTCCGCCCGCGACAGCGACAGCCACTGCGACAGCCACTGCGAAAAATCTCAGGTCCGGTTTTGGCGGGCCGGGCTGCATGCGGCGGGAGCCTGCCCTGCGGCAGATTGCCATGCCGTCCGTCGCCGTTGCCGCCGTTGCCATACAGTCCCGGATCCGCAGCCCCGCGCGACGCAACCTTTGCAGCAGGCGTACGCTCTGGCGCGGGTCTTTTTCTGTTTTGCAGCGGCCAGCCCGGCGGGCGCGAAATGAGACATATTCCCGCCAGGCATGCACTCGTCCCGCACAGTGCCCCCGGGGCCGGGAGGCCCTACCCGTTCAGCAGGGCGCGGGCGGCGGCGCGGGCTTCCTCTGTGATGGTATCGCCGGCCAGCATACGGGCGATCTCGTCCATGCGCGCCTGCTCCGGCAGCGGCACAACGGTCGAGGTGGTCATGCCGGCTTTCACCCGTTTTTCCACCCGCCAGTGATGATCGCCAAGCGCCGCCACCTGGGGCGAATGGGTCACCACCAGCACCTGGGTGCCGCGGGCCAGCTCCGCAAGGCGACGCCCGACCGCATCTGCAGTGGCACCACCGACACCTCGGTCGATCTCGTCAAAAATCATCGTGACGCCCTGGGTCTCTTTGCTGAGGCAGACTTTCAGCGCCAGCAGGAAACGCGACAGTTCGCCGCCGGAAGCGATTTTGTTCAGCGGCCCCGCCGGCGCGCCGGGGTTGGTGGCGACGGTGAAGGCCACGGCGTCCTGGCCCTCTGGTCCCGCTGCGGACCTTGTGACCACGGTTTCAAACAGAGCCCGTTCCATTTTCAGCGGCTTCAGCTCCTGCGCCATCGCCCGGTCAAGTCTTTGCGCCGATTTGCGGCGTTTTGTGGTCAGTGCGTCGGCGGCAGCGGCATAGGCCAGCTGGGCGGCGGTGACTTCGCTGTCCAGCAACTGCAGGTCCTGAGCACCGTGGTCCAGCCGCTCAAGCCGCGCCCGCAGCCCGTCGGCAAAGGTGGCCAGCTCATCGGGCTGCACCGCGTGTTTGCGCGCCATGCCGCGAATGGCAAACAGCCGCTCTTCGCAGTCTTCCAGCTCAGAAGCATCAAAGCGCATATCTTCGCGGCAGCGCTCCACCCCCTGGGCCGCCTCATCCAGCTCACTGATCGCGCGCGACAGCGCTTCCAATGGCGCGGTGAGACGCCCTTCTGCATTGTCAGCCACACTTTCCAGCCAGCGCTGCGCGGTGCTGAGCATGCCTTCGGCCCCGTCCCAGGACAGCGATTGTGCTGCTTTGTCCAGGTCACCGGCAATGCGTTCGGAGGCCTGCATGCGGCGGCGTTCCGTGTCCAGTGTCGCCTCTTCGCCGGGTTCCGGGGCCAGCTGGTCCAACTCCTCAACTGCGTGGCGCAGAAACTCTTCTTCCGCCCGCACTTCGTCCAGCGCCGCACGCGCGATATCAAGCGCTTTCTGTGACGTGGCCAGGGCGGCCCAGCAGCTGCGGCTCTTTGCGATTTCTTTGGACACGCCGGCAAAATCATCCAGCAGCAGCCGGTGGCCGCGCGGGTTCAGAAGACCGCGGTCATCATTCTGCCCGTGCAGTTCCACCAGCGTTTCTGACAGCGCCCGCAGCACATCCCCGGAACAGCGCCGGTCGTTGATCCAGGCCGATTTGCGACCGTCTTTGCTGTTCACCCGGCGCAGGATCAGCTCCTCGCAGGGCTCAAACCCGGCCTCTTCCAGCACCCGCTGGGCGGGATGGTCGGGCGTCAGGTCAAAACAGGCGGTGACTTCACCGCGCGCAGCACCCGCGCGCACCAGTTCGGCGCGGCCGCGCCAGCCCAGCACAAAACCAAGACTGTCGAGCAGGATCGATTTGCCGGCACCGGTTTCCCCGGTCAGAACATTGAGACCCGGCTGAAACGACAGTTCCAGCCGGTCAATGATCAGCATATCGCGGATGTCGAGACCTCTTAACATGGCGGCAATTCCATTGTGGTTCTGATTACAGCCATTCGCCGCGGATCATCTGGCGGTAAACCGCCGAAAGCCAGTTGTCGCCGGCGACTTTGTCATCCAGACCGGCGCCGGTGAGCAGCGCATAGCCGTCCTCATACCAGACCGTAGATTTGAAGTTGAAACCAAGGATCGCGCCCGCGGATCTGGCTTCGTCAACCAGCCCCAGCGCCAGGTAGCTTTCCACCAGACGATAGAGCGCTTCGGCGGTCAGGCTGGTGGTCTGGTAATCCTCGACCACCACCCGGAAGCGGTTGGCGGCGGCGGCAAAATTATTGCGCTTGAGGTAATAGCGGCCGACTTCCATTTCCTTGGCAGCCAGGTGGTTGAACGCCAGGTCAAATTTCAGCACCGATGTGGTGGCGTATTCGCTGTCGGGATATTTCTCGATCACCACCCGCAGCGCCTGCAGTGCCTGGAAGGCGAGGCCCTGATCACGGCCCACATCATCGATCTGGTCATAATAGGTCAGCGCCAGCAGATATTGCGCATAAGCGGCGTCTTCGTCTGCCGGGTAGAGGTCGATAAAGCGTTGCGCCGCAGAGCGGGCGCTTTCATAGTCCCGGTCGCGGTGATAGGCGAAGGCCTGCATCACCAGCGCGCGTTTGGCCCAGTCGGAATAGGGGTAGAGCCGTTCCACTTCCGCGAAATATTTCGCAGCCTCGTCAAAATCACTGGAGGTGACTTCATATTCGGCGCGTTTGTAGATTTCTTCGGCGGAATAGCCTTCCAGATCGGGATTGGCGGCGATGCCACCGCAGGCGGCCAGCAGGCTCAGGCCTGCGAGCAATGCAAAGTTTCTTGTCGCTACTTTTGCGCGGATCATCAACTGCCCTACCCTCTTGTGCTTATGCCGGCCTTTGTGCCTGCTCTGCTCCGGCCGAAAGCCGGTCTTGCTGTTGTCGTAACACAGAAAAATCCGCTGCAAAACGTCTTTGCTGCGGATATCGAAGATAGGCAGAAAATGGGGATGTGCAAGCGGTTCAGGCGTGTTGCGGCACGTCGCCGGCTTTGACACCAACACCGGGCAGACGGCGCGCGGTGGCGGCATCGACATTGACCCAGACAAAACTGTCAGGCTGTGCAAACAGGGCGCGCAGCAGTTTGTTGGTCAGGGAATGGCCGGCGCGATTGCCAGTATAACGGGCCAGAAGCGGTGCCCCCACCAGCGCCAGATCCCCCAGCGCATCCAGCATCTTGTGGCGCACAGGTTCATCAGCAAACCGAAGCCCGCCCGGAGACAGCACGTCCTGGCCATCCACCACAACGGCGTTTTCCATCGTGCCGCCAAGGGCCAGGCCACGGGCATGCATATTGTCCACGTCCGCTTTGCGGCAGAAGGTACGGCTGGACGAGAGTTCGCGCACAAAGGCGCCATTGGCCATGTTCAGCAGCTTGTCTTGCGCGCCGATCGCGGCGTCGGCAAACTCGATGCTGAAATCGATTTCCAGATTGTCGGCGGGGCTGAGACGGGCATAGGCCTCGCCCTCAGAGACTTCCACCGGCCGCAGCACTTTAATCGCGCGCAGCGTGGCAGGGTCATGGTGCAGCCCGGCATCGATCAGCGCTTCGACAAACCCGGCAGAGCTGCCATCCATGATCGGAACTTCGGGGCCGTCAATCTCGATCCAGGCGTTCTGGATGCCACAGCCGGACAGCGCAGCCATGATATGTTCGATGGTAGAGATTTCAGCGCCAGAGGCGTTGCGCAGACGGGTGCAGAGCGGCACATGAACCGCCAGGTCCCAGCGTGCCGGAATAACATTTTCGCCTTTGGGCAGGTCAATGCGTTCAAAACAGATACCACTGTTGGCGCCGGCGGGTTTCACCACCATGCGCACCGCTGCACCGGAATGCAGGCCAACGCCGTCAAAGCGAACAGAAGATTTTACCGTAGATTGCACAGACACGCCCAAATTTATTTCACCCCAACGACTTACACCGCTGGCTGACCCTGAGGTAAATCTTTGCGAGGTTAATCACAACTCAATCTTTGTAACGGAGTGAAACATCCGCGATTCCGGTCGGCCAAAACCCGCCACCCTGACAAGGGTCCGATGCTAAGCCTTTGCCACAAAAGAAAAAGGACCGGGAAAACCCGGTCCTCAATTTTCGTAAAAGTGACGCTATCAGTTGGCCTGGCGGCGCAGGAAAGCCGGAATTTCGATCCGCTCCTGCTCCGGGTTGGGATCCTGATCCTCGTCGTAGACCTGCACCTGGGGCTGCTGGCGCATCACCTGCTGTGCCCGGGGAGCCGGCGCAGGGGCGGGCTGTTTGACCTGAGGCTCAGTGTGGCCGGTCATGCGCCCGATCAGCGAATTGATGCCAAACCGGGGTTTTTCAGGCGCCGGTTGGGGTGCCGGGCGCTGCTGCATTTGCTGCTGTTGCTGCTGCTGCTGCATTTGCTGCTGCTGTTGCTGTTGCTGTTGCATCTGGCGTTGCTGCATCTGATGTTGCTGCAGTTGCGCCTGGGTCGGAGCCGGGGCCTGCTCCGCACGCAGCGGCGCGGAGCGCGGCTGGTTGCCGACAGCAGCCTGCAAACGGGCCGCGGCCTGAGGCGTCGGCGTACCAGGAGCGCGCGGCGCGACAAAGCTTTCTTCCGGGGCCGCGTGGAACTCCTGATGGGGCTGAGCGGCGGCCGGGCGCGGCTGATAGGCAGGGGCCGGAAGCTCGCTGCTCATG
>NZ_QOLB01000069.1 GCF_003333265.1 Candidatus Halocynthiibacter alkanivorans
CGGACATGGGCGGGGGCTCCCGTTGGCTTCACATTATCACGATTAGAGTTGGCTCCCGGCGTTGCCACCGGGAGCCCGTTTTTCATACGGCACGTCTGTTATTTGTAGACGCGCAGCCGGGTTTTTTCGAGCCGGGCCAGAATAGCGTCCAGACGGTCAGGTTTGACCATGAACTCCTGGAAGCCTTCCATGCCGGCTTTGGCCATTTCTGCAGGTGCATCGCGGTCAAAGAACTGAGCAATTCCGCCGTCGGTGGAGGACAGCATCGCCAGACCAGCCTTGAGGAACTTGTCGTCCTTCACGCTGGAACCGGAATTCACCGGCAACTGACCCAGTTCGATGTTCATTGCGGTCTGCACATCAGCGCGCGCCAGATAGGCGAGGAAGCGCTTGGCATCCACTTTGTTCGACGCATTTGCCGGGATATGCATGGTATCGGTCGGCGCATCTTCGGCCAGCGCCACATCCGGGTTGATCACCGGGAACTGGAAGAAGCCGATCTGATCATCGCTCAGACCCGCGTCACGCAGCGGAGCCACAGCAAAGTTGCCCATGATATACATCGCCGCTTTGCCCTGGACCATCGGGGCAAGTGCTTCCTGCCAGCTGTAGGCGGCGTGGTTTTCAAGGAAGAAGTCCGCGTCGATCAGCTCTCTCCAGTTGGCCATGGTGGCGCGTACACGATCATCTGTCCAGGAGACTTCGCCCTTGGTCAGCGCCATGTGGAAGTCATAGCCGTTGGTGCGCAGGTTCAGATAGTCAAACACGCCGCCGGCGGTCCAGAGGTATTTGGTGCCGATGGTGATCGGGGTCACACCTGCCGCAGTCAGCGTCGCGCCGGCAGCTTTGAACTCGTCCCAGTTGGTGGGAACGGCAATGCCGTTGGCTTCAAAGATGTCTTTGCGGTAGTAAACGCCCCACTGGTAATAGGTGTAAGGCACGCCCCAGATTTTGCCGTCGATGGTCATCGACCCTTCGGCAGAGGCCAGCGATTCGTGCAGACCATTTTCGTCCCAGACGTCATTTACCGGCTCAAACAGGCCTGCATTCACATAGGGCAGCATGCGGTTGCCGGCGTACCAGTTGGCCAGATCCGGCGCGTCTGCGGTCAGGAAGTTGCGGATCGAGGTTTTGTAACCTTCATGGTCAAACAGGTTCCACGTCACGGTCACATCAGGGTTTTCCGCTTCAAACCCTTTGATCAGCGCTTCAAACGCCGCTTTGGGGGCCGGGTCTGAGGTGTCGGTGTTGATCACCAGCTCGCCGGCGAAGGCCGCCCCTGCAAACAGAGTCGTCGCCGTCAAAGCGGCAATTATAGTCCTTGTTGTCCGAAACATGGTTTTCTCCCGTTCATGTTGTATTTTTCGGTTCCATTTATTGAAACCTTGTTTTAATTATTGAAAACTGTGCGCTCATCGGTTAATCTTGTCAACAGTTTCGTAGCCAACAGGGCGGCGAGACCCGAAAGGACAACACAATGACTAAGCCGGTAAAAAGTGACGGGACAGTCGGTAAGGCGCTGGAAATACTGGATATGGTGGCAGGGATTGGCCGGCCGGTGCGCTTTACGGAATTGTTGAGGCAAAGCCCCCACCCGAAAGCCACGCTCTACCGGTTTCTGCAGACGCTGACGAATCAGGGCATGCTCAGCTACGATCCGGTGAGCCAGAATTATAGCCTCGGCGTGCGGCTGGTGCGGCTGGCGCATGCGGCCTGGAAACAGGCTTCACTGGCGCCGGTGGCACGGCCCTATATTGATGCGCTGGCGCTTGAGACCGGAGAAACCATCCATCTGGCGCAGATGGACAAGGGCCAGGTGCTGTATGTCGACAAGCGCAACGCCGCCGCGCCGCTGGAGATGTTTTCCAGCGCCGGCAAGGTCGGGCCTGGTTATTGCACCGGGGTGGGCAAGGCGATCATGGCCTTTATGGAACCTGAGGCCCAGACCCGCGCCATCAGCCAGCAATCCTGGTACCGCTATACCGAAAATACGCTGAGCGGCGCCGAAGCGCTGGCGGCCGAGCTCGGACAGATCCGGGCAGACGGTGTCTGTTTTGACCGCGAAGAACATGAGCCCGGCATCATCTGTATTGCGGCGCCAATCCTGTCGGCCGGAGACCGGGTAATCGGCGCACTTTCCATCACCAGCGCCACCAACCGCCACTCTCTTGAGGGGCTGCTGGCGTTCAAAGTGGCGCTTCTGGCCACCGCTGAAAATATCGGAACCGAGGCTGCCAACTGGCAGTTTCCCACCCAACACTAACCCATTAGAGGACCACGCAATGTCAGGTGTCGACCTTCACAATATCATCAAGAAATACGGCGAGACCCAGGTGATCCATGGGGTCGATCTGCAGATTGATGATGGCGAATTCTGCGTCTTTGTCGGCCCGTCGGGTTGCGGCAAATCCACCCTGTTGCGCATGGTCGCCGGGCTGGAAGAAACCACCGGCGGCGAGATCCGCATCGGCGGGCGCGACGTGACCCGGGCCGATCCCTCAGACCGCGGCGTGGCGATGGTGTTCCAGACCTACGCGCTCTATCCGCATATGACGGTGGAACAGAACATGGGGTTCGGCTTGAAAATGACCGGCCACCCCAAGGACGAGATTTCAGAAAAAGTGGCCGCAGCGACGGAAATTCTGCAGCTGGGCCCCTATCTGCAGCGCAAACCCAAGGCGCTTTCGGGCGGTCAGCGTCAAAGGGTGGCGATCGGGCGCGCCATCGTGCGCGGGCCGGAAGTGTTCCTGTTTGATGAGCCGCTGTCCAACCTGGACGCAGAACTGCGGGTGGAAATGCGGGTGGAAATCGCCCGGCTGCACAAAGAAATCGGCGCCACGATGATCTATGTGACCCATGATCAGGTCGAAGCGATGACTTTGGCCGACAAAATCGTGGTGCTGCGCGACGGGCGCATTGAACAGGTCGGCTCGCCGCTGGAGCTGTATCGCGACCCGGACAACAGGTTTGTCGCCGGGTTCATCGGCTCGCCAGGGATGAATTTCGTGGCTGGCGTGGTGGAAAACGGCGCCGTGCGCATTGCCGCGCTGGACGGGTATTTGTTGCCGGTCGCGGTAAACCTGCCTGCGGAGGGGCGTTCTGTGACTGTCGGGTTGCGGCCGCAAAACCTGCGCCTCAGCCCCGACGAGGACGGCAACAGCAGCCTCAGCATCGAGCTGTCAGAACATCTCGGCGGCGTGGCCTATGACTATCTCAGCACCGCGACGTCTGAGCGCATCGTGGTCGAGACCAAAAGCGAAGACCTGCTGGCGCCGGGCAGCAAAGTGCGGCTGGAGTTTGCGGCAGAGTCCGCGATGCTGTTTGATGACGCCAGCGGGCTGCGCCTGCGTTAGGGTCCCGACCCGTTCATCCCGCCCCATCACGCCAATGCAACCGCGCGGGATCAGATTTTGCCGTGAGGCGTGTAATAAGGAACTGCGGCGGGGGTTTATGTGACTGTTTTGCTGAGGCGCCCGGCGAAATATGGCGCGCTCAGCGGAACCGGGCTGAAACCTGGTGCTGCGGCTTCATTCAATCCAGACATAGAATCGCGATGTTTTCGTTTTAGATCATAGCACTAAAAGCTATCAACCTGGGTAAATTACCCGCGTTAAGCGGACTTGTTCCAAAAGCGCCACGGGGGCGCGCCGCCCAAAGGGCGGCGCGCCCCCGTCCCCGCTGCAACCGGCCGTCTCTTTCGGCAGGTGCAGCTCCGGAGGCAACAGTGCCAGCAGCACATCCGGACCCGGATCTGCGCTGCCGCTGCGCGAGGCTCAGTCCAGGATAGCGGGCAGGTTCAGCCCGTGTTCGCGGGCACAATCCGTGGCGATCTCATAACCCGCATCCGCGTGGCGCATCACCCCGGTGGCGGGATCGTTCCACAACACCCGTTCAATGCGCCGGTCCGCATCTGCCGTGCCGTCACAGCAGATCACCATGCCGGAATGCTGCGAGAAGCCCATGCCAACACCACCACCGTGATGCAGCGACACCCAGGTCGCGCCGGACGCGGTGTTCAGCAGCGCGTTCAGCAGCGGCCAGTCCGACACCGCGTCTGAACCGTCGCGCATCGCTTCGGTTTCGCGATTCGGGCTGGCCACAGAACCCGAGTCCAGGTGGTCCCGCCCGATCACCACCGGCGCTTTCAGCTCACCACTGCGCACCATCTCATTGAACGCCAGCCCCAGCTTGTGGCGCGCACCAAGCCCGACCCAGCAAATACGCGCCGGCAGGCCCTGAAACGAGATGCGTTCACGGGCCATATCAAGCCAGTTGTGCAGATGTTTGTCCTCAGAAAGAATTTCTTTCACCTTCTGATCGGTTTTGTAGATGTCTTCCGGATCGCCCGACAGCGCCACCCAGCGGAACGGCCCGACACCCCGGCAGAACAGAGGCCGGATATAGGCCGGTACAAAGCCGGGGAAATCAAATGCGGTTTCCAGCCCCTCTTCCAGCGCCATCTGGCGGATATTATTGCCGTAATCCACGGTGGGGATGCCGGCCTCATGGAACGCCACCATGGCTTCGACCTGCACGCGCATTGAGGCCCGCGCGGCGCGCTCTACTTTTTTCGGATCGCTTTCACGGGTGGCTTTCCATTCGGCCATACTCCAGCCCTGGGGCAGGTAACCGTTGATCGGGTCATGGGCCGAGGTCTGATCGGTGACGATATCAGGGCGCACCCCGCGTTTCACCAGTTCCGGGAAGATATCCGCCGCATTGCCCAGCAGGCCGACCGATTTGGCCTCGCCCGCTGCGGTCCATTTTTCAATCAGCGCCAGCGCCTCGTCCAGCGTATCGGCGCGCTCATCGACATATTTGGTGCGCAGACGGAAATCGATAGAATCGGAGTTGCATTCCACCGCCAGACAACAGGCGCCGGCCATCACCGCCGCCAGCGGCTGTGCGCCACCCATGCCGCCAAGGCCGCCGGTCAGGATCCATTTGCCCTTCAGATCGCCGCCGTAGTGCTGGCGCCCTGCCTCAACGAAGGTTTCATAAGTGCCCTGAACGATGCCCTGAGAGCCGATATAGATCCACGAGCCCGCGGTCATCTGGCCATACATCGCCAGGCCCTTTTTATCGAGCTCGTTAAAGTGGTCCCAATTGGCCCAGTGCGGCACCAGGTTGGAATTGGCGATCAGCACCCGGGGCGCGTCTTTATGGGTTTTGAACACGCCGACCGGCTTGCCGGACTGCACCATCAGGGTCTCGTCTTCTTCAAGATTTTTCAGACTTTCGACGATCAGATCAAAATCTTTCCAGGTCCGGGCGGCACGGCCGATGCCGCCATAGACCACCAGCTCATGCGGGTTTTCAGCCACATCCGGATGCAGGTTGTTCATCAGCATGCGCATCGGCGCCTCTGTGAGCCAGGATTTGGCGGTGATTTCAGTACCGGTGGCCGGGTAAATATCGCGGGTGTTTTTGCGGGGGTCGGTCATGTCTTGCCTCCTAGGCTCGGGGCCAGAGCGGCCAGAGTGGTCAGAATTTCGGTGAGGTAGCTGCGCAGCCGGGCGGCGCGCGCGATGTCATAACTCCAGGGCGCAGACTCGGCGCTCAGATAGGCGGACTGGGTCAGCTCCATCTGGATGGCGTGCAGCCCCTCACGGGGCCGACCATAATGGCGCGTGGTCCAGCCGCCCTTGAAACGGCCGTTCAGCACGGTGGAATAGCCCTGTGCCGAGGTGCAGATTTCCGCCACGGCGCGTTCTAGTATCGTGGCGCAGGTGGCGCCGTCGTTGGTGCCGATGCTGAAATCCGGCAGGGTGCCCTCAAACAGGAACGGAATGTGCGAGCGGATCGAGTGGCAATCATAGAGGATCGCCACGCCGTGGCGTGCCCGCACCCGTTCAAGTTCGCCCAGAAGGGCGGCGTGATAGGGCGCATGAAAAGCGCGGCGGCGGGTTTCAATATCCGCCTCTGTCGGCGGCGTGGCCCAGATGTCTTTGCCGTCAAAATCGCTTAGCGGCACCAGGGTTGTGGTGTTTTGACCCGGATAGAGGCTGACGCCCTCCGGGTCACGGTTGGCATCAATCACATAGCGGTGAAAAGTGGCGCGCACCGTCGATACTCCGGGCAAAAGCCCGTCATAAAGCTGATGCACATGCCAGTCAGTGTCCGCCAGCAGCCGGCCATTGTCATTCAGTTGCGCAGCGATGCCCGGCGGCACCCAGGTGCCGGTATGGGGCAGGCCCAGCACCACCGGGCTGTCGCCCTGGTGTGTTTCGACCGGGGTCATGCCCACAGCTCCGGCAACGCGGTGGCCGATGCGGCGGCAATGCCGCCAGCGCGTACCAGAGCCGCGGCCTGTTCCAGTTCCGGCGCCAGATAGCGGTCATCCCCCAGCGCGGGCACGATCTTGCGCAGTTCACGGACCACTTGTGTCAGCGGCGTGCTGGTCTGCAGCGGCGCGCGGAATTCCACGCCCTGGGCGGCACAGAGCAATTCGACCCCGAGAATAACTTCGAGATTCTCCACCATCTTGCCCAGACGTCGTGCCCCGTGGGCGGCCATCGAGACATGGTCTTCCTGGTTGGCGCTGGTCGGGGTGCTGTCGGTGACACAGGGGTTGGCCAGGTGTTTGTTTTCGCTCATCAAAGCGGCGGTGGTGACTTCGGCAATCATATAACCGGAGTTCAGGCCCGGGTTGGGAGTCAGGAACGGCGGCAAGTCGTGGCTGAGCACAGGGTCCACGATCAGCGCCACCCGGCGTTGCGCAATGGCGCCAATTTCCGCCACCGCCAGCGCGATCATATCCACGGCAAACCCCACCGGTTCGGCGTGAAAATTGCCGCCCGAAACAATCAGATCCGCCTCGACCAGCACCAGCGGGTTGTCGGTGGCCGCATTGGCTTCGATTTCCAGCGTGGTGGCGGCATTGCGCAACACATCCATCGCCGCACCGGTGACCTGGGGCTGACAGCGGATGCAATAGGGATCCTGCACCCTTGCGTCGCCTTCGCGGTGGCTGTCGCGGATTTCAGACCCCTGCAACAGCGCGCGCATTGATGCGGCAGCTTCGATCTGGCCGCGATGGCCGCGCAGGCTGTGGATTTCCGGTTGCAGCGGCGCGGTGGAGCCCATGATCGCATCCGTCGACAGCGCCGAGGTGACCAACGCGCTTTGGGCTGCACGCCAGGCGCCAAACAGACCGGCGAGGCCAAAAGAGGTACAGAACTGGGTGCCGTTGATCAGCGCCAGACCTTCTTTGGGACCCAGTACCAGCGGCGACAGACCGGCACGCTGCAGTGCCTCCGCGCCCGGCAGCACCTCGCCTTCAAATTCGGCTTCGCCCGCGCCCATCAGCACAGCCGCCATATGGGCCAGAGGCGCCAGATCACCGGAGGCGCCAACTGAGCCCTGACCAGGGATCACCGGGGTAACGCCGCGTTCCAGCAGCTGTTCAATCAGATCGACCAGTTCAAGACGCACGCCAGAGGCACCGCGCCCGAGGCTGAGCAGTTTCAGCGCCATCATCAGACGGGTGTGGCGGCGCGAAATCGGCACGCCAACGCCGCAGCAATGGGACAAGATCAGATTGCGCTGCAATGTGGCGGTGTCTTTCGCCTCGATTTTCACGCTGGCAAGTTTGCCAAAACCGGTGTTCACCCCGTAGACAGCGGCGGTGCCATTGGCGGCGGCGTCGATGCGGTCGGCGGCGCGCTTCATCGCCGGGCGGCAGGCAGGATCCAGCCGCACCGCCGCCTCGTCCCAGTAAATACGTGCCAGATCGGCAAGGGTGACAGCGCCTGGGGTCAGGGTCAGCGTGGTCATTTGAGGTCTCCAAAAAAACGTTGGTGCAGCGGGTTAAAGCCGATGCGATAGGCAAGTTCAGCCGGATCAGTGACGTTCCAGGCTGCAAGATCGGCGCGGTTTCCGGCTTTTATAGTACCACAGTCGCTGAGCCCGAGCGCGCGGGCGGCATTGCGGGTGACGCCGGCCAGCGCTTCCTGAGGGGTCATGCGAAACAGGGTGCAGCCCATGTTCATCGCCAGCAAAAGCGACACCATCGGCGAAGAGCCGGGGTTGCAATCGGTGGCCAGCGCCATCGGCACGTTGTGTTCACGCAGCAAGGCAATCGGCGGCATCTGTGTTTCGCGCAGGGCGTAGAAGGCGCCGGGCAGGATCACTGCGGTGGTGCCGGCTTTGGCCATCGCCTGCACGCCGGCTTCGTCGAGATATTCGATATGATCGGCGGACAGCGCACCATAAGAGGCCGCAAGTTTTGCACCACCAAGGTTGGACAGCTGTTCGGCGTGCAGTTTCACCGGCAAGTCCAGCGCTTTCGCCACGTCAAAAACGCGCGCGATCTGATCCGGATCAAAGGCGATACCTTCACAAAACCCGTCCACCGCATCGACCAGACCTTCCGCATGGGCGGCGCGCAAGGCGGGAATGCAGATGTCATCGATATAGGCGTCCGGGCGGTCTTTATACTCGGGCGGCACCGCATGGGCGCCGAGAAAGCTGGTGACAATGCGCACCGGGCGCAGATCGGCAAGCGCGCGGGCGGCGCGCAGCATGGTCAGTTCGGTTTCAAGGTCGAGACCATAGCCGGATTTGACTTCAACGGTCGCGACACCCTCTGCCAGCATCGCGTCCAACCGGGGCAAAGCGGCGTCAATCAGCTGCTGCTGGCTGGCGGCACGGGTGGCGGTGACGGTGGAGACAATGCCGCCACCCGCCCGCGCCACCTCTTCATAGCTTGCCCCCAACAGGCGCATTTCGAATTCCGCCGCGCGGTCGCCGCCGTGGATGATGTGGCTGTGGCAGTCAATCAGCGCCGGTGTGAGCAACCGGCCACCAAGATCCTGACGTTCCAGAGACGCAAACCGGTCGGGCAGCTCTGCCAATGGCCCGGCCCAGGCAATGCGACCGGCCTCGACCGCCACCGCACCACCAGGCAGCGGCGCCCAGGGGCGGTTCGGCTGCATCGTCGCCAGCTTGGCATTCATCAACAGGGAATCACGAAGTTTCATAGCTTGCTCCGGTGGGGATCTTCTCGGTTGTCTTGTATGAGCACATATTCTATATGTCTATACATAACGTCAAATAAAAAGTGGAACCCAACGTCGTGATCTTTGCACACCAGGCCTTGCTCGCCGATGGCTGGCATCAGAATGTCCGCATTTCCGTTACGGACGGCCGTATCAGCGGCCTTCAAAGCGCCAGCCGGCCTGAGCCCGGCGACAGTCTGGTCGATACCGTGCTGCCGGCGCTGGCCAATCTGCACAGCCACAGCTTTCAGCGCGCCATGGCCGGGATGAGTGAATTCCGCGCTGCGGGTCAGGACAGTTTCTGGACCTGGCGCACATTAATGTACCGTTTTCTGGACCGCTTAACGCCGGAGCAGATGCAGGCGATCGCGGCGCTGGTCTTCATGGAGATGCAGGAAGCGGGATACGCCAGTGTCGGCGAGTTCCACTATGTGCACCATCAGCCGGGCGGCCAGAATTACGACGATCCGGCCGAGCTTTCACAGCGCATTTTTGCCGCCGCCACTGAGACCGGCATCGGGTTGACCCATCTGCCGGTGCTTTATTCTTATGGTGGTGCCGGCGAAGTGCCGCTGGCCGGGGGACAGCTGCGCTTTGGCAATACGGTTGAAGAGTATAACGCACTGGTCGCCCGTATCCGCAGCGGGCTGAGCGGTATGAGCGCCGATGCACGCGTGGGCATCGCACCGCATTCGCTGCGCGCCACCTCGCCACAGGATCTGCAGACCCTGCTGGCGGCACAGAGTGATGGCCCGGTGCATATCCACATCGCAGAACAGCCAAAAGAAGTGCAGGACATCGAGGCCTGGCTTGGCGCCCGCCCGGTGGCGTGGCTGCTGGACAATGCGCCGGTGAACCAGGACTGGTGCCTGATTCACGCCACTCATATGACTGCGGAAGAGACGGTGAATATGGCGCGGTCCGGCGCGGTGGCCGGCCTCTGCCCGATTACTGAGGCCAATCTGGGCGACGGCGCCTTTAACGGGGTGGCGTATCTGAATGCCGGTGGCGCTTTTGGCATCGGTTCGGATTCAAACGTGCGCATCGCACTGGGTGAAGAGCTGCGCCAGCTGGAATATTCCCAGCGCCTGCGCGACATGCAACGCAATGTGATGGTCACCGGGCCCGGCTCCACCGGCGCCACCCTGTATCAGGGCGCAGCCATCGGCGGGGCAAGGGCACTGGGGCGCGACAGCGGTGAGATTCGCGAGGGCGCGCTGGCTGATCTGGTCGCGGTGGACAGCCAGTGCCCGGCGCTCTGCGCTTTGGCGCCGGAACAATTGCTGGACGGGCTGGTATTTGCCGCCGGCGAGACCGTGGTCACTGACCTGTGGTCCGCCGGGCGTCACATGGTGCAACAGAGCCGCCATATTCACCGTGATCAGCTGCGGACCGCTTACCGCAGCGCAGTGCACGCCCTGCTGGAGTCGGGATAAACCGCTGCGACAGACCGCCGCAGCAAGGGGCGCGGGCCGCACCGACCCTTCCACCAACAGCACAGTTGCGCTAGCCTGGCCGGAAATGTGCATTCATAATGAGTTCAACCACAGACCTATGTCAGTAAAATCCAAAACCGGTTATCGCGATGTAAAAGCCATTGTTCTGAAACGCATTCAGGACCGGGTCTGGCAACCGGGTGCCCTGCTGCCCGCCGAAGCCGATCTGGCAGTTGAATTCGGCTGCGCCCGCGCCACGGTGAACCGCGCCATGCAGGAACTGTCGGACGACGGTCTTGTTGAGCGCCGCCGCAAAGCTGGCACAAGGGTAAAAAAGGCGCCGTTGCGCCAGGTGAAGTTCGAAATCCCGATGGTGCGGGCAGAAGTCGAAGCCAGCGGCGCCAGCTATCGGTACGCGCTGGTCACGCGCAATATTCTGGTGGCGCCGGACTGGTTGCGCGCCCGGCTTGATCTGGCGCCCGAGGCGCAGGTGCTGCACCTGGAATGCATGCATTATGCCAACAGCAACCCGTTTCAGTTTGAAGACCGCTGGATCAACCTGGCCGCGGTGCCCGACGCCGAACAGGCCGATTTCACCGCCATCAGCCCCAATGAATGGCTGGTGCAGACCGTGCCTTTTACCACAGCAGAGGTGCGGTTTTCTGCCAGCGCGGCCAGTGAATCACTTGCGGAGTTCCTGCAAACGCCCACAGGCAGCCCCCTGTTCACCGCCGAGCGGACCACCTGGCTCAACGGCTTGCCGGTCACCAATACGCGGCTGCATTTCGCCAGCGGCTATTCCATGGTGGCGCAGTATTAGGCTGGCAGCGGCGGTCCGTGTCCCGTGTCCCGAACCGGCGTCTCTGAACCGGGTGGCCTGAAACAGGCAAATGATCCGGGGTCGGAAATCAGCCTGGCTGCCGGCAAAGCACAACCAGAGTGCAACCAGGGTGCCATCGGACCCCGGCGCGGTGGGCACGGCAGGAAAGTGGGCATAGTGGGAAAGTGGGCGCTCGACCCCACCGCCACTTGGACCACCGCCGCTGACAACAGCAAAATCTCAGCCGGCGTTGGCCTGGGCCTGACGGGCAAACAGCGCCGCCCCGATCAGCCCGCGCTCGCCCCCCTCCACTGCCGCAATCAAAAGATCAGAACCGCCGGCCCTGGCCGCGCCCCTGCCCGCCGCGCCAAGCCGGCGGCGGTTGACCTCGCCGTTCAGCGCCGCCACCAGCGCGGCGTCCCCGGCCAGGCCGCCGCCCAGCGGCACCACAGATGGGTCGATAATATTGATCACCTGCGCCAGCGCGCCGCCGAGGATATCCACAAAGACCGCGACCGTGTCTGAGGCGGCGCCCGCACCCTGGTGCCATTGGCTGAGAATCTGCCGGCTGTCGGCCGTTGTGCCGCTGAGATGAAGGTGCAGCCGCTCCAGCCCGCGCGCGCCGGTGAGGGTCTCCACACAGCCGGTCTGGCCGCAGCCGCACTGCAATTGCGGCAATGAGGCCGCGCCGGGCACCCTGTTGGTGAGCCCAGCCGAGACCACCGGCAGCGGCCCATGGCCCCATTCGCCCGCAGTGCCACCCGCGCCAGTCACAATCCGCTGGTTAAGAACCAGCGCCCCGCCCAGCCCGGTGCCCAGTATAGCGGCAAAAACCACGTCGTGCCCCCGGGCCACACCACAATGCGCCTCCGCGAGCGCGAAAGCGTTGGCGTCATTGATCACATGCACCGCCCGCCCGCTCAGCGCGCTCAGCTCAAGGGCCAGCCGGCGCCCGTTGACCGCAGGGATATTAGCGGCGTGGATAATGCCGCTTTCGGGATGGATCACCCCGGCGATGGAAAGCGCCAGTGGCCCGGCACAGCCGCTTTGATCCGCAAGACGCAGGATCTGCTCACAAAACCCGGCAAAATCTGCGCTGCAGGTGGCTTCGCGCCCGGTTTCAACCAGGCTGAGGTCCCAAGCGACGCGGGCGCAGACGATTTTGGAGCCACCAATATCATAGCTGCAAATGGCATTTTCAGTCATCGCGTCACACCTGCTGCAGTTGAAAAAGGGGCCATAAGAAGAGCTGGTTCAGAGCCATGCATAGTTCGGGCGGTAAAAACAAGCCCGACAGGCTCCGCTGACATGCACCACGGCCCCGGCGCCACGCTCCGGAGCCTCTGCCCAGACCCCACGGAGGTCGTGTTTGGAGTTATCTACGCGGCTCAGTTCCGGGAACAGTACCGCCACGCCGGATACGGATGCGGGATGGGGTGCGGGAGCGCAGCCGCCAGGATTTCAGGCTTTGGGAAATGGTGACCCCGACTGGATTCGAACCAGTAACCTGCCCCTTAGGAGGGGGCTGCTCTATCCAGTTGAGCCACGGAGCCACGCGTCCTTAATCGGCAAAAACTGCAGGCGGCGCAAGAGGCGGCAACCGGTACGGGCGGAATATCAGACAGAATACGAAAATATTTTTTACGGCGGGCTCAGTTCAGGGGAAGCAATTTGGCCCACCGCTCCCCCCACTGAGCCGGCGATGGTCTGAATCGGGATCCAAACCGGCACCGGCAACCACATAAGGCGCAGAAGCGCCTGCCGTTACCGCTAACATAAAGAAGTCAGTACCTTTGGACAAGGCCTCTTTTTGCGGGTAACACTGGACACAGAACAACAAGAGGGACCAGAGATTTGACCCAG
>NZ_QOLB01000059.1 GCF_003333265.1 Candidatus Halocynthiibacter alkanivorans
GAAAGTCGCGTCTTCTGTACGGCGTTTACGGTTGCCCGCTCCAGAGCCGTCGCCGCCAGCGGGTCTTTTTCTATGTAATCTGAGAACCCGGACCGAACCGCCGCCAGCGCAACTTCTGCCTGATCATCCCCTGCAATCATGATCAGCGCGGCGTTTTTATTGACAGAATGTGCCCGTACAACCGGCAGAAGGTCCATACCGCTGACCCCGGGAAGACTCAGGTCGACATAGATCACGTCAAACTTTTCCCGATCAAGGGCGCGCCCGAATTCTTCCGGTTCGGCTGCTTCCCGAATAAGGAAATCAATATTCGTTTGTTCGGCAATGCGCATCAGACGGCGTCGGTCGAACGCACTGTCGTCAATAACCAGAGCACTTATGAGGCCCATATTTTCCGACTTTGTCACAAGCAAAGACATTTTTCACCTCGCAGCTCAATACACGCACAATATCAGTGTTAACCGCGCAGGGGTTAATGCTCACTTACCCGACACCGCAGTGTTTCACCCGTTTTTTGCATTATGAATTTCTTAACCTGGCGCGCCAGCTCTCTCAGGCTCAACACCCATTGGTTTTCCGCCAGGCATCTGGATCACGGCGCCTGGTCAGGAGCAGTGATATGAGTGACCTGTTCTGGCTATCAGACGCCCAGGTGGCCCGCCTTAAACCCTTACAGGTGGTCGCGGGACTTCGGACCATGGTTAAGGTGGGCCGAAATTCGAGAAAGTCGATCCAATACCCGTAAGCCATAAACCTCTTGCAGGTGGGCATGGATGTCGCATGTGGATAGCCAGCCATTTCCGCTGTCGCCAACCGGTTCAATCCCGCGATGTGAGGTCTGCTCACAGCGCGACTGGCGTGAAGGAATGTAATGATCCCCAGCGGGTCAGGTCGTAAGTGGACTAGGTGGAAATTTCTGCGGGAAATTGAATCCGAAAAACCGTACCGCAACCGGGTTCAGAGAGTACCGAAACGCCGCCGCCCCACCACTCAGCAATTTTTTTGACAACCGCCAGTCCCAACCCGCTGCCTTCGACCTCGTCCCGGGGTTTCAGAGTGACAAATGGTTCGAATATACGCTGATGAAACTTCTCCTCGACGCCTGGCCCGTCGTCTTCAACCAGGAAAACCGCTGTTTGATTTTGCAGATAACCCTTCACGCGCACGTGGGCGATCCCCTGGCCATGATGGCGTTCCGCGTTGGAAATCAAGTGTTCAAAAAGGATACAAAAATCTTCCCGGACAACCCGTAGCCCGGTCAATGCCGGGGCAATATCGATCTCATATGTGCCCTCGTTCAAAGAGGCTTTCGCCACCGCATCTATCTCGGTGCCAGGATCAATGTTTATAATTTTAGCGTCCGCGTCTGCGACGTGAGCGTATTCCAGCAGCCCGACCAGAAAACGATCCATTTGGCTGGCCTTGCTCTTCATCATATCAAGATATTCGCTGGCGGAGGGCGGTATATCGGTCCCGGCCGCATCAAAATCCTCGACGATCCACTCCGGCAGCATCTGCAGCGCACGAAGCGGCGCGCGCAAGTCATGACCAATGCGGCGCGCAAGCATTTTTAACTCGTCACGCGCAGGGCAATGCTGGCACTCCCTGGAGCTATCAGATCTTACCGTTAACATAATTTGAAAGTCCTCATTGCTCCAAACACCGCGAATTCTTCAGATTGGGGAAATCACCAGCTTCAAAGCATGAACAGAAATTTATGAAACTTGCGTTAGCGCGTGCGCGAGTGGCGCACATGCCATTTTGGCAGCTACAATTACGAAAATTGGGCAAAAGTTTAAGGATTATTCAATCCGTTGTTGGTAATCAGGAGTATGGCCCGCGACCTCTCTGTTCGCCAACATCCAGTCTAAAAAGATAGGAATTCAGATGACGGCGCAGCCAACTCCAACTCAATTCACCCAACCTCACAGAAGCGGAGTACGGAGCGCGGGCGGTTTTTCATGGCAGTTTTCACTTCCAACTGTCTTGATATGCGCCCTGGGATTTGCTGCATCTGTTGCTGCCTTTTTTGAGGTGTCCGACCTGGAAAAGTCAGTTCGGGACGAGCATTTCAATCGTCTTGCTCAGGAGCAGAGCCAGGCAATTCAGGCGAAAATTGAAGCGAGTACAGCCGCGCTACGGTCGGTTCGTGGCTTATTTGATGCCTCTGACGACGTGACCCGCGCGCAGTTTGGTGAATTTATCGAGTCGCTTGAGGTGGATGACTACATTCAGGCGTTAGAGTGGATTCCACGTGTCCGGTATGCCGAGCGACCAGGTTACGAAGATCTTGCAAGAGAGGATGGGCTGTCGGAATTTCAGCTCACTGAACGCACGAGCCAGGGTGCAATTGTGCCTGCCGGGGTGAGAGATGAATATTATCCAGTATATTTTGTCGAGCCTGTTGTCGGCAATGAAAAGGCTATTGGGTTTGATCTCGGTTCAAGCGCCACCCGCCTGGCGGCACTTCGGGAAGCGCGCAGCAGCGGTGGCGAAGTTGCGTCGGCCCGGATCACTTTGGTGCAAGAAACTGGCGAGCAGTTTGGATTTTTGATTTTTGTCCCGGTCTACGAAGGGGCCGATACACCGACCAGCGCGCAAGACCGGGAGGCGCAACTGAGAGGATTCGGCCTGGGCGTGTACCGAATGGGCGACCTGGTCGCCTCAGCTTCAATTAGGGGGAACTCAGACACCTCCGGTATTGAAGTGTTTATATTCGATAAAACCGCGGAAACCGGACAGCAGCTTCTGTTCCCAAAGGACTCAGGTTTTGAGAGTGACGAAAGCATTCCGTCCAGGCTTCGGTTGGTGAGCGACATAAATTTTTCCGGACGCACGTGGCGGATCGTCTCCGTTCCCTCCGCGGACTCTGTCTTTACCAGCACGTTCCTGACGCCCTGGCTGGTTATGGTCCTCGGGTTTCTGATAACCGGGTTTGCCGCGCTATATCTCAACGTCGTGCTAAACCGTAAGCGTTATGCCGACACATTGGTGGAGACGCGCACTGCTGAATTGGTCGCCGTCAACCTCGAGCGCGAACAAATCATGGCAGAATTGAAACGCTCCAATGAAGACCTGGAGTCCTTTACTTTCGTTGCCTCTCATGACCTCAAAGCCCCGTTGCGCGGGATAGACAATCTGGTCTCCTGGATTGTTGAGGATGACGAGAGCCATTTAAGCGAAGAATCAAAACACAATGCAGAACGATTGCGAGTCCGGGTCAAAAGGTTGGATAATCTGCTGGACGGTTTGCTGGAATATTCGCGCCTCGGCCGCATGGTGGTCGAAGAAACTTCGGTGGATACGCAATCCATGTGTATGGAGATTGCCGAGTATTTGGCACCGCCCAAAGGGTTCGTTATCCAAATCAGCGATGAATTACCGCGGCTCACCACCTCAAAACCGGCGCTGCAGACCGTTCTCAACAATCTGATCAGCAACGCGATAAAACACCACGACCTGGACACGGGAGAGATATCCGTATCATCCGAAGATCTGGGTCGTGTAATCAAGTTCTCAGTGAGCGATGATGGCCCGGGCATTGATCCGATGCATCACAAACGCATTTTCCAGGCGTTTCAGACGTTGGCGCCGCGTTCTAAGGTCGACACAAGTGGTATTGGCCTCGCGCTTGTCGCACGGACAGTTGCCGCAGCGGGCGGAGCCATCAAGGTCTATTCCGAGGTCGGCAAACGTGGCACGACAATGAGCTTCACCTGGACGAAATCCTGGCCCAAAACAGAGGTGTAATATGCAAACACGCGACATAAATATTCTATTGGTCGATGACGACGATGTCGACGCAGAGATGGTGATCCGGGGATTCAGGAACAGCAGGATTGGCAATGAAATTACTGTCGCTGAAGATGGTATTCAAGCCCTGGAGATTTTACGAAAGAACGGGCAGGACGCATTTTCAAAGCCGTATATTGTGCTGCTTGATCTGAATATGCCGCGCATGAACGGATTTGATTTCCTCGATGAACTCAGACGCGATGATACGCTGCGGGATTCGATAGTATTTGTCCTGACAACGTCCAAAGCGGATGTCGACCGCACGCGCTGCTACGAAAAAAACGTGGCCGGATATATCGTTAAGTCCGAAGTGGGCCCATCATTCGCAAAGGCCGTCGACCTTCTCCAGTGTTACTGGACCACGGTTACGTTGCCAGTATGATGCAGGAATACCCGTGCGCGCGCATGCTGATTGTCGACGATGACGACGTCGACCGTGAACATTTGCGGCGCTTACTGCGAAAAGTGAATGCAAAAGTAGAAATCGTTGAAGCTATCGATCAGACCTCAGCGCTGCAGTTGCTAGCGGAAGGCAGAGTTTTTGACTGCGTTTTTCTTGACTCCCGGCTGCCAGACGGCGACGGGCTGGACCTGGTCGATCGTTTCGCGAAATTATCGACGGTTGTATTTCTGTCGGGAACCGATGACAAAACTGTCCAGAACGAGGCCTTATTCCGTGGTGCTAAAGCCTGCCTTGGGAAAGGCGCGGTCAGCCTGAAAAGCCTTAATCAAACCATCTCATTGCATTCGTAAGGTGTCTGACACCTGGCGGAGGGATAGTCCCGCTATTTCGACGTTTTCGCGATCGATGAAGGTGCCATGACGACGTGGCGGTGGCGCGGCGGGCCTCATAGCGGACCTGCAGCAAGCGAAAATGCTGCGCCCTGGACGAATGGCTGGTCAAGGGGAGTTGCAGCGCAGCGCATTTTGACCTGAGCAAGACCCGCTATGGACCGTTCGTGACAGTGAAGGCAGAGGGAAGTGGTCCGATTGCTGCGCCAGGCACATTTCGGCGCGAAGGGCGGGTAGCGGCCGTTCGCTGCGCGTCGCACCAATGGTTGCAGTGCGGACAAACCGGAGTTTGCGCCGGGAACAGAGCGAGGCGGCGAAATGCAGCGAAGCGGACACGAAGATTGTTCGAGTTCGCTTCACAATGCGCAGCGGCGATTAGAATATGTGGAACACTCCTGGCCGACCCCGTGATCAGAAGCTGAATGCCGGCAGGAGCGTCGTCATGTCACTCCGGCTGCCAGGGGAATGGCCCCATCCACATGTCGAGCATCACCCGCCATGCATTCATTTCCAGCCACTGATTGTAGCCGGCCCACTCCTCATATTTAGGCAGCTTAACCGTCGATGCGATCGCAAACGGATTGGTACCCTTTTGAAATTCGGCCACGATGGCGCCCTGCAGGTCGGTGATGAATTCACGGCTCTCAGCTATATCCTGCTTGCTGCCAATCGCGCTGCCACTGTTAGAATGCGAAAAGACCGCCATGTCGAAATCGAGCGCTTCTATCTCATTGAGGGTCCGCAGCCACTCTTTGATGTTGAAGTCGGGCACAATCGTAAACAGGACCCGCTTAGGCGTGACCAGATCGGCGATGTAAACGACCTTTTCTTCCGGCAACCGGAAGACCGTCATCCCCAGGCCGTGGTTCATACCCATGTAGTGAAGCTCCAGCGTGGTTCCGGCAAGCGTGATGTCCTTCCGGGCGCCGCTCCAGATTTCGTCCGGAAGCACCATGTCCTGACCGGGATTTGCTTCCATCCATTCGACGGCCTTCTCATGAGCCATGATTGTGGCGCCCGCCTCTCGGAAAACGCTGCCGCCGCTGGCGTGGTCCCAATGATTGTGGCTCTGTAGCAAAAAGCGGACCGGCTGGTCGGTTACGCTTTTAATCGCCTCAAGCAAACCAGTGGCGTGCTGTGAATTGACCGACTCGACGGCAATCACGCCGTCATCGGTTACGACGAACATCGAATTGTAGCCGTCGTTTGGGTCGAAGGCGTAAATGCCATCGGCGACCTCGACCACGTTTTCGGATACTGCATGGCTTCCGGCCTGTCCTGAGGTTGCCGATATCGCCATCCCGATGCCGGCGGCCATGGCCAGCACATACGCGCGAGCAGATGAAGTCATCTTCTGTCTCCCTATCTGTGTATCAAGTCCTCTTGAATTTACTTAGTGATTGTTACAATAATCCGTTGAAGCGCAATCTTGTCAAGGATTATGTAGTGAGCGATATACAAAAGCCAGCTTCCCGCCGCCGCGGGCGCCCCCGTTCATTCGATCGGGACGAAGCGCTCGACAGGGCCGTTTTGGTGTTCTGGGACAAAGGTTACGAAGGCGCCTCTGTCGAGGATCTCAGGCAGGCGATGGGCATTAATCCACCGAGCCTTTACGCAGCGTTCGGCAGCAAGCGAGATTTGTTCATTGCGGCGATCGACCGTTACGCCACGACCTACGGCAGTCGCCCGTTCGCCGCTTTTTGCCTGGAACCGGAGGTCAGAAAGGCTGTGGCAAATTTGTTTGAATCGAGCATCCGCTGCACCACTGAAAAAGGTAAACCGCGCGGCTGTATGATCGCCAACGTTGCCACAGTTGAGGCACCAAGAGATACAGAGGTTCGGAACAAGCTGACCGGGATATTCGCGCGTACGGACGAGGCCATCGCCAGTCACATCCGGGAAGCTCAGGAGAATGGCCTGGCGCCTGGTGTCGATGATCCGAAGACGTTGGCGAATATGGTTGTTTCAGTGACCCACAGCATCGCCACCCGCGCCCGCGGTGGCGCCAGCCGCAAAGAGCTTTTCAAATTGGCCGACAGCTTCATTGAGATATTATTCCCGCGACCGGCATAGGACGCCGCGCGGCGCACGTTCGGGCAGCCGTCCGGGGCATCGAATGTCTGCAGAGGGTTCAGAACGCCGTTCGCCGCAATGGTCATGAATGTCTGCAAATTGCCGTGAGCGACTCCGGCAGAGGAAGTAGAATACAAGAAGGGTGTGACGCGGCTCAACTCCTTGCCAAAAGTGTTGGGCTGGCGTGGGAACGTCTCAGCGGGCTCTGTGAGGGCCGGGAAGCGCTTGCACAGGGTCGATAATGGCGCGGGTGGATTTTGTGGCAGTGCCGCGCTTACCTGCCGATTGGCGCTGCGGACCTTCATATGCGCGTCGCGAGGCCACGCCAGCGCAGTCTGGGTGTTCGTGTCTGTTTCGCGCAAACGGCCGTCCTGCAGGCTTCTGACGGCGTCACGGGGGCGTTCTGGGGTCGGGTGCAGCACTCCGCATTCCACTGCCTGGCAAAAACCAGGGTTTTGACGCCATGCGGAGTGGTTGCCACAGAATGGGTGGCAGTTGCGGATTTCTGTGATTTGTTTTCACCCGCGACACAAATCCTGCGTTCTCGGGTCCTTACACCTGCAAGACGCGCCACCGCTGTTACAGATACAGCTTTAAAAATGCCCTGATCAGCGGTGCGTTTTCCCGGTTTTTCAGATAGGCGACAAAATAGTTGGTTCGGATATCCACGTCGCTGATTGTTATCGCCCGCAGCTCCGGTGCCGGGACAAATTCGAAATCCGCCACCACCCCGATGCCCAGACCAAGCCTCACTGCCCGCCACACGCCCTCCCGGCTGCCAATCTCCATCGCGCGGTCGATCTTCACTTTGTGGCGGGCCAGCGCCGTCTCAAAGGCGCGCCGGGTGGTAGAGCCCTCTTCGCGCAGCACAACCGGCTCACCGCGCAACTCGGCGATTAAAATGGAGTCGCGTTTGAAAAACCGGTGCGCCTTGTGCACAAATACCACCACCTGGTGGTCGCTGTAGCGCTCCATCACCACCGCCGGATGGGTGGAAACATCGGCAGTGATCGCAATATCTGCCTCCCGGCCCAACAGGGCCTCCAGCGTTTCCTGCGAGTTGCCGAATTTGACCTTCAGCTCGACCCCCGGATAGCGGGTCTTGAACATGCTGATCATTTCGGTTGCATGAATCGGCCCCACAGCCGCGATCCGCAAAGTGCCGGTTTCAAGCGCTTCACTGGCTTCGAGGAACTCAAGCGAATCGCGGTGCGCCTGCATCAGCCGTGCGGTGATCCGGTGCAACGTCTCGCCGGATTGTGTCGGCACCACCACCCGGCCCTGGCGATGAAACAATTCCACGTTGTAGCGTTTTTCAAGCGCGCCAACTTGCATGGTGATGGTCGACTGGCTGACATTCAGAGCGGTGGCAGCGGCGGTAAAACCCTTGTGCTCCACGACGGCGTGAAAGGCTCGGAGCTGGGTAAATGACATCTATTTTCTCGATAGTTTGGGTGAGGTAAATATATTTTACACAATTTTCCGGCGCCGTTAAACACAAGGAAGCAAAAAATTCAGGACGCCTGCCATGATAAACCCGAACGCGCCGGCCAAACTTAGTGAGACCTGCGAGTCCGGCACTCAGATCACCTATGACGCCGGTGCCATTGATCAGATTCCTTCCCTTATCGGTGATCGTCAATATTGTGTGGTCATCTGTGGCGGGCCGTTTTTCGCCGCGCTCACAGACACGCTTGCCGGCAACAGCCACCCGCCGGTCATCGTGATCGATGATGTGGTGCCGAATCCTGATTTTGCCCTGTTGGCGACACAGGCCGCCCGCTTCGCTTCACTGCCGGTGCAGCCAGAGGTCATCTTGGCCCTGGGTGGCGGCTCCGTCATCGACACCGCCAAGGTGCTGGCCTCTGCCAATGGCGGCTTCGCCAACGTCGAGACCTTTCTGGTGTCGAATACGGGTGAAGAAAACCTGACCGCGATCCCGATCATTGCGGTTCCGACCACCGCCGGCACCGGCAGCGAAGTCACCTGCTGGGCCACGGTCTGGGACAACAGTTCAAAGAAAAAATATTCGCTCAACCGGCCCGCCCTTTACCCGGAACACGCGGTCATTGACCCTGAACTGATGCTGGGAAAGTCGCGCGCCCTCACTATTTCCACCGGGCTCGACGCGCTGTCTCATGCGCTGGAAAGCATCTGGAATGTCAACGCTTCAGAGGCCTCCGCGAGATGCGCGGTCAATGCCGCGCTGGAAATCCTTGAGGTCCTGCCAATGCTGGTGGAGGATCCAGGCTCGCTTGAACTGCGGGCGCGCATGGCCGGGGCCTCGCTGATGTCGGGCATGGCATTTTCCAAAACCAAAACCGCGATCGCCCATTCGATCTCCTGGCCGATTTCCCTGCACCACAATGTCATCCACGGCATTGCCTGCTCTTTTACCCTGCCGATCGTGCTGAAATCGATGGCGGGGGATGAGGGCCTGTGTGGCAAATCTCTGAAACAGATCTTTGGAGAGGATCTGTCCTCGGCGCCCCGGCAGATGACGGACTTCCTGACGTCTCTGGGCGTATCGACGCATCCCAAAGATCATGGCGTCAGCCCGGAAGAATGGGTGGGTATCGTTGATCAAGCCTTCATGGGCGGGCGCGGGCTGAACTTCATCGGCACATGAGAGAACTTCCACCAGGCCGCCCAAGTGTTGGGCGTCGCATAATTTCGCCCCGCCCTGCGCCAGCAGGCGGGCAACCGTAACTGATCGAAACTGAACTCTTCGGAGCCCTGAGAAAAATCATGAAGTTCATACATATATCTGACCTGCACATCCTGCCCCGCCCCCAAACCATCCGGGGGATTGATGTCTGCGCCCGCCTCGACGCGGCTGTCGCAAGTATCACCGCCAATTTCGCCGATGCGGAACTGGTCATGGTGACCGGGGACATGACGGATTCAGGCGATGCCGAATCCTACGCCGAGGCGCGGCGCATTCTGGACCGGCTGCCGATGCCCTGGCATACACTGATGGGCAACCACGACGGTCGGGATTCCCACGCCAGAACTGTCCTGTCTCATCTTCCCTGGCAGGCGGACGGCTCGCTGCAATATGCGCTGGAGACCCCGGCCGGACGGTTCATTGCGCTGGACAGCTCGATCAGCGGCAAGGACAGCGGCCGCCTGACACCCGCGCGCCTGACCTGGCTGCGCGACCAGTTGACCTCCGCCCGGGCGGCCGGCACCGATGTGTATCTGTTTATGCACCATGTTCCTTTTGACATCGGCATTGACTGGCTGGACGAGATCAAATTCGAAAACGGCGACGAACTGCGGGACGTGTTGAAGGATTTTGACAATATCAGACACATGTTCATGGGCCATATCCACCGGCCGACACACGGCTCCTGGCACGGCATCCCCTATTCAACCGTCTATTCGACCTCACATCAGGTGGCGCTTCAGTTCGGTCGCGAACAATTGCACATCGAAGAAAACCCGTGCTACGCGGTGGTTCTGATCAAAGACCACCATGTGCTGGTTCATGACCACAGCTTTTTGGAAGAACGCCGGCCACGAACCCTGTAGGCGGCACCCCGCAATACCGTAACTCAGCCTGATCCGAAAAATCAGGGCGTCCGCCCGGAGCAATGGATGGCGTTCGTTGATGAAGCCTTCACCGGCGAACGCGGGCTGAGTTTCACCGGAACATGAGAGACGTTCCCCAAGGCCGCCTTACAGCCGGGCGGGTATAAATTTGCGCCGCTGCTCTGTTGAGAAGCGGACACGTTGAAACACAAATACCGGCCACCGTCGAGCAAAGTGAAAAAACATGAAGTTCATACATCTGTCTGACCTGCACCTGCTGCCACATCCCCAGACCATCCGGGGTATCGATGTGATCGCACGTCTTGAAGCCGCCGTTGACAGCATTGGGAAAAATTTCTCCGATGCAGAGCTTTGCATGGTCACCGGCGACCTTACCGATATGGGTGACGCGGAATCCTACCGGGATGTGCGCCGCATCCTCGACCGGCTGCCAATGCCCTGGCATGTTTTGATGGGCAACCACGACGTCAGATCTGTTGCGCAGGCTGAACTGCCTGATCTTCCCTGGCATGCTGATGGTTCCCTCCAGTATGAGCTGACAACTGACGCTGGCGAATTCCTAATCCTGGACTCCCTGGTGACCCGGGAAATCGGCAGGCTTTGCGAGACACGGCTTGCCTGGCTCAAAGAGCGCCTTACTGCCGCCGAGCAGGCTGGCAGGGATGTGTACCTGTTTCTGCATCACGTGCCATTTGACATCGGCATCCGCTGGCTCGACGGAATCAAGCTGGAAAACGGCGATCAGTTCCAGGACGTGCTCAAGGGCTTCAGCAACATTCGCCACATGTTTTTCGGCCATGTTCACCGCCCGGTTCACGGGTCCTGGCATGGTGTTCCGTTTTCAACCGTGCGCGCGACCGTACATCAGGCCGCACTTCAGTTTGGCGACACCCATCTGTTTATCGAAGAGAACCCCTCCTATGCAGTTGTTCTGATCGACGACACTTCGGTGCTGATCCACGACCACAGTTATCTCGAAGAAAACCTGCCCATCACCAAATAGACGCTTCTTCCTGCAAGACCCAAAACAAGATCCGCTGCGAAGCGACCGTGCCGCCGGGAGGGCAACCTTCCGGCGGCACACTTTTATTTCGCCACGCCGCCCTTTTTTATTAATTTTTTTCTCCGCCCCCTTGCGCTGTAAATCTCCCGCTGGCGCAGATTTCCGTTTCGGTGCCAATAGATAACACGCTGGTCCACCGACAGCCGTGACGCGCCTCTCTGCCCTGCTGCCGCACGCCTGCTGCCACAACAGCCCACGGGTGGCAGCGACAAGATCGCAACCGGAATGCCTCCAATAATTACAATTAAAACAAATACTTACTGTAAAATCACAGTCCGACGCCAAGGCTTGTTTCCCCTGTGCCCGGCGGAACCCTCTGCCAAAAAAAGCACTTCTGAAGGCGCTGATACGGCCTGCGCCGCCAGATAATCCGGGCCGGAAATCTGATGCCTATGGCTGCAGCATACTCAAAACTGCCGCAGAAATTTTAAGCCCGACCCGCCCAAATGTGAATTTCAGAAGCAAGTTTCAAGGCACCTGACATCACCAATCCGTGTGTGCAAATTCGCAGGTAGGCATGCGCAGAAACGGCCCCTTACAAATCTTTCCTGCCGCCATATTTCCCAATCATCGAAACGGGAAACACCGGGACAACAAACGGTCTCACCCGAATTCACATAGATTACTGAAAGAGAATGACATGAAAAACATCGCACTCAAATCCGCCCTCGCCGCCTCCGTTCTGTTTGCAACCGTGGCTTCCGCCTCTGCTGGCTCCGGCGTCAACCACATCTTCCTCGACAGCTACAACCAGGACAGCAACAGCCGTATCGAACTTGAGCTGGTGCGTTCTGAAACTGCCGGCACCGTTGAAATCGTTGAGCTGGTCGGCGGCGCGCTGGGTGACACACTCGGCACCACTTCGGTCAACGCCGGCGCCAACAGCAACGTCTTTGTGCACTTTAACGGTGCTGCGGCTTCAAACGACGTGGCAGCCGTGCTGAAAGACGCCGCCGGCAATGTTGTCGCCATTGAAGAAATCGAAATCGACAACTTCTGAATCCTGACACCTGACTTTGCGGCCGCCGGTTAATCCCGGCGGCGCCCCTCCCAAAGACCTCCCCAAATACCTCCCTGATCCCCTCCCAAAACCTCTCCCGAAAGACAATGACATGAAAAACATCGCACTCAAATCCGCCCTCGCCGCTTCCGTTGTGATTGCAACCGTGGCTTCCGCCTCTGCCGGCTCCGGCGTCAACCACATCTTCCTCGACAGCTACAACCAGGACAGCAACAGCCGTATCGAACTTGAGCTGGTGCGCTCTGAGACCGCCGGCACCGTTGAAATCGTTGAGCTGGTCGGCGGCGCGCTGGGTGACACACTCGGCACCACTTCGGTCAACGCCGGCGCCAACAGCAACGTCTTTGTGCACTTTAACGGTGCTGCGGCTTCAAACGACGTGGCAGCCGTGCTGAAAGACGCCGCCGGCAATGTTGTCGCCATCGAGGAAATCGAAATCGACAACTTCTGAACCCTGACACCTGACTTTGCGGCCGCCGGTTAATCCCGGCGCCGCGCCTCCCAAAGACCTCCCAAATACTTCCCTGATCCCCTCCCAATTCCTCTCCCGAAAGACAATGACATGAAAAATATCGCACTCAAATCCGCCCTCGCCGCCTCCGTTCTCGTAGCAACCGTGGCTTCCGCTTCTGCCGGGTCCGGCGTCAACCACATCTTCCTCGACAGCTACAACCAGGACAGCAACAGCCGTATCGAACTTGAGCTGGTGCGTTCTGAGACCGCCGGCACCGTTGAAATCGTTGAGCTGGTCGGCGGCGCGCTGG
>NZ_QOLB01000100.1 GCF_003333265.1 Candidatus Halocynthiibacter alkanivorans
TGCCTGGTGTCGCACCGTGCCGGGAGAGCCAGGGAGAGGGCTGAGGATATGGAGAGGACCAGGGCGGGCGGTGGTCTGCTTTGCACGCCGCTCTTTTTGCCTGGCGCGTCGGCGCTGGTGTCTTGGGCGTGCGTTCAGCGGGCGTGTTGTTTCAGCTGTTCCGCAACGGTTGCGGCACCGCAGCTGTGGGGGCGCGGGCTGGCAGTGGCCGGCAGTGGCGTGCAATGCGGGCAAAACGTCCTGGGACGTGGCTGGCAGACACCCCGGAACAAAAAAATGAAGCGGAGCCGGGCGGGCAGTGGTGACGCCAGATTGCCGGCCGCTCATTGCCGCCCGGCGGCGTGGCCATGGTGTTTTGGCGGGCGTTCAGGGGCGTGTTGTTTCAGCTGCAGCGCTTCATCTGCGGCGGGTCAGCCGCGGCCCAGCGATGTGAGCACCACTTCGCGGCTGCGTTTGACATAACGCAGCTCGGATTCAGAGATCGCGGTGACGCGGCCGCCGTCCAGCTTGTCGCCGATTTTCACTTCGACAAAGCCGCCGTTTTTCAATCGCAGCAAGGCGCGGCGTTTGCCGTTGGGGCCAAACACTCCGATCAGGTTCAGCTGACGCAGGTTGATGCCGTCTTCCACGGTGGCCTGGCGCGCCACCGACGCTTTGCTCGGGATCACCACCCTGGGAGCGGCGGCCGCAGCTGCTGCAGCAGCTGCGGTGCGGAGACGCTGGTCTTTGGCGCGCTGCGCTGCACGCTCTGCGGCTTGCTCAGCGGCCGCGAGCACTTTGGCGGCTTTTTCGCCAAAGCCTTTGGGCCGGGCCCTCGGCATCAGGGATGTGCTCAGCACCGGCGCGGTGGCAGCACTGTCGCTGCCCCCGGTTGCCGCCAGGGCCAGCTGAATTTCCCGGGCGACGGCCTGGGCTGATTGCGGGCGCAGACGCGGGGTGGTGGTCGCGATTTCATTCATGGTGACGCCGCCGAGCCGGGCTTTTTCACTGGCCTCCAGCAGCGTGGTGGGGCGCAGTCGCGGCTGGGTGGCGGCCAGCGCCAGAAGCATCGGTAACTCATCGGTGCTGGCGGTGGGGTTGGTGGCAATGGCCCGGGCTGCAAGCACGCTGCCAGGGCGCAAAAGCGCCGCCGTGGCGGGCCGGCCGGTGAAGACGCGCACGCCTTCCGGGGACAGCGCCCCCTCCGCCGTGGCCCGCACCAGGCCGCGCGCATCAAGGTCAAACTCTGCGCCGGCCGGGGCAGGGGAGGCGATTTCACCTGGCGTATCATCCAGATCAGCGGCCCCCATCTCCGGCAAGGCAATGGCGTCCTGCGGTTGGATCACCGGATCGACTGAGGCGACATAAATCTGCTCAAGCCCGGTGATGTCTTTTGGTTGCGCAATGCCGGGCGCGCGGGCGGTGATCTCCGCGAGACTGTCTCGCGCCGGCTGGGTGTCACTGTCAGCGGGCGGCAATTGCGCCGTGAGCGCCGCAAGGGTTGCCGGTGTTGTAAGTGTCGCGGGTGCGCTGCCGGTGGCGGGCACTTGTGGCGCCACATCTCCCGAAACTGTCGCCAGTGTCACTGAAGGGGCCGCAATCCCGTTCAGCGCCGGAGCCGGCAGCAGAGGCTCGGATTTTGTGGAAACGGACAGCGGTGTTTCAGCCGGCGCAGAACCGGGTGTTTCTGTGCCTGAGAGGTCGGTGCCGGGTGCCGCAGAGGCGGTGCGCGCCGCATCGGGCAGTTCCCGGGTATCGCTACCTGGTGTGCCGGGAGCGGTTATCGCTGCGGCGCGCGATGCGGCGACCGGCGCCAGGTCGCCGGACAGCGTGGCAGTGGCGGCAGGGTCCGGGGCCCTTTCCGGAGCGGCAAGCACGGCCACTTCGATCGGCGAGTCGGGGGTGGGCAGCGCCGACTGCCCCGGCGTGCCAGCGGTGCCGGCATTGTCAGGCGCGCCATCATAAAAGGTCACCGCCCATAGCGCGATGGCCCCCAGCAAAAGGATCCCCCCAAAGGTCAGCAGCAGGCCGACCAGACGGGATTTGCCCACCAGTGGTTGTTTTTGGCGGCGGGCCCCGAAAACGGTCAGTTCTTCTTCACCGGTGCCAGCAGAACTGCGCGCCCCAGAAAAGCGGTTGTCGGCGCTGAGCGGGCCTTTGCCACCGGTGGGGCCTTTGGAGATGGCGGACGGGCTCACTGCACCCGCTCGGGCCGCCCCGGGGACGGGCGCCTGCGGATCAGCGGTCTCGGAGGTCTGCACCAAGGTTGGGGCGCTGGCAGCGGGCGGCGCGGGCTGTGTCGCAGCGGCGGGTTGGGCCGCGCTGACCTCTGCCAGGGTTGGCACATCGACCGGACCAGGCAGGGATTTTATCGCAGCGACAGCAGTACTACCACCTGTGCCTGTGTTGGGGGCAGTGCTGCTCTGATGCGCTTCGGTGCTGGGGCTGGTCTGCGCCGGCTGGCCGGCATCTGTGTGCCCGGCACCGTCATCTTCCGCAGGGATGTCGGGCGCGTTGACCGGGACATGCAGTGTTTCCGCATGGCGCGCAGCCTCGCCTGCCGATGCGCCTGAAGTCTCCGGGTTGATATTTTCCAGATGCAGGCGGGGGGCATTGACGGCGCTGTCAGCGCCTGGCTGTGTCGCGGAACCGGGCGCGGTTGCCGTGCCGGTGGCGCCACTCTCTGCGTCGGCGTTCTTGTCGCGTCGCGACGCAAAAGTGGCTTTGCCTTCAGGCTGCGCCACCGGCGCGCCCGACGTAGCGGTTGCCGGGGCCACCAGATCCAGCTCATTGGCAAACAGGTTTTCAATGGCGTCAGGCTCCGCTTCGGGGGCGGCGTCAGAAACCAGCGCTGCGGTCTCAGCGTTCTGTGCAACCTGCGCCGGAGCCTCAGCATCTTCCGGGACCGCCGCAGCCAGAGACAGCGTAGCGGTGCCACTGCTGGCGCCCTGGTCCCGGACCTCCGCGGGCATATCGTCAGACAGGGGGGCGGGCATATCAGCCGGCTCACCGGCAGCCGTGTCGGCGGCGATAGCTTCGGGTGCTTCCGGGATCACAGCCGGGGTTTCGGCGTCAGGTCTGGTGCTGGAGACGGCGGCGGGTATTGCGGCAGTTTCTGCGGTGTTTTCGGCGGCAGGTTCAATAACGGTTCCGGCTGCGGTCTGCGCGACTGTCCCGGGGGAGATCTCAGGCAAAGGCTCCGCGCCGGACCCGGTGTCGGGCGCAGCATCGGTGGCCGCATCGGACGTGGTTTCATCTGCAGTCGCGGCTGGGGCAATTTCCTCGCCGAACACCCGCATCAGCTGATTGTCCGGCACCAGTGCATCCCCTTCGGCCAACAGGGTCGCGGCCAGGGTGGAGGTGCCAAAAAACATTTCGCGGTCAAAGCCGTGCGCCTCAGGGCTGGCCACAAAGGACACCGGGTTAAACCGGTACTGGTTGGCAAAACTCTCGGCCTCAGCAAGCGTTTCCCTGGCGCAGGCGGCAACAAACAGCGTGTGCCCGTCCGAGCAGTAATCCCAGACCAGATCATCCAGCGGGTAAGGCGTGCCGCCGTCAAGGAAGCTGCGTACCGCCGCAGCACACTCCTCTTCCGCGCCGCCGGGGTCGGGCAGTTCCCGGTACAGTATCTGACTGTCGGGGATGATCAGTTTGCAGCTCAGCCCGGAGGGCGACATGGCGGTGGCGGTGCTGCGCAGCATGGCGAGCTGATCGTCCAGATCAGCCGCCTGTGGCGACACATGGCCGACAGGGTGCCAGCCGGCCTTGCCCCGGTGCAAAAGCGTGATGCGGTCTTGTCTGAGGCGAAGCGCGAAATTGGGTTGCATTCTGGTCTCTGGCAAATGTTTTTCAAAGGTTTGAAGCCTTTGGCCTGTTGCACCAAGCCTATAACAAAATCAGTGCTGAGGAAAAGAAAAAGCCGCGCGCGGATGTTGCGACCGGCGTATCTTCGCCCCATCTGTAATACGGGCCAGGCGCAAGGGAGACTGTATGTGGGTTCAGGCAAGGGTGGAGGCCGCCCGGATCAGGGCAGGGCTGAAGTGCAAAACCATAACAACCAGGCTGACGGCCAGACTGAGATCCGGGCTGGCGGTGCTGGTGGTGGCCACCGCAGGAGGCGCAGCGTTTGTCGGGGCTGTGGGGCTGGCGGCGCCGCTTTGGGCCGGCGAGATTTCGGTCACCGCAACCGGGGAAATCCTGGTGGCGCCGGATATGGCCGTGATCAGCCTTGCGGTGCGCCAGCGCGATAAATCCGCCCGCGGCGCCAGCGAGGCCAGCGCAGAGGCGATGCGCCGGATCCTGGCGCGCCTGCAACAAGACGGTGTGGCACCAGAACAGATGCAAAGCAGCGGGCTGAGCCTGACGCCGCTCTATTCGCGGGATGCAAACCGCGAAGTCACCGGATTTGAAGCGCGTATGGCGCTGAATGTCGAGATCCTCGACCTGGCCCGGATGGGCGCGGTGCTCGATGGGGTTCTTGCAGAGGGCGTAAATGAATTCAATGGGTTGCGCTTTGCGCTGGTCGACGCGAGCGGGCCGCGTGATGCGGCGCGGGTGCAGGCGGTGCGGCTGGCGCAGGCGCGCGCGGCGCTGTTGTCTGACGCGGCCGGGCTGCGGCTGGGGCCGTTGCAACAGATCACCGACGCCGGATCCGCCGGCGGGCCGCAACCGATGCTGCGCATGATGCAGACAGAGGCCGGCGCGCTGCCTGTTGCGGCGGGCCAGATCCGCTTTGCCGCCACGGTGATAATGATCTGGCAGACCAGTGAATAGGGCTGCGACACGGTCCCCGGACGGCCGGGTCCGGCGGACAGCAGCCCGGTTCTGACCTGTTCCGGGGTGGGATGCGCCCCGTGTCGTCAGCTTGGCGGACCCGGCGGGGATAAACAAGTTGCCGCAGGGTTTCTGCGTCGCTCTGTTTACAACTTATTGGGGAGCTGACTTAATTCATTCCAATCAGTGTTATGTCTGGGGGAAGGAATTCAATGAGCATCAGCGGCAGTTGTCATTGCGGAAATATATCGTTTGAGGCCCGTCACGCGCCGGAATTTCTGGTGGCGTGTAACTGTTCTCTTTGCCGGCGTCTGGGTGCGTTGCGGACACATTCGGCGACGGTAAACGTGACGATCCTGCGCTCGGGCGGCGCCACACGCCCCTATGTCTGGGGCGACAGGACGCGCGAGTTTCACAGCTGTGAAAACTGTGGCTGCGTCACCCATTGGGAAAATCTGCAGCCAGAGAAACGCGATGTGATTGCGGTCAATATGCGTCTGGCCAGGCCAGATGTGATGGCAGGCCTGCCGGTGCGCAATTTTGACGGTGCCGACAGCGGAGAATTTATCGACTGACCGGTGATCGGTGACCGGGCGACCCGGCGGTCTGGTAACCGGTTGCCCTGGTGAGAGGGTGCCCCGGTCTTCGGGCGTTTCTGTGGACCGGATGCGAGCCGGGGCACTACCAGATATGGCGGTGCCCCGGACGTTCATGCGGGTGTTTGCAGGCCCACGGGCCTTTACACGTTGGCGGTTACACGATGGCCTGATCGAGATCGGCAATCAGATCATCCGCGTCTTCAATGCCGATCGAGAGCCGCACCAGGTTGGGCGCGGCGCCGGCGGCAACCAGCTGGTCTGCGTCCAGCTGCCTGTGGGTGGTCGAGGCCGGGTGAATGATCAGCGAGCGCGCATCGCCCAGATTGGCGACATGGGAAAACAGCTTCAGCCCTTCCACCAGTTTGATACAGCCCTCATAGCCCGATTTCAGCGACACGGTGAACAGGGCACCGGCGCCTTTGGGACAGATGCGGGCTTCGCGGTCCTTATAGGGCGAGCTGTCGAGCCCGGCCCAGGTCACGGCTTCCACGCGGTGATCTTTTTCCAGCCAGCGCGCTACTTTGCCCGCATTGGCGACGTGTTTTTCCATCCGCAGCGACAGCGTTTCGATCCCCATCAGCGTATAATGCGCCCCTTGGGGGTTCATGGTCATGCCCAGATCACGCAGCCCGATGGCAATGCCGTGAAACGTAAAGGCCAGTGCACCGAATGTGTCATGGAAGTTCAGCCCGTGATAGGCGGGTTCCGGCTGGCTGAGCGAGGGGAACTTGTCGTTCTGGGACCAGTCAAACTTGCCGCTGTCGATCACCGCGCCGCCGGTCACCGTGCCGTTGCCGGTCAGGTATTTGGTGGTCGAATGCACCACCAGGGTGGCGCCATGTTCAAACGGTTTGCACAGGTAGGGTGTCGCAGTGGTATTGTCGACGATCAGCGGAATGCCAGCGCCGTCTGCAATTTCAGCAATGGCATCGAGATCGGTGATATAGCCGCCGGGGTTGGCGATGGTTTCACAGAAAATCGCCCGTGTATTGTCGTCAATCGCCACTTTGACCGCGTCCAGGTCGTCGAAATCGACAAAGGTTGCGCTCCAGCCAAAACGTTTGAAGGTCTGGCTGAACTGGGTCAGGGTGCCGCCATAGGCGCGGGTGCTGGCCACAATGTTCAGGCCTGGCCCCATCAGCGGGAACAGCGCCATGATCTGCGCCGCGTGACCGGACGAACAGCAGACGCCGCCGGCGCCGCCTTCCAGTGCGGTGATGCGGTTCTGCAGCGCCGCCACCGTCGGGTTGGTCAGCCGAGAATAGATATAGCCGACCTCCTGCAGATTAAACAGTTTTGCCGCATGGTCCGCATCGCGGAACGCATAGGCGGTGGTCTGGTAAATCGGCACCTGACGGGCGCCGGTGGCGGGATCAGGCTCGGTGCCGGCATGGATTTGCAGCGTGTCAAAGCCCAGGGGCGTGTCGGTCATAATACTCTCCGTTTCAATCGTTGCGCAGAGGTTAGGCCAGCTGCGCGACAACAACAACGGATGATTTTTCTGACCGGTTTTCCCGTGGAAATCAGGGACATATGCTTTCCAGCACCCGAAATCTGTCGCCGGAATTCTGCGGCATCGGCTCAAAACGGGAAATCCTCCCGCCCAGAACCGCCGCTTGTCTGTGGGGCTTGCCGGGCGCGATGTCCGTCAAGATCACCGCGCGGCTGCGCACCAGAAATCCGCGCCGATATCTGCGTCGTTGCCCCCGGGCAGGGTGAAACACCGGGATGGAAGTGACGGGCCGCACAGGTTTCCCGGAATGATTTTGCGTTTCAGCGCATCCAGAGATTGGCTTTTTTGATCTTGTTGCGGATCATCTGTTCGCGGCTGGGCAGGTGGTCGCGGTCAAACATATCGCGCACTTTCTGGCCCCGGTCCTGAAAGACCATACGCTTGATCGGCTCGTATTCTTTCAGCACTTTTTTGATCTTATTGGGCGCGGCGACCTGGCGCAGCACATCGACCACATGGTCGTTTTCCCGCGCGTAAAGCAGCGGGAATACCCGGTAATGACAGGATATATCTCCGTCCAGCGTGTTGTCGGGCAAGGTGTGCCGCCCACCACCAAAAGAATGGATCACCAGCGGTAATACGATCTGGTCAAGCCAGGGGTAAAGCGCCTGACAGGCCAGCTCGCGCGGTGCATTGTCGCGGATTTCCAGCGCGTAATGCAGAAAACGTGCGCCAAATTCATGCGGACAGCGGTGGAAAAACCAGCCGGCGTTGAAATAAAGGTAGCGCGCCCAGTATTCATCCGGCTGTGAGGGGTCCAGTGAGCTGTCAAAATCCAGCCCGAAGCGGTCATAGAGCGATTTCCAGATCGCGGCGTATCCGGGTCCGTAAAGCGGCGGCTCAGGCCAGGTGTCTTCACGCCGCATGGAGGCCGAGGGCCGGTCAAAATCAAAGGCAACCTCGCTGAGCTTGCCGGTGATCAGCGTGTCACTGTCAAAAAACACAAAGGGCTCGCCCTTGGGCAGGGCCATCAACGCTTCGATCTTGTTGCCATTCGGGTAGGAACTGCCAAAGTGCCGGTTTTCAAACGGCAGGATCACCGCGCCAAGCGTTTCCAGCGCCTCTCGCACGGCCGGATTGCGCATGGTCGGGTCCGTTTCCCAATGCGGGCCGGGCTGGGGCTCGGCAACATAAAGCGTGCCGGCAAAATCCGGATCCGAGTGGCGCAGTGAGGCGGCAAAAAGAACAGCCTCATACATCAGCCGCCCCTGTTGGCCGATGATGAGAATATTAAATTTTTGGTCGGCCGGTGTCGGGCCTTTGTGGGTTTGGCCTGGCTGTGTCTGGCTGCTCATGTGATCCGCCCGTCGAGGGATATTTTTCGCCCAGTATAGGCAGGTTGCGGCGACAGGTAAGTCCCTGCGTCACAGGCGGCGATGGCAACAGGCGCCTGATGCATTTTCACAGCATTCTTTCAGTTGAGCTTCCGGCCTCCGGATTAAGCGCCGGCCCCGCTGTCTTTCCTGACCGGTGCGGCTCTTGTCCCGGCGCCGCTGCGTTTGACCCTGATCCTGTACCAGCACACGGCATATGGGCGGCGCAGGTGCCGGGCGAAATGCGTTCCCCGCTGAGGTTCTGACAGGGTCGCTGCCACCGGGGCGGCGCCGGGCGGTTTTGAAACCGCATTAACCGGTGGCCAGTTTGTCCCAACCCTCTTCTGAAGCCGTCACAGGGCGTGGGCCTGCGGCGGCGCTGCCGCGGCGGCCTGGCACTTGTTTGCCGAGATCAAACGCCGCGATCACCTGGGCCAGGCTTTGTGTCTCAGCCTGTAATATTTTGCTGGCGGCGGTGGACTGCTCAAACATGGCGGCGTTTTGCTGCGTGGCCTGCTCCAGCTCATTGGTGGCGGTATTGATCGAGGAGATCGCAGAGGATTGTTCGCGGGCGGAGGTCGAGATTTCCTCCATCCGTTCCGATATGTCCTGGACGCCATCAGAAATGGAGTGGATGGCGGTGCCGGCCTGACCGACCAGGCGCACGCCGCTTTCCACATGTTTGCCACTCAGATCAATAAAACCGGAAATTTCTTTGGCGGCCTTGGCGGAGCGGGCGGCCAGTTCGCGCACCTCCGCAGCAACAACCGCAAAGCCTTTGCCGGCTTCCCCCGCGCGCGCCGCTTCGATGCCGGCGTTCAGCGCCAGCAGATTGGTCTGAAAGGCGATGTCATCAATCAGGCCAATGATTTTACTGATCGCAGACGAGGATTTCTGCAGCTGCCGCATGGCGTCCACCGCGTCGCTGACAATGCCGGTGCTGGCCTGGGCCTCGGCCTGAATTTTTGTCACTGCGGCGTTGGCCTCCACCACGGTCTTCGCTGTCAGGTTGACCGAAGTGGTCAGCTCTTCGATTGCGGTTGCGGTCTCTTCCAGGGTGGCGGCGTTCAATTCAGTTCGTTTTGCCAGATCATAGGAAGCGGAGACGATTTCACCGGTGGACCCATTGATCGAGCCGGAGCTTTCGTCAATGCGGCTGACCATGGCGCTCAGGCTTTCAGAGGTGGCATTGACCGCGACGCGGATCTCGTCAAATACACCCTCAAAATTGTCTTCCATCCGGTGGGAGAGCCTGCCCTGACACAGGGCGGCCAGGGCGGTTTTGATCTCCTGCAGCCCGCGGTTGGTGATTTCGCTGATCTGGTTCAACCCGTCACAGAGTTCGGCATAAATACCGTCCTTGCCCTCCGTGTGCAGGCGCCTGCTGAAATCGCCTTTGGCGCAGGCGGCAATAACGCTGGTAATCTCCGCGGCGGCCCGTTGTTCCCGCGCCCGCAAAGCCTGTTGCTGGCAGCGGTGTTCTTCAGCCTCAGATTGTTCCTTTTCCCGCGCGCGTCGCGCCGACGCGTCAGAACGCTTGCGCTCGCGCAGGTCGCGCTGCTCGGTTTCGACCTGTTTTGAATCGATAATATGTTGGCGGAACACCTGAAACGCTTCTGATATTTTGATGATTTCACTGTAGTGGGACCGGGGTGGGGCAATGTCGGTATTGCCCGCGGCCAGCTGCTGGATCGCGGTGCTGGTTTGTTGCAGCGGCAGCGAAATTCTCCGGGCCAGAGTCCGGATGCGGTGCACAAAAATGGCGATGGTCGCAAGCACCGTCAGCAGCGAAGTCACCAGGATGATCCGGCCGATGCGGGTGTTGCGCAGATGGGCCTCTTCCCTCAGGGTGCTGACCTCGGATTTGATCAGCTCAAACGTGGGTTCGGCCCGTGCAAAACTTTTGGACACCGCCACGCGGAGCTCGCGTTCTTCAACAGTGGCGGCGGCAAAGGCGTCAAAGGCTGCCTTATAGGTGTCTAGTTGCAGAAAGACTGTTTTCCGGAGCTCAGCAGAGGCAAAATAAGGGTCGGGGAAGGCGCGGAATTCGCGGATACGGGCGGCCAGCTGTTCGGCGTATTTGGGATCTGCCCGCAGCACAAAATCTTTTTCGTGCCGCCGCATCATCAGCATTTTGATCTGCGGTTCAGGCAGGTTCAGAGGCGTCAGGGTCTGCTCAATCGTGCGCGCGGCGGCGCGCAGCTGCCCGTTGAGCCCTGTGTCTGCTGTGAGACCCAGCGCCTGATCTGCCTGGCTCATTCTGCGGAAATCCTCCTGGTATTGCGCAATCGCCGCGCGCAAAACGTCGATTTCCTCTGTGCCGGATTTCCGCTCTGTGGCGCTGGCGTCGTGTCCGGCGAGACCTGTCTCAAGCCGGTCAAGATCCGCAAGCAGGGTGTCCATCGCCGCCATATGACGTTTGAGATATTTGGCGTCTTTGCGCAGTAAAAAATCCTTCTCCGACCGGCGCGCACGCAGAAATCCGACTTCAATGCGATCCACGGTTGCTGTCAGTTCTATAGTGGCTTCTGTCTGACTTTCCGCCCGGGCGTCGAGCCCCATTTTGACACTGAAAATTCCGGTAATGAACAACAGCGACACGGTCGCAAATATGACCAGGCCGAGCAATTCACGGCGCACAGTAATTGGTTTCAACATTGAAACACCTTTCACACAAATACACGCAACATGGTTAATGAGATTTGGTGAAGCCCCGGTGAATTTTGGCGGCGGGTCTGGCGGTGCAGCCGGTAAACCCGCCTTGTTTTATGAGCGATTTGCGAATTGAAACGCGGCGCGGGCGGGCAGCCTGCTTGCGGCTGAAGGGCCGGGAGCCGGGATATTGGTAACGACTTCAAGGACGCGGGTCGCGCGCAGACGCGGAATTCTGTCATCGGGCGAGGCGTGCCGGAAAGCGGATAATTTTAGACATCTTTTCGCGTTCAGGTTGATCCAAACGCCTTTTCCGCTGCCGGCGCGCATGCGTCAGGCCGCAAGGTTTCAGAGGCGCCAGAGCCCGGAGCGGGACAGGCGCAGCGCCCCGCGACCGGTGCTCCCGGGTTCAGAACTGCACAGACACCGGTGCGCACCGGTCAGCGGAAACGGCAGCCGCGCGCGCGGTTTTCACAGAACTGCGTGCGGATCAGTCCAGCACCCGGAACACCTGCCAGTGTGTTGAGCCGGACACGATCACTTCGCTCATGCGCTTGCCCCATTCCGCATGCATCTTGATGCCGGCGATCTTGTCAAAAAACTCCTGGAGTTCGCCGAGACCGCTGATCTGAAACTCGATCTGAACCTCGGATTCCCGCGCCCCGACAGAGCCGGTGAGCATGCGCGCCGTGTCCATATCCAGATCGGTCTGGGCGCCGATCTGTTCATCCCACTCTTTGCTGAGCCGGATCGCCTCTTCTTTCTGCCCAAAAACCGCCTGAAAGTGCCAACGTGCAATCATCATGTCAAATCCCTCCATTCATCAAAAACAGGGGGACAGGCTACACCCGACGCGCGTTTGTGCAAAATGGGCGGCGCGCGGGGCGGGGCGGGGCAGATTTGCGAGCCACGGATGGCAGCGCATCTACCCGGTGGATCAGCCCGTTCAACTTGCGTTTTTCTGCCGCGTAGGGGCGATGAAACCGTGCCATTTACCCACGAGGAGCCGGCCTCTGACCCTGAGTCCGTAGCGGTCTGAGGAGAGCGGAGATTTGGCGAGGTGGCGGGTCCGATTACAGAACAAACAGGCGGCGACGATGTTGTCTGCGCCGTCGTGGCCGCCGTCGCATCTGGCGACAAGATGTTCTGCAGTGCACTGGAGCCGTGCGGCAAAGCGGGCTGACAGACGATGGATCTTACAAAATGCGATCCCGTCTTTCACCCACATTGGCTGACGGCAATAATAACAAAGCCCCTTCTGCGCAGCGTATTTGGTACTCCGGAGTTTGGTTAGTTTCTGTCCCATAGACCTGTCCTTAGTTTCGAGTTCATTCGAAACGGACGCACAGCGGCAGGTTCTGCCGCCCCTCAATCGGAAGCTGTTGCTTGTGCCAGACGACATCATGAGATGTCACTCCGCAGTCTTTCAACGGCAGATCACCCGCTTTCGGGCAATCCATACAGGTGCCATTATTGGCACCCAGGCGTCTTATGATAAGGCGCCTCCTCAGACGCAGGGTAACAGTTTCTGGCAGGAAAATCAAAACGGTGCTGCTGCGGTGCTTGCCCGGCCAGGCAGGGCGGGGGGCAGGAGGCACGCGGGGTTTCGCGCGGAGGGCACAGGCTGGCCCTTATACA
>NZ_QOLB01000109.1 GCF_003333265.1 Candidatus Halocynthiibacter alkanivorans
CGTTGATGGTCTCATTCTGGGCTTGCCAGTCAGCGATTTCGGCGGCCTTTTCAGGGTTTTGCGCCAGCCAGTCGGTGACCTCGGCGTGCAGCGCCGCGTCCAGTTCGCCATCCACATAGGCCTGCAGAATGTCATAGGTGATTTTCATTCCGGGGTCTCCAGTATCGCCTGGCGCAGGGCAGCGCGGGCGCGGCCAAGGCGCGACATCAGGGTGCCGGCAGGGATGCCAAGCGTGCGGGCGGCGTCTTTGTAGCTGAGCCCGCCCAGCACCACGGTGAGCAGGGCTTCGCGTTGTTCTTCAGGCAGCTGGGCGAGCGCCCGCGCCGTGTCGCCAAGATCGAGCGCGCCGCTGAGATGGTCCGGCGCCACCAGGGTCAGATCGCCAGCCGGGTCAAAAGCGGGCAGGGCCGCGCTGCGGGCGTGTTTCTTGCAATGGTTGCGCCACAGGTTCAGCAGCATTTTCATCAGCCAGGGTTTCAGCGGGCCACGCGGCCGCCACAGCGCCCGTTTGCGCAGGGCGCGCTCGGCACAGTCCTGCACCAGGTCATCGGCCAGGTCGCGGTCGCGGCAAAGCGCACAGGCGTAGCGCCACAGATCGGGCAGGCAGCTTTGCAGCTCGGTCTGAAACGGGTCAGTGTTCATGCGGTGCAGCGCTGTCCTTCGGGTCCGGGACGGCGGGCTGCCGTCCCGGTTCAGGCTAAGCATGTGGATCAGGGACGCGCAAGGTGCCAGACACCTCCGACACCGTCGCCGGTGATGTCGCCCATGGCTTTGTCATTGATCCAGCCATAAAGCGGCCAGCCATCATGGGCCCATTGCATGGAGCCGTCATCGCGGGTGATGACGGTGAAACCATCGTGGTCCACAGCCCCGTCAGCGGCCATCAGCGGTGGCCATTTGACGGCGCAACCGCCGTTGCACATCGATTTGCCACCGGAGTCTTTGTCAAAAGTGTATTGCGTCATGCCGTTGCTGTCGGTCAGCACCATGCCATTGGCGGTGTCCATCGATTTGACGCCTTCCACCATGCCACCGGCGAAGCTGATACTGGCAGCAAGGGTAAGGGTGGCGGAGAGGGCAAGTGTTTTCAGGGTCATAGGGGCATCCTTTATGACGCGGCCGGGGCGGAATTGCACCGGCTTACAAAGAGATAAACAACCGGGCGGTGTGTTTTATTCCGTGCTCACAATAAGTTTTTTGTAAGCATTTGATTTTATGATTATCTTTATTGCTCCCCTGTGCGCTTCCGGGCTGGACAGTGCGCGGTTCACAGTTAAGGTTTCCGCTGATACCGAGGAGGACACAGTGGATAAATTTGGTAAAAGCCAACCGGTGAAACGGGTTGAAGATGCGCGGTTTCTGCGTGGCACCGGTCAGTATGTTGATGATCAGGCGCCTGAGGGGGCGCTGTTCGCCTGGTTCCTGCGCTCACCTGTGGCCCATGCGCTGGTCACCGAGCTTGATCTGTCTGATGCGCGCGAAGCCGAGGGCGTTCATGCGGTCTATTGTCAGCAGGACCTGCTGGACGCCGGCGTAAAAGCCACCGTTTCCGCTGCGACAGTGAAGGACGGCGTGCGGGTGCGCCGTCCGGTGCTTGCCGAGGGGCGGGTGCGCTATGTGGGCGAAGCTCTCGCTATGGTGGTGGCCGAGAGCATCGCCGCCGCGCGCGACGCAGCCGAGCTGATCGGGTTTGATTTTGACGATCTGCCGGTGCAGGCGGCCCCGGTTGTGGGCGGCGCGCCGGTGCATGAGGCGGCGCCGGACAATCTGGCATATGATTTTGAAAAAGGTGACGGGGCCGCAGTTGAGGCGGCTTTGGCAGCGTCGGCCCATGTGGTGGAATGCGAGGTGGTCGACAACCGCGTCATCGCCAATTCTCTGGAGCCACGCGGCTGCTGGGCGCAGATCACCGACGGCCGGTTGCATATGGATTTCACCGGCCAGGGCGTCTGGGGCCTGAAAAGCGAACTGGCGAAGTTTTTTGCGCTGGACCCGGAGCAGGTGCGGGTCACCACCCCGGATGTGGGCGGTGGTTTTGGCATGAAGGGCATGAACTACCCGGAATATTTCGCCGTTGCCCATGCGACCCGCGATCTGGGACGACCGGTGCGCTGGATGTCGGACCGCTCAGAGGCGATGCAGACCGACAATGCCGGGCGCGATCTGGTGTCGCTGTGCCGGTTGGGATTTGACGCGGATTTCCGGCTCACCGCCTATGCGGTGGATACGGTGTCCAACCTGGGCGCCTATAACGCGCCATTCGCTCAGTTCATCCAGTCGGAACTGTTCGCGAAGGTTCTGATGGGCACTTATGATCTGCAGACCACTTTGCTGCGGGTCAAAGGTGTGTTCACCAATACCACGCCGGTGGATGCTTATCGGGGTGCCGGGCGGCCCGAAGCTATTTTTGCGCTGGAACGCGCGATGGATCAGGCGGCGCGCGCGTTGGGCGTGGACCCGTGGGAGCTGCGGCGGCGAAACTTTATCCGCCAGGATCAGTTCCCGTATCGCAGTGCCACCGGCGAGATGTATGACGTGGGCGATTTCCACAAAGTGCTGGCGCGTTGTGAGGCGGAAAGCGACCGCAGCGGTTTTGAAGCGCGGCGGGCCACAAGTGCGGCGGCGGGGAAATTGCGCGGCCAGGGGCTGTGTTATTACATCGAAAGCATTCTGGGCGATCCGGAGGAAACCGCAGCGGTGGAGTTCACGGCAGCCGGCCGGGTCAATCTGTTTGTCGGCACCCAGTCCAATGGCCAGGGCCATGAAACTGTCTATGCGCAGTTTCTGGCGGATCAGACCGGCATCGATGCGGCGCTGATTGACGTCATTCAGGGCGACAGTGACCGCATTGCCAAGGGCGGCGGCACTGGCGGTTCGCGCTCGGTTACAACCCAGAACACTGCCACGCTCGCCACCGCTGGCGCGCTTGTGGACGGGTTTGCGGCGTTTCTGGCCCAAGCATTGGGAATTGCGCCGGAAAAACTTCAATTTGACGATGAAAACTACCGCATTGCCGACAGTAATATGGTATTTTCAATGATGGATGTGGCGGAGCAGGCGCGTGAGGCCGGCCGGGACGATCTGTTGAAGGTTACACGCACCACAACGCTGGACGGGCGCTCCTATCCTAATGGGGCCCATGTCGCTGAGGTTGAAATTGATCCCGAGACCGGCGCGGTCAAAGTGGATCGTTATGTGGTGGTGGATGATTTGGGCAATCTGATCAATCCGATGTTGGTAGAAGGGCAGATCCATGGCGGTGTGGTGCAGGGCATTGGCCAGGCCATCAGTGAACACACGGTCTATGATGAGGAAGGTCAGCTGCTGACGGCGTCTTTCATGGATTATGGCCTGCCGCGCGCGGCGGATGTGCCCTTTGTCAAATTTGTCTCAGAGCCGGTGCCCTCCACTGCCAATGCGATGGGGATGAAGGGCTGCGGTGAGGCCGGCACCGTTGGCGCGCTGGCGGCGGTGGCCAATGCGGTGACGGATGCGTTGTGGGACCAGGGTGTGCGGCGGATCGACATGCCGTTCACGCCACAAAGGGTCTGGAAAGCGATGACGGATGCAACTCCTTAAGCGCCTGCGATCTCTGATCGGGCTGGGGCGCAAACCCCTGGCTGAACCGCTCCGGGCCCGGGGCGGTATCGATCACGTGATCATTCTGGACGGCACCATGTCGAGCCTTGAGCCGGAAACCCTAAGCAACGCCGGTATCACCTTCCGCTTGCTGGAGCGGGTCGCGGCGATGCCCGGAAGTTCGCTGCATCTGCATTATGAGCCCGGGGTACAGTGGCGGGGCTGGAAGTCGGCGCAGGATGTGGCGCTTGGCCGGGGCATCAACCGTCAGATCCGCCGCGTCTATGAGGTGCTGGCGGCGCGTTACCGCCCCGGGGACCGGGTGTTTTTGTTTGGTTATTCGCGCGGGGCTTTTGCCGTGCGGTCGCTGGCGGGCATGATTGATATGGTCGGGCTGCTGACACCGGAACATACCAATAAGCGCAACGTGCGGGCTGCCTACCGCCACTATGAAAACGGCCCTGCGACCGAAGCGGCGCAGGCCTTTGCGGCCCGTAAATGCCATGAGCGGGTCGAGATCGAAATGATCGGCGTCTGGGATACGGTGAAAGCGCTGGGGCTGCAGCTGCCGCTTTTGTGGCGGCTGTCGGAGTCGGCGCATGCGTTTCACAGCCATCATCTGGGCCGCTCGGTGCGCCACGGGTTTCAGGCGCTGGCGCTGCATGAAACCCGCGTCGCATATGCGCCGGTGATGTGGGACAGCGACCGGGACTGGCCCGGCCATGTGCAACAAGTGTGGTTTCGCGGCGCCCATGGCGATGTCGGCGGTCATCTGGGCGATTTCAGCGAGGCGCGGCCGCTGGCAAATATCCCGCTGGTCTGGATGCTGGAGCGGGCCGAAACCCTGGGGCTGGAGATGCCGGACGACTGGCGGGAGCCATTCCCCTGTGACGCCAGCGCGCCTTCGGTCGGCTCATTTCGCGGCTGGGGCAAGATGTTTTTGCTGCGACGCGCGCGGCTGGTGGGGCTCGACCCGTCTGAAAGTATTCATCGCAGCGCCCGTGAAGTGTTGCCGCAGCCGAAACCTGAAGTGGCGGAGGCGGAGCAGGTCAGTACGGCTGAGCGGAGCTCACCGGAGCAGTCGTCGCCTGAGCTGTCTTAGCGGCCATCCCAATATCACCTGTTCGCGATTTTTCCCGGTGGTGACACTGCTGGGCGGTGACCCTGCTGCACGGTGACCTTGCCGGGAGGTGAATGTGCCAGCCGAAATCTTACCGGGCTGTGATCATGGCTGCAGTGCTCGGGCTGTGTCTGTGGCGCACCGGGACCGGGTGGTGAGTGTGCAGCAGCGTGACCGGGTGGTGAGTGTGCTGGGCCGTGCACGGGTGATGACTGTGACGGGCCGTGAGCGGGTGGTGACTGTGCCGGGCCGCGAGAATGCCAGGTGGTGAAGGTGTCGGGCAGGAATAAGAGTGGCACGTTCAAAGAACCAGCGCAGTTGGGCCGGGGCCGGTTGCGGCCGGGCTTATTGCGGTGGCGCTTTCATAATCAGGCAGGTTGCGGTGCCGCTGGCGTAAAGCTTGCCGTCTTCAATGCCGCGGACCTCGCCACTGGCGATGCCGGTGGAGCGGCCGGCGTGTTGCACGATGCCCACCGCGGCGACGCGCGTTTCGGGCGGAATGGCACGCACCAGTGAGACTTTATATTCCAGCGTGGTATAGATGTGGCCGGCCGGCACCCGCGTCATCACCGCGCAGGACATACAACTGTCCAGAACCGCGCCGTACCAGCCGCCATGGGTGCCGCCCATCGGGTTGGTGTGGGCCTGCAAAGGCATGCCGTGAAACTCGACCCGGTCCTCATCAACCGCCACAAGGGTGAAATTCAGCGTGTCCCCGATTGGCGGCCTGTAGGAGGTGTCGCGCAGCATGGTCTGCATAAAATCAAGACCGCTGCGGCTGTGGAAATCAAAGGCCGGTGCGTCAAACATCCGGCGTGGTGCTGATGTGATATTGTTCATGCTGTGGTCCCCGTATTGCCACCAGGCTAACGGGGACTGAACGTGCGTTCAATTGTTTCTGCCGCGCGCCAGCCGTTCTGACGCAACGTCGGTCTCTAGCGAGGCGCTGAAGCAACGCCGGTCTCTGGTGAGGCGCTGACATGGCGTCGGCCTCCGCTGAGGCGCTATCGCCGATCGGTCTCTGATGAGGCACTGACGCAACGCCGGCCTCCGCTGAGGCCCTGACGCCGTTTGCTCTCAGGTGAGGGTTTTGTGCGGTTCCCGGCTCAGGCGACGTTCTGCAGCGTCACTTTGGGGCTGATGCCAAGCGCATGCGCCACTTCATGTGACAGGTAGGGTTTGTTGAGCGTGTAAAAATGCAGATCCTCAACGCCTTCTTCCAGCAATCTGGTGCAAAGCCCGGTGCAGACCGTAGTGGCGAGCAGATCTTCGCGCCCGTCGCGCTGGGCGGTGGCAAAAGACTTGTCCAGCCACTGGGGCACTTTGGTGCCGCAACGGGTGGCGAATTTTTTCACGCCGCTCCAGTTTTCAATCGGCAGGATGCCGGGGATGATCGGCGCGGTGATGCCAGCATCGACACAGCGGTCCCGGAAGCGCAGGAAAGTGTCGGCCTCAAAGAAGAACTGGGTGATGGCGGAGGTGGCGCCGGCGTCGATCTTGCGTTTGAGATAGTCGACATCAGAATTGTCGCAGGCCGCTTCGGGGTGACGGTCAGGATAGGCGCCGACGCGCAGTTTGAATTTTCCGGTTTTGGCCAGCGCTTCGATCAGTTCGACAGAATCGGCAAACCCGTCGGGATGGGCGGTGAACCGGCCCGTGTCCTTGGGCGGGTCGCCGCGCAGGGCGACGATCTCGGTGACGCCGACTTCGGCGTATTGTTCCGCAATCTCAAGAGTTTCTTCGCGGGTGGCGTCAACGCAGGTCAGGTGCGCTGCGACATTGAGCCCGTAATGTTTGTGAATGGTGGCCACCGCGTCATGGGTCAGGGTGCGGGTGGTGCCACCGGCGCCGTAGGTGACGGAGACAAAGTTCGGTCCCAGCGGCGCCAGAATCTTGACGGTTTCCCAAAGGCGGAAGGAGGCTTCCAGAGACTGGGGCGGAAAGAACTCAAAAGAAACGTTCGGCGTGATCATCGGGACATCCTGACATTTTCAACATTCGGCAGGTCGCATCTGACCCCGGCCTGGTCGTATTCGTTAGATAACTTGTAAATCGGTACCGCCTGTGAGACAAATTCATAATTCTCAACAAGATTATGAGTTCTATTCAGATGCACCTCGAATTTCGTCACTTGCGCACCGTCAAAGCCATTCATGAGGCCGGCGGCCTGGCCCGCGCGGCCGATCTGCTGCATATCACTCAGTCGGCTTTGTCCCATCAGGTCAAAGGCCTGGAGGATCAGACCGGGGTGGAACTGTTCGTGCGCCGCTCCAAACCTTTGCGGCTGTCGGCGGCGGGGCACAAGATCCTGCGCCTGGCCGAAGAGGTGCTGCCCAAAGTCGCGGCACTGGAAGAAGATTTTGTCGGGCTGAGAGACGGCACCACCGGGCGCATGCATATCGCGCTGGAGTGCCACGCTTGTTTCGAATGGTTGCTGCCGGTGCTGGATATGTTCCGCAAAGCCTGGCCGGACGTGGATGTGGACATCCGCCCCGGGCTGGCGTTCCAGGCAATGAAAGCGCTGCGCCAGGAAGAGGTGGACCTGGTGCTGTCCTCTGATCCCGAGCACCAGGCGGATATTGAATTCAAACCGCTGTTTGATTATGCACCGATGTTTGTGGCGGCCGCGGGCCATCCGCTGGCGCAGAAAGACTTTATTGTGGCAGAGGACTTTCGCGATGAAGTGTTGCTGACCTATCCGGTGGAGCGCTCGCGGCTGGATGTGTTCAACGAATTGCTGACGCCTGCGAAAGTCGAACCCAAGGCGATCCGCCAGGTTGAACTGACGGCGGTGATGTTGCTGCTGGTGGCGTCCAACCGCGGCGTGACGGTGTTGCCGGACTGGGTGTTGCATGAGGTGAAGAACAACAGGGATTATGTGGTGCGGCCGCTGACCGAAAACGGCGTGGTGCGGCGCATGTATGCGGCGATCCGCAGCGACGATGCGGCCAAACCTTATATGGCGCATTTGATCCGGATGGCGCGTACTGAGCCGGTAAAACTGCAGCGCGGCCCCGCATAGCGGCTTTGCACCGCCAATAAGCCTCTTGGCAGACGGGGCAGGGGGGTGTAAACGCGCGGCTTGGAACCCCAAGGAGCACCGGACATGCAGGGCAGCGCTAATCTTAACGTTATGATCAAGGCCGCACGAAAAGCGGGTCGTTCGCTGGCAAAGGATTTCCGTGAAGTGGAAAACCTTCAGGTGTCGACAAAAGGCGCTGGCGATTTTGTCAGCAAAGCCGATCTGAGTGCCGAAGCGATCATTCGCGAAGAGCTGATGGAAGCGCGCCCCAACTATGGCTGGTGTGCTGAAGAGAGCACAGAAGTCGCCGGCATTGACCCGACACGGCGCTGGATTGTTGATCCGCTGGACGGCACCACCAACTATCTGCACGGCATGCCGCACTGGGCGATTTCGATCGCGCTGGAGCACAAGGGCGAGATTGTCTCCGCTGTGATCTATGACCCGACCAAGGACGAGCTGTTCTGGGCTGAAAAAGGCTCGGGTGCCTGGATGAACGAAAGCCGGATCCGGGTGTCGGGCCGTCACCGGATGATCGAAGCGGTGTTTGCCACCGGCCTGCCGTTTGCCGGCAGTTCTGATCTGCCCACCACGTTGAAGGATCTGGCGCGTTTGCTGCCGGCCACCGCTGGCGTGCGGCGCTGGGGCTCTGCGGCGCTGGATCTGGCCTATGTGGCTGCTGGTCGGTTTGACGGCTATTGGGAACGCCGGCTGAACGTGTGGGACATCGCTGCCGGTGTGCTGATCGTGAAAGAGGCTGGTGGTTTTGTCGAAGCCATTAATAAAGATGGCAATGTGCTGGAAGACGGCGCGGTGCTCTGCGCCAATGAGCCGATTTTTGACACATTTGCCAAAGTGATCCGCGGCGCCTGAGCCACGAGTTGCGCCTGTTAACGTTAAGCAGGCCGTAACCACGATCCGAAACAGACCTCCCTGGTGCGGCAAGACATGCCCGCTGCCGCACCAGGGTCATATTCCTGCCGTGTTTGCCCGTATTATTTAGCTGCAACCTGGAGGAATATTAAGTGGCTCATACCAAATTTAAAAATATGTTTCGTTTCCTGCGTGATGAATCCGCTGCAGTGACCGTCGATTGGGTCGTTTTGACTGCGGCAATCGTCGGGCTTGGTGTGGCCGTGATTGGCACGATCAAAACCGGGTCGGAGACAACCGCGACCAATGTCCGCAATGCGATCGTCGAGATTGCGGTCGGTACGGACTAAAGCAATCGCGGGATTTCAGCGGCGGCGGCGGATTTGCGGCATTGAGGTCAGGCCTGAGCGATAGGTTTTTTCCGGATGTTGCGGCACACCGCGTGTGCGGCGCCACCAGCCAGCCCCTCCGCGCCTGATCCACAGCGGCAGCGCCATCAACAGCCCGGTGACAAATCCACCGGCATGGGCCCACCAGGCGACTCCGCCCAGGTCGGCGTCCGCACCGAGACCATTATAGAGTTGAATCAGGAACCAGCCGCCCAGGACGATCCAGGCCGGAATCGCGAATATGCGGAAAAACACTACAAAAATGAACAGAACATCGACCTTTGCCCGGGGAAACATCAACAGATAGCCGCCCATCACCGCTGCTATGGCACCTGAGGCGCCGACCAGCGGCACCGGCGAGGCGGGCGCCGACAGGAAATGGGCAAACCCGGCCACCAGACCGCCGGCGAGGTAGAAGGTCAGAAACCAGGTATGGCCCATCTCGTCTTCCAGGTTGTCGCCAAAGATCCACAGAAACAGCATATTGCCGGCCAGATGCATAAAACCTGCGTGCAGAAACATTGAGGTCAGAAAAGTTTCGCCGCCCTGACCCGCAAAGACCCGGGCCGGGATCAGCGCATAACTGCCGTAGAACTGTGACAGCGCATGCGCGTCGCCAGCGAGCGGCCAGGTCGCTAAAAATACCGCGATATTCACAGCAATCAGCGCCCGGGTGACCCAGGGCGTGCGCTGTGACGGGTTATGGTCGCGGATTGGAAACATGGGCCAAGCCTGGCGGTCAACGGCGATTGCGTCAAGTCTTTGAACCCGGCGCAGAAATGTGGTTTTCCCCGCCGAAAAAGCTGTCTATGGTGGCGCCATTCCTGGCCCGCGTGGTGGAATGGTAGACACAGGGGACTTAAAATCCCTAGGCAGGAATGCCGTGCCGGTTCGAATCCGGCCGCGGGTACCAGGAGTTTAGCCGGTAAAATCGGAGGTTTGCGATATGTTGCCCTTTTGGGGGGCCGCAGGATCGTTGCGTGCGTGTGGTTTGGCGCCTGACCTGCTCTGGGGCGTGACATCTGGTCTGCCGCTAAGGCAGTCGGGTCGTCCTTCGCGTGATTTCAACCGCGCGGAAAGACGTTGGTTTTTTTCACCGTGCCATAGACAAAACTGCTGTCGATAGAGGCGATGTGCGGGATCGGCTGCAGGCTGTGACGGATGAAGTGTTCGTACGCATCCAGCCCGGAGACCATCACCCGCAGCATATAGTCAGAGCGGCCGGTCAGCAGATGGCACTCCATCACCTCATCAAGCGATTGCACCCGGGTTTCAAAACCGCGCACGGTCTCTTCGCTGTGCGGGCTGAGCGAGATGCGGATATAGGCGGTGAGCGGCAGGCCGCAGGCTTTGGCATCCACATCAGCGCTATAGCCCCGGATTACACCGCGGTCTTCGAGATTGCGCAGGCGGCGCAGGCAGGGGGAGGGCGACAGGTTCACCCGCTCGGCCAGGTCCTGGTTGCTGATGCGGCCGTCGGTCTGCAAGACGCGCAGGATCTGTTGGTCTTTATCGTCCATTATGCGGCCTCCTTGGGCAGTATCTGCCAATATATACCCCGATGCTGGCAGTATTGGCAATCTCTCGCCCCGGCACCTGGTGCATAATCGGTAAAACAGGAGGAGCAGTTATGACCACGAATTCCAAAGGCTTTGCCACCCGCGCCATTCACCACGCCTATAGTCCGGCCGACAATGAGGGCGCGCTGACGCCACCATTGCATCTGACCTCGACCTTTTCTTTTGAAACCGCCGAGGCGGGGGGCGAGATGTTTTCCGGAGAAGCTCCGGGGCATTTTTATTCGCGTATTTCCAATCCGACACTGGATATTCTGGAAAAACGCATCGCCACGCTGGAAGGCGCGGAAGCCGGCCTGGCGCTGGCGTCTGGCATGGGGGCGATTTCGGCGACGCTGTGGACGCTGCTGGCGCCGGGCGATGAGCTGATCGTCGACAAGACGCTTTACGGCTGCACTTTTTCCTTCATGCGCCACGGGCTGGCGAAGTTCGGCATCACCGTCAGCCATGTGGATATGACGGACCCGGCCAATCTGCGCACTGCAATCAGCGCGCGCACAAAGGTGGTGTATTTTGAAACCCCGGCCAATCCCAATATGCGGCTGGTGGATATCGCTGCCGTGTCTGAGATCGCGCACGCGGCCGGCGCCACCGTGGTGGTGGACAACACCTACGCGACGCCATACCTGACGCGGCCGATCGAGCTGGGTGCTGATATTGTGGTGCATTCTGCCACCAAATATCTCGGAGGCCATGGCGACGTGGTGGCCGGGCTGCTGGTGGGCACTTATGAACAGGTCAGCGCCATCCGGCTTTACGGTATGAAAGATATGACCGGCGCGGTGATGGCCCCGTTTAACGCCATGCTGGTGATGCGGGGGCTGAAAACCCTGGCGCTGCGCATGGAACGCCACTGTGCCTCGGCCCGTGAGGTCGCTTTGATGCTGGAAGCGCATCCGGCGGTCAAAAGCGTGGCCTGGCCCGGGCTGGAAAGTTTTGCCCAACATGGGCTGGCGCAAAAACAGATGCCGGCGTTTGGGGCGATGATTGCTTTTGAGCTGGAGGGCGGGTTTGACGCTGGCCGCGCCATGATGAACCGGCTGGAAATGATCCAGCGCGCGGTGTCGTTGGGGGACGCGGAATCGTTGATCCAGCACCCGGCCAGCATGACCCATTCGACCTACAGCCAGCAAGAACGCGCTGAGCATGGCATCTCTGAGGGGCTGGTGCGCCTGTCGGTGGGGTTGGAGGATGCGGCCGATATTCTGGCGGATCTGGCGCAGGCATTGCCGGAAATGGCCGCGGCCCGCGCCGCATAAAAGCGCCGTGGCTGGCGAACTGGCGGCCAATGGGCCACGGGGCAGTGGGGTATCGGCTCTGAGGACACCAGGACGTGGGCCTCAGGTCTGGTGCATCCCCTGAGCGCATCCCCCGAGCGCGGCGAAGGCGTCTGGCCACAGGGCCCCGGGGCAAAGGGGTTCGGGTGCCGGTATCAGGCAGGTGGGCATCGGGTCCAACTTGCTGGCGGCCAGAGTGCCGGGCGGCAGTGAGGGGGCGGCTCAAAGGACCTCAGGTCAGGGCGCTTCGGACCAGTGAAGCACCGGCCCAGAACTGTCGGACCAGGGGACGCCGGGGCAGGGGCCAACGGGCTAACGGGTACCTGGTTGGTGAATATCGGGTCTGGGGGGCATTTGCTCAGGGGGTGCGCGACACCCCCGACTTGACGCGGCGCAGCGGGATCGAACTTTCAATCGAGGCGACGCCGGGCACTTTGGTCAGGCGCCCGACGAGAAATTGTTCGAACTCTTTCAGCCCGGAGGTGGCGATGCGCATCAGATAATCCCGGTTGCCGGTCATCAGCCAGCAATCCACCACTTCGGGAAAGG
>NZ_QOLB01000167.1 GCF_003333265.1 Candidatus Halocynthiibacter alkanivorans
GTGCCGGTGTGTTCCCCACACCGGCATTTTTTTGTCCCAATCGCCGATCAGGTGCACAGGGCTCAACCCAAACGCGTTGACGCGTTTCAGCTGCTTTGTGGATAGGAAATGACCGACAGGTAGCGCGCCGGTAATTTCACCAGCACTTCCGGCCCGTGTGGCGCGTCCGCGTCAAAAAACAGCGTATCGCCCGGCTGCAGTAAAAACACCTGATCGCCATGGCGGTATTTCACTTCGCCCTCAAGCATATAGAGCGTCTCGATCCCGTCATGCTGGAAAGTCGGAAAAACATCGGATTTCTCGGTCAGCGTGATCAGATAAGGCTCAACAATCACCCCGCTGGCATTGGCACCAATATGACCCAGAAGATTGTAGTGATGCCCCGAACGTGTGCCGGCACGCTCCATTTCGACGCCGTCTCCGGCCTTGGTATGCACCGCTTCACGGGACTCCTCAAAGCGGCGGAAAAACGAGGTGATCGGCACGCTCAACGCATTGGCCAGAGACTGCAACGTGGTCAGCGAGGGCGAGGTATTGCCGTTTTCAATCTTGGACAACATGCCGATTGAGAGGCCGGTCAGCGTCGCCAGATCCGCCACGGTAAACCCCTGCTTGCGCCGGTAAGCGCGCACTTCGCGCCCGATGGCAACTTCCAGAACTTTTTCGCCATTGTCCCGGGTCTTGTGCGGGTCCTGCGAAAGATGTGCCGCGTTTTCTGCCTCTGCTGTCATGCTCGTCAAACCGAATTTCCCTTTGTTGCCCGGGCCCCGCTTACGCCGGTGACCGGAAAATCACAAGACCAGGTCGCCATCACAAAAGCGTGCGAAACTTTTTTTACTGACATTACTATAGCCCGAATATATGCCGTATTTCCAATGGTTTCGCCCCTGTAAACCATGTTATGTGCCCATTTCACGATGTCGCAGCCACACCAGGTCCACCCGGATGCAGAACCAAATTTATACCAATTATGGAACCACCCTTGTCAGCCGCAACGCCGGCGGATAGCTTTCAACCGGCGCCCTGCCCCCGGGGCGCAGAGAACACCAGCTGCCGGAGGCGCGGATCTTCCGCCCTCAGAAAAGTACAGAGACCGGACCTATGAGCGCAAAAAACCAGGATATTTCTCAACTGCTCTCCAGCCACGCGGTTGGCGCCACGGTGCAGGTGGTGATCGACAGCCTGTTCGCCCGGATCAAGTCGGGCGAGTATCCGCTGGACACCCGCCTGCCGTCAGAACGCACCCTGGCCTCAGAGCTGGGCGTCGCGCGCAATACCGTGCGTGAGGCGCTCGATGTGCTGGAAAGCCGCCAGGTGATCCGGCGCCGGGCCGGCTCCGGCAGTTTCGTGACCTACCGCTCCGGGCAGCAGACACAGGCCGGCTTCAGCTCCATCGCCGACGATACCAGCCCGCTGGACCACCTGGTGATGCGCGGTATTCTGGAACCTGAAATGGTACGGCTTGCGGTGATCAACATGACTCCCCGCCAGATCGAAGAGCTGGACCAGGTGCTGTCGAGGATCGAGGCGGTGCGCACCGATGCCGCCCGTTTCGCGAAATGCGAGGAAGAGCTTTACCGCAAGATCGCCGAGGGCACCGGCAACCCGTTGCTGGCCTCTTGTTACCAGTTGACGATCGCGGCCTGCCGGCAGAGTTTCCGCACCACATTGCTGCGGCGCCACCTGACACCAAAACGCATTCAGGATTATCAGCAGCGCTACAATACGCTGTTCAACGCCATCGCGTCACGCGACGTGGAATCGGCGGTGGAATTTATCAAACTGCACCTGATCGAAGAGCAGAAACTGCTGCTGCAGCAAGACTGACCCCCCTGCCCTCACCGACTGGCAGGCGCATCTCACGCCGTTTCCGTCACCGGCAGGGATCAACCAGCCGGTTAACGGTCTGCAACGCGCATCTCGGCCACACCGGCCCCTGCACTACGGTGCAACCGCTGTTGCCAGAGCTGTCCCAGATCTGACATTTCCCGGTGCAACAACGCCCCATGTTGCGCCAGCCAGTCCGGCACCGAGCCAAATTCAACGATGCGCGCTTTGCCGTCCTGCACGGTCACCACCGGCCAGTCGCCCACCAGCGCGTTTGAAATGCCGAATATGTCGTCGCCCCACCACTGCGCCGGGCCAAACGCATGGCTCACCTGCCCCAACTGCTTCATCGCCGCGAGAACCGAGACCGTGCGCACATTGCCCGCCTTTTCCACCGCCGCGTGCCAGATATCCAGAATCGCGGCATATTCCCAACTCACGGCACTCCAGGTGCCTGGAAAGCGGCGGTTATATTCCTCAAAAAACGCCTTCGGCTGGTTAAAGAAAAATGCCTTTTGCCGCAGCATCGGATCATCAAAATCCGGGAACTGAAAGGTGACGCCTTCCATGAACTCCACCGATGTCCTGGCCACCAGCCGCTCATACCCGTCCATCGTGCAGGAGAGAATGCGCCCCTTATAGCCTTTGGCAAAGGCGTATTCCGTCATCGCATGCACCATCGGTGTATTTGAAGTGCACCAGCACAGAATATCGGGCTCCGCCTCCAGCATTGGCTGCACAATGGACCCCGGATCAGTCACTTCGGGCGCATATTGCACCTCGTGCAGGATCTTCACATTCTCCGCTTTGAACGCCGCCCGGTAGGTCGCCAGCGAGGGCAGGCCCAGCTCATCGGTCTGACTACAGAGTGCCACTGTTTTCAGCTCCGGATGATTTTTTGCCAGCCACTGCACCCCGGTCACATTATAGATCGGATGCAATTCACTGGGCGCGATCAGATAAGGTGTGTCCGGCGACAGGTCTGTCGGCAACAGGGTCGAAGTCAGCACCTTGTTCTCCATCAGGTACTCCCGCACCGGGGTGAAGGTATCACCGCCCAGCATCATCAGCAGGCTGACCCCATGCTGCTGCACCAGGTGTTGCGCCCCCGCCAGCGCACGCGCGGGATCATAGCCGCAGTCCACCGGGTGAATCCGGACCGGACAGCGCCGCCCGCCGATCAGCATGCCACCGGCCCTGTTTAACCAGTCTTCCCAGATCCGGCAGCCGTTCAGCCCGGGCAGGCCCCAGCTTTCAACCGGACCACTTAACGGCGCCAGAAAGCCGATATTGACGGTCTCCGCCATGCCCACCCGGAGCCGTGGCAGCGCGCTGGTCACCGCCAGATGATGTGCAAAACTCGTTGAACTCATGGCTGAAACTAACATTAAACCCCCGGAAGACCAGCCCCGTATCCGGAAAAACATTTTCCTTAAATGAATAATTCTTGACAGATTGGTCCTGGGAACAGCTAATTGGACCAGACCAAAAGAACCAAATTAAATTATTGGCCCAGGCCAGCAGGGAGCGCATATGACCAGGAAAAAAATTGCCATTATCGGGGCCGGCCCTTCCGGCCTTGCCCAGCTGCGCGCATTCCAGTCGGCGGCAAACAACGGCGAGGAAATCCCCGAAATCACCTGTTTTGAAAAACAGAGCGACTGGGGTGGGTTGTGGAACTACACGTGGCGCACCGGGCTTGATGAACATGGCGAACCGGTGCACTGCTCAATGTACCGCTACCTGTGGTCAAACGGCCCCAAAGAGGGGCTCGAATTTGCCGATTATTCTTTTGAGGAACATTTTGGCAAACAGATCGCCTCTTTCCCGCCGCGCGCGGTGCTGTTTGATTATATTGAAGGCCGGGTGAAAAAAGCCGATGTGCGCAAATGGATCCGGTTCAACAGCCCGATCCGCTGGGTGGAATACAATGAAGACGCCGGCAATTTCACCGTCACCGTGCACGACCAGATCAAAGACAGCAGCTACAAAGAAGACTTTGATCACGTAATCTGCGCGTCGGGTCATTTCTCTACGCCAAATGTGCCGTTCTACAAAGGTTTTGATACGTTCAACGGCCGCGTGCTGCACGCGCATGATTTCCGCGACGCCCGCGAATTCGCCGGTAAAGACGTGCTGATCCTCGGCGCCTCCTACTCGGCTGAAGACATCGGTTCACAATGCTGGAAATATGGCGCCAGATCGATCACCACCAGCTACCGCAGCGCCCCGATGGGGTTTGACTGGCCTGAGAACTGGCAGGAAGTGCCGGCGCTGGAATGTGTGGACGGCAATACCGCCACGTTCCGGGACGGCAGCCAGAAACAGGTCGATGCCATCATCCTGTGCACCGGTTACAAACACTTCTTCAACTTCCTGCCTGATGATCTGCGGCTGAAGACCAGCAACCGGCTCGCGAGCGCCGATCTCTACAAAGGCGTGGTCTACGCCCATAACCCAAAAATGTTCTATCTCGGCATGCAGGACCAGTGGTTCACCTTCAACATGTTTGACGCCCAGGCCTGGTGGGTGCGTGACGCCATCATGGGCAAAATCCAAGTGCCTGCCGACGCCGCTGCTCTGCTGGCGGATGTGGCGGCGCGTGAGGCGCGGGAAGACGCTTCTGACGACATCAAATATGCCATCAAATACCAGGGCGACTACGTGAAAGAACTGATCGGAGAAACCGACTACCCCAGCTTTGATGTCGATGGTGCCTGCCAGGCGTTTTATCAGTGGAAAGCCCACAAGGGCCAAGACATCATGGGCTTTCGCAACAACTCCTTCCGCTCAGTGATCACCGGCACTATGGCGCCGGTGCATCATACCCCGTGGAAAGACGCGCTGGACGACAGTCTCGAGGTCTATCTGCAGAACTGATCTGCTGGCCGTCCGGTCCAACCGGGCGGCCAGATGCCCCGCCCCATCGCGCAAAGATCACCGATCATGAAATTGGCCGCGCAAAACGGCCACTGCGTGTGGCCCTGCCCTTCCAGCTGCATCAGAGCCTGTTCACAAGCCCAATCCGCCGAAAAATTCATAATCGAAACCGATGCGTCACGCTGCCAGTCCCAGCCGGCGCCGCGATGCCGCTAATTGTGGTAATATTTCGCGCCGTAGGCCCCGTAGGCGCCGCCATAACCATAACGTTTCATGCCCTTGGCATCGATCTGCCCCAAAACCAGGCCACTGACCTTCAGGTTCACAGTTTCAAACATGCGCAGCCCTTCACGCACCTGGTTGCGCGTGGTTGTGTCCCATTTCACCGTATACAGGATCGCATCCACCGACTGGCCAATCACCCGCGCGTCCGGCACCACAAGCACCGGCGGAGTGTCGATAATGATCACATCATAGATGCCGCGCAGCTCGTCCATCAGCGTTTTGAATTTTTGCGACGAAAACACATCGACCGCGTTGATCTTGGTTTTGTCGGCAATCAGAATATCCGCGCCAAGTTCGTCATTGTGTTCCACCGCATCCGCCAGCGAAATATCGCCGCCCAGTACCGCCAGCAATCCCGGCTTGTCACCAATGTGGAAATATTCGCCAAATACCCGGCGCCGGATATCACCTTCAATCAGCAGCACCTTGTTGCCAAGACCTGAAAAATTCTGCGCCAGCGCCAAAGACTGGGTCGTTTTACCTTCGCCTGGCAAGGACGACGTGGACATGATGATCTGCGGCGTCTTGTCGACATTTGACAGCAGCACCGAGGTGCGCAGGTTGCGAACCGCCTCCGCCGCCGCAGAATTGGGTTTTTCCACCAGGTATTTCAAAACATTGCTGCGTCGCCGCGCCGGAATGTTCGGGATCTGCCCCATCACGGTCAGCCCCGAGAGCTTTTCCAGTTCGTCCGCGGTGCGGATGGTGTTTTGGCGCATTTCCCGCAGCAGGATCAACCCGGCGGCAAAAAACACGCCGAGCATCGCCGACAGCGCCAGGATCATCGATTTACGCGGCGCCGTCGCTGCGCGTGGCACCACGGCGCGCGACAGGATCCGGCTGTCGGCCTCCTGAATGCCCTGCTGCACGCTGGTTTCTTTCAACCGACCGAGAAAAAACTCGTAAATCAGCCGGCTGGCTTCTGCCTCCCGCTGCAACTGCTGCAATGCCACCAGATCACTGGACTGTGCCGCAATGCGTGTCTCAAGCGCGTCAATTGAGGACCGCAACGTGGCCTGCTGGTTTTCTGAGCGCGACTGCGCCTGTCTCTGACGCAGCGACAGCACTTCATACCGGCTCAGGAAAATCTGTTCCGCTCCGTCAGCGCCGCTTTCAACCTGCGCCGAAATCCGGCTGAGTGTCCGGTCATCTGCGATCAGTTCCATTACAGTATAGTCGTCCTGGTCCCGCGCCGCCCGCATCCGCAGAACCAGGGTGCCCGCGGCCTCAGCCGATGCCTGCGCATCCGCCGCGCGTTCCCGCAAATCCTTAATTTGAAGATTCATCCCCGCCAGCGCTTCCGGGCTGATCAGATCAGTACTGGCACTGAATACTTTGACCTCTGTTTCCGCGTTCTCCAATGCGATCTGCAATTCAGAGACCCGCCCGGTCAGCCATGCGGTGGCGTCCTCAGTGGCGGTAAATTTTATTTCAAGCTGCTCACGCACATAAAGTTCCGCCAGCCGGTTGGTGATCGCAGCGGACTTCTCCGCACCCTCAGTCACCGCCGCAATACGAAACACATAACTCTGGCGCACATTGGACACGCTCAGCGCCTTCAGCACAGTGTCGATGGCCGCATCCAGGATCTGCTGTTCTGTCGGCTCCGGGATGTCTTTCGCGCCGCGCACCAGTTCAATCAATTTGCCCACAGAGATTTTCGGCTCTGGCCGCAATGTCGGATTGAATTCCGGGTCAGCGGTCAGATCCAGCCCCTTCACCAGCTTGCCAATCAAACCACGCGAACGGATGACTTCAACTTCGGTATTGATCGTTGCTGTATCGCCAGACAGGCCCGACATCACCGATTCCAGGCCGACAACACTTTCCTGGCGGCTTTCCAGCACCACAATTGCATTGGCGGTATACACCGGCACGGCCACCACAAACGCATAATAGCCGCCGATCAGAATCGCGATCAAAGTTGACAGAAAGATCCACCACTTACCGCGCCAAAGGGTGCCGAACAAAGCCCCCAGATCAATCTCATCATCGGCGATATCCGCGGGCAGGTTACGGATTGAGGAGCCGGCAGAAAGGGGGGCGTCAGACATCAGCATACTCTTAGATTATCAGGTGAGATCCCAGTCTGGTCCCATACTCCGGGGGTAAATACAATCTCCCGTTGAAGCCTTCATGATCTAAATTGCCGCTGTTGCGCAATAGAGATTGCACCGGACCAGAAATCCAGGTGACAATCCGCGCAATCCAGAAAGGTCCACCATTGCCCCTCTCCCGTCTGAAGTCCCTTTTCCGCTCCAAAACAACCGTAGATGACACGTCCCGGTTCTGCGCCACGCTCGCGCCGGACACGCCTTTTTACGCCATCGGCGATATACACGGCCAGGCCGATCAGTTGGAAAAGCTCCTGGACCAGATCGATCAGGACCGGGCGTCGGAAGGTTTTGAGAAAGCAACACTTCTGTTCATCGGTGATTACATCGATCGCGGCGCTAAATCGGCTGAAGTTCTGAACCGTCTGTACACGCTGAGCCAGACCGTCAGCACCCGGACGGTTTGCCTTATGGGCAACCACGAAAAAATGTTGCTCGATTTCATTGATGATCCGGCCGGGCGCGGCGCGATGTGGCTGCGGTTTGGCGGCATTCAGACCCTGGCCAGTTTTGGCATCACCGGGGCGCGTGAAAAAGCGCCGGCCGAGGACCTGCTGGAGATCTGCGACGCGTTTGAAGCCGCCCTGCCCCCCAAAATGCTGTCCTGGCTGAAAGCCCTGCCACTCAGCTGGCACAGCGGCAATTGCAGCGGCGCCCATGCCGCACTGAACCCAGCGCGTGCGCCGGATGGTCAGAGTGAACGTACCCTGCTTTGGGGCCATGCCGATTTCATGCGCAAACCGCGCGACGATGGCCAGTGGGTGGTGCACGGCCATACCATTGTCAAAAAGCCTGCCATTAAAGACGGGCGCATCGCCATTGACACTGGGGCCTACAGGTCCGGGCCGTTGACCGCAGCGGTGATTTCAAAGGGGAGTTGCCGCTTCCTGCAAGCCAGGTGACCGCAACAGGCGTAACACACAGCGCTTGCCTTTATACCGCGTGCAGCATCCAATACAGAGCCTGTTCCGGCCCAAACTGCGTCGTATCATGCGCTAGTTCGCTGGTGAATGTTTAGCGTTTGCAATTATCGCCAAAATTCGTCCAAAAGGACTGCGGATTAGGCAGCTGGGTTCGGCAACGAACCAGTCTCTGATAAAGCTTAAAACCGCATTTATTGCAAAAATTCAAAGCCAGACAACTAGCCCACCACCCGCACGTCTGACACGCTGGCATCCGCCCGGCGTAACGCCGTCAGCAACCGCGCCTGCAGATGAGTACTGACATAGGTGGCATGAAACCGGCTTGGTGCGGCGAGCTGCACGGTGCCACCGTCCCGCTCCGCCTCGACAAGGCTCTGAAACCAGGCGCCATAGGTGGCGCTGTCCTCAGTGTGTAATTGCCGCTGTGCCGCGGCCCATAGCCCCTCCCCCACCGGAGCGGCCACCGGTTTGAACGGTACAACATTGCCGCCGCTGCCGGGTTCGGCGCGGTGGGTCATCTCCATACGTTCTATGAAATCGGGGCCGATATTTTCCCACTGTGGCCGCGTGTCCAGCAGGATGCGTTCGAGATCCAGCCCGTACAGCGACACCCTGCCGCGCACAGCGGCGCGTTTCACCAGCAGCCAATCCATAGCGCGCAGCTTTGCCATCTCGCGTTTCACAGTGCGTTCATCGACGCACCACAGCCGGGCAATTTCTTTCTGCCCCATCGACAATTCATTACGGGCCCAGTTGTATCGGGTGGTAATCAGGGAAAGCAGCCGCATCACCAGACGCTGACGGTGTTTGTCCTGGGCAAGCCCATGTGCCATCAACGCAGAAAGTATATCGTACTTCTTTGTTGCGGCGTCACGCCCGACCGGTTGGCTGACCTGCATGGTCGTCTCCTGTTGACCGGTCTTTGCCGGCTCCACTGCTGCGGACCTGCTCAGATCCGGGACTGCTCATACGGTCGGTTGGGTTGATTTCCCCGCCATCTCAGCGCTTTTCCGATCCGTTGCTCCATTTGCGTCCGGAGGTTCGATTCTGTCAAGGAACTTGTCCTGATCCTGGGCGCCGGCCGGACCCTTATCCATATTTTATGAATATAAAAATAGGTATCAATGGTTAAGGGGGACATCCAGGGAGACCCCCTATCTTGCTATGATGTCCCCCAATAGGTGGAGGGGGCGTAGAGTCCGTCCCCTTATATAGGGTCTGTTCAGCCCCGAATATCACTGGCGGGCGGTCCCTTGCACAGGCCCTGGTTCCGAATCGGTCAGGGCGCTCAGAGCCCTGTAAAACAACGGAAGCTTCCCCGCGGGGAAGATTGTCGGATCACTGTAACTTCTCTTTTGCTTTTTTGGCAAATCGGTCGTAAACACAAAACAGAGCAGATTTAACGTCCACATGAGATGGAGCAGGCATGTACACCCACGAAGACCTTGCGCAGATGCAGGCGCAGTCGCTGAAAATGCAGAGCTGGATCCGGCGACAAACCTTCAGCCCGCAGAATGAAAAGACCCTGCGCCGCTTCTCAAGCTGGGAAGTGTCGGAGCTGATCCTGAAGATCAATCAATCCACCTTCCGCGGCCGGCTGGCGGCAGACCCGAACCTTCCCGGCGGGGAAGTCGAGGAGGACGGCCGCCAGCGCTGGTTCAGCCTGGACGAAATCAATGAGCTGCGCCGCCGGATGAGGGTGAACCGCAAATCGTTGATGCCGCCCCGCCCCGCCGGCAAACGCGCCTTCCGCGCCGCCATTGCTAATTTCAAAGGTGGTGCCGGTAAATCCACCGTGGCGCTGCACCTGGCCCACGCGGCAGCGTTGGACGGCTATCGCATCCTTGTGGTGGACTTTGACCCTCAGGCCACCCTGTCCCATTCAATGGGGCTGAATGATGTTGCCGAGGATCACACTGTCTGGGGCATCATGGCGCGTGATCTGGTGCGCGAGACCGACCGGATAAATGGCAGCGCCCAGGGTGCAGAATCCGGCACCGCCCTGCCCCAGCGCAAAATCCCCGCCAGCATCCGCGATATGGGGCTGGACGCGCTGCGCCCCGGAGATTTCATCAAACCCACTGCCTGGCCGACCATCGACATCGTGCCCAGCTGCGCCAACGCAGCTTTTGTCGAGTTTGCATCGGCCCAGTACCGGCACCTGAATCCGGAATGGACTTTCTTCAGCGCCGTGTCGCGTTTTCTCGACTCTCTTGCAGATGACGCTTACGACCTGATCCTGTTCGATTGCCCGCCGGCGATCGGCTATCAGTCGATGAATGCGGTTTTTGCCGCCGACATGCTTTATATCCCCTCAGGCCCCGGTTACTGGGAATACGATTCCACCACCTCCTTTATCGGTCAGTTGGCCGAGGCGCTGGAAGATCTGGCGCACGGCTTTGACACCTTCCCCACGGGGAAGATCAAACTGCCCAAGGCGTTTTGTGACGTGCGCTTCCTGATGACCCGCTATGAGCCCGGCAACGATCTGCATGTGGCGATGTTTGACGCCTTCAAACAGGTGTTTGGTGACCGGGTGGCGGAGCACCCGATTGAGATGACACGGGCGGTGGAGCAATCCGGCCGTTTCCTCAGCTCAGTTTACGAGATTGATTACCGGGAAATGACCCGCGGCACATGGCGGCGTGCCCGCGCCACATTTGACCGCGCCTATGAAGAATTTAAGGGCAATGTGATTGAGGCCTGGGATAAGCTGGAGGATGAGACATGAGCAAGAAACGTCGTGTATTCAGCATTGAGATGCCGGACGAACCTGCCGCCACTGAAACCGAAATCTTCCCCGCGGGGAAGGTGGAAAAACCTGACACCCGGCGAGGTCCGATGGCCACCGCCATCAGCGAAACCGCACATAACAGCCGGGACCGGGCCGCGACAGAAGCCCGGATCCGCTCTGAGAATGACGCGCTGGCGCATGAACATGTGCGGCTGAAAAAGCTGGGGCTGATCACTGACCTTATCCCGCTTGAAAAAATTGACACCTGGAAGCTGACCCGCGACCGCTCCAGCGGCGCCGATATGGAACTGGCGGAACTGGTGATCTCGATCCGCGAGTTGGGCCTGTCAAACCCGATCCAGGTTGAGCAACGCGCGGACGGGCGCTATGAGCTGATCCAGGGGTTCCGGCGGCTCAGCGCTTATAAAGAATTGTTGGAAGAAACCGGTGACGCGGAACGCTGGGGTAAAATTCCGGCCGGGATCACCGGGCAGGGGGCCACTCTTGAGGCGCTGTACCGGCGTATGGTGGACGAGAACCTGGTGCGCAAAGACATCTCCTTTGCCGAGATGGCGCAGCTGGCGCTGCATTACGCCATGGACCCGGACACCGAAGTCAACGACCCGGACAAAGCGGTGGCGGTGCTCTATCAGTCCACCGGCTATTCCAAGCGCAGCTACATCCGCGCCTTCATCAAGCTGATGGCGGCGCTGGGGGAGGATCTGCGTTTTGCGCCCGACATCTCACGCGCGCTTGGGCTGTCGCTGGTGGCGCGGCTGGAGGAGGTGCCTGGCACTGCGGCGACGATCCGGACGGAGCTGAAGGGGTGGGGCAACCGCTCGGTCAAGGATGAGCTTGACGTGCTGCGCCGTTTTGCCGGTCAGGGTGCGGAGGCCCGCGTGAACGGGGCAGGGCAGGGGGCTGCTCCAAGGCCAACCCCTGCGGTCACTGGCCCCAAAGCCAGGACCAGCTTCCAGCTTCCCCGTGCCCAGGGCCGGGCCAAATGCGTCGCCGCAAACGGCAGGCTGGAAGTGCGGTTGAACCGGGACTTTTCGACCATCGACCGGCGCAAGCTGGAAGCGGCTGTGCGCTCACTGCTGGACCAGCTGGAGTAAAACCTTCCCCGCGGGGAAGAGCGCGCACTCATCCCCGCATATCTCGGATGTGATTTCTAACTCAGTGACATCATGCTGTATTTTCAAGAGCATGCGCGGCGCAGCTCTGCGTTTCTGGCGGGGGTTCTGCAGTTTAGCGACGTCACTGGCGGTGCCCCGGGGCTGTGGAGGCTGGCAATTGGTTGTCGGGCTCCGGGTGCCAGCCCA
>NZ_QOLB01000018.1 GCF_003333265.1 Candidatus Halocynthiibacter alkanivorans
GTTCGTGCAGCAGTCTCTTTTTGTTTAATTTTTAAGGGCAAATTATGTTATTTTCACAACATGCACCGTTCGCTACTTGTCATACAAAAGCTCAAGCCAAAACCACCTCATTAGCACTCACTTGCTTTACGCTACTTTTAGCTATCAGTCAGCCTGCATGGGCAGCTAAAGCTTACCAGGCAACTTATACAGCGAGTTTCAAAGCGCAGGTAAATATTAACGGCACCCTCAAAAGAAGCCTCACTGAGCAGCAAAACGGCCAATGGCTGTTTAAAGATGATATCAGCGCCCTCTTAGCTTCCATTAAAGAGAGTAGCGAGCTGCGTATTAAAAACAATAAAGTTATTCCTTTAAAATATCAGTACCTGCGCAAGGTTATCGGTAAAAAGAAAAAACAAACGATTAGCTTTGACTGGGCTAAAAACCAGGCGGTTAATAAAAACAGCCAAGTGATAACACTTAAAGATAATACCCAAGACCCTTTGAGCTACCAATTACAATTACAATTGGATCTGCAAAACGGACACCGTGGTAATTTTGAATATCCCTATACCAAAAAGAACAAAATTGAACGATTAAAATTTATTGAAGTGGGTAGTGAAGTAATAGACACGCCACTAGGTAAGCTCAAAAGCATCAAGTTAAAACTCGATCGCGGTCCCAATGCTAAAAGGGAAACATTTATTTGGTTTTCCATTAAACACAATTTCATCATTAGTCAGTTAAAACAAACGGAAGCAGACGGTAAATCCTATTCCATTGTACTAAAAGAGTTAAAACTGTAATTTTCTGAGAAAAATATAATGAGCACAGTACTGGCAGAGCACACCACTGCATGGTTATTAAATCAAGAAGATTGCGATTGTGATGACCAACGATTTTATTGCAGCTATTTTATCTCCCACAGCAGCCTCTGTCTTGACGAAGCCGTGGATGATAAAAGCTACTTTAGCAACATGGAACAAAGCTTATTAAAGGGACTTGCCACCGATCAGCTAACAGAACAAGATCGGTCCGGTATTCAATCACTCTGGACCCAGGCCATCAAAAAATTCACAACGAGTTAAAATTGAATATTCAGCATAACGTCTACGCTATGCTGAGGATTCAATTTGTAATTATTCAGGATAATCTTCACATAAGTTATTCTTTAGTAAAAAACTAAGGTATTATTCTTATAGGTATTTATACAGTATTGTCAGCGAGTTAAATGACAGTACTAAACTTTGTGCAAGCTAAATATATAGAGGCAAAAAAATGATTCATCAAATTACAAAAGCACTGGATAGCGTACTAAAGATCAAATCTGTAAGCGCACACTGTGATGTACCTTGCGGTATTTACGATCCAAGCACCATGCAACTAGCAACTCTAACTGTGATCCGTTTTATGGATCAAATTAACGAGCTAGAAGGTAAAGAACTGACACTTGCCGATCAAGCTAAACTTGTACGTTTAGTTTCTGAAAAAGAAATTCACGCTGAGAAAGTAAAGCAAGAAGTACGCATCATGTGGGGCGATTATTTCAAAGCTGCACAGTTTGAAGCATGTCCTGGCACCAACGAGCTAGTACACAACATCATGCTAACGGGTTCTAAGTGCAAGCAGGGAATTGATCGTGCTGCTGGTGAAGAGCTACTTAAGTTAGTTAACGAATTCGCAGCTAGCTTCTGGAAAACTAAAGGTGTTGATACCTATACTGCTACTTGCCCTTACGCACCAGCACTTGACGTTGTTTACCCAAAGCTGGGTTAATAAACGTATAAAGTGGTTACCTATAGTTTGCTATAGGTAACATTTTCTATCCTACTATGATTTATCTTCGTCGTATCAATGGCAACAGCATGTCTCCCACGCTCTCAAATGGGGATTACATTGTTGCATTTAGACCCTTTCGAATGCGCTTTAGTGTTGGCGATATTGTCATTGTCAGTCACCCGCAATTCTCAGAAATTATTAAACGCATTAAAGATGTTGATCAGCAGGGAAACTTTTGGCTGGTCGGTGATGGATTGGACA
>NZ_QOLB01000066.1 GCF_003333265.1 Candidatus Halocynthiibacter alkanivorans
ACATCCCCACGGCGCAAACTGCCTGAGCGCCCTCTTTGCTCAAAGCGCAGGAAACGGGTCGTCTGCAGCCCCACTTGCCCCTATCTTCAGGTAAAGCCAAGGAGCCGCGCCATGTCTGACCCACTGATCCATTCTGTCTCCCTGTCCCCACAACCGGGCCAGGACCTGCCATCTGGCAAGCCCCGTGAGGTCAGCGATGCCAGCGAGACCCGCGAGAGCGCTTATCACTACCAGGTCATCAAACGCGCCATTGATCTGATCGACCAGAGCAGCAGCCCACTGTCCCTCAATGACCTTGCCGCAGCCATCGGCATGAGCCCGGCGCATTTTCAGCGGTTGTTTTCGCAATGGGCCGGCGTGTCCCCCAAACGCTACCAGCAGTATCTCACCCTGGCGCACGCCAAGTCGCTGCTGCGCGACCGCTTCACCACCCTGCAGACCAGCGAGGAAGCCGGGCTGACCTCGCAAGGGCGTTTGCATGACCTGTTTGTCACCTGGGAAGCAATGAGCCCCGGCGAATACGCCCGCAAAGGTGCCGGGCTGAACATCCGCTATGGCTGGTTTGACAGCCCGTTTGGCGAAGTGCTGGCGATGGGCACCGGGCGCGGGCTCTGCGGTCTGGCCTTCACTGGCGAAGTCGGGCGCACGGCCGCAATGGACGATATGCGCGCGCGCTGGCCCAACGCCGTTTTCAGCCACGACCCGGCACCGCTCGCCGCCTGGACCCATGCCGCCTTTGGGGGGCCCGGTCAGGCCAAACTGTTCCTGATCGGCGCACCGCTGCAGATCAAAGTCTGGGAGGCGCTGCTGGCGATCCCCTCGGGCCAAGTCTCGACCTACAGCGAACTGGCCCGGGCCGCCGGTGCGCCACGTGCCGTGCGCGCCGTGGGCACCGCGGTCGGGCGCAACCCGGTCAGCTGGCTGGTGCCCTGCCACCGCGCCCTGCGCAAATCCGGCGCGCTGGGCGGCTATCACTGGGGGCTGCCGGTGAAACGCGCCATGCTGGCCTGGGAGGGCGCCCGCGCAGATGCCCGCACAGAAGTCCAGACAGATACCAGCCCGGAGGGCGCCGCAAATGACACCCCGGCGCGTGCCTCAGCCGGCTGAGCGGCAAATTGCCGCCGAAGAGCGGAAATCACCGCCCGCCCCCTTGGAATCCGACGCCAATATCGTCACTTTGCCCAAAACCATTAACGAGGCAAACATGATCCGCGTAAACAAATCTCTTCTTCTCGGCGTCGCCGGGCTTCTGGTTCTGAGCGCCTGTGTCGATACCACCGGCTATAGCGCCGCCACACCCGAATATGGCGATTCCCGCGCCAAAAACGGCGCCATCGCCGGCGCCATTCTGGGCGGCCTGCTCGGCGCCACCCGCGGCGATGATGTCAATCTTGGCCGCACCGCCACAGGGGCCGTGCTGGGGGCTGTCATCGGCGGCGGCATCGGCTCTGTGCTGGACCGTCAGGCTGCGGAACTGCAACAGGAGCTTGGCAACTCGGACGTCTCCATTGTCAACACCGGCTCCGAGCTGATCGTGACCCTGCCGCAGGACATTCTGTTTGCCGTCGACAGCGCCGTGGTGCGCCCGGGGCTGCAAAGCGACTTGCGTGCGCTGGCACGCAACCTGCAGAACTACCCTGACAGCACGGTGGATGTGCTGGGTCACACTGACAACACCGGGTCCGCCGCCTATAACCAGGACCTCTCTGCACGCCGCGCCAGCGCGGTTGCAGCGCTGATCACCTCCAACGGTGTGGCGCCTTACCGGGTACGCTCCTGGGGCCGTGGCGAAAACGAACCGGTGGCGACCAACCTGAGCGAAGAAGGCAAAGCGCAAAACCGCCGCGTCGAAATCATCATCCGCCCCGCCGCGTAATCGCGCCACATGCCCGGGTCGCAGGTGCAGGTGGCATCACGGGTGGTGAAACCATCCGCGGAACCTGGCGGCAAACTCCGGCAGCAAAAGCGGGACAGAGAAAACGCTGGTCGCTGCCGCAAAGCCGGACAAATTCAAAAGGGTCAGACATCGTCTGGCCCTTTTTCTGTGTCTCCTGCATAAGGCCTGGCCCGGCGTGCAGACCAGTTCGCAGACCAGCCCACAGCGATTTTCGTTGTAGCTGCCTGGCAGTGGTCATATGTTTTGACCAGCAACTGTCAGGATCACCCACATGCCGTTTCAGAAAATTCAGAGCGAAAAACTCAGCCAGTCGGTGGTGCGCCAGATTGAATTGCTGATCCTGCGTGGCATCCTGCGCCCGGGAGAACGCCTGCCTTCTGAACGGGACCTGGCGGAAAGGTTCGGTGTGTCGCGCCCCTCCCTGCGCGAGGCGGTGGCCGACCTGCAGGGACGCGGGTTGCTCGCCACCCGGGCTGGTGCCGGCATCTATGTGGCGGATGTGCTCGGTTCGGCATTTTCAGACTCGCTGATCCAGCTGTTTGCCAGCCATGACGAAGCGGTGTTTGACTATATCTCGTTCCGCCGGGACCTCGAAGGCCTCGCCGCCGAACGCGCTGCACGGCTGGGCTCGGACACCGACCTGCAGGTGATCAACACGGTATTTGAAAAAATGACCGCAGCGCATTCCAAACGCAACCCGGCAGACGAAGCCCGGCTCGATGCGGAATTCCACCTCGCCATTATCGAGGCCAGCCACAACGTCATCATGCTGCATATGATGCGCTCGATGTTTGAACTGCTGCGTGAAGGCGTGTTCTACAACCGTGCCGTCATGTTCAAACAGCGCATCACCCGCCAGGTATTGCTGGACCAGCACCGCGCCATCAATGAGGCGCTGCAGGCGCGCGACCCCGCCACAGCGCGCACCGCTGTCACCGCGCATCTCGACTATGTGCAAGGCGCACTTTCAGACCATAAGAAATTTGAACTTAACGAAGAAATTGCCCGCCAGCGCATGCAGCACGAAAGCTCGCGCTGAGCGGGTCTTCCGGCCCCTCCCCGCTGCCATACCGCTCTGAAAACCTGCCCGGCAGCCACGATCATTGGCCTCCTGCCGCGCAAAGCGCGGCGCGGCCCAACGGGCGCCGCCGGATCTCTGATCCTGCGGCAACGGGCGGGAGTGCGCCGCCTGCAGCCCGACGTTCACGATGAACAACTTAAGCGTGTAATTCTGAAAAGCGTGCTATACTTCCAATTTTAACGGAAAAGATTGCACGATGGCTATTAAACGTTACAGCAATATCAATTTCCCCAAATGGCCCGAGTTTAAAGACGCGCTGAAGACCCTGATTAGTGATGAAATATATCAGGATCTTGTTGCAATACATGCGGCAAGAATTCTGGCACCCGACGGCCACATGCACGGCAAGCACAACATGCACGGCTCAAGTTCCGGCCCTCTTGGATTTCGCAGATTTTTGCCCTGGCACCGCGCATATCTGATCCAGTTTGAACGCGCACTGCGCAGCATTGATCCGGACCTCTCAGTGCCCTACTGGGACTGGAATGCAGACAAAGGCAAGCTGATCGGCTTTTCGGGTCTGATGGGCCTGGCTGAAACCCGCACGCTTGGAACAGGCGCCAGCATCCAGCCAGAACCCGGCCGTGTTCCCTGGTTTACCAGCCCGGACGATTTCAGCGCTCTCACAAACTTCGGCGGCAATTATTTCGGCTTTTCCACAGAGCTTGAAACGGGCCCCCACAACCGCGGCCACGTTTGGATCGGCGGCGATATGGCATCAATGGCCTCGCCCAACGATCCCGCATTTTGGCTACACCACGCTCAGATCGACAGGATATGGTCCATGTGGCAAGCGAATAACCCCGGAGAAAAGGCTGCCCTCTCGGGTGCTGACGCTAAACTGGACCCTTGGGACGCAGAATTTGATATTCACAATATCAACGATACCTCAGATCTCGGTGACGACAGTTATGAATACGTGCCACCGACTGCCGCATAAAATCCGAATACAAAACAAAAAACCCGGACCACTGGCCCGGGTTCTTTAATCGTGAAGACGCGCGCTGCTTAGTGCAGTTTTGCGCCCACAGTTTCGATTGATGCGTCAATCAGCTTGTTGCCGTCCGCGGCGGTCATCTGCTTGGCGATGATGTCGCGCGCAGCACCGACGGCCACGGTAACCGCGGTGTCACGCACTTCTTTGACAGCGCTGGCCTGAGCGGAAGAGATCTGATCTTCTGCCGCTGCCAGACGGCGTGCGATCGAAGCTTTCAGTTCGGCTTTCGCTTCAACAGCTGCTTTTTCAGCATCTGCCTTGGCCTGCTCAACAATCCGGTCCGCCTGGTCCTGAACTTCGCGCTGTTTGCGCTCAAACGAGGCCAGCACGATCTGCGCTTCTTCACGCAGGGCTTTGGCCTCTTCCAGATCCGAACGAATGCCTTCGGCCCGTTCGTCAAGCAGTTTGGCGATCATGGCAGGCACGCCGAACTTCAGCAGCAGCCCGACAAACAGCGAGAACGCCAGGATGACGACAAAATCCGTGTTGGTCAGGGCAAAGAAGGAGCCCTCTGCTGCCGCTGCCGGTGTCGCAGTCAGAATGGCCAGTACGATGAGTTTTTTCATGTGCTTAACCTTTCAAACGTGCGCTGACGGCTGCGGTCAGTGTTTTGGCATCCGCCTCAAACCCCATGGAAGCAACCACGGCTTTGGCAGTGTCTTTGGCAACCACTTTGACCGCATCCACCGCGCCGTCCCGGATCTCGGCAATTGCCTTCTCCGATTCCGCCGCTTTGGCCGCAATCTCTGCATCTGCCACAGCAATCGCTGCATCCAGATCTACCTGAATTTCGTCCCGCGTTCTGGCCACAATCGCCTGAGCTTCCGCCCGGGCATCGGCCAGTGCCTGGTTATAGGCTGATTCCGCTGCCGCGGCTTTCAGCTTCAGTTCTTCCGCCGCTGCAATGTCACTGGTGATCGTGCCCTGGCGTTCGGCCAGAACCGATGAAATCCGTGGCAATGCGATGCGCGCCAGCACAAAATACATCACGCCCAGCGTGACGAGCAACCAGAAGATCTGGTTGGGGAATGTGCTGATATCCAGCTGCGGCATACCAGGGCCCTTTTCATAGGCCTCGGCTGCATCAGCAACGCTTTTTGTATCTACACTCATATCGTCGTCCCCCTGGAACCCAAATTACATCGGGTGAGCCTGTGACAGACCCACCCGACCGTAAGGATGGTCCGTTGGACTTAAACGGCGAACATCAGCAGGAGCGCAACGAGGAACGAGAAGATCCCCAGGGCTTCTGCAAAGGCCATGCCGATGAAGAGTGTCGCTGTCTGCGAAGCAGCAGCAGATGGGTTGCGAAGTGCACCCGAGAGGTAGCTGCCGGCAACATTGCCAACACCGATGGCTGCGCCGCCCATGCCGATGGCTGTGAGACCTACACCGATGTATTTACCGAGTTCTGCGATATCGCCTTCCATGAGAGTATCTCCTTACGTTGGAATTTGGCTGAAAAGTTGGATTAGTGGTTCGGGTGCAGTGCATCTTTCAGATACACGCAAGTAAGAATTGTGAACACGTAGGCCTGGATAAAGGCTACGAGCAACTCCAGACCATAGACTGCGGTGATCGCAGCAATGGACAGGGGCGACATGATGGTCACGGCGGCAAAGGCTGCAAAAACCTTCACAACAGCGTGGCCTGCCATGATGTTACCGGCCAGACGAATAGAGTGGCTTACCGGACGCACAAAATAAGAAATCAGCTCGATGATTGCCAGCACCGGACGCAGCACCATTGGTGCTGACGAGACCCAGAACAACCCGAGGAAAGACGCGCCGTTTTTCACGAAGCCCAGCACGGTCACGAAAGTGAACACCAGCATCGCCAGCACCGCAGTCACCGCGATATGGGTGGTGGGTGTGTAGGACATTGGCAGCAGGCCCAGCACGTTGGAAAACAGAATGAAGCTGAACAGGGTCATGATATAAGGGAAGTATTTCACGCCGTCTTTGCCGGCGATGTCTTCCACCATCTTGTAGATGAAACCATACATCAGCTCGCCCACGGACTGCATCCGCGACGGCACGATGGCGCGCCCCCGGGTGCCAATCACCAGCAGACCAACCAGCGCCAGAACCGACAGGCCCATCCACTTGGTCACATTGGTCGGGGTGTACCAGGAAATGTCGCCATCACCAAACAGCGGCGTGATTTCGAACTGCGCCATCGGGTGGAAGGCCAGACCTTCTTCGCCAAGGGGCTTGCCGGTCAGCACGATCGCCAGACCTACCACCACCAGGATCACCCAGAATGCGATGCGCCCGAAAGAGCCGGATTTGCTATTTGCCTCGGTCACGGTTTCGATCCCTCATCTTCATCGGCCTCAGCCGCGTTTTTGTCCTGGATCTCCTGCGCCGTGCGAAGCATAGTCCTCACCCCGGCCACAAAACCCAACAATATAAACAGCACCATGAATATGGGGGTCGTCCCGAAAACGGTGTCCATCCCAAATCCGATGCCAAAACCAAGCCCAAGCCCGGCCACAAGCTCTATCACCATCCGCCAGGCCATATTGGCCTGAGAATAATGCTGGTCTGAACGTGGCTGCGGCTCCTGAGTTTTCTTCGCCTCAGAAATCCGCTCTTCCAGCCGGGTCAGCCGCGCCTTGCGGGCGTCATCATCCATGCCATCAGGCTCCTTGTTCATCCGTCGGCAACCTAGGAAGCCCGGGGCTTCGAGTCAACCGGCAACGCCCGGCTAATTCACCAGTCAACCTTATGAAAACAAACAATCTTTTAAATAAGCTGAATCCCACCCCCGGCACATCACCCCAATTCGATGCAAATCGCTTATTCAACCATCTGGTTGACGATCCGCCCCGCTTCGCGCTTTAAACCCTCATGGACCCGACCCTAGACCGCACCTTCGCTGCCCTTGCTGACCCGACACGCCGCGCCATCCTGTCGCTGCTGCTGGAAGATGACATGGCGGTGACCGATGTGGCCGAGCCGTTTGAGATGTCACTGGCGGCGGTGTCCAAACACCTGATGATCCTCAGCCGCGCCGGGCTGATCTCGCAGGAAAAACGCGGCCGGGTGAAATGGTGCAAACTGGAACCCGACGCAATGCGCGCCGCCTCCACCTGGATGAAAGGCTTTGGTCAGTTCAAGGAACTCGACTTTGACGCCTTTGAACGGTTCCTGGAAGAGGAAGACCTGAGTTAGAGCGCCAACCCTGCACCGCTTGCTGCCGCCGGGATGCCTGCATCCTGTAGTTTTGTCTGCGCGCGCCGTGCCCGCCCGACTTACCTGTCCGACTTGCACGACTGTCTGCCCTGCCCTGTCTTGTCCTGCCCTCAGTGCTACCGCGCCCGCAACAGCAGGCCCAGCGCCAGCACGCTCAGGCCGACCCCGGCAAAGACCAGAGCCGCCGGCAGCGCCTGACCCAGCGCCACTTCCCACAGGATCACCCAGCTGGGCAGCAGATAGGTATAGGCCATGACTTTGCTCGCCGGCAGGCGCAGGCTGGCAAATTGCAGCAGCACCACGGTCACCGCCGTCGCCGCCACCGACGTATAGATCAGCGTGACCCAGACAATCGCCGGTAAGTGCCGCCATGGGGTGGCGCTCAGATCCGCCGCCCCGGCCAGCAGCAACATCACAGAGGCGCCCAGCAGCACAAAGAAAGAGAACATCAAAGTGCCCTCACCCCGACTCAGCCGCGCCGCCAGCGGCGCATAGGCGGCGTAGGTCACACAGGCGACAAAAAAGACCCCCTCGCCCCGCCCCGGCGCAAACGCCAGTAACAGAGACAGATCGGCGCGGAAAATCACCTGGAGCGCGCCCAGAGCTCCGATCAGCAGCGCCAGCGCAACGCGCAGGGAGGTCAGCTGGCGCAGCAGCAAAAACGCCAGCCCGGCCGAGGCCAGCGGCGTCAGGGTGAACACCGCCGCCATCGACACCGGCGGCGCCGTTTTCAGCCCCTCAAACATCAGCACGAAATACAGCCCGTAAATGCCGCCCAGCAGCGCATAGCGCCAGGGCGCCCGCGCCGCCGCCAACAATGACTCGGCGCGGAACTGACCGCGCAGCGCCAGCAGGCCACCGACCAGAACGGTGGCAATGACAAAGCGGGCCCCACTTAGTGCCAGCGGCGAGATTTCATTCGCCACCAGTGCGCCTAGTGAGAAAGAGCCCGCCACCAGCGCCGAAAACAGCAGCATCGCCAGATGGCCCGCCGCCGCGGCGCTGACAGCGCGCTCAGTCCTCAGCACCCGGCCAACTTTTCATTGCCTCTTTCAGATGCTTCAACATCGCCTGCACCTTAGGTGTGCGGTGCAGATCCACATGGGTCACCAGCCAGGTCGACGTTGTCCACTCATCGCGTGGCGACATCACCTGCACCAAGTCCGGAATTTCCTCCGCGATCCAGACCGGCAGGAAACCAAGCCCTGCCCCGGACAGTAACGCCTGGGCCAACGCCTCCACTTCGCTCATCCGGAACCGCACATTCTCGCGCGGAATATGGGTCTTCATCCAGCGGTGAAACGGTGCACGGCTGTCCTCATCATCCGGCCCGACAAAACGATGGGACTTCATCGCCTCGTCACTCTCTGGCTGACCAAACTTGTCCAGGTAGGCTTCGCTGGCATAGATGGCGAAACGCAGCGGGTAAAACGGCTGTGCCACATTGTCGGGCTCTTCGGGCGCGCTGCCCGCGCGGATCGCCACATGGGCCTCGCCATATTCCAGCCGGAACAGGCGATAGCCGGTCAGATAGCGCATCACCACTCCGGAGTATTGCTCCTCAAACGCCGTGAGCGCCGGCATCAGCAGCTCGCCCATGCCCGGCACGGCGGTGACCACCAGATCGCCACTTACCTCTTCGCCCTGACCTTTGATCCGCCCGGCGAGCTGGGAAAACTGATCATCCGTGGCCTGGGCCACCCGCAACAGATCGCGCCCGGATTCGGTCGCGGTATACCCCCTGGCATGGCGCTGGAACAGTTTGGCGCCCAGTTGCGCCTCCAGCGCATCGATATGACGGATTACCGTGGCATGATGCACCCCCAGTGCTTCTGCAGCACCCGACACCGTGCCGACTTTTGCCACATGCAAAGCGGTGCGGATCTCATCCCAATTGTTCAAAACTTAACTCCTCAACCCGAAACGCCCAAAACCAGGCCCTTCTTATACGCGCCACTGCTTCATTCCCGTCGCGCACAAAGTTCTGTGCACATTCACACAGTGGTCGTTTAAATTCGCCGATTGAGTTCATCTTTGCAATATCTATTTTGGGTCCAGAACACAGAAAAGGAAAATACAATGACCCTGAATATCCTGCGCATCGACGCCTCCGCCCGTAAGTCCCAGTCAGTTTCCCGCGAACTGGCCGACAGCATCATCGGCAAGTTTTCCGACGCCACTGTTACCGTCCGCGACCTGACCAACGCGATCCCCCAGCTTGATGAAGCATGGGTCGGCGCCAACTTCACACCCGCCGCTGACCGCAGCGCGGCGCAGAACGAAACGCTGGCTCTGTCAGACACGCTGGTTGCTGAACTGATCAAAGCTGACACCCTGGTGATCTCGCTGCCAATCTACAACTTTGGTGTGCCCGCCAGCTTTAAAGCCTGGGTCGACCAGATCGCCCGTGCCGGCATCACCTTCCAGTATGGCGAAAATGGCCCCGTAGGCCTGCTCAGCGGCAAACGCGCCATCGTTGCAGTTGCGTCCGGCGGCGTTCCGGTTGGTTCAGACTATGACCACGCCACCCCGTTTGTCCGCCAGGTGCTCGGCTTTATCGGCATCACTGACGTTGAGTTTGTCGGCGCCACCGGCCTTGCTGCAGACCCTGATGCAGCCCTGAAAGCCGCCAACGACCAGATCGCCAACCTGAAAGCCGCTTAAACCCAACGCAAAGGAACCTCCAATGCCCGACCTCAGGAAAATCATACACCAAATCATCCCCGCGCTTGTCTCACTCGCGTTTCTCGCTGCCGGCTTGTCAAAACTCGCCGGCGCCGAAATGATGGTTCAGACCTTTGATACGCTTGGGTTTGGGCAATGGTTTCGCTATCTGACCGGCCTGGTCGAGATTTCAGCGGTGATCCTGCTCTGGCTGCCGGGAAAACGCGCCTGGGGCGCCGCCCTGCTGGTCGCGACAATGCTGGGCGCAGTCGCCTCTCATTTCCTGATCATCGGCCCGTCGGCAATGCCGGCCACCGTTCTGGGACTGTTGTCAGCCCTGATCCTGTACCAGAACCGGGACCAGCTGCAGCTGTAGCGCGTTGAATATTCGAACTGCTCAGGGGCCGCCTTCACCAGCGGCCCCTGAGCCACGTCCGGGCACAACAAGGGCACGTCTTGACTCCCTGCCACCACGGGCGTAAACGCAAGCCAACTCCGGAAGTCCGTCAATACTTCCGGTCCCTTTGCTTCTTGCAGGGATCGCCCTCCGTCAGCGCGTTGCGCCCACGGGGGATTTGGCACATGGGCCGGTCGTTGTTATATAAACGGCCATATCGCAACGGTTATAAGGAACCGCAGGCATGTTTGAAAATCTGTCCGAACGCCTCACAGGTGTCTTTGATCGTCTGACCAAACAGGGCGCGTTGTCTGAGGACGACGTCAAAACTGCCCTGCGCGAAATCCGCGTCTCCCTGCTTGAGGCCGATGTCTCGCTGAGCGTGGCCCGTGATTTTGTCAAAGCCGTTGCGGAAAAAGCCACTGGCCAGAATGTTACCAAATCGGTGACCCCGGGCCAGCAGGTCGTCAAGATCGTCCATGACGAGCTGGTGCATGTGCTGGCAGGCGATGACGACACGCCCGGCGAGCTGAAAATCGACAACGCCCCGGCGCCGATCCTGATGGTCGGCCTGCAGGGCTCCGGTAAAACCACCACCACTGGTAAACTGGCCAAACGCCTGACGGAAAAGAACGGCAAACGCGTGCTGATGGCCAGCCTCGACATCTACCGCCCGGCAGCGATGCAACAGCTGGCGGTGCTTGGCGCCCAGATCGGCGTGGATACGCTGCCGATCGTGGCCGGAGAATCAGCGCTGCAGATCGCCAAACGCGCCAAACAGCAGGCCACGCTTGGCGGCTATGACGTCTATATGCTCGACACCGCCGGTCGCCTGCACATCGACGAAGTGCTGATGCAGGAAGTCGAAGACGTGCGCAACGCGGTCAAACCGCGCGAAACCCTGCTGGTGGTTGACGGGCTGACCGGCCAGGTCGCTGTGGAAGTCGCAGAAGAATTCGACCGCAAAATCGGCATCACCGGTGTGGCCCTGACCCGGATGGACGGCGACGGCCGTGGTGGTGCGGCGCTGTCGATGCGCGCGGTCACCGGTAAACCGATCAAATTTGTCGGCACCGGCGAGAAAATGGACGCGCTGGAAACGTTTGAGCCCGAACGTGTGGCCGGCCGTATCCTTGGCATGGGTGACATTGTCGCCCTTGTTGAAAAAGCCCAGGAAACCATCGAGGCCGAACAGGCTGAGCGCATGATGAAGCGCTTCCAGAAGGGTCAGTTCAATATGAACGACCTGAGGATGCAGCTGGAACAGATGATGAAAATGGGCGGCATGGAAGGCATCATGGGTATGATGCCAGGCATGGGCAAAATGGCCGCGCAGGTAAAACAGGCCGGCTTTGACGACAAGGTGATCCGCCGCCAGGTGGCGCTGATCCAGTCGATGACCAAAAAAGAACGCGCCAACCCGTCGCTGCTGCAGGCCAGCCGCAAGAAACGCATCGCCAAAGGTGCCGGCCTTGAAGTGTCCGAGCTGAACAAACTGCTGAAAATGCAGCGCCAGATGGGCGACATGATGAAGAAGCTCGGCAAAAAGGGCGGCAAAGGCATGCTGAAACAGGCGCTCGGCGGCATGTTCGGCTCCAAAGGCGGCCCTCAGGGTTTGGCCGATATGGACCCGGCGAAAATGGCCGAAGCCACCAAACAACTGCAGGGCAAATTGCCCGGCGGCATGGGTGGTCTGCCCGGTCTTGGCGGCAGCGCCCTGCCCCCCGGCCTCTCTGGTTTTGGCAAAAAATCCAAATGATCACCTGCTCGCTGACATATAAGATCGACCCCGGTCAGGTTGCCGCGTTTGAAACCTACGCCAAAGTCTGGATTCATCTGGTCAACCGGATGGGCGGCATGCACCACGGCTACTGGCTGCCCCATGAAGGCGCCAATGACGTGGCCTTTGCGCATTTTTCTTTCCCGTCCCTTGCGGCCTATGAAATTTACCGCGCCGAAGCCGCTGTTGACGCGCAATGCCAGGCGGCGTTCGCCTTCGCGACCGAAAACCACATTATCCGCAGCTATGAGCGCAGCTTCACCCGCCCCGTGCTCGACGGTATATCGCCGCAAGCCGCAGGGATGGTCTGAACCATGACCCTCATCCTTGAAACCCAACGCCTGATACTGCGCCGCCTGGCGGCGCACGATTGGCCGCAGGTGCGTGATTTTTTTATGTCAGAGCGTGCACGAGCTATTGGCGGGCCGGACAGTCTTGCTACTGCGTGGCGGGCCTTTGCGACCAAACTTGGACATTGGGATATCCGCGGCTACGGCATGTGGACCGTCACCAAAAAAGGTGACGACACCGCAATTGCGCAAATCGGCCCGTGGTACCCGGCTGACTGGCCGGAAAAGGAAATCGGCTGGCTGGTATTTTCGGATAAAACCGAAGGCAAAGGCATTGCATTTGAAGCCGCCAGAGCGGCGCTTCAACATGCGTTTGGCACTCTCAGCTGGGACACCGCCGTCAGCTACATCGCCCCGGACAATACCCGCTCGATCGCACTTGCCGAACGGCTTGGTGCGCGGCTTGACCCAGATGCGGCAACCCCGGTTTTCAGCCAGCCACATCTGGTCTACCGCCATGCGAAGGGGACCGTCTGAGCTATGGCCCTCATCCTTGAAACCCAACGCCTGATCCTGCGCCAGCCCGATGCCCGGGACGTGGACGATTTTGTCCGCTTCTATGGTGACGACCGCTCGCAGCACACCGGCGGCCCGATCGACGGGACCGCTGCCTGGCTGCTGCTGGCCTGCGAGATCGGCCATTGGACACTCAAGGGTTTTGGCACCTGGGCAGTTTGCGACAAAACCGCCCCGGATGCTTCGCTCGGCATGGTCGGCTGCTGGCAGCCCGGCGGCGCACCCGAGCGCGAGCTTGGCTGGCTGATCTGGCCAAAAGCCGAGGGCAAGGGTTTCGCCTCGGAAGCAGCAATTGCGGCGCGCGATGACGCCTTCACCCGCCTCCGCTTTAACAGCTTGTCCTCATATATCACCCACGCCAACACCCGTTCCATCGCCCTGGCGGAACGTATCGGCGCCGTGCGGGACCTCTCCAGCAACGCGCGCAGCGAAACCTTTTACGCATACCGCCACCCGGCACCCGAGGTGCCCCGTGGATAAGACTTTTGTACAAAACCCGGCCTCTTTTGTGCAATTTTCACATAAGTGCGCAGCCCTTAAGGAGAAATTTCATGTCTGATACCGCCTCCCGGGCCGAAGAGCTGCTCAGCAGCCATCGTGAAAGCATCGACAGGCTTGACGCGATCCTCGTCTATACGCTGGGCGAACGCTTCAAACACACCCAGGCCGTGGGCGCGCTGAAAGCCGAACACGACCTGCCCCCGTCGGACCCCGCCCGTGAGGCCCGGCAAATCGCACGACTGGAAGACCTTGCAGACCGCGCCCATCTGGACCCGGAATTTGCCAAATCCTTCCTGAACTTCATCATCGCTGAAGTCATTCAGCATCACAAAAAACACCAAGAATAACGGGTCCTTACCCGCTAGATCACCCTAGGAGATACTATCATGGCTATGAAAATCCGGCTCGCCCGCGGCGGTTCCAAAAAACGTCCTTTTTACCGTATTGTAGCTGCGGATTCCCGCATGCCACGCGACGGTCGTTTTGTTGAAAAACTGGGCACATACAACCCTCTGCTCGCCAAAGACAGCGAAGAGCGCGTGAAAATGAATGTAGAGCGCATTCAGTACTGGATCGACCAGGGTGCACAGCCCACCGACCGTATTTCCCGCATGCTGGAAGCTGCTGGTATCATTGCGAAAAAAGACCGCAATAACCCCGAGAAAGCTGTACCAGGCAAAAAAGCAACTGAGCGCGCTGAAGAAAAAGCTGCCAAAGCTGCTTCTGCCGCTGAAGCTGCTGCTTCCGCTGAATAAGGCGCTTTGACCGCGTGTTCCGGCTTTTGATCATCAGCGGGCTTGGTGTGGGGATATGGCTTGGGATTCAGTCCCAGCAACTTCTCCACGCCAAGCGCTGTGAGAAAGCCGGAGGCGTGGTCACTGCGGCCGGTCTGTGCCTGGGGTTAACCCGATGACAGACAACGATAAAAACATCGGCGCGGGACAGTTCTCGGACGAGTTCCGCGCCGGTCTTCTTGACCTGATGCACTGGCGCCGTGACGTACGTCACTTCCGCCGCGATGCGGTCCCCCAACAGATTCTGGACGACTGCCTGGCGACGTTTTCGCTGGCCCCCTCGGTTGGCCTGTCGCAGCCCTGGCGCCTGGTGCAGATCAAATCAGACGCCGCCCGTCAGGGCGCGCTAAAGAATTTCCAACACGCAAACGCCGAAGCCCTTAAAGGCTACGAAGGCGAAAAAGCCTGCCTTTACGCCGGCTTAAAACTGACCGGCATGCAGGACGCACCGGTTCAGATCGCGGTATTTTGCGACGAGACCACCGAACAGGGCGCAGGCCTCGGGGCCCAGAGCATGCCCGAGATGCGCCGCTATTCCGTGGTCTCTGCCATCATGCAATTCTGGCTCGCGGCCCGCGCCCACGGGCTCGGGCTGGGCTGGGTCTCGATCCTGGATGCCCCCGCTCTGTGCCAGACACTTGAGGTGCCCCAGGACTGGGCGCTCGTCGCTTATCTTTGCATTGGCTGGCCTCAGGATGATAAAGAGCAGCCAGAGCTGGAACAGTTGGGCTGGGAATACCGTCGTGAACTCCCGCCGCTGGAAACACGGTAAGGCGCTGTGATGGAACACAAATTATGGATCGCCGTGGTGCACCTCATGCAGGTGGAAGCCTGTCGCGCTGGCGGCTTTGTCGCCTTCTCACACGGTAAAGAAACCGCGGTGCGCAAGGTCACCCCTGGCGACCGGGTGGCGTTTTATGCGCCCCGCGATACGTTTGAAGGCAGCCCTGTCCAGGCTTTTTGCGGTCTCGCGACTGTGACGGGAGACCATGTGGAACAGCGCCCGCTGCCCGGCACTGAGCACATGCCCTGGGTCAGGGACGCCGACTTTGAGACCGTAAATCCAATGCCGGTACGCCCCCTGCTGGAAGAGTTGAGCTTCGTGCGCGACCCACAGCACTGGGGCATGGCGTTTCGCCGCAGCCTGTTTGAGGTGAGCGCCGAAGACTTTGAAATCATTGAAAACGCACTGAGAGGCACATCATGAGCGACGATCGTATCTGTGTAGGAAGCATTGGCGGGTCCTTCGGGGTTCACGGTGAGGTGCGGATCAAAAGCTATTGCGCCGAACCCGCCGCAATCGCCGATTATTCACCGCTCTGGACCAAAGACGGGCAGCAAGTGTCCATTGAAATCACCCGTCCGGTGAAAAATGGCTACTCCGCCACCATGTCTGGCGTCAGCAGCAAAGAGCAGGCAGATGCGCTGAAAGGCACTGATCTGTTTGCAGAACGAGACCAGCTGCCCGCCCTGCCTGATGACGAATATTACCACGCCGATCTGATCGGCCTCACCGTGCTGGACACTGGTGGCGCTGTTCTGGGCCGGGTGAAATCGGTGCAGAATTTTGGCGCTGCCGACCTGCTGGAAATCACCGCGCCAGGGCTGCCAACGCCGGCCCTGCTGCCGTTTACGCTGGTGAATGTTCCTACGGTAGATCTCGCCTCCGGCCGTATCATCGCCGACCCTCCCGAAGGCATTTTCCCGGAGGCTGACGCCGACTAAGCGTCAGCTTTCAAACACAATCCGCGCCATACGCTGCAAACGGTGGAATTTATCTCGCTCAGACTCTGAGCGTTTTCTTTTGTCTTTTGGCACTGCGCGCCACTCCGCCAGTACCCGCATCGGCACCAGATAGCACAACGCCGGATCATCGCGATGTTCCTCGCCATAACCACGATAAAACGCATCCATATCGCCAGGATCAAACAGGCTGCCTGCATTGTCGCTGTTGCCTGTGCAGAAATGCATGCCAAAACTCACCAGAAAATAAGACAGATCATGGGCGGTCGGCGCCTGGTGAACCTTTTTGAAATCAATACCATAGACCGCATTTCTGCCAAAAACCACGTTCTGCAGGTGCAAGTCGCCATGCACGGCAGAAATTCGGGTACTTTGTCCGCGGATAGCTTCGGCCATAGCCGGCACCTGGGCCGCGTATTCGAGGTATTCTGAACGCCTGGCGATTATTATATCGCGCTGTTCCACCCGATACGTTATCTGAGCGAAGCTTTGCAGCATCACATCAGGGTTCACCGGATTGTAACGCACATAAGTCGTGCGGTGAAAAGCGCCAATCCAGGCCCCGGCTTTTTCCAACACCGCATGCCTGTGGTCGAGTTCGAGCTTCAGAGCGTGATGGACAGTCGGGCCAACGACATATTCCATCAATAGACTGCGGTTCGTTTCGTCGACAAAGAGGATTTCAGGGACTTTATGGCCCGGCTCCGTTGCCATCTGCTCAAACGCCTGCCGCTGCGATGCGATCTGATTTTGAAAGAATTTAAGATCACTTATCGGAAAATGGGCCTTAAAGACAAAACACTCCCCCACTACACTTTTCAGCAAAAATAAAATGCGTGAAGTTTCCCCGGCCAATCTTGATTTTAAAACAACGGCCTGGAATGTTGACGGGTCTTTTCCAAGCGATTGCAGCATCCTGGGCCACTGGGCGCTCGCATGTTCCACCAACGCCTCTTTTGAAAGTTCCATTCAATTGCCTTCATAATCCAATACGGGCGCACTATCACAAACCGATCTCCCGTTTGCAATTTCATTTGCTTTGTTACACACACGCAGCATGAAGAAAGAAAACAAATCCCACGGTCGCCTGGCCATCGGCGCCAGCGCCAAGCCCCGCGAACTGATGGTGGAGCGCCCCGAGCTGGACCGGGCCTGGCGGGCCCGCATTATCACTCTGTTTCCAGACGCTTTTCCTGGTGTGCTGGGCGAAAGCCTGACCGGGCGTGCGTTAAAAGACGGGCTGTGGCAGCTGGACACGATTGATCTGCGCCGCTTTGGTGACGGCAAACACCGCAATGTGGATGACACCCCTGCCGGCGGCGGCGCCGGCATGGTGTTGCGCGCCGATGTGCTTGGCAATGCGCTGGATCAGGCCGCGCGCGGCACGCCGCAAAACCGGGCAGCCTGGCCCGTAGTCTATATGTCACCACGTGGCAACCCGCTGGATCAGGCGATGGCGCAGCGCTTTTCCGAGGCCCGGGGCATGACCATCCTTTGTGGTCGTTTTGAGGGTGTAGATGAGCGTGTCATCGAACATTTTGGCATCGAAGAGGTGTCTTTGGGCGATTTTGTCCTGACAGGTGGCGAGATCGCCGCTCAGGCCTTGATTGATGCCACAGTCAGGCTTATACCGCGCGTACTTGGGAATCAGGCATCCACTGAGGACGAATCCTTTTCGGACTTTTTGCTTGAGCATCCCCAGTATACAAGGCCCGCCGTTTGGGAAGGTCGTTTGATCCCGGAAATACTTCAATCCGGACATCACGCGAAAATCACCTCCTGGCGCCGGGCGATGGCCGAAAGGCTGACCAAGGAACGCCGACCTGATCTCTGGCGGGCTTACTGTAGTAAATATGGTAGGGACCCGGATGAAGACTGAGAGCTCTCAGGACGCACCAATCTTCGTGGGCAAACCACGGGCAATATAGGAGCTGTCAGATGAACCTGATCGCACAACTGGAAGCTGAGCAAGTCGCTGCACTTGCAAAGGAAATTCCGGATTTCAAAGCGGGTGACACCATCCGCGTTGGTTACAAAGTAACCGAAGGCACCCGTTCGCGGGTACAGAACTACGAAGGCGTATGCATCGCGCGCAAAAACGGCGTTGGCATTGCGGGTTCCTTCACCGTTCGCAAAATCTCTTTTGGCGAAGGCGTGGAACGTGTGTTCCCCCTGCACTCGACTAACATCGACAGCATCACTGTTGTTCGCCGTGGTCGTGTCCGTCGCGCCAAACTTTATTACCTGCGCGCCCGTCGTGGTAAGTCCGCACGTATTAAAGAAGTAACCAACTACAAGCCGCGCAAAAGCGCCGACGCTTAAGGAGTCGAGTGATGAGAAAAGATATCCACCCCGACTACCACACGATCAACGTCAAAATGACTGACGGTACGATCGTTGAAATGCGCTCCACCTACGGTGAAGAAGGCGCAAGCATGTCTCTCGACATTGACCCCTCTGTGCACCCCGCATGGAATGGCGGCTCCACTCGTTTGATGGATGCCGGTGGCCGTGTCAGCAAGTTCAAAAAGAAATACGAAGGCCTGGGCTTCTAAGCACAGCCTTCAGTTTCGATCGGAAAACGCCGCACCTTCGGGTTGCGGCGTTTTTTGTTTGTGCGTGGCCCCGCAAACGGGCGGAAAACACCGGAAAATACACCCGCCGCTGCCGAAATCATCAGGCCATAACAACAGCTTTTCCACCGGGCTGACGCTTATGTCACAGCACTCTCAGCGGCCCCTGCGGCTTCTTTCCATCCGCAGGCAGAGCGCATATAGTCGCCGTAATCCCGCAGGAACGGGAATATGATTTCAGTGAGGGAACAGGCAGTGGCGCATATTATCGTCGTGGGCAACGAAAAAGGCGGGGCCGGGAAATCCACCGTCTCCATGCATGTGGCAACCGCACTGGCCCGTATGGGCCATCGGGTCGGCGCATTGGATCTGGACCTGCGCCAGACCACCTTTGGCCGCTACATGGAAAATCGCGCCGCATTTCTGGCCAAAGAATCTCTGTCGCTGCCGTCGCCGGATTTTCGTGATCTTCCCGAGATCGACAGATCGGTGCTGGCCGAGGGTGAAAACCTGTACGACCGCCGTCTGTCTGCCGCCGTGTCCGGTCTCGAGCAAGAGGCTGACTTCATTCTGATCGACTGCCCCGGCTCTCACACCCGGCTCAGCCAGGTGGCGCACTCACTGGCCGATACGCTGGTTACGCCACTCAATGACAGTTTCGTGGATTTTGACCTGCTGGCCCATGTTGATGCGGACACCAACCGCATCCTCGGCCCGTCCGTCTATTCGGAAATGGTATGGAATGCCCGTCAGTTGCGGGCTCAGGCCGGTTTAAAACCCATTGACTGGGTGGTTTTGCGCAACCGTCTTGGCGCCCAGCAGATGCATAATAAAAAGAAGGTCGGCGAAGCGCTGGATGATCTTTCACGCCGCATTGGCTTCCGGGTCGCCCCTGGCTTTTCTGAGCGGGTGATTTTTCGGGAACTGTTTCCACGCGGGCTGACTTTGCTGGATCTCAAAGACGTGGGCGTCAAGCAAATGAACATTTCCAATGTCGCGGCGCGGCAGGAATTGCGGGATCTGATGAAAACGCTCAATCTGCCCGGCGTTTCCAGCGACTTCTGAGCCCCATACCCGCTACAACATGATTAAAGAGCTGGCCCGGCGTGGCCGGTTTAGCCTCGGATCAGGCCAGGCGCTCAAGGCGCATCATGAACGGATCGACTTCGGTAAAACGAACGATCTTCTGCGTCATGGAGATCTGAAGCTCTTCACAGAAAGCAACCAGCCGCTGCTGCAATACAGGTCCGAAACTCTCAAAGACCATCAGCACCAGCGCGAGACAGATCATGCTCAGACCAAACAGTGCGATCATCAGCAACTGCTGGGGTCCAACTGCGTTTGCTACTTCCTGAACTGCGATCAAAGCCTGGTGCATGACACTCTCCTAACGTCTCGTTAAGGATGTTTTCACATTCAATTGGGGCGCAAATGAGACGCGGCCTGGGCAGTTTCGTGCTGAGCGGGACCAATTTCCGAATTTGGGCGCTATTGTTTACGGTTTCTCCACCAGTTTCAGGCAGTTGATCCGGCGCAACGCCACAGCTTCGCCCCAAGAAATACACGCAACGTACTGAAAAATAACATCTATCTTGTGGAACGCTCACTAAACGACGCCACAACTATGTGCAGCCACACGCCGTCACATCGCCGCCACATTTGCGACTTTTCTGGCAAACTTGCCCGCAGCGTCCCTCAGACTCCGGTGTATTGCCTGAAGATTTCACGCCAAACCGACGCCTCAGATGCTCTTCGCGCAGCAAAATGGCGGGAATCACGCAATTTGACACATATCAAATACAGTTACCCGTTCAGGCGATAGCCTCGCATGATCGGGGATAGCCTCCCCAGAGGATCTGACCCTTGCGACTCACTAAACGCAGCAATCTCGCAGTGCGCCTGTTAATGTTTTGCGGCACCAACCCTGACCGGCTGGTGACCAAACACGAAGCCGCCCTGGCCTGCAACTCATCGGTGAATCACATGGCGCAGGTGATCAACCGGCTGGGGCAGCTTGGGTATCTGACCACCGTGCGCGGCCGGCGTGGTGGTGTACGCCTGGCGCTCGATATGTCCGATATCCGGGTTGGTCAGATCTTCAGAGCCCTTGAAGGCGAAGTCGCAGACGAAGACTGTTTTGCCGACAACGACAATACCTGCCCGCTCACCAATTTATGTATTTTGCGCGGCGCGCTCCGAAAGGCCGTAGAGAGCTTTTACTCTCAACTGGACGAGGTCACCCTGGACACACTGGTCTGCGGCAACACGGCGCTGTTTGAGCTGTTCAACCCTGCCGCTCTGCAAGGCTGCCAGCACAGCTGATCAGGCGATAATTTCGAACTTGATCACGTCCACCAGACCCCGGTCAGTGATCTTCAGATTTGGAATCACCGGCAGCGCGAGAAACGCCAGTTGCAGAAACGGCTCCTCCAGCGTCACCCCAAGCCCACGCGCAGCCTTACGCAGATCAATCAGATCGTCGCGCACTTGCTCAAAGCTGTTCAGGCTCATCAGCCCGGCCACCGGCAGCGCCAGCTCCGCCAGCACTTCGCCGTCTTTGACCACGACAAAGCCGCCCTCAATTTCACCCAACCGGTTGGCCGCCATTGCCATGTCATCGTAATCGGTGCCGACCACGGCGATGTTGTGATGATCGTGGCAAACGGTAGAGGCAATTGCGCCGGATTTCAGCTCAAACCCTCGTACAAAGCCCGTTGCCATGTTGCCGTTTTTCCCGTGGCGTTCAATCACCGCAATCTTGATCAGGTCGCGCGCCGGGTCAGGGCGTTTGTCGCCGTCTTTAATCGGAATGATTTCATGCAGGTGATCGGTGATGATTTTGCCGGGAATAATGCCGATCACATCGGTTTGCTCTCGGTTGCCGCCGGTGCGGAAATGCTCGGCACGGACATGCGGCGCATTTACTGAGTTCCGCCCCACCGGCGCAACGGTCCCACGCGCGGCAAACAGAGCGTCAGAGGCGATCTGACCGGCCGTCAGCACCATTTGCGCATTACAGGCCTGCAGGCTGTCCAGCACCACGATATCGGCGCGTTTGCCCGGCGCGATCAGCCCCCTGTCCTTTAACCCAAAGGCTTCAGCTGCCGACAGGCTTGAGGCCCGGTAAATGGCCAGCGGTTCGGCGCCCAGCGCGATCGCGGTGCGGATCATATAATCCAGATGCCCCTGCTCGGCGATATCAAGCGGGTTCCGGTCATCTGTGCACAGCGCAATATAGGGGGAATTGCGTTCGGTGATGATCGGCGCCAGCGCATGCAGGTCTTTGGAGACCGAGCCTTCACGCACGAGGATGCGCATGCCCTTGCGCAGCTTCTCCAGCGCTTCTTCCGCCGTTGTCGCCTCGTGCTCGGTACGGATGCCCGCCGCAATATAAGCGTTGAGATCCCGCCCCGACAGCATCGGTGCATGACCATCAATATGGGCGCCCCGGAACGCGTTCAGTTTGGCCATGCAGCCGGGATCCTGGTAGATCACACCGGGATAATTCATGAATTCCGCCAACCCGATACCCGAGGGATGCCCCCGCAGTTGTTGCAGATCTTCCGCACTGATGTCCGCCCCTGCGGTTTCCATGTCGGTTGACGGCACACAGGAACTCAGCTGCACTTTGATATCCATCACAGTAAGCTCTGAGGCGCGCTGAAAATAGCGGATACCGTCCGGCCCGATCACATTGGCGATCTCATGCGGATCACAGATCGCCGTGGTCACCCCGTGCGGCGTGACACAGCGGTCAAATTCAAACGGGGTCACAAGGGAGCTTTCGATATGCAGGTGGGTGTCAATAAAGCCCGGCACCAGAACGCGACCTGTCACATCAATCACATTGTCCGATTCGTAAGCCTCACCTACACCAACAATCGTATCGCCACAGATCGCCACATCACCGGGAATCATCTCACCGGTGATCAGGTCAAACACCTCACCGCCACGGAGAATCATATCGGCGCGCGCCGCACCGCTGCCCTGGGAAATAATATCAGATAAAGAAGTCATTACAGGCGCTCCGCTTTGTATTCAGGCTGTCAGTGTGTGCGTATGGGGCACAGACTGTCCAGCCCTGACGGGCCATTTGTCACTTCGGTTGTGCTGGGAAACAAATGGCGCTCTGGGGAGGATTCGAACCCCCGACCCCCTGATTCGTAGTCAGGTACTCTATCCAGCTGAGCTACCAGAGCGCGGTTTGTGTGGCAGGATTTAGCCCCTACTCACCGGGGCCGCAAGAGCGAAAAACAAGAAAAATCATTTTTCTTCATTTTGCTCTCCGATATTTTTCGGAAGCCGGATCAGAAAGCTGGTGCCCCCCTCATCAGAGCGGATCAGCTCAAGGCTTCCGCCGTGGCCGGTCACCAGTTCAGAAGCGATGGCCAGGCCAAGACCAATGCCGCCTTTACGCACATTGCCCTGAAACGCCTGGAACAGATGGTCCTGCGCCTTGATCGGCAGCCCGGGCCCGGTGTCGGTCACCGAGATATTCCAGCTGGTATCAGATTCATCGGCATGGATCTGGATTTCCCCGGGCCGGGCGGTCGCCATGATGGCCTGACGCGCATTGCGCACCAGATTGGACAACACCCGGTACATTTGCTCGCCATCAGCCCGGATCAGCAGCGTCGCCGGCACGTCTTCGCCCAGAGACAGCTCATACTCACCGGCCGCCAGGCGTTCGCCCTCCATCACATCAGAGACCAGATCGGCCAGCACAACACGTGACAGCCGCGGCGGCGGTTCTGCCGCCTGACCAAATGCCAGCGTCGATTCGCACAGGTTCACCGCCCGGCTAATCGAATTCACCAGTTTGGGCGCGGCGCGCTGCACCCCGGGATCCGCAGACATTTCCATCCGGTCAGCAATCAGCTGGGTCGTGGTCAGGATGTTGCGCAGGTCATGGGACACCTTCGCCACCGCTTCGCCCAGCTGCGCCAGGCGTTCTTTGTGACGCAACGAACTGGTCAGCTGTTGCTGCATCGCCTGCAAGGCGTTTTCTGCCTCCCGCAATTCAGACACGGTGGCGTCAGGCACAAAGATGCGCCGCGCGTCCTCGGGGGCTTCGGTGTAAGAGGTCATCGCCGTGACCACCCGCTTGATCGGCCGCACCATCAGCCGCTGAACCGCCACAAACAACAGCGCCGCGGTGATGACCGAGATCACCAGCGACAGTAGAAAAACATTCACCCCGTATTCGATCATCGCCTTGCGCAGCGGATCGGTTTCCATGGTGATTTCGATCTGCAGCCCAGCTTCACGCACCGGATCCCCGATCACCCGGATCACCCGGTTGTCCGGATTGACCAGATCCGCAAGCGCATCGCGGATCAACACCAGCGCACCAGGATCGCGCAGGTCATAGGTGGCGTATATGGGCTCAGGAATCGGCGAGGACAGTGCCAGTTGCCGCACCTCATTGCGGCGCAGCACCACATTAAAGACACCGGCGTTTTTCAACAGCTCTTCTTCCAGGTCCATCTCAAGCATATCGTCGGCCAACAAGGCCAGCGACGCGATCTGGCCGCGTTCAAGACGCATCTGCAGGAAATCCTGGCGGAACCGCGCCACTGACGGCACGAAAATCATCACCTCGGCCAACATCACAAATACGGTGGTCAGGATCAGAAACCGGCCTGATAGCGTGTTCAGCACTGCGCGTGTCCTTATCTCGGCGGTATCCGCCATATCATGTCTAGGGCAGGATTTTCTGCACCAGCCTGACGACTCTCTTTACCATAGGGCTGTCAAACAGCCTTGGCGAGAAATAGGCACCCGCGGCCCGTTTGTTAACCTCCATAAGTGTCGGATAAGGAGAAACCATGGCCGCAACCGCGCCAATCTTCATTTTATTGGCCAGCACCAGCGCCCAGAGCGAAATCAGCTCGCCCGCATCTGCCCCGGCAATCGAAACCCCGACCGGCCGGCCTTTGACCACCATGAGTTTGATCAGCCCCGCCGTCTTCCCGCTGGTGAGGGCCCGGTCGTTGTGGGCATATTCAAAGCGGATGACTTCCAGCCGGTCACCATGCGCCTCTTTCGCCAGTGCTTCGCTTAACCCGACTTGCGCCAGTTCCGGGTCGGTATAGGTGGCCCAGGGGATGTGGTGGTCAGATGCCCGGGACGGCAGCCCAAACAGGATCGAGCGGATAATCACCCCGGCGTGATAGCCCGCCACATGGGTAAACTGGAGCCCGCCAGCCACATCGCCAATGGCATAGACCCGGCGGTTGCTGCTGCGCAGATCGGCGCCGACTGTGATGCCGGCGCGGGTATAGGCAACACCTGCCTTGTCGAGATCCAGCTTGTCGATATTTGGCTTGCGCCCCACTGCCATCAACAGGTGGCTGCCCCGGAACACGCGACCGTCCTGCACTTCGACTTCAATCGCCCCGGCGGCGCCACGGATCTGCGACGCCATCGCCTCTTCGGCGATCTCAACCCCCTCAGTGCGCAGGTTGTCCAGCACCACTGCGGCCATTTCCGGGTCATCTTTGCCGAGCGCTTTTAAGCCTTCGATCACCGTCACTTTACAGCCCAGACGCCGGTGCGCCTGCGCCATTTCCATGCCGATTGGCCCGCCACCAATGATCAGCAGATGTTCCGGTTTTTCGCGCAGATCAAACAGGGTCTCATTGGTCTCATAGGGCACGGTGTCCAGCCCCGGCACCGGCGGCACCAGCGGGGAGGATCCGGTCGCCAGCACAAAACGGCGCGCCTGAATGACGGTGTCTCCGGCCTGGACTTCCGTGGCCGAGATGAAACGGGCAAACTCACGGATCACGGTACAGCCAAGTGCTTCAAAGCGTTCCTGACTGTCCAGCGGTGCGATGGTGTCGATCACGCTGTGAACATGATCCATGGCGGCGGCATAGTCGATTTCAGGCTCGACCCCGGCAATACCAAAACCGCCTTTACGTGTCGCATGCGCCGCTTTACCGGCAGCAATCAGCGACTTGGACGGGACGCAGCCAAAGTTCAGACAATCGCCGCCCATCTTATGGCCTTCAATCAGCACCACGCTGGCCCCCATCTGCACCGCACCTGCGGCCACCGACAAGCCGCCCGATCCGGCGCCAATCACACAAAGATCTGTTTTGATCCGCTTCATTGCTGTGCGTCCTTCTTGTGGCGGAATACGTTCAGCACAATGGGCAGGATCGCCAGGGCACAAAGCCCCAGAATCGGCAGAATAAATTGTGGTTCAAAGATGATGCCGAGGTCCGGCGTCTCGCCACGCTCAAATATCGAGCCCAGCCCGGCCCCGACAGAGGTATAAACAAGACCGCCGGGAATAATGCCGAGGAAGGTGGTGATAACGAATCGCGACAGCGGCACCCCGACCAGCGCCGGGATCAGATTGGCGACAAAAAACGGCACCGCCGGCACCAGCCGGATCAGAAACAACATCGACCACTGGTTCTCATCAATGCCGTCTTTGATCTTTTTAACCGCCCCGTGCGAGGCGTCTAACTTACGTGCCAGGCTTTCGCCCAGGCCCCAGCGTGCCGCCAGAAAGATAAGTGTCGCACCGACAGTGGCGCCGGTAAGGTTGAACAGTACCCCGGGAAAGGTCGCAAACATAAAACCACCGGTCAGCGTTGCAATCGCGGCCCCAGGCAGCGAAAACGCAACGATCACGATATAGATCAGTACAAAGACCACCACCGTGGTCATATAGTTGGCGTCGCGGTAGGCGGTCAGGGCTTCACGGTTGTCGCGCAGCGTTTCAAACGACAAATAGTCCCGCAAGGTGAATGCCCCGATCAGGGCAACGGCACAAATCGCAATCAGAGGCAGCTTTTTTATCCACCCGGGCTTGTGAGAATCAGTCATATCTATCCTTGTCCTGCCTGTTTTTGACGCTCCGCCAGCATGCGACCATAATGCGCCCGGCGAAACCCGCCTCACGCGTGCTTGATTCCACGTCACCAGGATGTCAGAAAACCTGCGGATTCTGTGCTAAACTGAAACATTCTGACAGGGTCCGCCAATTTATTCCCGGATTCACCCCGGGGCGAATTGACAACTCTGTAACATCGCCCTATTGACCGGGCTTCGTACAGATATCAGCCTTCGAATCCCATAGTGGGGTTTGGGCCTAACCCTCGGAGATGCTGCCATGAAGCGCACCTACCAACCCTCGAACCTGGTTCGCAAACGGCGCCACGGCTTTCGTGCACGCATGGCAACCAAAGCTGGCCGCAAGATCCTGAACGCACGTCGTGCGAAGGGTCGTAAGACGCTCAGCGCGTAAGATCTTGCCGGAAGGCAATAATATGACACCGCCGGATGTGCCTTTTTTCTCTGCGATTGCCGCGGATCAGGGTGCAGCGGCGGTTTCGTCATGTCCGCCCCCCGGCCTGACAGTGATCACCAAACGCGCCGATTTCCTGCGCGCCGCCCGGGCCAGACGTCAGGGCGCCGGGTGTTTTATGCTGCAGGCCCGCAACCGCGATGATGGCGATGCGGGGATCCGAGTCGGTTTCACCTGCTCCAAAAAAGTCGGCAATGCCGTCGCCCGCAACCGCGCCAAACGCCGTTTGCGCGAGATTGCGCGTCTGCTGCTGCCCGACCTGGGTCAGCCGGGCTGGGACTATGTGCTGATCGGGCGCAAAGACGTCACGGCCGCGCGCGACTTTGTGGCGCTGCAGGACGACCTACGCACGGCGGTGCGCAAGATCCACAGGACGCGCAAATGACGCCTCTGGCCCGAATCGCAGCCCTGCCCGTGCGCGCCTACCGGCTGATTTTCTCGCCGCTCGTTGGCGCCAATTGCCGCTATCAGCCCACCTGCTCCGCCTATGCGCTTGAAGCGCTGGAAAAACATGGTGCCGTGCGTGGCAGCCTGCTGACATTGCGGCGCATTGGCCGCTGCCACCCGTTTGGCAGTCAGGGCTATGATCCGGTGCCCGGGCCGGAGAAGACAGCTTCACAAAAGACCGGCCTGCAGCAAGATGACGCTGCAGATCAGCCACACCAGGACTAGGCTGGGAATACAAGCGCAAGGCTGGACAGGCGTGCCCGTCGCCCGCAGAGTGCATCCATATTCTGCTTACCGGATTGCACATGTTTATTTCCTTTCTGCGCAGCCTTGACCGCGACGCCCGCCTGATATTGGCTCTGGCGCTCACCGGCAGTATTGCCGCGTCTTCACTGGTGCCCGTAATGGGGCTCTTCATCGTTGATGAGCTGGGGCAGCCGCCTTGGGCGATCAGCCTTTATTTTGTCATCGTCACGGCCCTGACCATGGGGCTGAACAAACGTTTCGGCGCCGCCATCGACAGTGGCCGCGACATCCGGCAGTTGCAGCTGGTGTCGATAGCGGCCTTTTTACTGGCCACCATGCTGCTCTATTTCCTCACCAGCTACCTGGTGCTGCTTCTTGTCTTTGCGCCGCTGATTTCGCTGGCCAATACCGCCCTGTCGGTGGGCTACAGCCTTGGCCGCCTTTACGCGGAACGCCAACAACTTGATATTGCCCGCTTCAACGCGCTGCTGCGCATTGTGACCTCCACCGGCTGGATTTTCGGCCCGGCGTTTGCATTTGTGCTGCTGGACAGCTTCAGCTTCAGGGCCGCTTTCCTTGCCACATTTTTCATCGCGGTTCTCAGGCTTGCGCTGTGGACAATCACCCTGCCCGGCGGCTTTCGGGCGGCCCAAGCGCCGACAGGGTCCGGGCGTACCGGCCGCAACCACATCCTGCTGATCGCCGCCGCGGTCTCGATGCTGCTGTCGATGACAAACGTGCTCTATTCTTCCGCGATGCCGTTGTTTTTCAAGTATGAAGCCGGGCTGCCCGGCTATGCGCCCGGCCTGTCCTTTGCCATCAAATGCCTGTTTGAGATCCCGGCGATCTATTTCGCGGCCATACTCGCCCAACGCTGGGGTGAGCGACGGGTGTTAATGGCCGCCGCCATGCTGGCCGTTGTGGTTATGCTGAGCATCACCCAGCTGCAGAGCATCCCTCAACTGATCCTTCTGGCCGCCGCGGAAGGTCTCTATTACGGGCTGTTTGCCGGCGCAGCGATTGGCTACATCCAGGGGTTTGCCATGGGGCGCATGGGCCAGGCCACCGCCACCTATGTATCCAGCCTGTTTCTGGGCGGCATGCTGGGCTCCGCGCTGATGGGGCTGATGGCGTCCCTCTTTGATTATCAGGCCAGCATCTACCTCGCCGCAGCCGCGGCTCTTGCGGCGCTGCCGGTGTTGATGCTGCTGAAACATTTGACGCCCGCCCCCAATCCCGCGTAGACCCGCCCAATCCAATCGCCGGAGCCAGCTATGCTTGATGATATCGACGACATTCACGCCCTGTTCCACGGTGCCCCATCGACCACTGAGTTCAAAAAACTGCGCAAGCGCATTGTGCGCCAGACCCGCGAAGCGATCGAGCAATACGGCATGATTGAACGCGGTGCCCGCTGGCTGGTCTGCCTGTCCGGCGGTAAGGACAGCTACACGCTGCTGGCGGTGCTGCATGAGCTGCAATGGCGTGGCCTGCTGCCGGTGGAGATCCTCGCCTGCAATCTGGATCAGGGCCAGCCGGGTTTTCCCGCCACCGTATTGCCGGCGTTTCTGGAAAAGATGGGCATCCCGCACCGGATCGAATACCAGGACACATATTCGGTGGTGATGGACAAGACCCCCGCAGGGCGCACCTTTTGCGCCCTGTGTTCGCGCCTGCGCCGCGGCAATCTCTACCGGGTGGCGCGGGAAGAGGGCTGTTCCGCCGTTGTGCTCGGCCACCACCGCGACGATATCCTGGAAACCTTTTTTATGAATCTCTTTCACGGCGGGCGACTCGCCACCATGCCGCCGAAACTAATTAACGAGGAGGGCGATCTGTTTGTATACCGCCCGCTGGCCCATGTGGCTGAAGTGGATTGCGAAAAGTTCGCAACCGCAATGAATTACCCGATTATTCCCTGCGATCTGTGCGGATCTCAGGACGGTTTGCAGCGCCAGCAGGTCAAAGCGATTCTGGATGGTTGGGAAAAAAATAGCCCCGGCCGGCGCCAGGTTATGTTCCGTTCGCTGATGAATGCACGGCCCAGCCATCTTCTTGACCCAAAATTGTTCGATTTCACCGGGCTTGAACGCAATGCTGACAAATTGAACGAAAATGGCCTTAATATTCCCAGGTTGCGTTAACCAGACGCACAGGAACTCGCCCTAGCGTCGGTACTGAACAGGCAGCTTATCTGTCTGAGAATACCTGAAGGACGCGTCCATGCCGTTCATACGTGATTTCAACGCTTTGCGCTTCAGAACGGCGCTGCGCTCCATCCTCCTGGGGCCACAGCTTCTTGCGTTTTTGCCGGCAATCTCGCTGGGTGGTTACTGGTATGGCGGCGAAGGGGTCCTCCTGTTCATCGCGATTCTGTTCCCTGCGATTATCGCCCTGGCCGGGCTGCTGCCGGCGAATGGGTCCTCCGGGGCAAAAGAATGCGACAGCATCACCGGCCTGCCACTGCGGGCTTCGGCGATTGGAGCGCTGAACGAGGCGTATCAAACTGCTGGTACCAATGGTCATTCTACCGCCTGCCTGGTGGTCGAACTGGACGAATTTCCGACGATATCCCGCACCTATGGCACGGATGCCTCTGACAAAGTGCTGGCCAGCGCCGCCACCCGGCTGCGCGACACCATGCGGGATTATGATCTCATCGCCAAACTGGACGGGCCGTGTTTTGCCATCGCAATGGCGCCCAGACGCCGCGTTGATCTGGAAGGCATGCTGCAAATCGCGGCCCGCATCCAGGGCGCGTTGTCAGACCCGTTCAGCATCAATGCAACGCGTGTCTATGTGACCTCTTCCATTGGCTTTTGCACCCCGTCCCGCGCCCCGTCTTCCGATGGCGCCGCGCTGCTTGCGGCCGCCGAACGGGCGCTTGTCGATGCGCAAAACAACGGACCCTCTGCAATTCGCGCCTATTCACCGGACATTGTAAAACGGGCTGCGGCCGCGTCTGCCATCGCGGCCGAAGTCGGCAATGCGCTTGAAAATGGCCAGATCACCCCCTGGTTTCAGCCGCAGGTGTCCACTGACACGGGCGAGGTGACCGGGCTGGAAGCGCTGGCGCGCTGGCAACACCCCGAACGCGGGCTGATCCCACCGGCAGAATTCCTGCCTGCAATCGCGGATGCCGGGCTGTTTGAACATCTGGGTGACGTGATGCTGAACCAGTCGCTGGCGGCGATCCAGGCCTGGGACAATATCGACATCAACGTGCCCAATGTGGCGGTGAATTTTGCCGCCGAAGAGCTGAGCAACCCGAAACTGGTCGACAAACTGCGCTGGGAGCTGGACCGGTTTGACCTGACACCGGACCGCTTGACCGTTGAAATTCTGGAAGACGTGATTGCCTCCTCTGACAATGACACTATCACCCGCAACATATGGGCTCTGTCAGAAATGGGCTGCCGTATCGATCTTGACGATTTTGGCACCGGTCACGCGTCGATCGCAAATATCCGCCGTTTTGCCGTGGACCGGATCAAAATTGACCGCTCCTATGTGACCCGCGTTGACGTTGACCGCGATCAGCAAAACATGGCGGCTGCCATCCTGACCATGGCCGAACGGCTTGATCTGGAAACACTGGCGGAAGGCGTTGAAACCGTCGGCGAACACTCCATGCTGGCGCAACTTGGGTGCGGTCATATCCAGGGTTTCAGTGTTGCGCGGCCAATGCCGTTTGACGAAACCACCACCTGGATGCGCAAACACCGTGAGAAACTCGCCACGCCGTCGATACTCGGTCGCCATGCCGGCTGAGCGTCGCTGCGCAATTTTCCGCACGATTCACCGGTTTTGCGCGGGTTGTGACCCGAAATAGCTTGACCTTTTGCCCCCCGGGTTGTTGAACCACGACTGACTTTCGTAACAGCAGTTGGGCCACCATCCATGGACGATCAGAACAAGAACCTCATCGTCGCTCTCGCTTTGAGCGCCATTGTATATTTGGGGTGGATGTTTTTCTTCGCCCCGGACGCCCCGGTTGCCCCAGTGGTCCCGGTCAGCGAGCAGACCGCGGGGGCCGGTGATACCGGCATTCCGACACCGCTTCTGAACAGCGCACCGCTTGTCACCGCGACACCGGCAGAGACGCTGCAGACGGCCCTGGCCAAGACCGAACGCCTGACGGTCGACACGGACCGCCTGACCGGATCTATTTCGCTCACCGGCGGCCGTATCGACGACATTGCGCTGAAGGATTACAACGAAACTCTGGACGCTGACAGCGAGCTGGTGACCCTGCTGCGCCCGGCCGGGTCTGACTCAGCGTATTATTCGGTCTTTGGCTGGGCCCCGGGTGGCGATCTTGCCGCAGCGGACGTACCCGGCAGCGCAACGGCATGGCAGATCGAATCCGGCGATGTCCTGACGACCGATAAGCCTGTCACCCTGATCTGGGACAATGGCAAAGGCCTGACCTTCCGCCGCCAGATCGAAGTGGACGAGAACTATCTCTTCACCGTGACCCAGAGCGTTGAAAACACCGGCGCCACAGCGGCCCGCATGGCCCCCTATGGTCTGGTTGCACGTCAGGGCACGCCCGACACGCTGAACTTCTTTGTCTTGCACGAGGGTGTGGTCCGTCAAAGCGACGACGAGCTGTCGGAAATCAAATACAAAGAACTGCCGGACATGGACCCGCTGGCCAATCAGGCCCGTCTTGGCGAAGAAGCCTCGGTGCAGGAAAACGGCTGGATCGGCTTTACCGATAAAAACTGGATGACCGCGCTGATCCCAGCCAGCGGTCAGGCGTTCACTTCGACCACCGGCTACTACACAGGTTCCGACATCTATTTCGTCGAAACCCGTAACCCTGTGGTCTCTGTTGAGCCCGGCCAGTCCGTTGAGGTGGAAACACGTATGTTTGCCGGTGCCAAAGAATGGGCCGCCATCCGCAGCTATGAAGATGACAATGGCATCATCAACTTCCTCGACTCAATTGACTGGGGCATGTTCTTTTTCCTGACCAAACCGATTTTTGCCATGCTGCACTGGCTGAACTCGGTGATCGGCAACATGGGCTGGTCGATCATCGCGCTGACGCTGGTGATCAAAGCGCTGTTGTTCCCGCTGGCCTATAAATCCTACGTCTCCATGGCGCGGATGAAAGAGTTGCAGCCGGAAATGGAGAAACTGAAGGAAAAAGCCGGTGATGACCGCGCTAAGCTTCAGAAAGAAATGATGACGCTGTACAAGAAGAACAAGGTCAACCCGGCCTCCGGTTGTCTGCCGCTCCTGCTGCAGATCCCGATCTTCTTCTCGCTCTACAAAGTGATCTTTGTCACCATTGAGCTGCGTCAGGCCCCCTGGCTCGGCTGGATCTATGACCTCTCCGCCCCTGATCCCAGTTCGATCCTGAACCTGTTTGGCCTGCTGTCCATTTCGCTGCCGGCAGACGACAGCCTGTTCGCAATCCTGTCGCTTGGTATTCTGCCGATCCTGCTGGGCATTTCGATGTTCCTGCAGCAAAAGCTGAACCCGGCACCGACCGACGCGTCTCAGGCGATGATCATGGCCTGGATGCCCTGGGTGTTCATGTTCATGCTGGGTCAATTTGCTTCCGGTCTGGTACTCTACTGGATCGCCAACAATACGATCACCTTCACCCAGCAATATCTCATCATGCGCAGCCATGGGCATAAGCCGGATGTGTTTGGCAACATTATCCGCACCTTTAAGCGCAAAAAAACTGAAAGCTGATCAATGGAACTTTCTTTTCCATTCGCTGAAACTGACGCAGACGCCCGGGAAGCCGGGCGTCTGCTGTTTGCGGGCGAAACCGATTTTCTCAAAGGCGTTGTCGCCATGGACGGCATGCCGCCGGCGGACCGGATGGAGGTCTGTTTTGCCGGGCGCTCCAACGTGGGCAAATCCACCCTGATCAATGCCCTGACCGGGCGCAAAGCTCTGGCGCGTGCCTCCAACACTCCGGGCCGCACCCAGGAGATCAACTTCTTCACCTGCGGCGAAAGCCACTATGTGGTCGATCTACCCGGTTATGGTTTTGCCAATGCACCGGTCAAAGTCGTTGAAAAATGGCAGCGGCTGCTGAAGGCCTACCTGTCCGGCCGCGCCACGCTGCGCCGCGCGTTTGTGCTGGTCGACAGCCGTCACGGGATCAAACCAGTGGATGAAGAGATCATGGGGCTGCTGAACAAGTCTGCCGTGACCTTTCAGGTGGTGCTGACCAAAGCCGACAAGGTCAAAGAAAAAGATCTGGAACCGATGTTTGCCCAGGTGCGCAAAGCGCTGTCAAAACACCCGGCCGCCTACCCTGAAATCATCCTGACCAGTTCCGAAAAAGGCGAAGGTATCGAAGATCTGCGCGCCATAATCGCCACGATGGAATAACCCCGGTCCGGGAATGTCTTGCACTAGAGCCGCCCTGTCGACTAAAACCGGCTGACCCAGAGAAAAGCCCTCATGATGAAGACCCAGGATATGAACCGCGATTGGCCAGCAACTGCCCGGACCCTGTCTCAGGCGCTCCCTTACCTGCAACGTTATGAAGGCGCCACCGTCGTCATCAAACTTGGCGGCAATGCGATGGGCAGCGACGAGGCGATGGAAAATTTCGCCCGCGACGTGGTGCTGATGCAGCAGGTTGGGGTCAATCCGGTCATCGTGCATGGCGGCGGTCCGATGATCAACGCGATGCTGGAAAAGCTTGATATCAAATCTGAATTTGTCGCCGGCAAACGGGTGACCGACCAGGCCACGGTGGAAGTGGTCGAAATGGTGCTTTCAGGTCAGGTCAACAAACGGCTGGTGCAGGCGATCAATTCCCAGGGTGGCCGCGCGGTTGGCCTTTCGGGCAAAGATGCCAATCTGATGATCTGTGATCAGACCCACCCGGATCTTGGCTTTGTCGGCACGCCGGCTGATATGGATCCCAAAGTGCTGCGCGATCTTGGGGCCTCTGGTCTGATCCCGGTCATCGCGCCGCTGGGCGCCGGGCGCAACGGCGAGACCTTTAACGTCAACGGCGACACCGCTGCCGGCGCAATTGCCGGCGCACTGCAGGCGGACCGCCTGTTGCTGCTGACCGACGTATCGGGCGTTAAAGGCGGTGATGGCAAAGTCCTGACCGAACTGAACGCTGGCCAGATCCGCGATATGATCGCAGACGGCACCATTGCCGGCGGCATGATTCCAAAAACCGAAACGGCACTGGATGCGCTGGACCAGGGCGTGCGTGCGGTGGTGATCCTGGATGGGCGTGTCCCCAACGCCTGCCTGCTGGAACTCTACACCGAACACGGTGCCGGCTCGCTGATCCGCGCCGGCTGACGGCGCCCTCACGATTACGCGCACTGGAATTCTGGAATTCCCAAGCCCTGTGGCTTGCTCTAAGTTGGCGTCATGAAGAACAGCGCCATAAACTCCGAATACCAACATCTGAAGTCACAGATCCGCCCGGCGCAGCTTGAACTGCTTGGCGGTTTTCACCCGGCAGACACAGATGGCGCCCCTGAAGGCTGCAAAACCGTCCTGCTGCTGGGACCACTGGAACCCGGGTTCTGGCCGGTGCTCACGGACTCCGCTGAATTCCGCGATGGCAAGGCTGACCCGGTTGACCGCTGGTCGCTACGGGTGGTTTCTCAACTCGCTCAGGACCTTGGTGCAACACCAGTCTTTCCCTTTGGCGGCCCGCCCTGGCACCCGTTCATTTCCTGGGCGCTGCGCAGCGCGCAGTCCTTCAGCTCACCAGTGTCGCTGCTGGTGCATGACAAGGCCGGGCTGATGGTGTCCTACCGCGGCGCGCTGGCCTTTTCACACCATATTGAGCTGCCCGCCACGCAGCCCTCGCCGTGCCAGAGTTGCGCGGGACGCCCCTGCATCAGCGCCTGCCCGGCCGGCGCCATCACGGAAGGGCAGTATGACGTGCCGGCCTGCCATACGTTTCTTGACACTCCTGAGGGCCAGGACTGTCTGCAGGGCGGCTGTCTGGTGCGCCGCGCCTGCCCTGTGTCCAGAACCTATCCGCGCGCGCCGGCACAATCGGCATTTCACATGTCGGCGTTTCACCGATGACACTGCGCCTGATCCTGACCCGCCATGCCAGTTCGGACTGGGATGAGGATTGCCCCACCGACCATGACCGGACGCTGAACGCAGCCGGACGCAAAGACGCGCCTCTGATTGGCAGCTGGCTTGCCCGGCAGGGGTATGCCCCCGAACACGTGCTTTGCTCCTCAGCGCAGCGCACACGCGAGACCTGGGCGGGTCTGTCCCCCACTCTGGGCTTTGCGGGCAAATTCGAAATCGATCCCCGGCTTTACCAGGCAAATCCGGCCTTTATCCTCCAGCGACTGCAGCAGGTTGAACAGGCGCAAGTGGTGATGATTATCGCCCACAACCCGGGAATCGCGCGCGCAGCAATATCTTTTGCTGCCGCGCCCCCTGCAGACAGGCAATTTCAACGATACCCGCCCGCCGCCACCACAGTGTTGGAGTTTCAGGCCGAAACCTGGTCCGGGGTCAAATGGGGCACAGGCCATATCGCCGCTTTCACAGTGCCCCGCGCCCAGCAATAGAAAACGCCGGCAGATCTCTCCGCCGGCGTTCTGATTTTAAATCTGGCTGTGCGCCTGTTCAGTGACCCAAAATCTGGCTCAGGAACAGTTGCGTGCGCTCAGACTGCGGGTTGCTGAAGAACTCTTCCGGCTCATTCTGCTCCACAATCTGGCCCTGATCCATAAAGATCACCCGGTTTGCCACCTGACGGGCGAAACCCATCTCATGGGTCACACAGATCATCGTCATGCCCTCTTCCGCGAGTTCGATCATGGTGTCGAGCACCTCTTTGATCATCTCAGGGTCAAGCGCAGACGTTGGCTCATCAAACAACATGATGCGCGGTTTCATGCACAGAGAACGTGCAATCGCCACCCGCTGCTGCTGACCACCGGACAGCTGGCCCGGATATTTCAGCGCCTGTTCCGGAATTTTCACCTTCTCAAGAAACTGCATCGCAATTTCTTCGGCTTCCTTCTTTGGAGTCTTGCGCACATGCATCGGCGCCAGGGTGCAGTTTTCAAGGATGGTCAGATGCGGGAACAGATTGAAGTGCTGAAAGCACATGCCCACATCTGAGCGGATCTTGTCGATGTTCTTCAGATCAGAGGACAGCTCAACACCGTCCACCTGGATCGAACCGGCCTGGTGCACTTCCAGACGGTTGATACAGCGGATGAGGGTCGATTTCCCCGAGCCCGAAGGCCCGCAGACCACGATGCGTTCCCCGTGGTTCGCCGTCATGTTGATATCGCGCAGCACGTGGAAGGCGCCATACCATTTGTTCATGTTGGTGATCTGAATGGCCACCTGGTCCGAAACCTGCATATGGCTCCGGTCAATATCACGATCTATCGTTGTTTCGTTCATTTTTCTGGCTCCTTAGACGTGGTCGGTGCGAAGCTTACGCTCCAGCCATTGAGAGTATTGGGACATCGAGAAACAGCAGACCCAGAAGACCACCGCGACAAAGATGAACAGTTCCCAGTAGATGCCGTTCCATTCGGTAGAGGCCCGGATGGCGCCGGTCAGACCCAGTATGTCAAAAATACCGATGAAAATGACCAGAGTGGTGTCTTTGAACAGCCCGATGAACGTGTTCACAATCCCGGGAATCGAGATTTTGAGCGCCTGCGGCATGATGATCAGCTTCTGCGCTTGCCAATAGGTCAGCCCCAGCGCGTCTGCGGCCTCATACTGGCCCCGTGGCAGCGCCGCCAGCCCGCCCCGGATCACTTCCGCCATATAAGCGGACGCAAACAGGGTCACCATGATGATCACGCGCAAGACGATGTCAAAATTGGTGCCTTTGGGCAGGAAGTACTGCAACAGAAGCGAAGCGGTAAACAACAGAGTGATCAGCGGAACGCCGCGGATGAACTCGATGAAACCGACACAAATCGATTTCACGATCAGCAGGTCAGACTGGCGACCCAGCGCCAGCACGACGCCAATTGGCAGTGACAGGGCGATGCCCGACAGGCCGATCACGATCGAAATCATGAAACCGCCAATGGTCTTGGATTTCACTGCTTCAATTGACAGCGGGATGATATCCTCAAACAGCCCGGCTATTGGACCGGCCAGGAACAACCACCAGATCACCGGCGCCAGGAACAAGGCAATCGTGCCCGCAAGGCCACCGGCGACAGGGGTGATGATCTTTGAGGCGAAATAGCCGATGGCAAATCCCGCGATCACGGACAGGGGAACCCAGACCGAGCCGCCCCAGACCAGCAGATACATCACGAAAGGATAAAGCGCCGAAAAGATCAACAACTTACGTGGAAGATGATCAAACAGCAGCGGCGCAAGCGCCACAAACAACAGCACCAACGCCAGGACCGGACGCCAGTACAGATCCTGCGGATAGAAGCCAAACAGCAGCTGTTTCCAGCGTTCGCTCAGAACCGCCCAACAGGCATAATCTGTGTCGCCATATTTCGCCGCGAGGATCTCGCGGCATTCACTCAGCGAACCTGCGTTCCAGACCCCCAGTACCATCCAGGGCAGCACCGCCGCCAGCATCGCGTAAATTGCATAAAGGGCTACGAGTGTCAGTAAACCATTGCTGACACTTGAAAACATATTATCGCGCAGCCAGTGAACCAGCCCAGTTTCGCCTGGAGGGGGCGCCATCTCGGACAGCATTTCATCACGGACATATGCGTGGTCATGTGAAGCAGAATTTGTCATCTCATCGCTCCTTCAGCATGACTGATTTATTGTAGACGTTCATCGCCGAAGAAATGCACAATGAAATGACCAGATAGATCAGCATCATCATCATCATTGCTTCCAGCTCACGCCCGGTCTGGTTCAGCGTGATGCCACCCAGGGTGGCGCGCAGATCCATGTAACCCACCGCAATTGCCAGCGAAGTGTTTTTGGTCAGGTTCAGGTAGTTGGAAATCATCGGTGGAATGATCACCCGCAGCGCCTGCGGCAGAACCACCAGATTCATCGTCTTACCCGGACGCAGACCAAGCGCATAAGCAGCTTCTGTCTGTCCTTTGGACACAGCGAGAATACCAGCACGCACATTTTCCGCGATGAATGCACCGGCGTAGAAAGACAGCGCCAGCCACAATGCAATCAGGGAGTTGCGGACATGAAAGCCGCCTCTGAAGTTAAACCCTTTCAGCGCCGGATATTCCAGGCCGATGGGCGAGCCCATCACAAAGAAAACCAGAACCGCAGGGACGGCGAAGATCGCCAGTTTAATCCGGAAGGTCGGCAGGCTCAGCCCGGTGCGTTCAAAACGCTTTTGGGCGTAGCGGCCAAAAAAGACGATTGCGGCAAGCGACAGGAAGAAGGTCACTACAACAACCCAGGAGCCATCGCCCCAGACCGGTGCAGGGATATAAGTCCCGCGGTTGGTCACTGCGACCGCGTCATTCAGCCACATGGTTGCTTCAGGTTCGGCCCCCCTGAACGCCTTTGGCGCTGGGGTGGATTCCGTCAGAACCGCGAAAAAAGCGATGATCCACAGCAGAACCGGAATATTGCGGAAACTCTCCACATAAACCGTCATTATTTTGGCTGTGATCCAGTTGTGCGACAGACGCAGCACGCCCGCCGCCACGCCGACAATGGTCGCCAGGATACAGCCCATAAACGCCACCAGAAGCGTGTTGAGCAGCCCGACATACGCGGCGCGTAAATGGTCAGAGTCTGACGAATATTCGACAAGACGTTGGTTGATATCATAGCCAGCGCGCACACTGAGGAAAGAGAAGTTGAAGTCTTTCCCAGCCGCGGCGAGATTGACGACGGCGTTGTTTACCAGCCAGCCCAGAGCCAGAACAAACGCAGCAAGTGCGACAGCCTGGATGGTCATGGAACGGTAACGCGAATCGTAAATCAGCTGGCTCAGTTTAAACGAATCCTGGTGAGGATCGCTAAGTGTCGTCATGACTGACGCTCCCCGAGTTTCAGACGCAGCCCAATGCGTCCGACAGGTGCATTTTCACCCGTCTGTTTATTATTGTGTCGTATGTAAGTAGGGCGCGACCGAAGCCGCGCCCTACAAGTATCAGATCTTAGCGGAAGGGCGGTGCATAGAGCAGGCCGCCGTCTTTCCACTGTGCGTTCAGACCGCGAGCAAGACCAATCGGTGTCGTTTCGCCGATGTTGCGCTCAAAGACTTCACCATAGTTGCCAACCGCCATGATGATGTTCTTGGCCCAGTCAGCCGACAGACCGAGCTGTTCGCCCAGGTTGCCTTCGGTGCCCAGCATACGGTTCACTTCCGGATTGTTGGTGCCCTTGGCCAGTTCTTCGACATTGGCAGACGAAACGCCCAGCTCTTCAGCAACGATCAGAGTGTTGAGCGTCCAGCGCACAATATCACCCCATTCGTTGTCGCCGTGGCGTACAAGCGGACCGAGTGGCTCTTTGGAAATGATTTCCGGCAGAACAATGTGATCGCCCGGGTTTTCAAAGGTCGCACGTGTTGCGGCCAGACCAGAAGCGTCTGTTGTGTACACGTCACAGGCACCGGCAAGGTACTGCTGCTGTGCTTCTGCGTTGGTTTCAATCGGCACAGGCTCGTAGCTGATGTTATTGGCGCGGAAGAAATCGGCCAGGTTCAGCTCAGTTGTGGTACCGGTCTGAATGCAAACAGTTGCGCCATCAAGATCTTTTGCGGACGACACGCCCAGGTCTTTGGGGACCATGAAGCCCTGACCGTCATAGAGGTTGACGCCGGCAAATTCGAACTTGAGGTCAACATCACGGGAAAATGTCCACGTGGTGTTGCGTGCCAGAACGTCGATCTCACCCGAACCCAGAGCGGTAAAGCGCGTCTGACCGGTTGTAGGTGTGAACTCTACAGCAGCCCCGTCACCGAGAACTGCGGCAGCAACAGCGCGACAAATTGCGACGTCAAAGCCGTTCCAGACGCCGTTTGCATCGGGAGCAGCAAAGCCGGTCAGGCCGGTGGTCACACCACAGTTCAGTTTGCCGCGTGCTTGAACATCTTCGAGCGTGCCGGCTGATGCGAGGCCAGCAGCAAAGCTGGCTACGGTCAGTGCACCAAGAAATACGGTTTTTTTCATTTTTACCTCTTCCTGAATTTCCGCCATTTATTTGGCGGTTCATCCGACCCTGTCCGGGCCGGTATTTTGGAGTGCAAAGGTTTAAGTCCTTCGCACTGTAGAAGAGTTTGATTAGATTCATTCAGAAACGTCAAGTGCACGATCAATAAATCGAATTGCTTCCCCAAGGTAAATTCAGACCAATACACGCTTTGGATGCAGTAGCTCCACCCGGCTCAGGCCGAAAGCAGAGTGACAAAAAGTGCAGCATTTACAAAAGCTTGCCTCTTTTTTTCCGCCAGAACCCCGGCCTCTTCATCCCGCCCCCAACGCTCTGCCTGCCATTGTTCATCCAGTTGCGACTTTTTCCAGATTTCTGAGACCGCGCCCTGATTGCGGAAAACAGCAAAACCGAGGATCAAAGACCCCGATAGCGCTACCAGATCATGAAAACCGGCAAGCTCAAAATTAGTTAGCCTATGCGTATGATCTGACAGGGCTTTCAGCGCCTCTGGTGCCTGTGGTGCGTGTATCACCCCGGTTCTGGTCTGCAGGCGGGCACCAAGGGCCGTTTCAGCCCAATCCAGCAATGGGTTCCAGGTCGCCGCCTGACGATCCACCAGACTCTGTGGCGCCTCGGCACGGTAACAAAGCAGGTCACTGTCGCCATAAGCGGCCAACATATCTGCGACTTCCCTGCGCTGATTCGCCACCTTGTCGATCGCAGCGTTTGCGCCCCTGGTGACCGGCATTGATTCGGGGGTGATTCGTTTTTCCTGGGCATCCCACTCTGCCGCAATCGCCGCCGCCATGCCCCGGCTCGGCACCAACAAAACGGCTTTTGCCGGGGTTCTGAGCGGCCGGCCATCCAGCCGCACTCCAAAACCGCCGTCCTCAGAACTGACGCTGGCTTCTTTCCAGAACCGTTTTGTTTTCCAGTCACTCATCTCAAGTCTCCCATTGCGCTGCGATCGCCGCTGGCAGCGCCTTCACCTCATCAACCACGCGGGCAGCACCCGCTGCGATCAGATCCTCTGCCGGGTGATAGCCCCAGCTGACACCAATGCGTCTGATGCCGGCAGCACGGCCCATTTCAATGTCATAGACCGTGTCGCCAATGATAACCGTATTGGCAGCCGCAACCCCGGTATCGCGCAGACAGGCGTCCACCATCGACGGGTTGGGCTTGGACGGATGGTCATCCGCCACCTGGCTGGTGACAAAAAACTGTCTTAAATTATAGGTGTCCAGGATATGATCAAGCCCCCGGCGCGCCTTGCCGGTGGCAACGCCAAGCAACAGGGTCTCGTCCTTTGCCAGTTCCGCCAGCATCTCCGGCACGCCTGGATACAGCGGTTCGGTCTTTGCCTGTCGCAGCTTCAGAAAGGCGCCCCGGTAGGCCGCCACGATGGCCGCAACCCGTAAACCGCCGGAGAGCCGTCCTACGGCCTCGTCCAGCGACAGACCGACAATCGACAGGATCTCGCCGCGCTCTGGCGCCTGCAGGCCTTCTGAGGCAAAGGCCTGCTCCATCGCTGCAACAATAAAATCCTGACTGTCGACGAGCGTGCCATCGACGTCAAAGATCACCAGCCGCAGCGCTGCGCTCACAGCTCGTCCTCGAACGGATCCGCCGGCACCTCGTTCTCGCGCCAGTCAAACATCGACCACGTGTCGGCCATATGCTTTGATAACGGCGCCACAAAGGTCACCAGCTTTTTTGTGCGCGGATGTTCAATGGTCAGCGAACGCGCATGAAGATGCAGCTTGTTGCTCATGTCACCGCCAAGGCGCGCACCCCAGCCGTCGCCCAGATTTTCCTGGCCCGAGCCACCGTACTTGCCATCGCCGATGATCGGATGACCGAGCTCGGCCATATGGGCACGCAGCTGGTGGGTGCGGCCGGTGATCGGCACCAGCGCCACCCAGGCTGCCCGGCGGGCGAGCGCGGACAGGGTCGCATAGTCGGTGTGGGCGCGTTTGGCGCCATAGGTGCTGTTCACATCGCGCGGATGCACACAGTGCATCTTTTCGCCCTCACCGCCCTTGCCGTGACCCGGTGCTTTCACCAGGCCCCATTTCAGCGAGCCCATTTTTGGATGTGGCACACCGCCCACGGCGGCCCAGTAGATTTTGCGGGTCTCCCGGTGGCGGAAAGCGGCGGTCAGTGCGGTTGTCACCCGCTGGGTGCGCCCCAGCACCAGAATGCCGGAAGTGTCTTTGTCGAGCCGGTGCACAAGGCGTGGTTTTTCTTCATAGCCAAAGCGCAGTGCTTCGGCGAGGCCGTCCACATGGCGCGACTGCCCAGAGCCGCCCTGGGTGGCAAGACCCGAAGGTTTGTTCAGCACGATGATGTCGTCATCGCGGTAGATCACCGTCGCCTGGATCATCGCCACATCGGCCTTTTTGATCCGGGCCGGCAAGGGTGCCGGGCGTTCGCCCGGTTCGGGCAGCGGCGCGATGCGGATCAGATTGCCAGGCACCACCCGGGTGTTTGGCTTGCCTTTGACACCGTCCACTTTGATCTCGCCCGTGCGGCACAGCTTTTCAATTGCCCCCTGCCCCAGATGCGGGAAATGGCGGCGCATCCAACGATCCAGCCGTTGGTCACTTTCGTTCTCGTCTACGGTTATTTTCTGCACGCCGCTCATGCGATATCTCCACCTGTAAAAGGGTCAGCGTGTCTCCTGCGGGCTGGGAGGCCGCTTGTCAACCATCCTGGCGTTTTGCGCGCAGTTTGGCGAAATAGTCGACCCGTTTCTTCAGATCCCGCTCATATCCGCGCTCCACCGGGGCATAAAACTGTGGTCTGTTCATACCATCCGGGAAATAGTTTTGTCCCGAAAAGCCGTCTTCCGCGTCGTGATCATAAGAATAGCCGCTGCCATAGCCCTGATCCTGCATCATCTGGGTCGGCGCATTCAGGATATGTTTGGGTGGCGGCGCTGAGCCCGACTTGCGCGCCGCGGCACGAGCAGTTTTATAGGCCACATACCCCGCGTTAGTTTTGGGGGCCAGCGCCAGATAGATCACCGCCTGGGCCAGCGCCAGTTCGCCTTCGGGCGAGCCCAGCCGCTCATAAGTCTCCCAGGCGTGCAGACAGATGGACTGCGCCTGAGGGTCAGCAAGCGCGATATCTTCCACCGCCATACGCAACAGACGCCGCGACAAGTACCTGGGGTCCTCGCCGCCTTCCAGCATGCGGCAAAACCAATACAGCGCCGCATCCGGATCCGAGCCGCGGATCGATTTGTGCAGGGCGGAGATCAGGTTGTAATGCTCTTCGCCCGACTTGTCGTATTTGGCCGCGCGCCGCATCAGCCGTTTGGTCAGCGCTTCGCGTTCCAGCGGTGCAGCAACACGCCAGCCGGCCGCCTGCTCAACGAGGTTCAGCAAAGTGCGGCCGTCGCCGTCTGCCATTTCAAACAGTGCTGAGCGCGCCGAAGCGGTCAGGGGCAGCTCCAGGCCCAACTCGGTCTCGGCCCGGGCACAGAGCTGCTCCAGCTCAGCTTCCGACAGCCGCTCCAGCACCAATACCTGGGCCCGGCTCAGCAACGCGGCGTTCAGCTCAAACGAGGGGTTTTCCGTGGTGGCACCCACCAGCAGAATGGTGCCGTCTTCCATATAGGGCAGAAACCCGTCCTGCTGCGCTTTGTTGAAGCGGTGGATCTCGTCCACAAACAACAGGGTACCCTGGCCGTTCTGATGCCGGATCTTCGCCGATTCGAACACTTTGCGCAGTTCCTGCACCCCGGTGAAGATCGCGCTGAGCTGGATGAAATGCAGGTCGGTTTCCGCAGCGAGCAGGCGGGCGATGGTGGTTTTACCAACACCGGGCGGCCCCCAGAGCACCAGAGAGCTGAGCGCCCCTGACGCCAGCATCACCCCGAGTGGTGCCTCCGGCCCAAGGATTTGTTGCTGCCCGATCACCTCACGCAGCGCTTGCGGCCGCAAACGATCCGCCAGCGGGCGTGGGGCTGCCGGCGTTCCTGCGGCGTTTGCAAGGGAAGTCGAAGGTGTTTCAAAAAGATCTGCCATGGGGCGAACTTATCCGCCCCATGCAGAGGGTGAAAGCCATTATTGCCCGCCAGATGGCTACAGCGGGCAATGCCGGGTTCTCAGTGCAGTTTCGACGTCAGATTGATGTCGACACAGACTGAGCGGGACCCACCGATGTCCAGCACCGGCCCCGCAGGCTGGCAATCAATGCCGGTGCGCCGCGCCAGCCGGGGGGAATGCTCCGGGATCAGCCCCAGAACCGAGGTCGCCCCCAGTTCCCGCGCCGATTTCACCATTTCCGCAATCAGACTGATCTGCACCCGCAGACGCTGTTTGGCAGGCACATTGTGAGAGACAAAAACGCGGCTGCTTTCCCAGACATGTCCGGCCACCGGCGCCTCATGATCCAGCAGGTTTGCCGGAATACTGTCGAGCAACCCACGCTGCGCGTCCCGGATCATATAGGTATAGATGCCACATCGCGCCGTCGTCGGGGTCAAACGGACCCCCGCCAGCACCTCGCCAAACTCATGCACCGCAATCCAGCGGCTGGCCGGGGTGTCATATTGATCATATTCCATGCCATCGACATGGGGCAGATCCCAGTTGTTGCGCTCAATAAATGTATTGTGACGTGCGCGCAGCATGTTGGCGAACAATTCACCGTGTTTGTGCAGGTTATCGAAGGAAAGTGTTGTGACTTGCATAGGTGCCTCCAGGCGGTTGTGTTGAAACAAACCGGAGGGGGTGGGCCACCACTCTACAAAAACCTGTATTCCCGCGCTTTTTTAAGCGCCTCAGATGTCGTTCGGGCGCCTAATCGGACCCGTGCTGAACTGAGGCGCGCTTTTAATGCACTTTCTGAAATCCCAAGCTTTGCTGCTGCGGCAGTATGCCGGTCCCCTTCGGCAATAAGGCGCAACGCCTCTGTCTGCGCATCCGTCAGATTTGTCGGAGGCTCAGCAGCTACGTGCAAAGCATGGGTTAATATTTCTAATTCTTTGATCTCACCGTCACTGAACTCCCGGTCATCCCGCGCCACACCAATAATGGAACGTGATTTGATCGGACCACAGGAAACAACAGCACCAAAGAGCAGCCCATGCTCTTTCGCCTGGCCGATGATGTTAAACGGATCCGGAAGCTTGATTTCACTCCAGCGTGTCGCCCCGCGCGTGCCCAGACCCCAAAAGACCAGCGGATCTCTCAGCGCAAAAACATTTTCATCATATTTGGTGGTCCAGGCGGGATCATAGGTTCGCCGGTAAACCAGTGGCGCCGCAAAGCGAATATGCAGCCCGGCCGAAAAACCACAAGGCGACATCTCTTCCAGCCTGCCGAACAGGGTCTCTAATTCAGTGGTCCTGGACATTGTATTCACTTTTGATATTGCCGCGTCTCTGCTCTACTTGAAGTTGCCAATCTATAATCCGAATCAACGGTAAATTGGTTCGCTGCATTTTACAACGAGCAGCATGCAATTTGGTTAAACCCAATTTAGCCGCTGCATTGCCGCCAGTACCCCAGCGAGTTGTTCCCGAAGGTTTGATCAAGATGCCCGTCAACGTCAGCAATTGCAATGCTGACGTCAGAGCAGATTGTCGCACAATTGCGACTCAAAATGCAAAAAACCCCGCCAGAGACGGGGTTTTCTTATCATTCCGACCGCAAGCAGCCCGACACTTATTCTGCAGCTTCTTCCGCTTCCAGACGAGCGCGATCAGCCGCGCCTTTGGCAGAAACATCGCGTTCAACGAATTCGATGATCGCCATCGGAGCCATGTCACCATACCGGAAACCGGCTCTCAGAACGCGGACATAACCACCCTGACGCTCAGCATAACGCGGGCCGAGGACTTCGAACAGTTTTGCAACGTCCTTGTCTTCTTTCAGCTGCGAAGCCGCCTGACGGCGGGCGTGCAGGTCGCCGCGTTTGCCCAGCGTGATGAGCTTCTCGATGTAACGACGAAGTTCTTTGGCTTTGGGCACGGTTGTTTTGATCTGCTCATGCTCGATGAGCGAGCCGGCCATGTTCGACAGCAGAGCTTTACGGTGCTCATGGGTGCGATTGAGGCGGCGGTAGCCTTTTGCGTGACGCATTGTCATCTCCTAAAGTATTTGTTTTTGCTTTGTCTGGCGGCCCATGCGTGTAGGCCACTCTCCTTGGGGCTCGCGCCCATTCATTCCCCGGCGGTCCGGGCATTCAGGGGGCCGCTCACGCAGCCCCCAAATCTCAGAACTGGTCTTCGAATTTCTTCGCCAGGTCTTCGATGTTCTCTGGTGGCCATTCTTCGACATCCATGCCGAGGTGCAGGCCCATGCCCGAAAGCACTTCTTTGATCTCGTTCAGAGACTTGCGGCCGAAGTTCGGCGTCCGCAGCATTTCTGCTTCGGTCTTCTGGATCAGATCGCCGATGTAAACGATGTTGTCGTTTTTCAGGCAGTTTGCGGAGCGGACCGACAGTTCAAGCTCGTCAACCTTCTTCAGCAGAAGCGGGTTAAACTCGAGACCGTCATCTTCTTCCTGACGACTAGCCGACTCAGGCTCATCAAAGTTCACGAAGATCGACAGTTGATCCTGCAGGATGCGCGCCGCATAGGCCACGGCGTCCTCAGGTGTCACCGATCCGTCTGTTTCCAGCTTCAGTGTCAGCTTATCATAATCCAGCACCTGGCCCTCACGGGTGGGCTGCACGTCATAAGACACTTTGGTCACAGGCGAATAGATCGCATCGATCGGAATCAGACCGATGGGCGCGTCTTCCGGCTTGTTTTTCTCGGCAGAGATATAACCTTTGCCGGTGTTCACAGTCAGCTCCATGAACAGATCGGCACCGTCATCCAGGTGACAGATCACGTGATCTTTGTTCAGGATCTCGATCCCAGCGGATTCCGAAATGTCGCCAGCCGTCACAACCATCGGGCCTTTGGCCGAGATGGACAGACGTTTGGAGCCTTCGACTTCCATGCGGATCGCGACACCTTTCAGGTTCAGGATCACATCGGTCACGTCTTCACGTACACCGGGAACAGACGAAAACTCGTGCAGAACATTGTCGATCTGAACGCTTGTGATCGCAGCACCCTGCAGCGATGACAACAGAATGCGACGCAGCGCATTGCCCAGTGTCAGGCCGAAACCGCGTTCCAGCGGCTCCGCGACAACTGTTGCCTGACGCGCAGGATCATTGCCTGGTTTAACGTCCAGTTGCTGCGGCTTAATGAGCTCTGCCCAATTCTTGTGGATCATGCGTTAGCCTCCATACCTGTCTTTCGCCCATGTCCGTAAGCGGAAGACGCCCGAGGTTAAAAATGCCAGACACGGGCCGCGCCAAAACGCAGCCCGTGCAAATCGTAAAACTTAAACGCGGCGGCGCTTAGGCGGACGACAGCCGTTGTGTGCCATTGGAGTAACGTCACGGATCGATGTGATGTTCAGGCCAATTGCAGCCAAAGCGCGAAGTGCGGATTCACGGCCCGAACCAGGACCCTGAACTTCGACTTCCAGTGTTTTCAGACCATGTTCCTGCGCTTTTTTACCAGCGTCTTCAGCAGCCATCTGAGCAGCATAAGGAGTCGATTTACGCGACCCTTTGAAACCCATTGTACCGGCGGAAGACCAGGCAATCGCATTTCCCTGAACGTCAGAGATAAGGATCTTGGTGTTGTTGAACGAGCTGTTCACATGTGCCACGCCTGCGGCAATGTTCTTACGCTCTTTTTTCTTCGTGCGGGATTTATCGCGTGCCATTGATCAGAACCCTCCCTTACTTCTTCTTACCAGCAATAGCCCGTGCAGGGCCTTTGCGAGTACGTGCGTTTGTATGAGTACGCTGACCACGGACAGGCAGGTTACGACGGTGACGCAGGCCACGGTAGCAACCAAGATCCATCAGGCGCTTGATATTCATCTGAGTTTCACGACGCAGGTCGCCTTCAACGGCGTAGTTTGCGTCGATATGCTCGCGGATCGCCAGAATTTCAGTGTCGGCCAGCTCGTTAACACGGCGGGTGACGTCGATACTTACAGCTTCGCAGATTGCTTCTGCAGATGTTGTACCGATACCCGTGATATAAGTCAGGGCGATAGGTACGCGTTTAGAGGTCGGCAGGTTAACGCCGGCAATACGTGCCACGTGTCTCTTCCTTTCGTTGCGATTCCGTAGTTCCGGAACCTTTTTTCACAACGCAGGCCCGAAGGAATTTCCTACGGGCCGTAGCTGAATTCAATGAAGTGGATTTTGCGAGGTGCGACCCCACTTTATCCGATTCCCCAGAGGGGATGTGTTGCATTACGGAGATATCCCAGCCCCGTCAAGGGGCCGGGCAAATTTAGCGTAAAGCGAGCTTGATTGACTTGGCGACATCTTCGATATCCGCCAGCCCGTTGACCGGGGTCAGATCACCTTTGGCATAATAATAGCCGATCAGCGGTGAGGTCTTTTTGTAATATTCCATCAGCCGGGTTTTCAGCGCATCCGCATTGTCATCGGCACGGCGCTTCATGTCGGTGCCGCCGCAATTGTCGCAGACACCGTCAACAGCGGAGGGGCGGGTCTCGTCGTGATAGACCTCGCCGCACGTGCCACAGGTGTAGCGACCGGAGATCCGCTTGACCAAAGCCGCATCATCGACGCGCATCTCAATCACCGCATCCAGCGTCGCCCCGTTGCGCGACAGCAGCTCGGCCAGGGCATCCGCCTGAGCCAGGGTGCGGGGAAAACCGTCAAAGATAAAACCAGCGCCGGTATCGGAACGGATTTTCTCGTCGATCAGACCGATGACGATCTCGTCCGTCACCAATTCCCCGGCGTCCATGACGGCCGCCACTTTGAGCCCCATTTCAGTGCCGCTTGATTTGGCCTCTCGCAGCATGTCGCCGGTCGAGAGCTGGATCATGCCCAGCTCTTCAACCAACCGGCGTGCCTGAGTGCCTTTGCCGGCGCCAGGTGGGCCGAGAAGGATAATATTCATTTTCTGCCCGCCCCTTTTTTGCCGCGCTTCTTGCCTTTGCCCCGCAATTGTGACTTCTCGATCAGCCCTTCATACTGGTGGGCCAGCAAATGTGACTGAACCTGCTGGATGGTATCCATAGTCACAGACACAACGATCAGCACCGATGTCCCGCCAAAGTAGAACGGGATCGCAAACTGGGACCGCAGGATCTCAGGCAGCAGCGCAACCGCGGCCAGGTAAGCGGAGCCGATCACCAGGATCCGTGCCACAACGTAGTCGAGATATTCTTCGGTCTTCTTGCCAGGACGGATGCCCGGAACAAAACCGTTCTGATTCTTCAGATTCTGCGCCACGTCTTCAGTTTTGAACGCCACATTCGCGGTATAGAAATAGGCGAAGAAGACGATCATCACAGTGAAGAACAGCAGGTACAGCGGCTGGCCGGGCCCAAAGTAGGCCAGGATAGTCGACAGCACCGGACCAGTGTCAGAACCAGAGAACGTCGCCAGCGTGGTCGGCAGCAAGAGCAGTGAGCTGGCGAAAATCGCAGGGATCACACCGGCAGGGTTCACTTTGATCGGCAGATGGCTGGAGCCGGCGTCATAGACTTTCATGCCCACCTGACGGCGCGGGTACTGGATATGGATCTTGCGCAGCGCGCGCTCCATAAAGACCACAAACCCTATCACCCCGACCACCATTACAAGTACCAGGATAATCACCACAGGGCTGATCGCACCAGAACGGCCAGAGGCCAGGAACTGCGCCAGAGCGCTGGGAATTTCAGCAACGATGCCAACAAAGATGATCAGCGAAATGCCGTTGCCGATACCGCGGGCGGTGATCTGCTCACCAAGCCACATCAGGAACATGGTGCCGCCAACGAGCGTCACAACAGTCGCAGCGCGGAAATACCAGCCAGGATCGGCCACAAGATCGCCGGCTTCGAGGCTGACCGCCAGACCGTAGGCCTGGAACATCGCCAGGAACACCGTACCAAAGCGGGTGTACTGGTTGATCTTCTTGCGGCCCTGCTCGCCTTCTTTTTTCAGCTGTTCCAGCTTGGGAACCATCGCCGTCATCAGCTGAACGATAATAGAGGCCGAAATATAGGGCATGATGCCAAGCGCAAAGATGCCCATGCGACCAAGTGCACCGCCGGTGAACATCGACAGGATGCCGCCAATGCCACTGGACGCCTGTTGCATAAATTCGCGCAACGCACCTGCATCAATACCAGGAACCGGGAGATAAGTCCCCAGACGGTAAACGATCAAAAGTCCGATGGTGAAAAAAATTCGCTGACGAAGTTCTGTGGCTTTCCCGAGGGTGCCCCAGCTCATATTCGCCGCCATTTGTTCCGCTGCTGAAGCCATTCGCAGTCTCTTTCATATAAAAAACGCCGCCGTACGGTTTCCCGACGGCGGCATTTGGAAAACTAGAAGAAGATGTAAGGGGCCGGAGCCGCTCTCACAAGTCCTTATTCTGCCGCAGCCGCCACAGAAAGCGAACCGCCGGCTTTTGCAACAGCTTCAACAGCCGATTTGGAAGCGCCGGTGACGTTCAGTGTCAGCTTGGATGTGACTTCACCTTTGGAGAGAACACGCACACCGTCCAGCTTGCGGCGGATAACACCGGAAGCGACCAGCACGTCTTCGTTGATCTCTGCAGATGCGTCGATTTTGCCGGCTTCAACGAATTTCTGGATCAGACCCAGGTTGATAACAGCATATTTCTTCCGGTTTGGTTTGGTGAAACCACGTTTTGGAAGACGCTGGTACAAAGGCATTTGACCGCCTTCAAACCCTTTGATCGCCACACCCGAACGGGATTTCTGACCTTTGATACCACGGCCACCCATTTTACCGGTGCCGGACCCAGGACCACGGCCAACGCGTTTGCGGGATTTTGTTGCACCTGGGTTGTCGTGCAGTTCATTCAATTTCATGTCGCTACTCCTTTGCCGGAACTGACCCCCAGCGACGGAAGATCAAACACGGCTTTTGCATATTGATTCTGTGCCCCCAAAAGGCCACTGGCTGCGTATAGACGCGTTGCAGCGCAGGATCAAGGGTGTTGGGTGAGGCCTGAGCAGGCGCACTGATAACGAAGCCTGGTTCAGGACTCATGAACGGCGATGATCCGCGCAGGGGTCAGGTGATGGTTGGGGATCGGGCAACTCACAAATTACCCGTGATCATGGCTCTTTCGGGTTAAAGAGATACCGCCAGAGCAGCCCCGATGAGCAGTTCTACCCTTCCAGCGCGTTGATCATCTCCACCCGCATGGCGTGCCGGCCGCCCTCGAACTCGGCATTCAAAAACCCGTCCACGATCTCAAGCGCCAGACCTTCGCCGATCACGCGGGCGCCCAACGCCAGCATGTTGGCATCGTTGTGCTGGCGGATCATGCCGGCCGAGAATGCATCGGCACAGACGCCGCAGCGGATGCCTTTTATCTTGTTCGCCGCCATCATGATGCCCTGGCCTGTGCCGCACAGAATGATGCCCAGCCGGCAATCGCCGGTCGCGACTCGCCGCGCCGCCGCTTCGCCATGCTTGGGGTAATGTGTGCTTTCAGGTGATGTGGGCCCGATATCGACCACTTCCCAGCCCCGCGCCGCAATATGATCGGCAATCACCTGTCGAAGCGGGATCGCGGCATGGTCGCTGGAAAGAACGATGCGGTTGTTGGCTGTCATTGAGACGTTGTCCTGTAACTCGAGGAAATCGGGCTGTTGGGCCGGGTAGTCCCGTGAAAACCCGACTGTTGAATCGGCATTATCATATCAAACTGGGAGGAGCTACGCAAAGTGCACCGCACGTTATGTTTCTGAGACCGCGTGCTACGGCTGCTCTCCGACAGGACTTGCCTTGCCCCCTGCCCTGTCTGAGCGTGGCAGCCAGCCTGGCCACCGCCGACACCTCGCTCACAGTAAACAGCCAAACATAGAAAAAACGCCCCACATTGCTGCGGGGCGCCTTTATGTCTGCATCAGGTCGGGTTGCCCCGGGCCTTAACCGCGTTCTTCGACGATCTCTACCATGTGAGAGATCTTGCGGATCATGCCGCGAACGGAAGGCGTATCTTCCAGTTCCCGTACACGATGCATTTTGTTCAGACCCAGGCCGATCAGCGTAGCGCGCTGGTCCTGTGGGCGGCGGATCGGAGAACCGATCTGTTTGACGACGATGGTTTTTGCCATGATGACGTCTCCTTATGCTTCAGCCGCAACGTCGACATCGGCTTCAGGCTTACGCAGAATATCTGCAACCTTCTTACCGCGACGCTGTGCCACCGAACGGGGGCTGGCTTCTTTTTTCAGACCGTCGAGAGTGGCCCGGATCATGTTGTAGGGGTTCTGCGAGCCAAGCGACTTCGCAACAACGTCCTGGATACCGAGCATCTCGAATACCGCACGCATCGGACCACCGGCGATGATACCAGTACCCTGTGGGGCAGTACGCATGACCACTTTACCAGCGCCGTGACGGCCCTCGATATCGTGGTGCAGTGTACGACCTTCACGCAGAGGTACGCGGATCATCTGACGTTTTGCCTGCTCGGTGGCTTTGCGAATGGCCTCAGGGACCTCTTTCGCTTTGCCTTTACCGAAGCCGACACGGCCCTTCTGATCGCCGACAACCACCAGAGCAGCAAAGCCAAAGCGCTTACCACCCTTAACGGTTTTCGACACACGGTTGATCGCTACGAGACGATCGGCGAATTCCGGGGTTTCGTCGCGATCGCGACGGTCCCGGCGTTTGTCTTCTCTTGCCATTCTATCGTCTCCTTAGAACTTCAGGCCGCCTTCACGCGCAGCGTTGGCCAAGGCCTTCACTTTGCCGTGAAAGAGGAAGCCACCCCGGTCGAAGTAGCACTCTTCGACGCCGGCTTTTTTCGCACGTTCCGCAATCGCAGCACCAATTTTGGTGGCTGCATCGACGTTGTTCTTGCCGACTACGCCCAGATCTTTCTCCAGTGTGGAGGCAGATGCGAGTGTAACGCCATTCACGTCGTCGATCAGCTGAACGCTGATGTTCTTGTTTGAACGGTGTACAGAGAGACGGGCACGCCCATCCGCTGTTTTCCGCAGTTTGTTCCGCACGCGCAGACGACGCTTGAGGAACAGGTCTCTTTTGCTGTTTGCCATCTTGGTCGTCCTTACTTCTTCTTGCCTTCCTTACGGAAGATATACTCGCCTTTGTACGCAATGCCTTTGCCTTTGTAGGGCTCTGGTTTGCGCCATTCGCGGATGTTGGCCGCGACTTGTCCGACGAGCTGCGAATCAATGCCTTCAACGGCGATCTGAGTCGGTTTAGCAACCGTGATCGTGATCCCTTCAGGCACATCAAACAATACATCATGCGAGTAACCGAGAGCCAGTTTCAGGACGGAGCCCTGAAGCGCAGCACGATAACCAACACCTGTAATCACAAGCTCTTTCTTGAAACCGACGGTGACGCCGGTCACAAGGTTCTGAATGCAGGTACGGGACATGCCCCACTGCTGACGAGCACGCTTTGACGAACCACGAGGTGTGATCGACACAGCATTGTCTTCAACCGAGAGTGTTACGTCGTCGGTCGCTTTGAAGCTCAGAACCCCTTTGGGACCCTTAACTTCGATGGCCTGGCCGGACACAGATGCGGAAACACCTGCGGGCAGCTCGACCGGTTTCTTACCAATACGAGACATTACAGACCTCCTTAGAAGACGGTGCAGAGCACTTCGCCGCCAACATTGGCTGCGCGTGCGCTTGCGTCCGACATCACACCTTTAGGTGTAGAGACAATCGACACACCCAGGCCCTGACGGACCGACGGGATGTCTTTGACGCCCATGTAAACACGACGACCAGGGGTGGAGACCCGCTTGACTTCGCGAATGACAGGAGTGCCTTCGTAATATTTGAGGCTGATTTCAAGAGCCGGATGTCCGTTGACATCGGTCTTGGCTTCATAGCCGCGGATGTAGCCTTCGTCCTTGAGGACATCCAGAACCCAGGCACGAAGCTTGGACGCAGGAGTCATCACTGTGGACTTGCCACGCATCTGCGAGTTGCGGATACGTGTGAGCATATCACCGAGAGGATCGTTCATTCTCTATACCCTCCTTACCAGCTCGACTTGACCATACCAGGGATCAGGCCATTAGAGCCCAGTTCCCGCAGCATGATCCGCGAAACTTTAAGCTTACGATAGTAAGCGTGTGGACGACCGGTAAGCTGACAACGATTGTGCAGCCGGGTCGCAGATGAATTGCGCGGCAGTTTCGCCAGTTTCAGATGCGCTTTAAAACGCTCTTCCATTGGCTTGTCTTTGTCGTTTGCGATTTCTTTCAGCGCAGCACGTTTAGTAGCAAACTTTGCCACCAGTTGCTGACGCTTCACTTCGCGCGCGACCATGGATTTCTTAGCCATATCTAATTTTCCTCCCGCGATCAGCTAGTGAAAGGCATGTTGAAACCAGTCAACAGCGCTTTCGCTTCCGCGTCGGTCTTCGCGGTGGTGGCAATAACAATGTCCATGCCCCAGTTTTCATCAACTTTATCAAAGTCGATTTCTGGGAATACAAGGTGCTCTTTAACACCCATGGCATAGTTGCCACGGCCATCAAAGCTCTTTGCCGATATGCCGCGGAAGTCGCGGATACGGGGCATTGCAACTGTGATCAGACGGTCGAGAAACTCGTACATCCGCTCGCCACGCAGGGTCACTTTGGTCCCCAGAGGCATTTCTTCACGGACGCGGAAACCAGCGATCGATTTCTTGGCCTTGTTCACAACGGCCAGCTGGCCGGCGATCAGGGTCAGGTCTTGCTGAGCTGATTTCACTTTTTTGGAGTCACGAACAGCCGCGGCGCCACAACCAATGTTCAGAACAATTTTGTCCAGACGTGGGATCTGCATGTCGTTTTTGTAGGAAAACTCTTCCTTCATCGCGGCGCGGATCACGTCTTTGTAAACTGTCTTCAGACGGGGGGTGTAATTTGCAGTATCGAGCATCAGATCACGTCTCCCGTGGTCTTGGCGAAGCGTACCTTTTTGTCGTCTTCCATACGGAAGCCAACACGGGTTGCTTTACCATTGGCGTCGAGCAGTGACAGGTTCGACAGCGCGATAGGCATCGCGGTTGGCACACGGCCGCCCTGCGAGTCCTGCGACTGACGCTGGTGACGGATGGCGACGTTGACGCCTTCCACAACTGCTTTACCGGCAGAAGGGTTCACAGAGGTGATTTCACCCTGTTTGCCTTTGTCTTTGCCGGTGAGCACGACGATTTTATCGCCTTTTTTCAACTTAGCAGCCATCTTACAGCACCTCCGGTGCGAGCGAGATGATCTTCATAAAGTTTTTCGCGCGCAGTTCACGAACAACCGGGCCAAAGATACGGGTACCTACCGGCTCGTTGTTGTTGTTCAGGATCACAGCAGCGTTGCTGTCAAACTTGATTGCGGTGCCGTCTGGACGACGGACTTGTTTTGCAGTGCGTACGACGACGGCCTTACGGACGTCCCCTTTTTTTACGCGACCGCGTGGAATGGCTTCCTTTACCGAGACGACAATGATGTCGCCTACGGATGCGTATCTACGCTTGGAACCACCCAGAACCTTAATGCACTGAACCCGGCGAGCGCCGGAGTTGTCAGCCACATCGAGATTGGTCTGCATCTGGATCATGCGGTTTCTCCCGACCTGTGGGGCGTCTGCATTTGCAAGACGAAAGCCCCAGGGTTTCGATCAAACCGGAAAATGCTCACCTTAGTTGGTGAGAACTTCCCAGCGTTTCGTCTTCGACTTTGGTGCACATTCCTGGATACGGACCAGGTCACCAATTTTGAAGGCGTTCTGTTCATCGTGAGCCCGGTATTTTTTGGACTTACGGATGGTTTTCTTCAGAACCGGATGTGTGAAACGGCGTTCAACGGACACGGTAATGGTTTGTTCGTTGGCGTCGCTGGTCACGGTGCCATTCAGAATACGTTTGGGCATACTTTCAGGCTCCTTTATTCAGCTGCTGCTGCAGCTTTTTGGTTCAGCACTGTTTTCACACGTGCAGCGTCACGGCGGACGTTGCGCATCTGAGCAGTGTTCTCGAGTTGGCCAGTGGCCTGCTGGAAGCGCAGGTTAAAGGCCTCTTTTTTCAGACCAGCCAGCGCCTCACGGAGCTGATCAGGGGTCTTGTCGTTCAATTCCTGGACGTTCATCGCCAGATCCTTTCAATCACCAGAAGGCCCCAGAGGTCACCTTTTGCCTGGTGGGTTAACAAGTCTGACCCCCGGCAAACTGCCGGGGGTCAGGTAATTCTTACCAGTCTTCGCGAACGACGGTGCGGGTCTTCACCGGCAATTTCATCGCTGCCAGACGGAGCGCTTCCCTTGCCACAGATTCGGACACGCCGTCAATCTCAAACATGATGCGGCCAGGTTTTACTTTGGCTGCCCAGAAATCGACGGACCCTTTACCTTTACCCATCCGGACTTCGGTTGGCTTCGAGGTGACAGGTACATCCGGGAAAATCCGGATCCAGACACGACCCTGACGTTTCATGTGACGGGTCATCGCGCGGCGAGCCGCCTCAATCTGACGTGCGGTTACACGTTCCGGCTGGGTGGCCTTAAGACCATAAGTGCCGAAGTTCAGATCCGAACCGCCTTTAGCAAGGCCGCGGATGCTGCCCTTAAACTGCTTGCGGAATTTTGTACGCTTTGGCTGAAGCATTTGTCAGGTCTCCTTAGCGACGGCCGCCGGCGCCACGGGGCGCGGGACCTTCCTGGAGCTCAGCTTGGCGACGCTCACGAGCAGACGGATCGTGCTCCATGATTTCACCTTTGAAGATCCAGACTTTGATACCAATGATGCCGTAAGGCGTCATAGCTTCGGCGTGAGCATAGTCGATGTCCGCACGCAGAGTGTGCAGCGGCACGCGACCTTCACGGTACCATTCGGTACGCGCGATCTCAGCCCCACCCAGACGACCAGCGACGTTGACGCGGATACCGAGGGCACCCATACGCATTGCGTTCTGTACGGCGCGCTTCATAGCACGACGGAAAGACACACGACGCTCAAGCTGCTGTGCGATGGATTCAGCCACCAGGGGCGCGTCCATCTCAGGCTTGCGCACTTCAACGATGTTGAGGTGCAGTTCGCTTGCTGTCATCGTGGCAATTTTCTTGCGCAGAGTTTCGATGTCTGCGCCTTTTTTACCAATGATAACACCAGGGCGTGCAGTGTGGATCGTAACGCGGCACTTTTTGTGCGGACGTTCGATGATCACACGGCTGATGCCAGCCTGCTTACACTCGGTTTTGATGAATTCGCGGATGCGGATATCTTCCAGAAGAAGATCACCGAAATCTTTGCTTTCAGCATACCAACGGCTGTCCCAGGTACGGTTGACCTGAAGACGCATGCCGATAGGATTGACTTTCTGACCCATTAGGCTTGCTCCTCAATCTGACGCACCAGGATAGTGAGTTCTGCGAACGGCTTCAGAATTTTGCCGAACCGGCCACGAGCCCGCGGACGACCGCGTTTCATGGTCAGGTTTTTACCCACATAGGCTTCGGCAACGATCAGCTCGTCAACGTCCAGGTTGTGGTTGTTCTCAGCATTAGCGATTGCAGACTGAAGGCATTTCTTCACGTCAGCAGCGATCCGCTTGTTGGAGAAAGTCAGATCGGTCAGAGCCCGGTCAACTTTCTTGCCACGGATCATCTGAGCCACGAGATTCAGTTTCTGCGGGCTCGTACGAAGCATTTTGGATTTCGCCATTGCTTCGTTGTCAGCCACGCGGCGGGGATTTTTATCCTTGCTCATGGCTTACTTCCGCTTCGCTTTTTTGTCAGCAGCGTGACCATAATAGGTGCGGGTCGGCGAATACTCACCAAACTTCTGACCAATCATGTCTTCTGTGACGTTTACAGGAATGTGCTTCCGGCCGTTGTACACACCAAAAGTCAGACCCACGAACTGGGGCAGGATGGTGGAACGACGGGACCAGATCTTGATCACATCATGACGACCCGCGTCGCGGGCAGCTTCAGCCTTCTTGAGGACATAAGAGTCAACAAAAGGACCTTTCCATACAGAACGTGCCATGTGTTAACGGCCCTTCTTCTTGGCGTGACGCGAGCGGATGATAAGCTTGCTGGACGCCTTTTTCTTGTTGCGGGTTTTCGCACCTTTGGTGGGCTTGCCCCATGGTGTCACTGGGTGACGACCACCGGATGTCCGGCCTTCACCACCACCGTGGGGGTGATCAACCGGGTTCATAACAACACCACGTACGGACGGGCGGATGCCCTTGTGGCGGTTACGACCAGCTTTACCAAAGTTCTGGTTGCCGTTGTCAGGGTTGGACACGGCACCAACAGTGGCCATGCATTCCTGACGAACCAGGCGAAGTTCACCCGAGGACAGGCGGATCTGTGCGTAGCCACCGTCACGACCAACGAACTGAGCATAGGTACCAGCGGCACGTGCGATCTGGCCGCCCTTGCCCTGCTTAAGCTCAACGTTGTGTACGATAGTACCGATCGGCATGCCCGAGAATGGCATCGCATTGCCCGGTTTTACGTCGGTTTTGGCGCTGGCGATAACTTTGTCGCCGATTGCCAGACGCTGAGGAGCAAGGATGTAAGCCTGCTCACCGTCTTCGTATTTAACCAGGGCGATAAACGCGGTCCGGTTGGGGTCATATTCAATACGTTCTACGGTTGCGGCTACATCAAACTTGTTCCGTTTGAAGTCTACGATACGATAGAGACGCTTCGCCCCGCCGCCTTTGCGGCGCATCGTGATCCGTCCGGTGTTGTTCCGGCCGCCCTTTTTCGTCAGACCCTCTACGAGGGCCTTGACTGGACGTCCTTTCCAAAGCTCCGAACGGTCGATCAGAACCAGCCCACGCTGGCCTGGCGTCGTCGGTTTATACGACTTGAGTGCCATGCTTTCTGTCTTCCGTTTAGCTGTGCAGACCTGCTTGTTTGAAAGCAGTCTCCGCGGTGTAGCCCCCCGAAGGTGGCCAATGGTACAGGGCCCCTAAGGTCCCCGTCTCAAAATGCCCAAGGCCCCGGGGATACCCGGGGCCGAGGAGATTCGCCGTTTACTATCAGAGTCCGGTAGAGACGTCGATAGTGTTCCCTTCTTCGAGGGTGACATAGGCTTTTTTAACGTCTTTGCGTTTGCCCAGCATGCCCTTGAAGCGTTTTGCCTTACCTTTGGTGATGGAGGTGTTGACCGCCTTCACTTTTACACCAAAGAGGTTTTCAACCGCCTCTTTGATCATCGGTTTGTTGGCATCAATCGCCACTTCGAAAACAACCGCACCATTTTCAGATGCCATAGTTGCTTTTTCGGTGATGATTGGCTTGCGGATTACATCGTAATGTTCTGCCTTAGCGCTCATTTCAGTCGAGCCTCCAATGCTTCGAGACCCGCTTTGGTGAGCACCAGAGTGTCACGCTTGAGGATATCGTATACGTTTGCACCCATCGACGGAAGAATGTCGACGCCGCTCAGGTTGGCGGCAGCTGTTGCGAAGTTTTCATTCACATCAGAACCGTCGATGATCAGCACGCGCTTCCAGCCATTCTCTTTGACAGCTTTTGCCAGCACGGAGGTCTTGGCTTCGGCCAGAGTGGCTTCGTCCAGGATCACCAGATTGCCGGATGCCATTTTCGAGGACAGAGCATGTTTCAGGCCGAGAGCCCGGAACTTCTTTGTCAGATCATGGGCGTGGCTGCGCGGAGTCGGGCCTTTGTAGACACCACCACCGCGGAAGATCGGAGCCGAACGGGCACCGTGACGCGCGCCACCAGTACCTTTTTGACGATAGATCTTCTTGGTCGAGTAGCTGACCTCAGAGCGGGTCTTCACCTTGTGAGTACCGGCTTGCTTGCGCGCACGCTGCCAGCGGACCACACGGTGCAGAATGTCCGCACGGGCTTCCAGACCAAAGATGTCGTCAGCGAGTTCGATGGAGCCGGCTTTGCCAGCGTCCAGCTTGATTACATCAAGTTTCATTCTGCGCCTCCTTCAGCAGGTGCTTCAGCAACCGCTTCAACTTTGGCCGATTTCAGACCCGCAGGCAGAACCACGTTCTCAGGAACGGGTTTTTTCACTGCGTCTTTGATGGTGACCCAACCGCCACGGGAACCGGGAACGGCGCCTTTGACCATAACCAGACCACGCTCAGCGTCAGTCTTGATTACTTGCAGGTTCTGTGTGGTTACACGGGCAGAACCCATGTGACCGGCCATTTTCTTGCCTTTGAAAACCTTACCGGGATCCTGACACTGACCTGTAGAACCGTGCGAACGGTGGCTGACCGACACACCGTGTGTGGCGCGCAGACCTTTGAAGTTGTGACGCTTCATCGCACCGGCAAAACCTTTACCGATGGATGTGCCGGACACATCCACAAACTGACCTTCGAAATAATGGTCAGCAGTGATTTCTTCACCAACACCAATCAGATTATCTGCATCCACGCGGAATTCTGCAATCTTGCGCTTGGGCGCAACATTAGCAGCGGCAAAGTGGCCGCGCATGGCTTTAGAAGTCCGTTTAGCTTTCGCGTTGCCTGCACCCAGCTGAACAGCCGAGTAGCCGTCTTTGTCAGCTGTACGCTGAGCAACGACCTGCAGGTTGTCGAGATGGAGCACGGTTACAGGGATCTGTTTGCCGTCTTCCATGAAAAGCCGGGTCATGCCGACTTTCTTTGCGATTACACCAGAGCGCAACATAGATAGCCCTCCTTAAACCTTGATCTCGACGTCAACACCGGCAGCCAGGTCGAGCTTCATCAGCGCGTCCACAGTCTGGGGAGTCGGGTCTACGATGTCGAGCAGACGCTTGTGCGTACGGATCTCGAACTGCTCGCGGGATTTTTTGTCGATGTGAGGGCCACGCAGAACCGTGAACTTCTCAATCTTGTTTGGCAGCGGGATAGGCCCACGAACGTGAGCACCGGTGCGTTTGGCTGTGTTAACGATTTCCTGAGTGCTGGCATCCAGTACACGGTAATCGAAAGCTTTCAGCCGGATGCGAATATTTTGTGACTTCATAGTCATTGCCTTTCGCGGCTAAGGTTGAGAGGTCGAATACGCACCATTGCGCACCCCACATCGAACCTTGAAATACTTGTAGGGTGGACTAACGCCCACCCTACGAAAAAACAACCAGAAACTTCTGATTATTCGATGATTTTGGACACAACGCCGGAACCGACGGTACGGCCACCTTCGCGGATCGCGAAGCGCAGTTTTTCTTCCATCGCAATCGGCGCGATCAGCTCAACGTTGAACTTCAGGTTGTCGCCAGGCATCACCATTTCGGTGCCTTCGGGCAGAACAACTGTGCCGGTGATGTCAGTTGTACGGAAGTAGAACTGGGGACGGTAGTTGGCGAAGAACGGCGTGTGACGGCCACCCTCGTCTTTGGTCAGAATATAGGCTTCTGCTTCAAACTTGGTGTGCGGCGTAACCGAACCAGGCTTACACAGGATCTGACCACGCTCAACACCTTCACGGTCCACACCGCGCAGCAGGGCGCCGATGTTGTCACCAGCTTCACCGCGGTCAAGCAGTTTGCGGAACATTTCAACACCGGTACAGGTGGTTTTGGACGTGTCACGGATACCAACGATTTCGATCTCGTCGCCCACGTTCACAACGCCACGCTCAACACGGCCGGTCACAACAGTACCGCGGCCGGAAATCGAGAATACATCCTCGATTGGCATCAGGAACGGCTCGTCGATCGCACGTGGTGGCTGTGGGATGAACTCGTCAACCGCTTTCATCAGCTCAGCAATTTTGTCTTTGCCGATGGCGTCGTCACGGTCTTCCAGCGCGGCAAGAGCCGAACCAGAAATCACAGGAATGTCGTCGCCGGGGTAGTCGTAGGACGACAGCAGCTCACGGATTTCCATTTCAACCAGCTCGAGCAGCTCGTCATCGTCAACCTGGTCCACTTTGTTCATGAACACGACCATGGCAGGGATACCCACCTGACGGCCGAGCAGGATGTGCTCGCGGGTCTGAGGCATCGGGCCGTCAGCTGCGTTCACAACCAGGATAGCGCCGTCCATCTGGGCCGCACCGGTGATCATGTTTTTCACATAGTCAGCGTGACCTGGGCAGTCAACGTGAGCGTAGTGACGGGCTTCAGTCTCATACTCAACATGCGCTGTTGAGATGGTGATGCCGCGTGCTTTTTCTTCGGGCGCCGCGTCGATTTCGTCATACGCTTTGAAGCTGTCCGAAAACTGCTTGGTGATCGCTGCGGTCAGCGTGGTTTTACCGTGGTCAACATGGCCGATGGTGCCAATGTTGCAATGCGGTTTGTTACGCTCAAACTTTTCCTTAGCCATGACGAGGCGCCTTTTTTCAGAGTGGGGGACCGGAACTGGTCCTGATTCAACATCGCGCGCTCGTTAGCCTGGAAACCAGGGCAAAATCAAGACTCAGTTGCCTTCAGGCTGCGTTTCTTCCGGTGCTTGTAACGCGGCCACACCTTCATCCTCTGATGGTGCCGGAATATCGGCCGGATCCATGCCAAACCAGGTGCCATTTTCCCGCAGGTAATCCTCGACTTTCGCCGCCAGATTTACCGACAGGATTTCCAGCTGTTTTTCCTTGGTGCGCATCAGACCCGAGCCGATCAGAAGCGTCTCCCCCGAAATGCCTTCAAAAGCGGTAATCAACTTGGGATCTGCGTTCAGCTTGCTGCGGCTGGCATCATCGAACACCGAGACCGAGACCGCCAGCACCGAGCGCGGTTTGAACAGCAGTGGCACCCCTGGCCCGGCCAGCGCATAGGCGTCGACATTCAGCCCGATATGATAGAGCTTTTCGCCCTCAAACGGTTTGAACCGTGCGTCCATCGCTTCCTGAATGGCCGTTTTGATCATCTCTTCGCTGGCATCCCGCGAAAAGGGGCCTTTTTGCATATTCTTGGTGATGACCACATTATAGCCAAAACGGAAATCCCCGAGTGGTTCAGGTGCCGGTTCCAGTTTCGCGTCAACGGCACAGGCGCTGAGTGTTGTCAGCAAAACAAGCGCCATTACGCCACGCATAAACTTAACCATCGGTATTCTCCTGATTTTCTGTTCCCGCAAGTCGTGACACAGCAAGGGCGTCCGCGCAACGCGCCCGGACGCCCCAAAATGCCGTTTGCTCAGTTAAAGCGGTTGTCGCGCGGAAATCCGCGTGGTGCCATGCGCCCGGTGCCGGCCCGTTTGCCCAGCCATTCGCCCAGCTCAGCCTCGCTGACGGTGCGGGTACGCCCGGCCGGGTCCTGCCAGCTCAGCCCCAGCTCCAGATCGAAGGTGCGCACATCAGACAGCCCGCCATCCTTGTATTTCTGCAACCGCACGCCTTTGCCCCGGCCCAGTTCCGGCAGCTCCTCGATCGGGAAGATCAGCACTTTGCGGTTCTCCCCAACGCAAGCCACATGATTGCCCGCCACTTTGGAACAGACCAGGGCTTTCACCTCGCCGCGCACGTTCAGCGCCTGTTTGCCGCTGCGGGTCTGCGCCAGCAATTCGGTTTCCGGCACGATAAACCCGTCCCCCGCAGTGGAGGCCAGCAGACGTTTGCCCGCCGGATCGTGAATGAACAGCGATATGATCTCGACCTCATTGGGCAAATCGACGATCAGGCGCACCGGTTCCCCCATGCCACGCCCGCCGGGCAGATTGGCGGTCAGGATGGTGTAGAACCGTCCATTGCTGCCCAGCAGCAACAGCTTGTCGGTGGTTTCAGCGTGGAACACATACATGCTCTCGTCGCCGTCTTTGAATTTCAGCGCCCCGTCCAGCGCGATATGGCCTTTCATGGCGCGGATCCAGCCCATTTTGGAACAGACCACTGTCACCGGTTCGCGCTCAATCATCGCCTCAAGCGGCACTTCTTCGACTTCAACCGCATCGGCAAACTGACTGCGACGCGCACTGCCGGCATAACCTTTGCCAAAGTCCTTTTTGGTCTGGCGCAGCTCTTCGCAAATCCGGTCCCACTGCAGCGCTTCACTGCCCAGCAGCTCAATCAACCCGCCGCGTTCTTCCAGCAGCGCATCGTGTTCGCGCTTCAGCTCCATCTCTTCCAGACGGCGCAGCGAACGCAGACGCATGTTCAGGATCGCTTCGGCCTGCACATCAGACAGGAACACCCCGCCGCCCCAGTCTTCCGCCATCATCACCGCTTTGGGCTCATCCTCGTTGCGGATGATCTCAATGATCCGGTCCAGATTGAGGAAAGCAATGATATAGCCCTTGAGCACCTCAAGCCGGTGGTCGATCTTCTCTAAACGGTGATTAGAACGGCGCTGCAACACGTCACGGCGATGGTCCAGAAAGGCGCGCAGCACCTCTTTGAGGCTACACACTTTTGGCGTGCGCCCGTCGATCAGCACGTTCATGTTCATCGAGAACCGCACTTCCAGATCGGAATAGCGGAACATCATGCTCATCAGCATATCCGGATCGACGTTCTTCGACTTGGGCTCCAGCACCAGCCGGATGTCCTCGGCAGATTCGTCGCGCACATCGCCCAGAATCGGGATCCTTTTATTCTGGATCAGCTCGGCGATCTTCTCAATAAGCCGTGATTTGGGCACCTGATAGGGGATCTCAGTGACCACCACCTGCCACTGACCACGGCCAAGATCTTCGATCTCGTATTTCGCCCGCAACCGGAACGAGCCACGCCCGGTGGCATAGGCTTTGGCCATCATCTCGCGCGGCTCGACAATGATGCCGCCGGTGGGGAAATCAGGCCCCTGCACGTAGTTGAGCAGCGTTTCGTCGCGTACATCAGGCGTTTTGACCATGTGCAGACAGGCGTCAATCAGCTCGGAAATATTATGCGGCGGGATATTGGTCGCCATGCCCACCGCAATGCCGGTTGACCCGTTGGCCAACAGGTTGGGGAACGCCGCCGGCAACACTACAGGTTCCGTCAGGGTGCCGTCGTAATTGTCGCGGAAATCAACCGCGTCCTCGTTCAGCCCGGTCAGCAAAGCCTCGGCCGCAACCGTCATGCGCGCCTCAGTATACCGCGCCGCCGCCGGGTTATCGCCGTCGATATTGCCAAAGTTACCCTGGCCATCCACCAGCGGGTAACGCACCGCGAAATCCTGCGCCAGACGCGCCATCGCGTCATAGATCGCCGCGTCCCCGTGCGGGTGATAGTTGCCCATCACGTCGCCGGAAATCTTGGCCGATTTACGAAAGCCGCCATTGGACGCCAGCTTCAGCTCGCGCATCGCATACAGAATGCGCCGGTGCACAGGTTTCAGCCCGTCACGCGCATCCGGCAACGCCCGGTGCATAATCGTGCTCAGCGCATATTGCAGATAACGCTCGCCAATCGCGCGGCGCAGCGGTTCGGCCACCTCGCCGGTGACCACCTCAGATTCGTCTGTCAGATTATCACTCATGCCCCGTTGATAGCGCCGCGACTGGCGGCGGTAAAGCGCCTCGGTCCGGATCGCGAAAATTCAGTGCGCGGTTGTTTTACGGCCACGGATGCCGCCCGGGTGACCCGCGCCAATCAACAGATCTGCTTGCAAACCGGGCCGCTATCCGCACACTCAGCGCAAACACAAAGGCCCAGGGCGGCATCAGGTATAAATCTGGGGACCCCGGCCAACGCACAGGCATATAAGGCAGAGCGCATGACCCAGGCAGACTATTCCGGCAAAAAATCCATTCTGATCACCGGCTGCTCCTCAGGCATCGGCTATGACGCGGCGCATACGCTGCACAAGCGCGGCTGGCGCGTCTTTGCCACCTGCCGTGCGGAACAAGATTGCGCCCGACTGCGCGGCGAAGGGCTGGAAAGCTTTCCGCTGGATTACGAATCGCCCGACAGTGTCAGCGCTGCGGTGGCTGAGACCCTTGAACGCACCGGCGGCACGCTTGATGCGCTGTTCAACAACGGCGCCTATGCCATTCCCGGCGCTGTCGAAGACCTGCCGCGTGAGGCTCTGCGCACCATCTTTGAAGCCAACCTGTTTGGTTGGCACGATCTGACCTGCCAGCTGATCCCGGCGATGCGCGCCCAGGGCCATGGCCGCATTGTGAACTGCTCCTCTGTGCTGGGCCTGGTGGCACTCAAATGGCGCGGCGCCTATAATTCCACCAAATTTGCCCTCGAAGGGCTGACCGACACGCTGCGGCTGGAAATGGCAGACACCAATATCCGGGTCTCGCTGATCGAACCCGGACCGATTACCACCGATTTCCGCAAAAACGCCGGCAAGCAGTTTAAAAAGTGGATCAACTGGCAAGATTCGGCGCGCGCGGATCTGTACCGTGATCGCCTGCTTAAACGGCTGAATGATGACAGCGGCGGCAAAGACCGCTTTGAACTGCCACCCTCGGCGGTCACCGACAAGCTGATCCACGCCATTGAGGCGCCCCGGCCACGCGCGCATTATTACGTCACCACCCCGACGTATATTGCCGCAGCCTTCAGAAGAGCCTTGCCCACCCGGGTGATTGACAAGATTATGGCGCGCAATTGATTGTCAGGACGCGCCAAACGGCTATATCCAGACTCAGATACTGAAAGGAGACGCAGATGTTTCAGGACCCGCTATTCATTCTGGTGATCATCGCCGCTTTGTCGGTTCTGGTGGTGCTGACCATCGGCATCGGCGGTTTTGCCCTCGGCGGTGAATTCAACCGCAAACACGGCAACCGCATGATGCGCTACCGCATTATTGCCCAATTCATCGCCATCGCGGCGGTGTTGCTGTTCATGTTTGTACGTTCAAAAGGCTGACGCGCATGGTGGTGCTCAACAAGATCTATACCAAAACCGGCGATGGGGGCGAAACCGCGCTTGGCAATGGCAGCCGTGTGGTCAAACATTCGGCCCGCGTCACCGCCTATGGCACCGTGGACGAGCTGAATGCCACGCTTGGCCTCGCCAGGCTGCATGCCAGCGACGGACCTGCCACTCAGCTGGCGGCGATTCAGAACGACCTGTTTGACCTCGGCGCGGATCTTTGCCGCCCGGATATGGATCAGGATGCCACGGCCGAATACCCGCCCCTGCGCATGGTGGACAGCCAGGTGGACCGGCTGGAACGCGAGATCGACGCCATGACAGCGGTGCTCGAACCGCTGCGCAGCTTTATCCTGCCCGGCGGCTCCGCACTGGCGGCTCATCTGCACCTGTGCCGCACCGTGGCACGGCGCGCGGAACGCCACACAGTGGAGCTCGCGGGCCAGGAGCCGGTCAACCCGGTGGCGGTCAAATATCTCAACCGGTTGTCTGACTGGTTCTTTGCCGCGTCGCGCATGGCCAATGACGAAGGGCGCGACGATGTGCTCTGGGTGCCCGGCGCCAACCGCTAAAGCCCCGACCGCGCGGACCTGCCCCGCCGAAAACTGACCCCGAGCGGCCCCACGCTGCCCGGTCATATTGCCGCAGCGCCCCTGCGCGCCGGTGTATTTTTCCGCACTGCGGCGACGATTATCCCACAACAGAGCTCAATACGTGACGTCCTCGCACCAACTGGTGTCGATTTTGCGCTATTTAATACGGTCATGAAGCGCTATCCATCTCCGTGAGAGCATGAATCGGCCAGAAAAGCGGCTGCAGATTAAGGGAGTATCCCCCAATGAAGGTCCTCGTACCTGTTAAGCGTGTGATTGATTATAACGTGAAAGTCCGTGTCAAAGCGGATGGTTCCGGTGTTGATCTCGCCAATGTCAAAATGTCGATGAACCCGTTTGACGAAATCGCCGTCGAAGAGGCGATCCGTCTGCGCGAAGCCGGCAAGGCTGACGAAGTTGTTGTGGTGTCAATTGGCGTCAAACAATGCCAGGAAACCCTGCGCACCGCGCTGGCCATGGGCGCCGACCGCGCCATCCTGATTGTTGCCGCTGACGATGTGCACCAGGACATCGAACCGCTTGCTGTTGCCAAACTGCTCAAAGGCGTGATCGACGAAGAGGCCCCCGGTCTCGTGCTCGCCGGCAAACAGGCGATCGACAACGACATGAACGCCACCGGTCAGATGCTGGCCGCGCTCACCGGCTGGGCCCAGGCCACCTTTGCCTCTGAGCTCTCTGTGGACGGCGACAGCGCCACCGTCACCCGCGAAATCGATGGCGGGTTGCAGACCATTAAAGTCAAACTGCCGGCCATCGTGACCGTGGATCTGCGTCTGAACGAGCCCCGTTATGCCTCCCTGCCCAACATCATGAAGGCCAAACGCAAACCGCTGGACCAGAAAACCGCTGCCGACTACGGCGTCGATGTTTCGCCGCGCCTCAGCGTGGTCTCCACCACCGAACCCGCCAGCCGCGCGGCAGGTATCATCGTCGGCTCCGTGGACGAGCTGGTCGCAAAACTCAAAGACGGGGGGCTGGTATAATGGCTGTTCTTCTTCTCGCAGAAGTCATCGACGGCGTGTTGTCCTTTGACGCCACCGCCAAAGCGGTCACCGCCGCCGCACCCCTTGGCGACATCACCGTGCTGGCCACTTCCGCCGCTGCCGGCGACGCCGCTGGCAAAATCGCCGGTGTGGCCAAAGTGCTGGTCGCCGATGACGCGCTCTACGCCCATGGTCTGGCCGAGCCTCTGTCCGATCTGATCGTCTCGCTCGCCGGCGACTATTCCCACATCGTTGCCCCGGCAACTGCGCTGGCGAAAAACACCCTGCCCCGGGTTGCCGCCCTGCTCGACGTGATGGTGATTTCTGATGTTGTCACCGTGATTGACGGCGATACGTTTGAACGTCCGATCTACGCCGGCAACGCCATTCAGACCGTCAAATCTACGGATGCGACCAAGGTTCTGACCCTGCGCACCGCCACCTTTGACGCCGCTGCTGAAACCGGTTCCGCCAGCGTAGAAGCGATCAGCGCCGCCGCCGATCCGGCCCTGTCGGAATGGGTTGAAGACAAGGTTGCCACTTCTGACCGTCCGGAACTGACTTCGGCCGGTATCGTGGTCTCCGGTGGCCGTGGCGTGGGCAGCGAAGAAGACTTCGCGCTGATCTCCGCCCTGGCTGACAAGCTCGGTGCCGCCGTTGGTGCCTCGCGCGCTGCGGTCGACTCCGGTTATGCACCCAACGACTGGCAGGTCGGTCAGACCGGCAAAGTCGTGGCGCCGGATCTTTACATCGCCGTGGGCATTTCCGGTGCCATCCAGCACCTCGCCGGCATGAAAGACTCCAAAGTCATCGTCGCGATCAACAAAGACGAAGAAGCACCAATCTTCCAGGTTGCGGACTTTGGCCTTGTTGGCGATCTGTTTGAAGTGCTGCCCGAGCTCACCGAAAAACTCGGCTGATCTCTGCTCCACAGCACTACAATGCAAAAGGCCCGCCACTCCGGCGGGCCTTTTTGTATTTGCATCACACGGCAGCGGCCTGAGCCGCCGCCCGCCCAACACCAGGCTTATAGCAAGCCGCTCAACACCCCCTGCAGCGCCCCGGCGACCCGGTCGTGCGCGACGGCTCCCAGCATCTGGCGCGCCGAGGGCGCATCCAGTTCGGAAAAAACCAAACGCTCATAGCCCGCATCCACTTCGTCGTGGCCGGCGACCACTTCGACGATGTCATCCACCATCGGCCGCACCTGCTCCAGCATCTCGCGGTCCACAAACAACGGATCCGCCTGCAGCCCGGTCTGGGCGAAATTGTCTTCCGGCGCATGATCCGCCATCCACAACAGCACCACTTTACTGTCGATCTTTGCCAGCAAAGTGGTCATCCGCGCCACCCAGGCCTCTTTCAACTCCTGGCGCACCATCAAAAACTTGTCCGCCGAATTGCTTTCAAGCGCGCTCAGCAGATGCCGCGTGAAATTGTAATCGGTGAAATCGATGTCGCGGTACATCGTTTCCATCAGCTTCGAGGCTTTCAGAAACCGGTCATTGCGCCGCGGATGCACCGCATAGAACCGGTTAGACAGATTCTGCGCCCCGGCAATCTGGATCACCGTCACCCTGGCATGGGAGCAGATATCCAGCACCACCTCGTCGCCAACGAACACATCCGGCCCGGCATTCACACAGCCCAGATTCGCCACTGTGGTGCCCAGCCGTTGTTCCAGCATGTCTGTAAACGGATTTTCAACAAATTTTCCGTATGTTTCAGTACCACCCAGTACGGCGACATAATCCCCGTCCAGCCTCTTTTTCGGACCGCGGAACAGTAATTTTGATTTCCCGTACCTGCACGGAAAATAACTGAGCGCATGATCGCTCTGATATTCATAGGCCATGTATCCACCCACTCAATAAATTAATTTCACCCACAGTCAGATTCGCATCTACAGGTTGAGAAATGGCTAAACTGCTAATTTACCGCAAGTTTTACAGGCTTCTGCCCCTTGCCCGTTGCCGGCCTGCAGATTAATGTTTGAAGCGAATTCGACACAAAGGGCGGCAGTATGGAAATCCAGAACGTAGGCATTATCGGCGCAGGTCAGATGGGCAATGGCATCGCGCATGTGTTCGCGCTGGCCGGGTTTGATGTGCTGCTGACCGACATCAACCAGGACAGTCTTGATGCCGCCCAGACGCGGATCCATAAAAACATGGCCCGCCAGGTCAAGGGCGAAAAAATCGACCAGGCGGCGATGGACGCGGCGCTGGCCCGCATCAGCACCACCCTGGTGCTGGCCGATCTGGGCAAAACCGATCTGGTGATCGAAGCGGCGACCGAACGCGAAACCATCAAAGCGGCGATCTTTGAAGACCTGCTGCCGCATCTGCTGCCCCATACAATCCTGACCTCCAACACCTCCTCAATTTCGATCACCCGGCTGGCCAGCCGCACCGACCGGCCGGAAAAATTCATGGGGTTCCACTTCATGAATCCGGTGCCGATCATGCAGCTGGTGGAGCTGATCCGGGGCATCGCCACTGATGAGCCGACCTATAAGGCCCTGGTCAATGTCGTTGAAAAGCTGGGCAAAACCGCGGCCAGCGCCGAAGATTTCCCCGCTTTCATCGTCAACCGCATCCTGATGCCGATGATCAATGAGGCGGTCTATACGCTCTATGAGGGCGTTGGTTCGGTCAAGTCGATCGACGAATCGTTGAAACTCGGCGCCAATCACCCGATGGGTCCGCTGGAGCTTGCGGATTTCATCGGTCTGGACACCTGCCTGGCGATCATGAATGTGTTGCACGAAGGCCTGGGCGACACCAAATACCGCCCCTGCCCGCTGCTGACCAAATATGTCGAGGCCGGCTGGCTCGGCCGCAAATCCAAGCGCGGCTTTTACGACTACCGCGGCGAGATCCCGGTGCCGACCCGCTGAGCGGCACGCCCCCGCCGCTTCCCTCTGGCCACCAGCGTTTCTGCGGCCGCGGAGTGTTCTTGCCGACAGAGTGCCCGCAGTCCCGCAGGGTGTCCGCAGTCCCACAGGGTGTCCCTGCCCGCCAGAGCATCCCGGTCACGCCAGAGCATCCCGGTCACGACATAGTGCCGCCACGCCACCAGAGCGTCCGCGGCCCAAAGGCCTGTCCCCGGTCCGACATGGTTTCGCCGCTCTGACAGAAAAAGCCCGCGTGTGAAGCGCGGGCTTTTTTCATCTGAACACAAGGGCCGGCGCGACAAAGCCGGTCCCGCTACAGCGCAAGCGTACGTTCGCGCAGCCATTTCATAAATTCACGCGGCTCACCAATGCGGGCATCCACCTCATCCCGGTCAAATGCCGGTCCGATTACTGGGCCCTGGGGTTTGTTGAACGCATGGGCAATCTCATGCAGCAACAGGCCCTGACGCAGCATAGGCGACACCCGGTTGGCGATCTGGTACCAGCGCGAATTGGCCCCCATAAAATGGATCGGCACCACTGCAGCCCCGGAGCGGCGGATCATTTTGGCGGTAAACACATTCCACTCGGCCTCAACCGCGGGGCCAAACATGCCGTCAGACGACGCCACAACCCCGGAGGGGAACAGCGCCACCACTCCGCCGCTTTTCAGCTCCGCCATTGCGCGCGCGCGCATTTCCAGGCCTTTTTTCTGAGCGTCCTTGTCATGGGGGAATGGCACCGGAATCATAAAACTGCCGGCGGTTTCATCGATACCGGTCAACAGCGAGCGGGTGAGGATTTTGTAATCCGGGCGCGGCCGGCCGATCAGCTCGGCCAGGATCATCCCGTCCACCATGCCATGGGGGTGATTGGCCACCACCACCACCGGACCGGATTTGGGAATATTGGCGAACTGTTCTGCAGGGGTGGTCAGCTCGATCCCCATCACCTTCATCGCCGCGCCCCAGAACGCCTGCCCCACCGGCGTTGGCTGCACCTTTTCAAAGCGGCGCACCGCCCGCACAATGGTATATTTGCCCGTCATCCACTCAATGGCGCGGATGGCGGCAGCGCTCAGCGGGTTCTCAAAACTATCGGCATAGGTCAGGCTGCCCCGGTCGTGGCGCTGCATTGGTGGCACATCTGAAACCGGGTTTTCCTGGTAGCTGTCAACCAATCTGGTGTTCCTGTCATGTAATCTGTTTTTGGTGTATCAAAAATCTTCATCAAAACGGTTGGCCACCAGCGCTTCGATCGCCGTGGCAAGTTTGGCAGCTTCGGGGCCACTGGTCAAAACCTCAATCGAAGTCCCCTTGGAGGCGGCCAGCATCAACAGCCCCATAATACTGTCCCCCGCCGCACTCAGCCCATCACGGGACACTTCCGCCATTGCATCATGGGCTTCGACAACCTCAACAAGTTTGGCTGACGCGCGCGCGTGCAGCCCTTTTTGGTTGACGATTTTTAATGTCATTGGTGCGGCGTTGCTCATATTTTTCTCATTCACTGCTGGCTGGCATCGAAACTGTCGATGTATTTTCGTCCTGCGGCCAGAGATTTTGTCACCGAGACATCAACGCTCAGATGCCGGGTCTTGGCCAGTTTAATCAACAAGGGCAGGTTGGCGCCATACAATATGCGCCGGTTGCAGGCATTACAGGCGCGCAAGGACAGGTTGGAGGGCGAGCCGCCAAACATATCGGTGACCACAACAACACCGCTGCCATCATCCACCCCGTTGGCCGCGGCACAGATTTCCGCCTGTTTCTGCTCGCGGTCATCTTCCGGCCCGATGGTTATGGCCTGCATTCCCGCCTGTTTGCCAACGACATGTTCGACCGCCGCCAGATATTCTCTGGCCAGACCACCATGTGCGACAATGACAATTCCGATCACGCCACTCTACCTCAGCTTACCGGGCGCCACCAACAGGCCGCGCCGTTCTAATTCTCTGTGCCTTATAGACACCTGCCATCCGCCCATCGCAAGAGCCGCCGACATTTTTTCCGCAGTTGTGACCGATCTGTGCTGGCCACCGGTACAACCAAAGCCGATCGAGAAATGGGACTTACCCTCTTCCTTATAGGCCGGCAACAGCATTTCTGACAGCGAAAGAACCTGATCAAAGAACGGTGCAAACCGCGGATCTCCGGAGACAAATTCGTGTACCCGCGCATCCTGGCCCGTCAGGTCCCGCAGCGCCTCATCCCAATAGGGATTGCGCAGAAACCGGCAGTCAAAAATCATATCAATGCCCTGTGGCACACCACGTTTATAGGAAAAGGACTGCACCGACACGGCGAGCTCTGCTTTGCCGCCCTCCGAGAACCACTGATCCAGTTCGCGACGCAGATCATGCGGCGTCAGCTCAGATGTATCGATCAGAAAATCCGCCCGTGCCCGGATTGGTGCCAGCAGATCAAGCTCGCGCGCAATGCCTGCCTGAACCGATTCAGCCGGTGCCAGCGGATGACGCCGCCGGGTTTCAGAAAAGCGGCGCACCAGCACATCCGCGCGCGCATCCAGATAGAGCACATTCACCTCCGGGCCGGCGGTGCCGCGCGACAAGCTGTCCATCAGCGCCAGCGTCGCTTCTACCGAAAAGTCGCGGTTGCGCACATCAATGCCAAGCGCCAGCGACCGGCTCAGTGCCGGCCCCTCCAGCAGACGCGGCAACAGCGACAGCGGCATATTGTCAATGACTTCAAACCCCAGGTCTTCCAGCGCGTTGATCGCGGTTGAACGCCCGCCGCCAGAAGGGCCAGTGATCAGCACCAGACGCGGTCCGGCCCCGTCCGGGTCGCCGCCCGACACACTACCCGATCCACTGTCCGGCCCATGGCCCGATCCATTGTCAGGCTCACCTTCCGGCCCACTTTCCGGCCCGCGATCAGGCCCGTGGCCTGGCACAGTCCCCGGCGCCGCAGCGGTTTCAGCCGCCGTGCCGCCCCCGGCCTCAGCCTCTGTACGCGCCCCGCTCTCAGCGCTGGTCACGACCTGTTTCTCTGCCCCGGCCTCAGTTCCGACTATTTGCCCGGCCCCGGCCCCAGCCTCAGTCCCGATCGCTGTTCCAGTCTTTTTTTCAGCCTTCTTCTCAGCCTTTTTCGCGCTCTTTGCCCCGGGCACAGTCATCACGCTCTCCTTGCCCCTTTCAGATATTGTAAAATCGCTGCAGGGAAATATCCCGCGTGAACCGCGTACAACAGCGGCAGCTCCAGCCCCAGCAGGTGGTGTTTGTGTTCCGGGGGCAAACGTTCTGCTTCCACCTGCGACAGATCCACCACCAGGGTCACAATGGCGCTCTCCTGCACTTCCGCCGCCAGCAGCCCCACATGGCGGGCCTCAATCATGCCACGCAGCGGGGCGGGTGCCGTCGCGCGCAGCAGCGGCCCCTGGCGCTGCAGCTCCGTCTGATCATCTGAAACCAGCACGCATCCCAGCGCCATCAGCTCCAGCGCCAGCGCCGACTTGCCGCTGCCAGACCCGCCCAGGATCAGCACCGCGCCCGGCCCCCAGGCCACGGTGGTGCCATGCACATAACAAGGGCCAGCCCCTTCCGGTGCCGGCCCTGTTATAGGTTCTGATCTGGTGCTGTTGCTCACACGGGTAGACCCACCACAAAACGCGCGCCCAGCGGCTCAGAGGTGATATCTGCATGGGTGGGGCGGATGTTTTCCGCCCAGATTACGCCGCCATGGGCCTCAACGATCTGTTTGGAGATCGCCAGCCCAAGCCCTGAATTGTCGCCGAACTGGCTCTCGGGCCGCTGCGAATAGAACCGTTTGAATATTTTCTGCAACGCTTGTTCGGGTATGCCCGGGCCGGTGTCTTCCACCACAATCAGCACCCGGTTGCCGCGGCGCCGCACCCAGATCCGGATCGCGTCGCCCTCGTCACAGAACGAGGTGGCATTGGCGATCAGATTGACAAACACCTGCGCCAGCCGCGCTTCCAGACCGACAATCTCGACCGGCTCATCAGGCAGATCTGAAATGAATTCCACACCCTTTTTGCCCGCCTCCGCACCAAGATGTTCGATCAGGTTGCTCAGCATCGGCAGCAGGTTGAATCGCTCTTCTTCTTCTTTGACCAACTCACTGTCCAGCCGCGACGCATTGGAAATATCGGTGACCAGCCGGTCCAGCCGGCGCACATCATGCTCGATCACCTGCAACAGCTTTTCACGTTGATCGTCCCGCCGCGCCACCCGCATGGTGCCGACCGCCGAGCGCAGCGACGCCAGCGGGTTTTTGATTTCATGTGCCACATCTGCGGCGAATTGCTCATTGGCGTCGATCCGGTCATACAGCGCCGCCACCATGCCGCGCAGCGCACCTGACAGCCGTCCGATCTCATCCGGCCGTCCGCTCAGATCCGGAATACGGATCCGTCCCGGCCCCAGGTTTTGTGAATTGCTCACACGCCCGAATTCCGCCGCCGCTGCCAGATCCGACAGCGGGTTGGCAATGGTCGAGGCCAGCACCAGGCTCAGCCCGACCGAAACGAGGATGGCGATCACAAACATCTGCAACACCTGCTCGCGTTCCACCTGCACCAGCGCGTCCAGCTCCCCGGCCGCCGAGGTCACCGCCACAACACCCACGGTCACCCCGCCCTGTTTCAGCGGCGTGCCAACGGAAAACACCGTGCGCCCGGAACTGTCCAGCGCCGTATTGACCTGCGTGCCGTCCACCAGGGTCGCCTGCACCAGGTCCCCGGCCAGCTTTGTCACGTCAAAATCCGCATCCGCGGCTTGTTTGTCAGAGGTCAGCCCCGATACCCCGTCCCAGATCCGGCCCAGAAAATCGGTGATCAGGGTCGGCTGCATCCTGCGCTCCAGCCCCTTGATGACAACGGCCTCGGCCCGCTCAGAACCGACGCTGGTGGTGATCAGCGTGCCGGAAGGGTCAAAGACAAACACGTCCAGCCCCGCCGGCAGGCTCAGCCCGCTCAGGGTTTCGGCCACATCGGCACCGTCGCCAGTCACAAAATTGACCGGCGCGCCCTTGGGCAGGGTGGCTTCAAACACTTCGGCAATCAGCGCCGCTTCGGTCACCAGACCGCGCTCGCGCTGGATCACCAGAGAGTCGCGGAACGGGTTCAGATACAGCACCCCGGCCACCATGATGATGATCGCCAGCAGATTGAAGACGATGATTTTACGCGCCAGCGGCGAACGATTGATCGAGATAAAACCACGCCGCGCACGCGAAGCCCGCAGCGCATCGTCTGAGGGGCTGTTCAAAGCCTCCCAGTCTTCGCCCAGCACCACATCCGCAGCCCTGGCCGGTTTTGCCGGCTTTGCTTTGGGGCGCAGGCCTATCTTGGACACCAGCGTCATTATTCTTCGTTATACCTGTAACCAATGCCGTACAGCGTTTCGATCGCCGAAAACTCTTTGTCGGCACCGCGCATCTTTTTGCGCAGACGTTTGATGTGGCTGTCGATCGTGCGATCGTCCACATAAACCTGATCATCATAGGCCACATCCATCAGCTGGTCGCGGCTTTTGACAAAGCCCGGCCGCTGGGCCAGCGCCTGCAACAACAGGAATTCGGTGACGGTCAGCGACACATCCGTGCCCTTCCAGACCACCGAATGACGCAGCGGATCCATCACCAGGTCGCCGCGTTCCAGCACTTTATCTTCATCACTTTCGACCACGTCGCGCCCTTCAAGCACGTCCTGCCGCCGCAACAGCGCCCGGATACGCTCGACCAGCAGCCGCTGGGAAAACGGTTTTTTGACATAGTCATCCGCCCCCATTCGCAGGCCGAGAACCTCGTCAATTTCGTCATCTTTGGAGGTCAGGAAAATCACCGGCAGGGTGGAGGTTTTCTGTCGCAGCCGCTGCAGCAGATCCATGCCGTCCATCCGGGGCATTTTTATATCCAGCACCGCCATATCGGGCAGGCGCTTATTAAACGCATCCAGTGCAGCCTGACCGTCATTATAGGTCTCGACCTCAAAGCCCTCGGCCTCAAGTGTCATTGAAACCGACGTCAGGATATTCCTGTCATCATCAACCAATGCAATCCTCGACATAGTGAGGTATCCTTATACTGCCCAAATATTATATTTTTTTACCATAATCCCGCGTTGACCACACGGAATCAACACCTATCTGCGAATCGGTCAGAGCCTCGGGTCTATCCCACAATAAAAATATCAAATAATGGCTAATATGGCGCATATTCAGGCACACAGTTTCCGATCATAGAACCCGTTAGCGTTAACCTGGCGCTGATTGCGCTAACTGTGCGAATGCGCCCTGTTCTTCCATAAAATCCATATGTTAAAGATTAAACATCCGGTCGCTGACCCGGCTGGAAGGGCGATGTTACGCCTAACATAAAATTCAGACATTCGCCGTTAACCCGGCAGAGGAGCTTGCAGATGACCACCGGACGCGTGAACCCGGCACATCGACTTGAGGACCAGGGCATCAACGGGTTGGGAAATGTTTATTACAACCTGATGGAGCCGGCGCTGATCGAAGAAGCGCTGAAACGTGACGAAGGCACGCTCGGAAACGGCGGGGCTTTCCTCGTTTCCACCGGCACCCACACCGGCCGCTCCCCCAAAGATAAGTTTGTTGTGCGCACCCCCGCTGTCGAAGACAGTATCTGGTGGGAAAACAACCCGCCGATGACCCCCGACAGCTTTGATGCGCTCTATGCCGACATGCTGGAGCACATGAAGGACGGCGACTATTTTGTGCAGGATCTGTTTGGCGGCGCTGATGATGCGCACCGGCTTGACGTGCGCGTTGTGACCGAGCTGGCCTGGCACGGGCTGTTCATCCGCACCATGCTGCGCCGCCCGGAACGCTCCGAACTGGACGGGTTCATCGCCGATTATACCATAATCAACTGCCCCAGCTTCCTGGCTGATCCGGCGAAACACGGCTGCCGCAGCAGCACTGTCATCGCGATGAACTTTGACAAAAAACTGATTCTGATCGGCGGCACCGCCTATGCCGGTGAAAACAAAAAATCCGTGTTCTCGCTGCTGAACTACATCCTGCCCGGTAAAGGTGTGATGGCGATGCACTGCTCCGCCAACCACGCGCCGAACAATCCGGTCGACACTGCCATCTTCTTTGGCCTGTCGGGCACCGGCAAGACCACCTTGTCGGCTGATCCGTCCCGGGTGCTGATCGGCGATGATGAACATGGCTGGTCCGAACGTGGCACTTTCAACTTTGAAGGCGGCTGTTACGCCAAGACCATCAACCTTTCGGCCGAAGCCGAACCCGAAATCTACGCCACCACGTCGAAATTCGGCACCGTGGTTGAAAACATGGTGTTTGACCCGGACACCAAAGAGCTAGATTTTGAGGACGACAGCATCACCGCCAACATGCGCTGCGCCTACCCGCTGCACTATATTGGCAACGCCTCCAAAACTGCGCTGGGGGGGCATCCGAAAAACATCATCATGCTGACCTGTGACGCCTTTGGGGTGCTGCCTCCGATTGCCCGGCTGACCCCGGCGCAGGCGATGTACCACTTCCTTTCGGGCTTCACCTCCAAAGTGGCCGGCACCGAGCAGGGCGTGACCGAGCCCCAGCCGACCTTCTCGACCTGTTTTGGCGCCCCGTTCATGCCGCGGCGCCCGGAAGTCTATGGCAACCTGCTGCGCGACAAAATTGCCAGCCACGGCGCCACCTGCTGGCTGGTCAACACCGGCTGGACCGGCGGCGCTTACGGCACCGGCTCCCGCATGCCGATCCGTGCCACCCGGGCGCTGCTGACCGCCGCGCTCGACGGCTCGCTCGGCGCAGTTGAGTTCCGCAAAGACGCGAACTTTGGCTTTGACGTTCCGGTTTCGGTTCCCGGCGTTGCAGATGTGCTGCTGAACCCGCGCCGCACCTGGGCGGATCAGGACGCCTATGACACGCAGGCCGCAAAGCTGGTAAACATGTTCTCGGAAAACTTTACCCAGTATATCGACTATATCGATGAAGACGTGAAAGCCGCCGCCATCGGCTGATGCGTCCCGTCTCTGAAAACAAAAAACGCCCCGGATAATCTTCGGGGCGTTTTTTGTTAAGCCGCTGAAGCGGGAAGCGCGGTTGCTGCCGGTACCACTGAAAGGTCTGACGTTTCTGCCGCTGATGGCACTGGCCAGCGCAGGCGCGCCAGAGCGACAGCCTATTCTTCCATGGTCTCGCCACTGCCGCCCAGTTCCGCCGGAAAATCGCGCATCTTGGGCAGCCCGTCTTTGATCGGCAATACCGTTTCGGCGTAGTTCACATGCACACCGGGGCTGAACTTCTGCGTCGGGATGGTGGCGGCATAGACATCCACCAGACCAAAGCCCTTATGCCCGGTCATCACATGGCCCCCACATTGGGAACAAAACTGCCGCTGGCTCGACTCATTTTTTTCAAACATGGTCAGTTTGTCGCCACCTTTGGTGACCTTGACCGCTTCGGGCTTCCACAGCGTAAACGCATTCACTGGCCCCGCCGACCACGAACGGCAGGATTCACAATGGCAATAGCCCATCGCCTCCGGTTCGCCGCTGACCTCGATCTCAACGGCACCACAAAAACAAGAACCTTTCTGAACATCTGACATCGTCCCTCTCTTTCCATTTTCAACAAATCAGATTGAGAATGCGCGGCCGGGTACACCAGCCCCCGCGCCGCCAGACTACCACATTTTGCGGGCAGGTTTTACAGATAAAGGGCGCCGGCATCCCTGCGGATACGGCGCCCAGAATATCAGCATATGAACGCCCGACCCCGAAATCAGCCGCGCGGTGGGCTCAGCCTGTTGCCGCCATCAGCCCATCAACCCGCGCCGCAGCAGGTTCAGCCCGGCCAGCGCCAGAACGATCAGAGTAATGCGTCTGAACTTCACCGGATCCAGCCGGTCCTGCACCAACACGCCCAGAGCCATGCCGGCAATCACCGGCCCCACCATCATCAGCGACCATGGCAGGGTGCGCGCATTCAGCACCCCGGACTGCAGGTGTGACAGCAACAACATCACCGCACCTGAGCCGAAAATCACCCCGATGGTCTGAATCTGCACCTTTTTGGGCGTGTCCAGCGCCGTCAGATAGGCAATCGTCGGCGGCCCCCAGACACCGGTCACGCCACCAATAACGCCGGCCGCAGAGCCCAGAACCACTTCAACCACGCCCTTGCGTCCGTCGGGTACGCTGAACTTAAAGCCCGCCAGCTGAACCAGAGAAAAGGCGACCACCGGCCCGCCAATCAGCAGGAACATCACCTGTTCGGAAAAATACGGGATAAACTGTGCGCCGATCAGGATCCCGGCCAGCAACACCGCCAGAAAGCGACGAAACTTACGAAACACCAGCTTCAGCGGTGCAAAGCCGCCCCGCGCGGCCTGCCACAGGTTGGCAACCAACGTCGGCACAACCAGAACCGCCAGCGCGTCTTCCGGCGGCAAAAATGTGCTCAGAGAGGAAATCAGGATCAGCGGCAGTGCAAATCCCACCGCGCCTTTGACAAACCCCGCCAGCAACCCGAACGCCAGCGCAAACAAAACATAGGTCATCGGGATATCTGCGAATACTGCGCTCATGATTCTGCCTGTCTGCCCGGTGTTTTCCCGCAATCTAGCCGATCTTCTGATGCTGCGCTGCAAAATCGACAGAGTTACTTTCGTTCAAAACGTATGTTCTGTCGGTATTTTAATTGCGCTGCACCTGCAAAGTGAATATACCTGCAGCCAACAATGAGGAGACAGCACATGCCTGACAACGGACTGATTCTGCAGCGGCCAGAGCCCCGCCTGCCCGATCTGCTGAACCTGACCGCAGGCGCGCTGCCTCATGTGGAGACCCTGTGCGACCTGGCCCGGACATCGGTGCGCGCGCTGGTGCTGAAAGAGGGGCGCATCGCCGGTGATCTGGTGGATCTGCACCAGACCGCCGTGCACGGTTATGCCTGGCTCTCCACCTATCACCAGGCGCTGCGCCAGATGCAGAAATGGGCAGAGCAGCTGGACCGCGACGGCCGGCTCAATGACATGGAAGCGCTGATCCTGCAGATCGCCTTTGGGGAATATCTCAATCAGATCCACGGCGGCATTCCGATGAACCAGGGCGAGATTCTGCGCCTGTCCGACATGGGGCTGAGCGACCTGCCTGCCGCTCCCGCTGAAGTCACCAATCTGATGCAAAGCGGCAATACCTCCGCCGCCCGCACCCGCCTGGTCACACTGATGCAGCAAAACGCCGGCCACGCCACCTTTGGCGCCACCGGACTGGATGAAGAACTGGAGATGATCCGCGATCAGTTCCGCCGCTTTGCCGATGAACGTGTCACGCCCCACGCCCATGACTGGCACCTGAAAGACGAGCTGATCCCGATCGAAATCATCGATGAGCTGGCGGAAATGGGGGTGTTCGGCCTGACCATCCCCGAAGAGTTCGGCGGGTTCGGCATGTCCAAAGCCTCAATGGTGGTGGTGTCGGAAGAACTGTCGCGTGGCTATATCGGCGTCGGCTCGCTGGGCACCCGCTCTGAAATTGCCGCCGAACTGATCCTCTGCGGCGGCACAGAGTCGCAGAAAACCCACTGGCTGCCCAAAATCTCCACCGGTGAAATCCTGCCCACCGCCGTGTTCACTGAACCCAATACCGGCTCTGATCTCGGCGCGCTGCGCACCCGCGCCGTGCGCGACGGCGAAGACTATACCGTCACCGGCAACAAGACCTGGATCACCCATGCCGCCCGCACCCATGTGATGACCTTGCTGGCGCGCACCGACCCTGACAGCGTGGATTACAAAGGCCTCTCCATGTTCCTGGCCGAAAAAACACCGGGCACGGTTGCTGATCCCTTCCCCACCCCGGGCATGAGCGGCGGCGAGATCGAAGTGCTGGGTTATCGTGGCATGAAAGAATATGAGCTGGCGTTTGACGGGTTTCAGGTCAAAGGCGAGAACTTGCTTGGTGGCCGCGAAGGCCATGGCTTTAAACAGCTGATGCAGACCTTTGAGTCCGCTCGGATCCAGACCGCTGCGCGCGCCATCGGCGTCGCCCAGAACGCGCTGGAAGTCGGCCTGCAATACGCCATTGACCGCAAACAGTTCGCACGCTCGCTGATCGAATTCCCGCGGGTGTCAGGCAAGCTGGCGATGATGGCGGTGGAAATCATGATCGCCCGGCAGCTGACCTATTTTGCCGCCTGGGAAAAAGACCATGACCGGCGCTGTGATGTCGAAGCCGGCATGGCGAAACTGCTCGGCGCCCGTGTGGCCTGGGCAGCGGCGGACAATGCGTTGCAGATCCATGGCGGCAACGGCTTTGCGCTGGAATATCAGATCAGCCGCATACTCTGTGACGCCCGCATCCTCAACATCTTTGAAGGCGCCGGTGAAATCCAGGCCCAGGTCATCGCCCGCCGCCTGCTCGGCTGACCTGCCACCACCGGGGGGGCGTCTTTGCAGGCGGCCCACCCACAGCGCCTCTCCACCAGCGCCCTGCCCGAATGCGCCCGCC
>NZ_QOLB01000142.1 GCF_003333265.1 Candidatus Halocynthiibacter alkanivorans
GACGGCTTCGCTCGGATGCCGGTCGCTGATATGCCGCCTCTCCGTTGATGCGTGCTGGCCGCTTCAAGCTGAAGCCCAAGGGCCCAACACTCTACGTCCAGCGCAGTCACGTGGATGAGCGTCGTTAAGGGGCAATCCCGATGATATTGAGGACCCGTTTGAAGTTATAAGCCAGGACATGGAGGCTCATCTCAGCGGCGACCTTTTCTCGTGTTCGGGTCAGGAAATGGGTGTGCCCCATCCAAGCCTTCAATGTTCCGAAGGGATGTTCAACCGTTGATCTGCGGATCCGCATGGCGTCAGGCTTTTCTTCCAACCTGCGCTCGATATCATCCAATACGTCTTCTTGATCCCAACGTCGGATGCGGCGCAATTTCTCAGTCGTGCAACTTGGCTTGAGGTGGCAGTTTGAGCAGGCCGACAGATGCCGGTAGAAGTTGATGTCGCTTTGACGATCTGACCGGTGGGCACCCTTGGTCAGGCTCTGACCTGCCGGGCAAATATAGACATCGTTCCTGGTGTCGTAGATAAAGTCCTGCTTGGTGAAGAACCCTCGATCACTGCCCGATGACGTCACCTCGTGCGCCACAATCAGGTGATGCTCAACATCAACGGCTGTCTGTACGTTGTAGCCGACAATGCCACCGCCTCGATGCCTCATGGAGCAGCGTGCGTCAGGATCTCCTCTTGCCGATGCTGTGCATCGGCTGCCGGGCAACGGGTCAACGATATCTGGGCATCCGGTGCTTTCTGCACCTTGGCATCGATGGCTTTCAATTCCTCCATTTGTTCTTTGAGTTTGATGATGCGTTCCAGCAGGCGAGCAACCTTGGCTGCAGGCAAAGCAGGCTCATTACGTTCCGCTGCATCCAACTTAGAAAGATAGCGCTCAATGCTGGCCTCAATGTCTGCCATTCGTCGCTCCACTTTGGCAGGCGTGAAGTTCTTATCCCGGTTGTTCACTGCTTTGAACTTACTGCCATCAATAGCAACACCGTCACCGTTCAAAAGACCGACGCGACGACACAGCATTACAAACTGACTGCAGACCTGCCGGATCGCTTTGCTATTCTCGCGCCGGAAGTCCGCAATTGTTTTGAAGTCTGGCGCAAGGCGACCGGTCAACCACATCATCTCGACGTTGCGACCTGTCTCCAGTTCCAGCCGACGGCTCGACTGAATGCGATTGAGATAACCGTAAACATAAATCTTCAGTAATACCGCCGGATGATAACCGGGCCGGCCTGTCGCTGCAGCATCACTGAAACCGATAGAGACCAAATCAAGTGCATCAACAAATGCGTCCACGGCGCGAACTGATCTTGTCCCGATTTAGTTCCGGTCTCTTTCGAGCGATATTCGCAATGAAGGAGACAAGAAATGGCACCAAGATACAGCGAAGAATTCCAGCGTGACGCGGTTCGCATTGCAACGACCAGCGGCCTGACGCGACCCCGGATTGCGTCGGATTTGGGGGTTGGCGTTTCGACCCTGAACAAGTGGGTTCAACAACACCAGAACGACGACCTGATGTCTGGCCCACATGAAGATGTAGAGAAAGAGAACGCCCGCCTGCGCAAGGAAAACCGGGTTCTGCGCGAGGAGAGGGAGGTCCTAAAAAAGGCGACGATCTTCTTCGCAGGACAAAAGGCGTGAGGTTTGCCTTTGTCGACACCTGGAAGAAGATCTGGTCTATCGAGTTTCTCTGCAGTGTTTTGCAGGTGACTTCTCGCGGCTTTCGCGCTTGGAAATCCCGTTCCATCAGTCAACGTCAGCGTGATGACATGGTGCTTTTGGCGCATATCAGGGACCAGCACCGGCTTAGCCTGCAAAGCTATGGCCGTCCGCGCATGACTCACGAATTGCAGGAGCTGGGGTTAAACGTTGGCCATCGTCGGATTGGTCGGCTGATGCGTGAGAATGGCATACGAGTTGTCAGGACGCGTAAATTCAAGGCCACAACCGACAGCAATCACGCGTTCAACA
>NZ_QOLB01000006.1 GCF_003333265.1 Candidatus Halocynthiibacter alkanivorans
GCAGCGTGCCGATAGAAGCCCCTGAGCCATGACCAGTAAAGTCACCCAAAAACACATACAAACCGCCAGATGGGCTGGGCGCGGGAAGTAAAATATCGCCATAAAAGGTGGAGGCCGGTGCTATGTGGCTGCTCAAGCTTTCGCAGTTACTGAGATTGTGCTCTAACGCCTTATTAAATATGTGAGCCACAATGTTTTGCTCGCGCTGCCAACGACTGTTGTGCAGGGTGAGTTCAGCATTGTTTTTAGTGATGACTTTAGTGAGTTCACGAATACGCATGTGTGCGGCAATCTTGGCCTTTAGTACCGCATCGTTATAGGGCTTGGATAAAAAATCATCCCCCCCGGATTCCAGACATTGACTGAGCGCCTTATCGTCATCCAGAGCCGTTAGGAAGATAATGGGCACATAATTGCCATCGGATTGAATCGCTTTAATTTGCTTGGTGGCTTCCAGGCCATCCATCTCCGGCATCATCACATCCATCAACACTATATCAACATCATGTTTCTGGTAGGCCTCCACAGCCTGTTCACCGTCCTCGGCCTCGACAATTTCGTGGCCCTCGTCTTCCAGTAACCACGTGAGAATGGCCCGGTTAGTGGCTTGGTCGTCAACCACCAATACCTTCATCTATAGATTCCCTTCATAAATAGCCATTGATTAGACAAATTTAAATTTTTTATCGAAATGCGTGATTGTAAAAATTTTCATGAGGTTGGGCTGGCAATTGCGAATTTCTATGGTGCAATCCTCGCTACCCAGATGATTTTTCATGTTCAGCAACATGCCTAATGCCGAGCTGTCTATGTACTCGGTCTCGGCCAAATCCACTGCAAACTGCGAATCGCTACCGGCTAACGAGCTGTACGAATCACGAAATTCCTGCAATATATTAAAGTCAAAACGACCACTGATGGAGATGGTCATCTGGGATCCCTGCTGATTTATGCTTACGTTTGACATACCATTTCCTTTTTAAGTCGAACTCCATCTTAGAATAGATGCATAATAGAATTTTGCGCACTATTGAGTCACTTTCTCGTTCGGATAGACGATGCGCACACACCATAGGACTCGTTTTGAAAGAAACACTTCATAGCAGCCCCCTGATCAAGGGGCTACTCATTGCACTGGGCTGGATAAGCGTCGTGCTAGGGGTATTGGGAATATTTTTACCGGTATTGCCCACCACCCCATTTTTGCTGTTGGCGGCGGCCTGTTTTATGCGCTCCAGTCCAAAATTTTATAGCTGGCTGGTGGAGCACCCTAAATTGGGCAGCTATATACTGCACTACCTAAAAGGTGAGGGGATTCCCAGGCGAGCAAAGTGGATGGCCATCGGCATGATCTGGCTATCCATCGGGTTTTCGGCCTGGTTTGTGGTGCCCATATTATGGGTGAAAGGACTGCTACTGGCCATTGCCTGCGCGGTGAGTATCTATATCCTGCGCCAACCCACCCTGGAGGTGGATGGCTAGTTACGCTGATACAAAAACGGCTAGCGCAACCACACCTCTACTCGGCGATTTTTTACCTTACCGCTGCTGCTCTTATAAGAGGCCAGCGGATTAAATTCCCCATAGCCAGTGCTAAGTTTGGCATATACCCCTAAACGGGCCAGCTCACGGCGCACCGCCATGGCTCTTAGCTTGGACAATAATTTAGAGCGTTGTGCATTTTTTCGTTTGTCGCCAAAGCCAATCAGTATGAGCTCTTTAGGCTCTTTTTGTTGCTTGATAAAATGCACCAAACGCTGCACATCTTTACTGGCCTTGTTGTCCAGCTTGGCACTGCCTGACTTAAATCGAAAATTAACACTCAACCTCTGATTGCCCCGCACAATTTGCAAATATTCCCTGGGTAAGGAATCCGCCAGCACGGTATTCATGGCCGCCACATTTTGGGAAATAAAACCCTGGTGCCGCACTATGTTCTGCCCCTCTATGCCTTGCACAAATGCAATAAATTCTGCC
>NZ_QOLB01000166.1 GCF_003333265.1 Candidatus Halocynthiibacter alkanivorans
ATAGCATCTGACTTTCCGCGTTTCACATAGGGTTTGACGTACATGGGTGGGATCAGCCGAACCTCATGGCCGAGCCTGGTCAGCTCGCGCGCCCAGTAATGACTTGTGGAACAGGCTTCCATGCCAATGAGGCAAGGATCGAGATGCGCGAAAAACGGAAACACCTGAGCGCGTCGCAGAGGCCGGTTGAAAGCAACCTCGTCACTCTCAGTGATCCCGTGAACCTGAAAAATATTCTTGGCCAGATCGACTCCGACTGTTGTAACTTGCATGGGGTGGCTCCTCTCAATAGCAGATTTTGACACCTGCAGTATGACGCATCGCGACGTCGGTTGGAGCAGGAGCCATCCACCCCATCAGCTCTGCAACGACGCGTCCAATCAGAGAATTGAACGTGGTCTAAGCATGGCTGGATCTCGCATTTGCGATTGCGACGGCGCGAAAAAACTGACCCTTCGCTCAGATGCTAGGTCAACTGACAACGATACCATTGGCAGGCAGACAGGAACTGCATTCCATTTGGGGAATATCGGCTAATTCACCGTGAAAATCTCACTTATCTGGCCGCATGATGTTCAATATCGAGGCAAATTTTTATAGCGAACTGGCTCAAATGTGCGTTCCGGAAGCCCAGTTCAAGACACCTCACATCACCAATCCGTGTGTGCAAATTCGCAGGTAGGCATGCGCAGAAACGGCCCCTTACAAATCTTTCCTGCCGCCATATTTCCCAATCATCGAAACGGGAAACACCGGGACAACAAACGGTCTCACCCGAATTCACATAGATTACTGAAAGAGAATGACATGAAAAACATCGCACTCAAATCCGCCCTCGCCGCCTCCGTTCTGTTTGCAACCGTGGCTTCCGCCTCTGCTGGCTCCGGCGTCAACCACATCTTCCTCGACAGCTACAACCAGGACAGCAACAGCCGTATCGAACTTGAGCTGGTGCGTTCTGAAACTGCCGGCACCGTTGAAATCGTTGAGCTGGTCGGCGGCGCGCTGGGTGACACACTCGGCACCACTTCGGTCAACGCCGGCGCCAACAGCAACGTCTTTGTGCACTTTAACGGTGCTGCGGCTTCAAACGACGTGGCAGCCGTGCTGAAAGACGCCGCCGGCAATGTTGTCGCCATTGAAGAAATCGAAATCGACAACTTCTGAATCCTGACACCTGACTTTGCGGCCGCCGGTTAATCCCGGCGGCGCCCCTCCCAAAGACCTCCCCAAATACCTCCCTGATCCCCTCCCAAAACCTCTCCCGAAAGACAATGACATGAAAAACATCGCACTCAAATCCGCCCTCGCCGCTTCCGTTGTGATTGCAACCGTGGCTTCCGCCTCTGCCGGCTCCGGCGTCAACCACATCTTCCTCGACAGCTACAACCAGGACAGCAACAGCCGTATCGAACTTGAGCTGGTGCGCTCTGAGACCGCCGGCACCGTTGAAATCGTTGAGCTGGTCGGCGGCGCGCTGGGTGACACACTCGGCACCACTTCGGTCAACGCCGGCGCCAACAGCAACGTCTTTGTGCACTTTAACGGTGCTGCGGCTTCAAACGACGTGGCAGCCGTGCTGAAAGACGCCGCCGGCAATGTTGTCGCCATCGAGGAAATCGAAATCGACAACTTCTGAACCCTGACACCTGACTTTGCGGCCGCCGGTTAATCCCGGCGCCGCGCCTCCCAAAGACCTCCCAAATACTTCCCTGATCCCCTCCCAATTCCTCTCCCGAAAGACAATGACATGAAAAATATCGCACTCAAATCCGCCCTCGCCGCCTCCGTTCTCGTAGCAACCGTGGCTTCCGCTTCTGCCGGGTCCGGCGTCAACCACATCTTCCTCGACAGCTACAACCAGGACAGCAACAGCCGTATCGAACTTGAGCTGGTGCGTTCTGAGACCGCCGGCACCGTTGAAATCGTTGAGCTGGTCGGCGGCGCGCTGG
>NZ_QOLB01000065.1 GCF_003333265.1 Candidatus Halocynthiibacter alkanivorans
GTCGCTCTAATATATATCTGTCAACGCCATCCACGATAATTTTTTCAGCGTCAAGTGCCGCTTCCTGACGCTGCTGTTGGTTTTCTTGGATAACTTGATGCAAGTCATCTACGGTATAGAGGTAAACATCATCAAGCTCTTTTACCTGCACCTCAATATCCCTGGGCACCGCTATATCTATCATAAACATGGGCTGATGCTTGCGCTTAAGCAGTGCTGACTCCACCGCTCCCTTACCTAAAATTGGCAACTGCGAAGCAGTGGAGGCAATAACAATATCTGCACGATGCAATATATCGGGAATATCTCCCAGCAAAATAGCTTCGGCATCAAAATTCGCCGCGAGCAGCTGCGCTTTATCTAAGGTACGGTTAGCGACTATAATATTGCTAACTCCGGCATTTTTTAGGTGTCTAGCGACAAGTTCAATAGTCTCCCCCGCACCAATCAATAGCGCGGTACTGTCCTCTAGATCGGAGAATATATGTTGCGCTAAACTGACAGCGGCATAGGCAACAGACACCGGATTTTCACCGATAGCGGTATCCGTGCGCACTTTCTTTGCCACGGCAAAAGTCTGCTGGAATAGCTGACCAAGCTCTCCCTTCAATAAACTCATCTCTTGGGAGACGGCAAAACTTGATTTCAATTGACCTAAAATCTGCGGCTCACCTAACACTAGAGAGTCGAGCCCACAGGCTACTCTCATCATATGCTGCACGGCATCTAAACCGGTATGCGAATACATGCTCTGCTCAATTTCAGCGGTAGATAGTGACTTGTACTGCGCCAACCAATTTAATATTTCTTGGGTATTTTCAGTATTCGCCGAACAGTAAACTTCGGTTCTATTACAAGTAGACAGAATCGCTATTTCATTCAGCCCAGCATGGTCACGCGCTGCAATTAACGCATCCTGCATCACAGCTGGTGCAATAGCCAAGCGCTCACGCACTTCAATAGATGCAGTCTTGTGGTTGATACCCAACGCCAAAAGGGTCATATAAAAGATCTAATCCCGTAAGCTAAATTCTCGCCAACCCGCTACTTTGAAGCGAACGGTTAGAAATGATAAATAAAAACGCGCTATATTAACAACATTGCCAAACAATTTCGCCATATCTCTTTTTTATTTCGCTTTTTACAGCCCCATAAATCAATTAATTTAAAAATAAACGACTAGCATGCAAACTTAATCGCTACAGGCCAGTCATAGCCATTAAATATTATCCACTTTCCGGCTTTTAGGATAAACTAACTAAGCTATAATCAATGTATTGGCTGATTCTTCAAGCCATCAACACCGGCGGGTAGATGTTTAATTTTTAATGACAAACAGCGTTATCGCTTAAATGCATTATAATAGTAACGCCTATTATTATTTATCGGCCAATCGTTTTGACTCAACAAGGCAGGACCCAAACGTGATAACTGTACGTACCGCTATACTTATTGTCTGTTTTATCGGCCTATTTGGTTGTGCAACTCAATCCCACTCCTCGTCCGAGGCCAAATTCTCCGGTGAGTACCAAACTGGCGAATTACACCCACAAACCTTGTATGACATTCTACTCGCAGAGCTATCTGGTAATGTAGAAAATTACCAGTACAGCCTCGACAAATACCTCAAACAGTCAGAGCTGACACAAGATGCAGGCATCGCCAAAAGAGCAGTGCGAATCGCTCAGCACTTAAGAGACACTAAAGCCCTCACTAAAGCGGTCAAACTGTGGATAGTAGCAGCGCCAGACGAGCCAGAACCCTATCAGCTGCTAGCAAATATTTTGATTACCCAAAGCAAATTCAGCGAGGCACTGCCGCACTTCAACAAGGCGCTAGATTTAGGGCAAAACAAAGTATTATTAATGTTAAGCGCGCAACTTAAAAAAATGAGTAAAGCAGACATTAACGCTTATATAGATTTACTCGAC
>NZ_QOLB01000064.1 GCF_003333265.1 Candidatus Halocynthiibacter alkanivorans
AACGCCCCGAAGTCATCGCCGCCCTCGTCGTGGCCGAAGTGCTGCAGGCGCTGGCAGTCCGGGCCGTGTGGGTGTGGCGAGGGCGCGTACAGATATGTGATCAGGTTGTTTGGCGCGGCGGCGTAATCAGTGCGGGGCTGATGCGTGTCTCAGACCTCAGCCGTAACCCAGGCCCGGACTGCCAGCGCCTGCAGCACTTCGGCCACGACGAGGGCGGCGATGACTTCGGGGCGTTTGTCGGGCACTGCGTGGCCTCCGATCGGGCAGACCAGGGCGGCGGTGGGCACATCGGGTATCTGCTCCGCATGCCAGCGCAGGAAACGCGCGCGTTTGGTTTTGGAGCCGATCAGCCCGACATAGGCGGCGTCCTGGCGGTCAAGTGCTTCGGATGTCAGCAGGAAATCCAGCGCGTGGTCATGGGTGGCGATGATATGGGCGCTACCGGCGGGCGCGGCGCGCAGCAGGGCTTCGGGCAGCGGTGTCAGGCACGTCTCCACCCCGCTGCTGCACAGCAAAAGTTCCGTTTCGCGGCTGTCGACCAGCAGCAGGCGCAGGGGCAGCGGCGCAAAAGCACGGGCCAGCGCGCGGCCCACATGGCCGGCACCATAGAGATACACATGCGGCTCTGCGTCACGTGCGTCGTGTTCCTCTTGCAGCAGGGCCGCGCGGTCGACGGCCTCCATGCGTTGCAGCGACAGGGTGACACGTCCACCGCAGCACTGGCCGATTTCGGGACCAAGCGGCACGTCCATTTCGGTGCGCGCGCCGCTATGGGCCAGCAGCGCGCGGGCCTGATCGATCGCCATATATTCCAGCTGACCGCCGCCGATAGTGCCGCAGATCCCGGTGGCGCTGACGCACATGGTGGTGCCTTCGCTGCGCGGCGACGAGCCCTGCACCCGGGTCAATTGAACCTGGATCACATCGGGGGAGGCGGCCAGAAACAGCGCCAGTTCCGTTGCCTTGCCGGACAGACGACCCGGGGCGACATCCGGCCCGTCGTCCGAAGCATAAAATGCGCTGTCCGGCGCGGTGTTGTCCGCAGCGCTGGCACGCAGTTTCGCTGAGTCATTGCGCGGTGCATCCTCCGGGGGGCTTGCAGCAGCACGACCCGGGGAGGTGTCCGGCGTGTTGCCTGGAAGCGTTCCAGCGGCGTTTTGCACTGCAACCTGCGGTGCGTTGTCGGATGCATCGCCCGACGCGTTGCCCGGATTATTGTCTGTGCTGTTGTCGGTGCTGTTGCCCGGGCCGCCGCCCGCCGTGCTGACGCTCAGGCTGGCTGTCTGGCGGGCGGGCTTAGCGGCCGGCGCAGCGTCCGGTGCGCTGTCAGACCTGCCCTCTGGCCCGATAACAGGTGCGCGGCTGTGGCCAGTATCGCGTGTGGAGTCAGCCATCGGCCTGCCCCGTGTCCCCCTGCCCTGTACCACCAGCACGCAGCCGTTCCACCGCCATCAGCACGCGTTCGGGCGTGGCCGGCGCATCAAGGCGCGGGCATTCGCGGTAGTCCGCCACCGAGGCCACCGCCATCGACAGCGCTTCAAACACCGAAATGCCCAGCATGAAGGGGGGTTCGCCCACCGCTTTGGAGCGTTTGATGGTGCGTTCGCGGTTTTGCGACCAGTCGGCCAGTTTCACGTTGAATTCACGCGGTCGGTCCGAGGCCAGCGGAATTTTATAGGTCGAGGGCGCGTGGGTGCGCAGACGGCCGGCCTCGTCCCACCACAGCTCTTCCGTAGTGAGCCAGCCAACGCCCTGGATAAAGGCGCCTTCGACCTGGCCCAGATCCAGTGCCGGGTTCAGCGACAGGCCGACATCATGCAGCACGTCGCTGCGCTCGATCTGATATTCGCCGGTGAGCGTGTCGATGCTGACCTCGGACACCGAGGCACCATAGGCGAAATAATAAAACGGCGTGCCCTTGCCGGCGGCGCGGTCCCAGTGGATTTTCGGCGTCTTGTAAAACCCGGTGGCCGAAAGCTGCACCCGCGCCATATAGGCCTGTTTGATAAAGCTATCAAACGGGATCGATTCCGCACCCGCGTGCACCATATTGGCGGCGAACCGCACCCCGTCCGGCGCCACATTCCAGTGTTCGCAGGCAAATTTCACCAGCCGCGCTTTGATCTGCTCTGCCGCGTTCAGTGCCGCCATCCCATTCAGATCGGTGCCGGAAGAGGCGGCGGTGGCCGAGGTGTTGGGCACTTTTTCGGTGGTGGTTTTGGTGATCTTGATACGGTCGAAATCGACCTGGAAGGCTTCGGCCACGACCTGGGCGATTTTGGTGTTCAGCCCCTGGCCCATTTCGGTGCCGCCGTGGTTCAGCGCGATGGAGCCGTCATTGTAGATATGGATCAGCGCGCCGGCCTGGTTGAACCAGGTGGCGGTGAAAGAGATGCCGAATTTCACCGGGGTCAGCGCGATGCCTTTGCGGATGATGCCGCCACGCGCGTTGTAGTCCAGCACCGCTTTGCGCCTGGCCTGGTAGTCCGAGCTGTCTTCCAGCTCACCCACCAGGCGGTCCAGAATACTGTCGTTGACCTCCTGATGATAGGGAGTCAGGTCGCCGCCCCTGGCGCTGTAAAAGTTGGCTTTGCGCACTTCAAGCGGGTCTTTGCCCAGCACACAGGCGATCTCTTCCATCACCCGCTCGGCCGCGATCACGCCCTGGGGGCCGCCAAAACCACGAAAGGCGGTGTTAGAGACGGTATTGGTTTTCATCGGCTTTGAGACCAGCCGTACATGGGGGTAAAAATAGGCGTTATCGGCGTGAAACAGCGCCCGGTCGGTCACCGGGCCCGACAGATCGGCGCTAAAACCGCAGCGTGCCGCATAGGTGCCGTCAAAGCCGTGGATACGACCGTCACCATCAAAGCTGACGTCATAATCGACAACGAAATCATGGCGTTTGCCGGTGGCGGTCATGTCTTGATCGCGGTCGGGGCGGATTTTCACTGCCCTGCCCCATTTGCGTGCGGCCAGCGCGGCGACGACACAGAACAGGTTCATCTGGCTTTCTTTGCCGCCAAAACCGCCGCCCATCCGGCGCACGTTCACACTGACAGCATTGGAGGGCACGCCAAGCGCGTGGGCGACCATATGCTGGGCTTCGCTGGGGTGCTGGGTCGAGCAATGCAGCAGCATCTCATCGTCTTCACCCGGCACTGCCATGGCGATCTGGCCTTCCAGATACATATGGTCCTGGCCGCCGATACGCATAGAGCCCTGCAGCCGGTGCGGCGCGGATTTCAGCGCGGTCTCGACATCGCCGCGTTGCAGTTTCAAAGGTTCAGTCACCATCGGGTAATCTGCTGCAATGGCCTCTGACACGTCGGTAATATGGGGCAGCGGTGTTACATCGATCTTCGCCAGTTCAGCGGCACGGCGTGCCTGCATGCGGCTTTCGGCCACCACCGCAAACAGCGGCTGGCCATGGAACTGAATGGTTTCGGTCGGGAACACCGGCTCGTCGCCACGCCCGGTGGGGCTGATGTCGTTGCTGCCGGTGAGATCATCGGCGGTGATCAGGCCAATGACGCCGGGCGCGGCCAGCACATCAGTGTAATCAATCGCGTTGAGGGTGCCATGGGCGACGTCCGAGACGCCGAGACAGGCGTGGATCAGACCCTTGGGTTCATTGATGTCATCGGTGTAGGTGGCCCGCCCGGTGACATGTTTGGCGGCGCTGTCATGCTGCAGGTCGGTATGGACACCGCCCCGGATTGTCACGTCAGTTTTCATGGTCTCTCGCCTCCCTTAAGCCCGTTCCAGCCGCACCGGCTGATCACTGTCGCTCTGTTCCAGGTAAAAGCGGCGGAACAGGTTCTGCGACACTTTCATGCGGTAGTCAGCACCGGCCCGCCAGTCGCTGAGCGGGGTGAAGTCCTGGGGCAGCGCCGCGGCGGCAGCGTCAAGGCTGGCCGCGGAGAATTGCTGACCGATCAGCGCGGCCTCGGACGCTTTGGCGCGTTTGGGTATCGCGGCCATGCCGCCGAATGCGATGCGGGCTGCGGTGATTTTACCATCCCGGAGCGTGACATTAAAGGCGGCACAGACCGAGGAGATATCTTCGTCCCGGCGTTTGGAGATTTTATAGGCGGCGTTCAACGTCTCAGACCCGCTGCGCGGGATGCGGATCGAGTGGACAAACTCACCCGGAGCGCGGTCTTGTTTGCCATAGGCGATAAAAAAAACTTCCAGCGGCAGGGTGCGGCTGTTTTTGCCGTGGCGCAGGGTGATCTCCGCCCCCAGTGCGATCAACAGCGGCGGCGTGTCGCCAATGGGCGACCCGTTGGCGATATTGCCACCCACCGTGCCCATGTTGCGCACTTGCCAACCCGCAATGCGGTCCCAGAATTCAGGGATATGGGGAAAGGCGTCGCCAAGCGCCTGTTCACATTCGCTGTAGGTGACACCTGCGCCCAGGGTCAGATCGCCGTCGGTGGTGGTGATCTGCTTCAGCCCTTCAAGATGGCCCACATGCACAGCCGGAGAAATGCTGCGCAGCATTTTGGTGACCCAGAGCCCGACATCGGTGGCACCGGCAACGATGGTGGCGTCGGGTGTCTCCAGCAGAACCTGGGCCAGATCGTCGACATCTGCGGGCAGGATGGCCTGGCTGCCGGCGTTTTCCACCACCACCCGTTTGCCGTCCTGCAGCGCCTGCAGGCTGGCGGTAATGCTGGCGCGCTCAACGCGCAGCAGATCGTCACTGGCGCTGCCATAGCGGGTCATCGCCAGCGCGGCGCGGATGATCGGCTCATAGCCGGTGCAGCGGCAGAGATTGCCCTGCAGCGCAGTTTCCACCTGCTGCTCGCTGGGGGCGGCGTTCTTCATCCACAGCGCATAGAGCGACATCACAAAACCCGGGGTGCAAAAGCCGCATTGGGAGCCGTGGAAATCGACCATTGCCTGCTGTACCGGGTGCAGACGGCCGTCCGTGCCGGAAAGATGCTCAATGGTCACCACGTGGCAGCCGTCCAGCGAGGCCAGCAGACGGATACAGGCGTTGACGGTCTCATAGCGCAGCACGCCCTGATGCAGCCGCCCCACCAGCACGGTGCAGGCGCCGCAATCGCCTTCGGCGCAGCCTTCTTTGCTGCCGGTCAGCCGCCGTTCGTCGCGCAGATAGTCCAGCAGCATGTCATCGGCGCCCACCTGGCTCAGCCGTGTGGTGGTGCCGTTCAGAAGAAACTGGATGTGCGGACGATGTGGCATAGCGGCCTCCGGATTGCGTAAAACCTGTGCGCAGTGTCGCAGAGCCCGGGCTGAGCCCCCGCTCCGGCGCAAAGCGAATGCAACTCTGCACCGATTACACGCGCGTCTGCCAGCAGAATTTATACCCGCTGGTCAATTTTGACCAGCCCGGCGGCTGCGGAGCAGCACCGCCGCTGCTGCTGCCACCAGCACGAGAGCTGGGGCTGGCGATGGCGGGGAGGCCTGCCAGCTGGCTGGACGCCGGCAGGAGCTTGTGGTTAGGCTGCGGGCCAAGGTCGCCAGTTAAAGGCCTGAATTCAGAGCCTGCGAGGACCTGCTTCTCGCCTGTTACCCGCCGGTGCCAGCCCCGTTTCAGAGCCGTTTCTGACCCGTATCCGACCTGTATCTGGCCTGGTTCAGACCGCCCCCAACGAGAGGCCCCGTGAACAGATACCCCCGTGGCATGCGCGGACGTGGCGCTGAGGCGCCGGACGCCAGCTGGCCAGGTGGCGCAAAAATTGCTGTGCAATTAGTCATCAACTATGAAGAGGGCGGCGATAATTGCGTGTTGCATAGTGACGCGGCCTCCGAAGCTTTTCTGTCCGAATTCGTCGGCGTGGCAGGCCATGACCGGAGCGCGCAGGGGATGCCGGAGGCATCGGGCGCGCCAGGGATGACAGGGATAGCGGAAGCGGCGCTGAGCGGACCCTGCGTCTGGAACCGCCGACGGCGGCGGAATTTGCCGCGTTTGGTGAAGTGATCGAGGTCACTGGCAGCCCGGACAAGCTGATCAATCAGGGGCTCTGCGGCCGCCACCACGACCTGGCGCGACTTGATTTTGGCGATGGGGCCGCTGGCATCAGCCTGTTTAACGCCGAGGCACGTCAGCTGCCCTGTCTGGTGGAGCTGGTGGAGCGCCATCCCGAAGGCAGTCAGGCCTTTATCCCGCTCAATCAGGTGCCGATGATGGTGATCGTGGCGCAAGATGACGCCGGTGTGCCGGTCAACCTGCGCGCCTTCCTCAGCGCGCCCGGCCAGTCCGTAAACCTGCACCGTGGCACCTGGCACGGCGTGCTGGCGCCCTTTGAAGCGCCCGGCCAACACGCTGTAGTCGACCGCTTCGGCGAGGGCGACAATCTGGAAGAACATTGGTTTGAAACGGCATACACGGTCGTCAGGGCCTGAACCAGGGCGCCGGTTGAACTGTCTGAACCAGCTCACGGGCGCACATAGTTGCGAATGGCTGTGGCGCAGGGCTGAGCCCGGTCCATGGGGCCCCGCCCGGCCCGTGGGTCCGGGCGGGGCAGACCCGTTGCTGTTTCAGTCCGGGTTCGAAATGCTCTGTCCTGACATTGACGAACCGAAACTGGCGACCGCAAACAGTATCGCAATATCAGCCAGGCGCTCGCCCCCTCCCAGAATACAGTGGCGGCTAACTGACTTATTCCTGGTACAGAGGCGCTTGGTTCTGTTGCACGTCTGATGGTGGTGCGCTTCGATTAGTGTTGCCCACCCGGCCTCATTGCAACTTGCCCACAAAACGCAGCAACCGCCGCAGGGGAGGCCGCGCGCCGCGCCCTGCGGGCGCGGCGCGCGGCCCGGCTCTCTTTTGGACCGGCGAGTTCAGAAGCGCGGCTGTCCCGTTTTCTGTCTGCGTCGTTCAGCCCTGGCGCTGACGTTCAGAAATCAGCCGCGCCATGTCCAGCATGCGGTTGGAAAATCCCCATTCATTGTCATACCAGCCAAACACCCTGAGCAACCCGCCGACCGAAACCGAGGTTTCCAGCCCGGAGAGCACGATGGATTCCGGCCGGCCGCGCAGATCTGTGGAGACCAGCGGTTGGTCGATCCAGCCGATCAGGTTGCTGTTTTCAGCCGCCTGGCGCAGCACCGCATTCACCTGCTCCACCGTGACCGGTTCGCGGGTCTGCAGGTTCAGGTCAATCGCTGAGACGCTGGCGGTGGGCACCCGGATGGCGCGTGCTTCAATGCGGCCGGCGAGCGCGGGCAGCACCTCGCCGATCAGCCGCGCCGCCGAGGTGGTGGTCGGCACCATCGACAGAGCGGCGGCCCGGCTGCGCGCCAGGTTGTCGCGGGGTTTGTCGATGGTGGGCTGGCTGCCGGTGTAACAGTGCACCGTGGTCATATGGCCGCTTTCCACGCCCCAGTTCTCATCCAGAATACGCAGCAGCGGTGCCAGCGCATTGGTGGTACAGGAGGCGTTGGAGACGATGCGGTGATCCGCCAGATCCGCGTCATTGGCGCCCAGCACCACGGTGACATCGGCCACCGCAGAGGGGCCGGAAATCAGCACCGCGTGGGCACCGGCTTCAAGCCCGCGCATGGCGGTGGCCCGGTTGCCGGCCGCGCCGGTGCATTCCAGCAGCACATCCACGTCCGACAGGTTCAGCTCGCCCACATCGCGCACGCAGTGAAACGGGATGGTTTTGCCGTCGACCGTCAGGCTGTGGTCGCCAAAGCTGACCGCGCCGGGAAACGGGCCGAAAACACTGTCGTACTGAAACAGATAAGCACATGTTTCCAGCGGCGCGATGTCGTTGATCAGGGTAATTTCAAAGGCTTCTGCCGCGCGTGACGTTGCCAGCATGCGCAGGATGGAGCGGCCAATGCGGCCAAAGCCGTTCAGCGCCAGTTTCACAGGCCTGTCAGTTTGCTGGTTGGTCATAGAGCCACCTTTTTTCCGGGTCTGTCTCAGAAGCTAAGTACTGATCCAATTGGCCGCGGCTTGTCCACCGCGAAATTGTACCCCTCTGCGGTTCGCAGTCGCAGCAGGTGTCACTGCACCTGCCCCCGCCGCCATTCTGATGCCGGGTCCGGTGGCTTTCTGAGGGCGGTTCCGGCGGGTATTGCGATGCCCGCGCCGGTCGCTTCCGGGGCCGGCAGGAGCCGGTGCGCGCCAGATCCGCCTGGGCCGCGGACACGGGTAGGCTGCACTCAGGCGATATATTGCGAAAAAATCTCCGCATATCCGGACCGCGGCCAGGACAAGACAAGACAAGACAAGACAAGACCCGCAAACGGGATTTATCCCCAAAGGGCAGCGCGGAGGTGACAATATCGCTGAACGTGCCTTTGGGAATCACCGCTCAGGCATCGGCAAAACAGCCCCCGGTCGCACATCAGTTGTATCTGAGGCGGCAGACCACCCTGACGGGCATAGTAGCGACGTGACGTCGTGGCCTGTCATTAAAGTTCTATCTATTTCACCTGCAAACCATAAGCAGCAGAAAAGCCAAGCCAAATCAAACCTTCCGGAGCAGGAAGGTTTTGTGCACTATACTTTTGAGCCGGGGCACGGGCTTGCCACTCCCGGCCCGCCCGCCTATTGCTGAAAACGCGTTAAACGGGAATATCCGGAGACTATGTTATTTTACCGCCTGATACTGCTCGTTGCCGCCCCGGTGCTTGCCCTTCGATTTCTGCTGCGTCAATTGCGCGGCAAACCCCGGCCCGGTGCCATAGCTGAGCGGCTTGGTGGCAGCAGCGGCGAAGGTGTTCTGCACAGGGGGGCGGTGGTCTGGGTGCATGGCTCGTCGCTGGGCGAGCTGACCGGGGCGCGGGCAATGATTGATCTGATCCTGTCACGAGACCCTGATCTGCACATTGTAATTACCACAAACACAGAAACCGCCCATAAAATGGTCCGGGACTGGGGCCTGGCGCGGGTGGACGTGGTGCTGGCGCCGCTGGACTACCGGTATGCGGTGAAACGTTTCCTTGCGCGCTGGCAGCCGGCGCTGCTGATCACCATTGAAAACGAAATCTGGCCCAACCGGTTTGAGCTGTGCCATCAGGCCGGCATCCCGGTGACGCTTCTGGGTGCGCGCATGTCGGAAAAATCTGCCCGTATCTGGGCCAGACTCGGCGCTTTGCCCCGGCGCGTTTTTGACCAGATCAGCCTGATCAGCGCCCAGGACCGCGGCTCGGAATCCCGGCTGGTGACGCTGGGGGTGCGCAGCGATGCCACCGCGCCGCTGGCCAATCTGAAAAGCGGCGTTTCCATCCCGGCCGGCGATACGCAGGAGCTGGAGGAATTGCGCACCGTTTTTCCCTATGCCACCACGTTGCTGGCCGCCTCGACCCACCAGGGAGAAGAGGCACAGATCCTGGCCGCCTATAAGCTGGCGCTCAAAAAACAACCACAGCTGCGGCTGATTCTGGCGCCGCGCCATCCCGGCCGCGCCGACGAGATTGCCGGGATGATCGCCGGCATGGGGCTGGCTTGCCGCCGGCGCTCCCGCAGGGAGGCGCCGGAAGCGGACAGCGTGTTCCTGGCCGATACGCTGGGCGAAATGGCGCTTTGGTATCAGCTGGCCGCGCTGACATTTGTCGGGGGCTCGCTGGTGCATAAGGGCGGCCATACCCCGTTTGAACCGGTGCAGTTCGGCTCTGTGGTGCTGCACGGGCCCGATGTCAGCAACCACGGCGGTGCCTATCAGGCGCTGGCCGGTGCCAACGGCTCTGCCCGGATCAGCAGCGAATGGGACATGGCATCGATGATCTGTCATCTGAGTGCCGACAACACCCGGCGCGAGACCATGCGCCTTGCAGCCACTGAAGCGCTGGCCGAGCTGCGCCGCGATGACAGCGCGCTGCAGAATTTTGTAGAACGTGCGGCATTGCTGAGCGGCATTTACACGATTTCCGGGTGCGCAGACACCCCGGAGGCGTAAAGATCCTGCCACCGGCATCTGGCACGGTGTGGTTTTGGCCCGGGGTCGTCCTGCTCCGCGGTCGTTCAGTTCCGGGTCGTTCTGCTCCGGAGGCGGTCCGGTTCGCGGTCGTTCCGGATCCGGCCTGAACAGGTGTTGTTCTGATTCCGGCCTGGCGGGACGGCAGAATTCTGCAGCGGCTGTGGCGGCCCGTCTGGTCTGATCCCGGCCCCGCTTTCTTCACAAGCCTGCCGCCCGGCTCCTCCCGCACAGACCTTTGGCGCTGCTCCCCCGGCAGCGGCACCCGGCGCTGGCTCGCCGGCAAGGCCACTCATGCCCTCCCCCTGCACGTTGACGGCGTCAGCCATCCCCTTGCCGCCATTCCGGGCGCCTGGCAGCTACGCCGCGTTTGAGTGGGTTTGCCGGCGCTCCGGCGTGGCAATCCGGTACAGGTCAGCGCTTGTCAGCTTGCCTTTTCTGTCGTTTTACGCTCTGTAGGGGGCCCGTCAGACAAGTCGAAGAGACGCCGCACCTTATGATCCGTTATGCGCTAAAATGTAATCAGGACCACAGTTTTGAAAGCTGGTTCCAGTCGGGTGGTGCTTTTGATGCGCTGAACGCGGCGGGACATGTGCAATGTCCGCTCTGTGGCAGTGCTGATGTCAAAAAAGCCATTATGGCACCGCGGGTGCGCCCGGCGCGCTCTGCGGCGGTGGCACCTCCCGCCCCTGCCGCCCCTGAGGCTGAGACCATTGGCACGGCCCCACAGGCCCCCGATGCCGCCCGGGCGGACACCGACCCGGATCAGCACGCGAAGGCCCCAACGCAACCGGCTTTGACGCCGGCAGCCCAGGGTGCGGGGGCGCTTTCGGCCCCGGGCGGCGAGATCGAGGCGGCACTGCAGGAACTGCGGCGCAAAGTGGAAAAAAACTCAGAATATGTTGGCAAGGGCTTTGCTTCAGAGGCCCGGGCCATGCATCTGGGCGAGGCACCGGAACGTGCAATCTTTGGCGAAGCCCGGGTGGAAGAAGCCCGCGAGCTGATCGAGGATGGCATTGCGGTGGTGCCGCTGCCCTTTCTGCCCGGCCGCAAAAGCAACTGAAGCCCCGGGAGAGCCACCGTCCCGGGTCGCAGGCGCCCGCCCTGGCGGGCGGGGCGACTGCAGCAGCGCTGCTGTTGGCGGGCCGCCGCCCGGTCAATCCGGACCGACCCAGGCACCCCGCTTCACTAACAACGGGGGCGTCGCCACCAGCGCCACACCGCCAGAGCTCGCAGTCGCCTGCGACCGCGGGCGGGGCGGCGCCAGAGCGCCACGGTTGCACGGGGTCGCAGGCGCCCGGCATGCCGGGCGGGGCGAGCCGCGCAACGCCGCGGTGGCGCGCTGACG
>NZ_QOLB01000005.1 GCF_003333265.1 Candidatus Halocynthiibacter alkanivorans
TCACGGACGATATCGCTGACCGAGGTCGCTTTGTAGCCGTTCTGCCAAAATATACCCATGGCTTTCTCGATCACCGCATCACGAGTGTATGTTCTAGGTCTGCCCATGTTCGCTTTATAAAACGATCGCTTGAAAACTTCAATAGACCCTCCAAGGCATGCTCAATTGACGCCCCTCACGAAGCATACCGAAAAGTGGAACTCAGGACCGAAGTATCCTTGCGAAAGAAAATCCCGCACTGTGGTCATTCAATCAATGCGCAGCGAAAGTCCGGAACCCGCCCTTTGTGTGTACGTCGGCAGAGTTTTTGGGTCCAAAGGCGGCCTAAACTAAGAGAGTGTGTGGCTCATCTGGTTGGTTTGATTATGCGGCGTGCTGGCGGTGATGCAAGCGTCGCGCTTCGAGCGTCCTTCGTTTGATCCTTTCTCGCTGTTGTAGAATGGCTTTGTCCCGGCCGAAGTAGACATCGGCGGGTGTGACGTTGTTCAGGCTCTCGTGGTAGCGCTGATGGTTGTAGTGGTCGACGAAGGCTTCAATCTGCGCTTTGAGATCGCCGGGCAGGAAGTAGTGTTCCAGCAGAATGCGGTTCTTCAGGGTCTGGTGCCAGCGCTCGATCTTGCCTTGGGTTTGCGGATGATAGGGCGCTCCGCGAGAGTGCTTCATGCCTTTGCCCTGCAACCACTCAGCCAGTTCGCCAGAGACGTAGCTGGATCCGTTGTCGCTGAGCAGACGCGGCTTGTGAACAACGTGGACTTGGTCACAACCGGACGCTTCTAGAGCCAGATCCAACGTATCAGTAACATCCTCAGTCCGCATGTTGGTGCAGAGTTTCCACGAGATGATGTAGCGGCTGTAATCGTCGAGGATGGTGCTGAGATAGAACCAACCCCACCCAAGAACCTTGAGATAGGTAAAGTCTGTCTGCCAGAGTTGGTTGATGGCAGTGGTTTTGTCTTTGAACTCGCTTGCAGCCTTGATCACGATGAAGGCAGGGCTGGTGATCAGGTCATGCGCCTTGAGGACGCGGTATACAGAAGCCTCTGATACAAAATAACTTTCCCTGTCTGTGAACGTCACTGCCAGTTCTCGTGGCGACAGCTCTGTCTCCTTCAGCGCCAGCTTGACGACCTTGTGCCGGACCTCATCAGGTATGCGGTTCCAGACATGCTTTGGCTTGGGAGATTGATCCTGCAACCCAGCCTCACCGCGCTGAAGGTATCGGTCGTACCAGCGATAGAATGTGGTGCGAGGAATGCCCAGCTTGGCCAACGTCAGACGTGCCGATAGATGCGATCCTTCGACCAGCCTGATGATCTCCAGCTTCTCAGATGCGGGGTATCTCATTCTTGGTCGCCCCCATCGCCTGTCATGCTTTTTTTGAGCAAACGGAGTTCAAGCGTTTGTTCCGCCACGACTTCCTTCAGGTCACGGGCCTCTCGGCGCAGGTCTTTGACTTCGTCAGTTGTGGCAGCACGGGCCGTGTCGCCAGCCAGTCGGCGCTTGCCTGCTTCCATGAAGTCCTTAGACCATTTGTAATAGATGCCTTGAGAGATGCCTTCTCGGCGACACAGCTCGGCTATGCTGTCTTCGCCGCGCAAGCCATCCAGGACGATCCTGATCTTCTCTTCAGATGAATAGTGTTTGCGCGTTGCACGTTTGATATCTTTGACGATCTTCTCGCCAGGGCTTTTGCGTGTTCCAGTGGTCTGTCTCATCTTCCACTCCTCAGTGGTTACGATGAGCCAAGAACACTCTCTTATCAAATACGGCTATTTGGACCCATAAGCGCTGACGTCAGACAATTAAAGTAAGACCCCATGTAGCGCGAGACGTTGCCATGATTGCAATGGTTGCTGAATTGAACAATCTGCCGACCAAGCAGGTGAAGTATTGGTGTCATTA
>NZ_QOLB01000096.1 GCF_003333265.1 Candidatus Halocynthiibacter alkanivorans
GGGCAGTCAAAACAGGTCGGGGCGGCAGCTATGCTGGCGGCAGTGCCTGGACCAGACATGAAAAAACCGGCGCCACAGTCAAGTGACAGCCGGTTTTTCTCAATGTTTCCACCATCTTGGAGTAGATGGTGGGCGACCCTGGAATCGAACCAGGCGTGGGTCTCCCCGGCGGAGTTACAGTCCGCTGCCGCACCTTGCAGCCCGTCGCCCTTACCGTCTGACGTTGCCGTCATCTGGTGTGAGGGGGGAATACCGGGGCTTTGTGGGGGCGTCAACAGGAAAATGGCTTGCATCAAAATCTGCCCCGGCGCATTGTCCCGGCCTTGCAGGAAAACAAGGGACCCGCACCATGAAAAAACCCAAATGGGTCGTCGAAAAAGAACAAGGCAAACGCGCAGCGGCAGCGGAAACCGTCTGGTTGTTCGGTCTGCATGCGGTGCGCGACGCGCTGCGCAACCCGGACCGGGTAAAACTGCGGCTTGTGGTGACCCGCAACGCCGCTGCCCGTCTGGAAGAAGACATTGCCGCCTCGGGCATGGAAGCGGAAATGAGCGAACCGCGCAATTTTGCCGCGCCGCTGGATCCGCAATCGGTGCACCAGGGTGCTGCGCTTGAGGTCAAGCCGCTGAACTGGGGACCGATCGCGGAACGTTGCATCGGCTCTGGCGAGGGCCTGCCGATGGTGGTGCTGCTGGATCAGGTGACCGATCCGCACAATGTCGGCGCGGTGTTGCGTTCGGCCGAAGTGTTTGGCGCCACTGCAGTGATCGCCACCGCACGCCACGCGGCACCGGAAACCGGGGCACTGGCCAAGACCGCCTCCGGGGCGCTGGAACGTCAGCCCTATCTGCGCATCCGAAATCTCTCTGACGGGATGCGGGAATTGCAGAACATGGGGTACATCCTGCTGGGCCTTGATGGCGAAGCCGAAGAGACGCTGGAAGAGGCGCTGGTGGATCTCTCAGACCGCCCTGTAGGGCTCGTTATGGGCGCCGAAGGTCCGGGCCTGCGCGACAAGACCAAAGAGTATTGTGACAAGCTGGTGCGCATTTCCTATGCCGCCGATTTTGGCTCGCTTAATGTCTCCAATGCGGCGGCTGTCGGGCTGTATGCCGCCTCGCGCCGCGGAAAATAACGCTCTCACAAGCGTTCACATTCCGGTGGCGGGGGTTTTCAGAAATCCCCGCCACCGTCATTCTGGCTGCACCCGTGTCAAAACGACCGCAATGGAGGCTGCCATGATCACCCGACGTTCCGCCCTTTCCATGTTTATCGCCACACCTGCACTGATAGGCCTGTCGCGCCCGGCGTTTGCCGCCAGCCCGCCGGTCTACCAGGAAGACGGCATTGCCATTGATGGCTCTGACCCGGTGGCCTATTTTGCCGGCAACGGCCCGGTTGCCGGTGCGCGCGACATCACGCTGGACTGGCGCGGTGCCACATGGCGCTTTGCCAGCGATGAAAACCGCGACCGGTTCCTGGCCGACCCCATCCGCTTTGCGCCGCAATATGGCGGCTATTGCGCTTATGCCGCCGCCAAAGGCTATGTCGCCTCCACCGTGCCCAAAGCCTGGACGCTGTATCTGGACCGGCTCTATCTGAACTACAGCAAAGGTGTGCGCAGAACCTGGCAGAAAGACATTCCGGGATATATCGCCAAAGCCGAAGCCAACTGGCCGGCGGTGCTTGAAAGCTGACGGGCGGCCTGGCTAACGGCGCCTTCACAGTTTCGCGACAGGGTCTTTAATACCTGTCAGATCGGCATAGATCTTATGGTGAGGCGCAAATTTGGAACCTTTGTGCTTCTTTTCACTGTCCCTCGTTCCAGACTGCGCCCGGAAACGTCCGGGCGCTTTTTTTATCCGGGCGCTTGTGATCCCGCCGCTTGTTGTACATGTGTGGAGGATCCGGACGCTTTTTGCGCCGGGGCAAAGCAGAGCCGGGACGGTCCATGACAGGCTGTGACGGAGCGCCATATCAGGCCGTGACGGAGAGCCAGGACAGACAATGACCGATTCTGAGATCAAAGCAGCGCTGCGCCAGACGCGTGTCATTGCGCTGGTGGGCTATTCCGCCAATCCGGCGCGCCCCAGCCACCGGGTGGCGGCGTTTCTGCATCGCTGCGGTTACCGGGTGATCCCGGTGAACCCGGGTCTGGCCGGGCAGGTGGCGTTGGGTGAAGAGATCCGCGCCAGTCTTGCCGATATTCCCGCCGAAATTACCGTGGATATGGTGGACGTGTTCCGCCGGCCTGAGGCGCTGCCGCAGTTGGTGGACGAGGCGCTGGCACATCTGAGGGCGCCCTGGCTGCTCTGGACCCAGTTGGGGGTGGTGCATGCGGCTGCAGCAGAGCGGGTGCGTGCTGCCGGGCTGGTGGTGATTGAGAATCGCTGTCCTGCGATCGAAATCCCGCGCCTGTTTGAGCCCGGATTCCGCGTCAGTTAATCCGCGTACAGAGGGTTCAATGTGGCCGGGCGGTGCGATGGATCAGTGCGACGGATCAGTGCGATGGATCCGTGAAGCCGGGCAAGGAGCATATGCAGAGCTAAGGGCGCACAGATACAGGCTCAGAAACAAGCTCAGAAACAGCTGCAGAAAGACCGCACAGAGTGGCAGACGCGGAGAGGCGGGCGCAGAAACACCGCGCAGCTTGGCGGGCGCTATGGCGCAGGTGCAGAAGTACCGCAAAGTGTACCAGACGCAGGGAAGCGGCCGCTGTGGCGCCGGGGCAGAGCCGCAGGTGTGGCGGCACCACCACGGACCCGTGCAGCCGGAGTTGCGGCGGCAGGGCGGACCCGAAAAGCAAGAGTAGCGGGTACGGTGAGTGGATACTGTGAAGGGATACAGTAGCCGGGCCGGGGGCTCAGCCTTTGCGGCTGGCTTTTTCAGCAATACCCGAGGTGCCCTGACGGCGGTCCAACTCGGCCATTACTTCATCCAGCGCCACATCCCGCGCCGCCAGCATGACGGTCAGGTGATACAGCACGTCGGCGGCTTCATTGACCAGGTTTTCCCGATCATTCTTCACCGCAGCAATAATGGCGTCCACTGCTTTTTCGCCAAATTTCTCGGCGCATTTGTCCGGGCCTTTGGCCAGCAGTCGCGCAGTCCACGAACTGTCCGGATCCGCGGATTTGCGAGCTTCAATGGTGTGGGCGAGTGTCTCTAATGTGGTCACATCGGCCAAGACTTCATCCAGTGTCACGTCGCGCGCCGCCAGCATGACGGTCAGGTGATACAGCACGTCGGCGGCCTCATTGACCAGGTTTTCCCGGTCATTCTTTACGGCAGCAATGATCGCTTCCACCGCTTCTTCGCCAAATTTCTCGGCACATTTATCCGGGCCTGTCGCCAGCAGGCGCGCGGTCCAGGAACTGTCGGGATCCGCCGATTTGCGGGCTTCAATGGTGCGGGCGAGTGTCTCTAACGTGTTCATGACCGACCTCAGTTCATACGCATGGGAATGCCGGCGGCCTGCATATGGGCCTTGGCCTCGGCGATGGTATAATCGCCAAAATGGAAAATCGACGCTGCCAGAACGGCAGAGGCGCCGCCCTGGGTGACACCTTCCACCAGGTGATCCAGATTGCCAACCCCGCCCGAGGCGATCACCGGCACGCGCACCGCATCCGAAATGGCGCGGGTCAGCGGCAGGTTAAATCCAGAGCGGGTGCCGTCGCGGTCCATCGAGGTCAGCAGGATTTCACCGGCGCCTTTGGCCTCGACCAGACGGGCGAATTCAACGGCGTCAATGCCGGTGGCTTTGCGGCCGCCATGGGTGAAGATCTCCCATTTGCCCGGCGCCACGGTCTTGGCGTCAATCGCCACCACGATGCACTGGCTGCCAAAACGGTCGGCGGCACGGGCCACCACGTCCGGATCGGCCACCGCTGCAGAATTGAACGACACTTTGTCCGCCCCCGCCAGCAGCAGGTCGCGCACGTCTTCCGGTGTGCGCACGCCGCCACCAATGGTCAGCGGCATGAAACATTGCTCGGCGGTGCGGGTGGCGAGATCAAACATGGTGCCGCGGTTTTCGTGCGTCGCGTGAATGTCGAGGAAACACAGCTCATCAGCGCCGGCAGCATCATAGGCACGCGCCGATTCCACCGGATCGCCCGCATCCCGCAGGCCAACAAAATTGACGCCTTTGACCACACGGCCATCGGCCACGTCCAGACAGGGAATAATGCGGGTTTTTAACATGTTTGCCTCTTTTCACCGCCCTTTTACCGGGCTTGTCCGCGTTAGACCAGAGGGCGGGCGCAATTGGCCGCCCGCTGTGTCACCGCCCGCATCACCGGCCGTGTCACTGGCCACTTCACTGGCCGTGTCAGGCCACCAGGCTGAAGGCGCCCAGAGCCGCCATATAACGCACGGTTTTGGAAATGGAGACCAGCAGCAGAAAGCGCATGAAATTCATCCGCAGCGCGCCGGCGGCCACAGTGATCGGGTCACCAATGACCGGCGCCCAGGCCAGCAGCACCGACCACTGGCCCCATTTGTTGAACCAGTCCACCGATTTGTCGGTGGCGGCGCGGGACACCGGGAACCACTTGTGGTCGCGATAGCGCAGCGCCAGCCGTCCCAGCCCGTAGTTCAGCACCGAGCCCAGAATATTGCCGATGCTGGCGACGATCAGAAGTGTCATCAGCGAAAAATCAGCCAGCGCCGCCATCGCCAGAAGCGCGGCTTCAGAGCCACCCCACAACAGGGTCGCGGAGGCAAAGGCAATCACAAACAGGCCCGCCAGCGGCCAGATCAGGTCAATCATTTTATTAAATCCAGGTGGGTTTCGGTAGGTTTCAGTGCGTTTCAGGAGAGGTAGTGCGCGTCAGGGGGCGCAGTGGGTATCAAAGGGCAGTGGGTTTGGTGTGGTGCGGTTCAGCCGCTGGCGGAAGCTGCGGGGTACTTCGTGCTTTGCGCAACAGGGCGCGGAACAGCGCCACCACGGCAAAACTCAGCAGCGCGGCAATGGCAAAGGGAAACAAGATCAGTGGCCCCCACGTGGCAAGTATGCCGGCGTTGTAGGCGGTCCCGGCCAGCTCCAGGCCCAGAACGATGCAGCCCGGGGCAGAGACCTCATTGATTTCGCAACCAAAGACCTGGCCCAGCAGCGTGACAAAACCCAGTGCGGCGACCCAGATCACCGGCGGCACCAGGATCAGCGCTGCAAACAGCCCGTTGATCACGCTTTTAACACCGCCAGGGCTTCGGACAGATCGATGGCACCGTCATAGAGCGCGCGGCCCGAAATGGCGCCGTCAAGCTTTGCACCGCAGGACTTCAGCGCCCGCAGATCGGCCAGCGAGGACACGCCACCGGAGGCAATCACCGGGATGGAGACCGCATTGGCCAGCGCCGCGGTGGCCTCAACATTGGGCCCCTGCATGGCGCCGTCCCGGTTGATGTCGGTGTAGATGATGGCGGCGACGCCGGCGTCTTCAAAGCTGCGCGCCAGATCGGTGACCATAATCTCGGTCTCAGTGGCCCAGCCGCGGGTGGCCACCCGGCCGTTGCGTGCATCCAGGCCAACAGCGACTTTGCCAGGGAATTCGCGCGCCGCCTCGCGCACCAGGTCCGGATTTTCCACCGCAACCGTGCCCAGGATCACCCGCGCCAGACCTTTGTCGATCCAGCGTTCAATGGTGGCCATGTCGCGGATGCCACCGCCCAGTTGCGCTGGCACGTCGCATTGCTGCAGGATTGCCTCGACCGCAGCGCCGTTCACCGGCGCGCCGGCAAAGGCCCCGTTCAGATCCACCAGGTGCAGCCACTCACAACCGGCTTTGACAAATTCCACCGCCTGCGCGGCCGGATCGTCGGAAAACACCGTCGCTTTATCCATTTCACCCTTGTAGAGGCGCACGGCATTGCCGTCTTTCAGGTCGATAGCTGGATAGAGGATCATGGTGGGCGCCCTTGTTGCTGAGTGTCTGGCCCCGTCTTTGCCATGGCGCGGGGCGAATTGCAAAGCCCCGCAGGTGCCTCGGCGGTGTTGCGCGGGCGACCCCACGTTAATCTTGCCCAAAGCGGGCCTGCGCGGGCATGATTCAACCTGAAATACGGGAGGATTTCGCGATGAACACATTTTCGATGAAGAGCCTTATGCTGGCCACCGGCCTGGCTCTGCTGACGGCACCGGTATCGGCTGCAGGCATCAGCGGCATTTTTCAGACCGCACCCAATGATGACGGCAACGTGGCCCAGGTTGAATTCACCACCTGCGGTGAGGCGTATTGCGGCGAGATGATCCGCAGCTTTAATGCGGCAGGCAAGGCGATCGCCAGCGACAATATCGGCAAAAACATTGTCTGGGATATGATGGACCAGGGCGATGGTTATTTTAAGGGCGGCCGGATCTGGGACCCGGGTAAGGACAAGACCTATAAGTCGAAAATGACCCTGATGGGGGATATGTTGCAGGTCAAAGGCTGTATCGGCCCGTTCTGCAAAGCCCAGACCTGGACACGGGTGAAATAGGCGGCGTTTTCTTTTTGGTGAAAATATCCTCGCCGAAGGCCAGAATTATTGCGGAAATGTCTGCAAACAGAGCCTCCGGCGGGGATATTTAAGCCAAAAAGAAGCGGGGCGGAATCAGGGTGCCCATTTGAGGAAATTGGCGATCATGCGCAAACCGTTGGCCTGGCTTTTTTCCGGGTGGAACTGCATGCCGACCATATTGTCGCGCCCGATGATAGCGGTGATATCCTGGCCATACTCCACATGGGCCAGCCGTTCGGCCGCATCGCGTACCTGAAAATGATAGCTGTGCACAAAATAGGCGTGATCGCCGGTGGAAATCCCATCCAGCAGCGCGTGCGGCTGATCAATCACCAGATCATTCCAGCCCATATGAGGTACTTTCAGCGCTTTGTCTGCGGGATCAATGCGCACGACGTCGCCCCCGATCCAGTCAAACCCTTTGACGTCCTTATATTCGCGGCCCCAGGTCGCCATCATCTGCATACCGACACAGATGCCCAGAAACGGGCGGCCGCGCTCGGTCACCGCTTCTGAAATGGCTTCAAACAGGCCGGAATACTCCGCCAGCTGGCGTTTGCAGGCGGGAAACGCCCCGTCGCCGGGCAACACAATCCGGTCTGCACGCGCCACCACGTCGGGGGAGGAGGTCACCACCACCTCACCCCGGCCGGTTTCCAGCGCCATACGCTGAAAAGCTTTTTGCGCCGAATGCAGGTTGCCGCTGTCGTAATCTACCAGTGCGGTCAGCATCACAGCATGCCTTTGGTCGAGGGGATCTTATCCGATGTGCGCGGGTCAGGCTCCACCGCCTCGCGCAGCGCGCGGGCCACCGATTTGAACGTCGCTTCGGCGATGTGATGGCTGTTAAAGCCGTGTAACGCGTCAATATGCAGCGTGATGCCGCCATGGGTCGACAGCGCCTGAAAAAATTCGCGCACCAGTTCGGTGTCAAACGTGCCGATCTTCTGGGTTGGCATATCGGCGTTCCAGATCAGATAGGGCCGCGCCGACAGATCCAGCGCGCAACGCACCTGGGCATCATCCATTGCCAGCAGGCAGGAGCCATAGCGCCGGATGCCTTTTTTGTCGCCAAGGGCCTGGACCAGGGCCTGACCGATGGCAATGCCGGTGTCTTCCACCGTGTGGTGGTCATCGATGTGGTAATCGCCCTTGGCGCGCACGGTCATGTCAATCAACGAATGGCGCGACAGCTGATCCAGCATATGGTCAAAAAACCCTACGCCGGTCTGATTGTCGTAACGGCCTGTGCCGTCGAGATTAATATCGACAGTGATTGCCGTTTCCGCAGTGCTGCGGGTGATGGTAGCGGTGCGCATTTGGACCTCCGTCTTGCTCCCGCCCTTATAGGGGCGCATCTGGCTTTTGAGAAGAGGGCGCAAGTTCAAGCCGGTCCAGCAGCGACAGGATTGCCGCAGCATCACCGGAGGGATCCTCTGCTTGCTGGCCAAAACGCCTTGAGGTGCGCAGCACCGCATAGCCGTGGATAAAGGACCAGATCTGTGCCTCGGTGACCCTTGCGGGATGCGCCGCACTCACAAAAGGGGCCGCTGTCCGGGCCAGCGCCTGATAGGCTTCTGTGCTGGCAGCAAGCAGCGCGGCGTCTTTGTCAAAGCTGCGTTCTTCGCGGAACATCAGATCCAACAGCGACGGGTGGCTGAGCGCAAATTCCAGATACCCCATACAGAGGCCCCGCAACCGGGCGCGGGGCGCCGGCTCTGCCGCCTGAACATGGCGCTCCATGGCATCGCAGAAAAGAAGAAAACCTTCGGTGGCGACGGCGGAGCGCAAGCCGTCGAGATTGCCGAAGTGGTGAGTCGGCGCCGCATGCGAGACCCCGGCGGCGGCGGCGGCGCGGCGCAGGGTCAGCGCAGCGCTGCCCCCCTTCGCCAGCAGCGTCATCGAACTGGTGATGAGGGCGCGGCGTAAGTCTCCGTGGTGATGCGGTTTTTTAGGTTTAGCTTCTGAGTTCATTTCCCCAGTTTGTCACGTAACTTGACAATGTCAAGTTCAGATGTAACTTTACACTGTAAAGATCAATGATTCACCGCTAACTCAAGGGATAAATCCATGACTGCATTTTTGGGAACACTGCGCTCTCTGGGCGTTTTACTGAGCCTGGGGGTGGCGCTTTATGCCGCGCAACAACTGGTGGGGGATACTCAGGCCAAGCTTGAGTTTCTGTCGTTGCACCTGCGCGACCGGCCCTGGGCGCTTTACGCTCATATCGCCGCCTCGGCGCTGGCGCTTGGTGTGTTGCCCATTCAGTTCAGCGCAACGCTGCGCCGGCGCTGGCGGGTCCTGCACCGCCTCAGCGGCCGCGCCTACGGGGGGGCGGTGCTGATCGGCGGGCTCAGTGCGCTGCAACTGGCGCTGGGCACAGAAAGCAGCGGGCTGACTGCGGCCGGGTTTGCAACCCTGGCGGTTCTCTGGCTCATCACCACAGCCCGTGGCATCTGGCTGGCGCGCGCCGGGCGCATATCTGAACACCGGGCCTGGATGATACGTTCTGCGAGCCTGACATTTGCCGCCGTGACCCTGCGCATCTGGTTGCCGGTGTCGATGGTGGCCGGGGTGGAAATGGAAATCGCCTATGCCGCCATTGCCTGGCTGTGCTGGCTGCCCAATGTGTTGATCGCCGAAGCGTTGTTGCTGCGCCACAGGGCGCGCAGCAACGGGCGCAACAGTTCAGTCCGGCCGCCGGCAGTGGCCTGAGAACCGCTGCCGCTCCGTCGCGGCGGAATTGCCGCGGAAAAATCTGGTCAGGCGTTGCTGCCGGTTAACCGCTGATGTGGCGATAGACGGCTTCAAATTTGGGAATAACCACTTCAGGAGTGAATTCAGCTTCAAACAGACGGCGGTTGTTCTGGCTCAGCCGCTGCTGCTCCTGGGGGGAATTCGCCAGCTCATACATCGCCTGGACCGCACTGGCAGGCGCCTCGGCGTCAATGATCAGCCCGTTTTCACCGTCTTTGATGATCTCAGCAGCAGATCCCACGGCAGTGAAATAAAGCGGCAGGCCGGCCGCCAGCCCTTCAAGCAGAACGACTGAGGCCTGTTCGTCGCGTGAGGTACTGACCAGGGCGTCAAACGCGGTCAGCAGGTCGCGGGCATCACTGCGCTGTCCGGTCATCAGGACGCGGTCCGACAGTCCGGCAGCCTCGGCGGCGCTGGCGACTTTTTTAGCTTCGTCGCCGCCTTTGCCGCCAATCAGGGTGCAATAGGCGTTCACGCCGCGCTCCACCAGCCCCTTGAGGATCGGGATGGTTGCACTTTGATTCTTGCGGTGCTGGATGCCACCCACTGAGACAAAAACAAACGCGTCCTGTGGCAGGCCGAGCTCTTCGCGTTTCTCGTGGCGGCGCTGAGGTGTTGTTTCCGGGAAGCCATTTGACGACAGGAAGTTGGGAACCGGATGCAGCCGTTTGGGCGAGGCCAGGCGGGTGCGGGTGTAAAAGTCGACCGTGTACTGGCTGGGTGCAATGATGGCGTCGTGAAAGCGCCAGTGCATATGCACGATCCTGGCCGCGGCCTTGGCGACCGTGGGGATTTTTCCGAACATATAACACAACCCGCCGACCCGGTCCGCGGCGGATCCATGGGTGTGGATGACGTCAACACCGTCAGCTTTGAACTGGCGGTAAAGCTCGCGAATTCCGCTGTAATTCAAAATACGTACGCCCATATCAAAGGGCCGCAGCGTGATATCACCCTCAAACTTCTGATCGGCGATCCAGGCGCCGGGACGGTGGATCAGGGTGATTTTGTGCCCCGACCTGGCCAGCGCATTGACCAGCGCGCTGCCGCTGACCGGAACGCCGCAAATGCCTTTGTGACTGAAGATGTGGACTATATGCATTTTATACTCATTCACTGTGAAAATGCGCTGCCGGAATAACGACGCGATATTAGCAGGCTGAGACCGCGTTACCGGGCGCATACGTAAAGATGTACTTGTATCTGAAAACCAATTGGAGCGGGCGAGGCGATTCGAACGCCCGACCCTAACCTTGGCAAGGTTATGCTCTACCCCTGAGCTACGCCCGCTTCCTTTTGGTAAGGCGTATTTACGCAGCCGCGCGGGCAGGGTCAAGGCGTCCCGGTTATATTTTTGAATTCTGAGCGATGCCGGTGCGGGTTTATTTCCGGGCCGTGAACGTGAAAAAGGCTCCCCGGAGGGAGCCTTTTCAGACCTCTCATTTCAGAGAGGAATTGGAGCGGGCGAGGCGATTCGAACGCCCGACCCTAACCTTGGCAAGGTTATGCTCTACCCCTGAGCTACGCCCGCTTCCTTGGGTGAGGGCTGTTTAGGCCGCCACGCGCCTGGCCGCAAGAGCACGCTGCAGGGAATTTCATTTTTTTTGCACGGCGCCTCGAAACGCCCCGGGTGCTTCGGGACGCGCTGTGGTGGCCGGGTTTGGGCAGGACTGGGAACGGACGGGCCGG
>NZ_QOLB01000062.1 GCF_003333265.1 Candidatus Halocynthiibacter alkanivorans
CACCGCAACATGCGGGAACTCCTCTTCAAATTCCGCCAGCGTCTGCCAGTGCACCGTGGCACTGGCAGACGCTGGCGGAATTTGAAGAGGAGTTCCCGCATGTTGCGGTGTCGCGGGACCGGTTTGTGGTTGATGGTGCCCGGGTCACGACGGGCGGTGCGACTTCGGTGATGGCGCTGATGCTGCATCTGATCCGGCGGGAATTTGGCGAAGCGCTGGCGTTTGATGTGTCCAACCTGTTTCTCTATGACGCCGAAAGTGGCCAAAGGGCTGAGCTGCGGGCCGGGCTGCAGGACGGGCTGCAGGACGGGCGGCGGGAGGGCGCGGCAACGGGGCTGCGTGCGCCGCATTTGCAGCTTGCAGTGGAGCGGATGCGCGACACGGTGGAAGACCCGGTTCCGGTCGCAGAAATCGCCCGCGCGTCGGCGGTGTCCCTGCGCACACTGGAGCGGTTGTTTCAGCGCGAGTTGGGACTCAGCCCGGCGCGCTATTACCTGATGACCCGGCTGAGCGCGGCGCGCAATCTGGCGGAAGAAACCGGGCTGAGCGTGGCTGAGATCGCCGCCCGAACCGGTTTTTCATCGGTTTCCACCCTGTCGCGCGCTTTTAAGGCCCATTTTGCCCATAGCGTGCGGGATCTGCGCGCTGCACGACGGGCTCCGCCGCGCGATGGGGCCCGTCGTTGAAGTGAATTGTCGGCGCAAGTGAACCGGCGGCTTTAGCGGCCCTTCCAGACCGGGTCGCGTTTCTCGGAAAAGGCGCGGGCGCCTTCCAGCTGGTCTTCTGAAGTGTAGAGTTTTTCCACGGTCTCCAGCTGGCTGAGGGTGACTTTGTTCATCGCGTCCTGGAACTTCATGCCCTCGGCTTCGCGCACCACTTCTTTGATGGCGGCAAAGACCAGCGGCGGACCAGATGCCAGTTGCGTGGCCAGATCGCGCGCCGCCTGCATCAGTTTGTCGGCGGGCAGCACCCGGTTGATCAGGCCCCAGCGCGCGGCCTCCTCGGTGTCGAGCCAGCGGCCGGTGAACAGCATCTCCATTGCGATGTGATAGGGGATGCGTTTGGGCAGTTTGATCGAGGCGGCGTCCGCCACGGTGCCGGAGCGGATTTCCGGCAGCGCAAATGTGGCGTGTTCCGCGGCCAGGATAATGTCGCCGGAGAGCGCCAGTTCAAGCCCGCCACCACAGCAAATGCCGTTCACCGCCATGATCACCGGTTTGTTCAGCCCGCGCAGTTCCTGCAGGCCGCCAAAACCGCCGACCCCATAATCGCCATCCACCGCGTCCCCGTCTGCGGCCGCTTTCAGATCCCAGCCGGGGCAGAAGAATTTTTCGCCAGACCCGGTGACAATCGCCACCCGCAGCTCGGGATCATCGCGGAAATCGCGAAAGATATCGCCCATGATCCGGCTGGTGGCGAGATCGATGGCGTTGGCCTTGCCACGTTGCAGTGTTACTTCCAGAATATGGCCGTCTTTCTCGACTTTGAGCGGGGTGTCAGTCATGTTTTTCTCCGATTTTGATCAGCACGTCGGCTGCAATCGCGCGGTCCGGGCCGCACATTAAAGGGTTGATTTCTGCCTCAGCGAGGCGGCCTTGTGTCTGGGTTACGTAGGTCTGCAGCGCCATGATTGTGGCGGTGATTGCGTCCATGTCCGCAGCGGGCGCGCCCCGGTAGCCGTGCAGCAGGGCAGACAGTTTCAGGCTGTTGAGCGCGGCCTGGACCTCTTGTGCACTGGCGGGCACGATCAGGGAGACCGAGTCTGCCAACAGTTCGGTTAGTGTACCGCCGGCGGCGAGCGTCAAGACGTAGCCATGCGCCGGGTCCAGCACCACGCCCACCAGCAGTTCCGCCAACGTGCCGGTGATCATCTCCTCAATCAGGAAACTGTCGCAGGGCATGGAGGCGGCGGCGGCACGTACCGCCGCTGCGGTCGTCAGGTTCAGCGCCACCGCGCCGGCTTCGGTTTTATGGGCAATGCCTTCGCCTTTGAGCACCACCGGAAACCCGATCTTTTCCGCGATTTCCCCTGCCGCTGAGGCGCCGGTAACCCGGGCAGATGCGGGCACGTTCACACCATATTTTTGCAGCGCCGCTTTGCCGTCTGCTTCTGACATTGTTGTGGTGTTCAATACCGGACAGGGCAGCAGTACCGGTTCGGCCAATGGCCTCGTCTGACCGATCCACGCCGCGACAGCAATCGCCTCAATCGATTCTGCTATGCCGGACAGGGGCGCAATGCCCATGCCGACAAGCCGCCGCGCCACGGGTTCCGGCATAGTTTCGGGCAGGGAGGCCAGGATCGCCATCGGCACGCCACGGGCATTTTGTGTGGCCGCAACGGCGTTGATCACCTTGTCCCATTCCCTCGCATTACACCGGTCGGCGCGCGGAAAATCCAGTACCACGCAGCCAAGCGCCAGCGAGGGGTCCATCATCGCGCTGAAGGTGGCGGTCATCGCGGCCTCGTCGCCCCAGATGTAGGTGTTGTAATCCAGCGGGTTGGCGAGCGCCACCATCGGTCCCAGTGCAGCGCGCAGGTCGGTTGTTTGCCGCGTATTCAGCGGCGGATAAGTCACGTTGTGGCCGACAACGCTGTCCGCCATCAGGCTGGCTTCGCCGCCGGAGCAGGACATCGACACGATGCGCGCGGAGGAAAGCGGCCCTGCCACATGCAGCAGTTTCAGCGTTTCCACCAGCGCGGCAATGGAAGTGACCTGACCGATTCCGAGCCGGCGCAGAAGCGCTGTGGCGCCGGCGTCGCTGCCGGCGAGGCTGGCGGTGTGGGAAATGGTTGCCACCTGTGCCTGGCTGGATTTTCCCACCTTCAGTGCCACAATCGGTTTACCCAGGCTGCGCGCGGTGTCTGCAAGCGCTTCAAACGCGCGCAGATCGTCGATGCCCTCAATATGGAGCCCAAGTGCGGTGACACGGTCGTCCTGCAACAGCGCGGTGCCGATTTCCGACAGGCCGGTCTGGGCCTGGTTGCCGGCGGTGACCACATAGGCAATTGGCAGACCGCGTTGCTGCATTGTCAGGTTGATGGCGATGTTGGAGGACTGGGTGACGATGGCGACACCCGATTGGGTGGTGGTGCCGCCGTGCTGATCGGGCCACAACAGAGCGCCGTCCAGATAGTTCACAAAGCCGTAGCAATTCGGCCCGATGATCTTCATGTCCCCGGCGGCGTCCAGCAGTTGATCCTGCAGCGCTGAAGCGCCAGCGTCTTCCTCTTTTGCCTCGAGAAAACCAGACGCAAAACACACCGCGCCACCGGCACCAATGGCGTTCAGATCGCGCACCACCTGAATGGTCGTGTTGCGGTTAACACCGACAAAGGCCGCGTCTGGCGCGCCGGGCAGATCGGCGACGCTGGCAAAGGTTTTGAGCCCGGCGATCTGGTCTTTTGTCGGGTGCACTGGCCAGATTTCGCCCTGATATCCGATTTCGCGGCATTTATCGATCACGTTCACCCCCCAGGGCCCGCCACCAACCACAGCGATGGAGCGGGGGCGGAACAGACGCTGCAATCTGTTGGCGCTTTGCATGTCCACGGATCAGGCTCCCAAAGGCCGCAGCAGGTTGCGGCTGATGATATGACGCTGGATTTCCGAGGTGCCGTCCCAGATCCGTTCCACCCGCGCGTCGCGCCAGAAGCGCTCAATGGGGAAATCATCCATCAGCCCCATGCCGCCAAAGATCTGCAGGGTGGTGTCGGTGACCCGGCCCAGCATTTCGGTGGCATAAAGTTTGGCGGAGGCGATTTCACGGTTGGCGGGCATGTCATTGTCGAGACGCCAGGCGGCGGACAGGGTCAACAGGTCGGCGGCGTCAATTTCGGTGATCATATCGGCGATCTGAAAGCTGACGCCCTGAAATTTGCCAATCGGCTGGCCGAATTGTTTGCGTTCGGCAGCGTAGTTCAGAGCAAAGTCAAAACAGCGCCGCGCCCGGCCCACAGACATCGCGGCCACGGTCAGACGGGTGGCATAGAGCCAGGTATTCATCACCGCAAAACCGCCGTCGACTTCACCCAGGATCTGTTCTTTGGGCAGGCGGCAATTGTCGAAATACAGCGTATAGTTTTTGTAACCTTTGTGGCTGACGGAGTTGTAACCGTCGCGGATTTCAAAGCCGGGTGTGCCCCGGTCTACCAGGAATGTGGTGATGCGTTTTTTCGGACCGCGCGGGGTTTCATCCACGCCGGTGGCGACGAATACTATAAAGAAGTCAGCGTGTTCCGCGCCAGAGATAAAGTGTTTGCTTCCGTTAACCACCCAGTCGTCACCGTCCGGTCTGGCGGTGCATTTCATGCCGCGCACATCAGAGCCCGCGTCGGGTTCAGTCATCGCCAGCGCGTCCATCTTTTCGCCACGCACCGCTGGCAGCAGGTATTTTTCAACCTGTTCGCCCTCGCACGCCATCAGGATATTCTGCGGCCGGCCAAAGAAGTGATTGAGCGCCATGGAGCCGCGCCCCAACTCGCGTTCCACCAGGGCAAAATCCAGATGGCTCAGGCCGGCACCGCCGACACTTTCCGGGAAATTGCAGGCGTAAAAGCCCAGATCAATCGCTTTGCGTTTGATGTCGTCGCCGATTTCCTGCGGCACCTGACCGGTGCGCTCCACCATCGCTTCATGCGGGTAGATTTCATTTTCTACAAAGCTGCGCACGGTCGAGACGATCATCTCTTGTTCTTCGGTCATCCCAAAATGCATTGCATCCTCCAACATAGGTGTTGTTTTGAAGAGAGCAGTGCTTGCCTTTGCCTATCATGCGGAATTAGTCTTGCATCATGCGAAATTGGCACTCATTTTCCGAGCAGACAGAAAATATCGGCATTCTCCTGTTTGACCGGTTTTCAAATCATTGCCTCGCCAATGTGGTTGAGCCGCTGCGCGCGGCCAATGAACTGCTGCGTCGGCCTGCCTATCGCTGGAGCTTCCTTACCATTGAGGGTGGGCTGGTGACTTCGTCCTCCGGGATGCCGGTTTTGCCCGAAGGCAAACTGTCGGATGCCGATGGCGGCAGCTGTTTGTTTGTGCAGCCAAGTTATGAGTACCGCAGGCACGCGACGCCGCAGACCAGCGCGGCGTTGCGCGCGGCCAGCCATAAGTTTAAAAGGCTTGCCGGGCTGGACACCGGCAGCTGGCTTTTGGCCCATGCGGGTCTGCTGGACGGGCAGCGCGCGACGATTCACTGGGATGTTCTGGTGGAATTCGAGGAAGCGTTTCCAAAGGTCGATGTCAGCTCTGAGCGCTATGTTGTTGAGGCGCGCCACCTGTCCTGTGGCGGCGCGATGACCGCGTTTGATATGGTGCTGGAACTGATCGCGCGGCGCCATGGAGAGGCGCTTCGTCTTGAAGTTGCAGCCTTTTTTATGCAGGGCGACAGTGGGCGTGACCATGATCCGATGCGGCGCAGCACCGGGTCTGACCTGGTGGACCGCGCGGTGGCGCTGATGCGGGTTAATCTTGAAACGCCGGTGAGCATGCCCGATCTTGCGCGTCAGACCGGCTGCAGTCAGCGTCAGATGGAGGCGCTGTTCCGCGCCCGGCTGGGGACTTCGCCGAAAGGGGTGTACAAACGGTTGCGGCTGCTTGCTGCACGGCGCTACGCCGAACAGACCCGGTATTCCATTGCCGAAATCGCTGTGCGCTGTGGTTATGTCAGCGCCAGTTCTATGACGCGCGCGTTTGTCGAAGAATTCGGCGCGCCGCCGACGGAGTACCGCAAGAACTAAGGCCTTCACCTGCGGGGGCGGGGGCAGCAAACTGCCAGGGTCAGGGGTCATCTTTTGGCGGCGGGCTGGTTTTCACCCGGGACCGGCGCATCAGCCGGCCAATGATGAATGAGGTGCGCGGAGCATAGATATACCGCGTGCGATTTTCGTGGGTCGGGCGCGCCCGCATCCGGTTGAGGCCAAAGCCAATCAGCACCAGGTGTCCGGCAGCGATCATTATAAACAGCGCGTCCGGGCCATAGCCTTCGATCAGATTTGAGGCCAGGAACGGCGCGCCGATGGCGCCAAGCGCATAAAAGAACATCAGCGCGGCAGACAGTTCCACACGTTCATCATTGCTGGCAAAATCATGGGCATGGGCAGTGGCGACCGAGTAAATCGGGAAGGTGGTAAAACCAAAAAAGCCGGCATTCAGCATCACCAGAGCTGTGGTGCTGCTGCCAACCAGAATGGTTGTGCCGCTGCTGAAAATGGCGGCGATCGACAGCCAGATCAAAACCCAGCGCCGGTCGAATTTGTCGGCAAGCCAGCCGGCCGGATATTGGGCCAGCGCCCCGCCCAGCACAAAGGCGGCGAGAAAATAGGCGATCTGGTTGGTTTCAAGCCCGACCTCCTGGCCATAGACCGGCCCCACCATACGAAAACTGGCCGAGGACAGTGCCGCCACCACAACACCGGCGGCGGCGAGCGGCGAGCGGGTCACTGCCAGCATCGGGCGCAGGCGCGGTGCAGACGGTGTGATGGGCTGGGTGACCTTGGTCAGCGTCAGCGGCAGGATCGCAGCACAGCATAACAGGGCCAGAATGTTGTAGGAGACATAGGACGCCGGCTCCAGAACGCTGATCACCATCTGCGCTGCCAGCGAGGCGCCCATGTCGACAATGCGGTAGGTGCCCATGGCGCGGCCGCGGGATTCATTGGTGACCTTGCCCTGCAGCCAGGATTCAATCACCGTATAACAGCCGGCGACAGACAGGCCGGTGGCAATGCGCATCACCGCCCAGGCCCAGGCGTCGATAACCAGGAAATGCGCCAGAAGACCGATGGCTCCGGCGGCGGTAAAAGCGGCAAACGCGCGGGAATGGCCGACAGAGCCCATCAGGCGCGGTGCCCACCAGCATCCGATAAAGAAGCCAAGGAAATGGGCGGAACCGAGCAGACCGATCTGTGCGGTGGTGAAATTCAGCGCGATGCCGGAAAGCGCATCCAGCGGGCCAACGCCACCTGAAGACAGCTGCAGCAGGATGACGGACAGGAACAGGGCGGAGAACGAGATGATCATGCGCATAATAGTGCCTACAATGCCTGGCGGTGAGAGGCTGGCTTGCGGTTACACGACGTTTTGAGGTCGTTTTCGGGACAGCGGCGTTTTTGTGGCCACAGCCGGTTCGCAGTTGAACTGCGGTGTCCCGGCTGTGATTTTGCGAAGAGCACCAGGTCAGTGGTCCGGATAGGTGACCGGCGAGCGCCACGCGTCACTGTCATGCATCGCCCAGTACAGGTCTTTGATCCGCTGCGATACCGGCCCCGGAATTCCGGAACCTATGGCATTTCCGTTCGCCTTGGTGACGGGCATAACACCGCCCGCGGTCGAGGTGATGAACACTTCATCCGCGTTTTCCAGTTCAACCGGGGTAATGCGCCGCGCAGTACATGTCAGCTGCAGCTGCTGGCACAGGTCAAAAATGGTCTGGCGGGTGATGCCCTGGAGGATGCCGTGGTCCGGTGTGGCGATGGCACCGTCTTTGATGATGAAGATGTTGAACCCGGGGCCTTCGGCGATATTGCCCTCGCTGTCGAGCAGAAGTGCCGTTTCCGCGCCGCGCTCATAAGCGTCATAAAGCCCGCGCACCAGATCAAGCCAATGGTAGTTCTTGATGGTCGGGTCGACAGAGGGCGGCGGGATGCGGACCACATCTGTAATAGCAATATGCAGGCCGCGTTCCAGTTGTTCCGGGTTGGCTACAGAGCCGAAGGGGATTGCAAAAGCAATGAACCGGTTGATCGCATTGCGGGGGTCTCTGCTGAAATCGGGTGCGTTGCCACGGGTGCAGATGAATTCAACATAGGCGTTTTCAAGCCCGGACAGCGCCACGACGTTGTGGAGAATCTCTGCCACCTGCTCTTTGTTGTAGGGGATCGACATGTGCAATTTTTCCAGCCCCTGGAAAAAACGGTCGATATGGGCATCGAGCCTGAAAAACGCGCCTTTCCAGACATGCACCACGTCATAAGTCGCGTCGGAATGCAGAAAACCATAATCCAGCACCGAGATTTTTGCCTCTGACACCGGCAGATACTGGCCATCCGTATAGGCAGTACCCTTGGGGCTGGGGTGCGGGTCGATATAGCGGGGGGAGAGTTCGGGGAATTTGCGCATGACTCGGGTCCAGTCGCGTGGTCTTGGTGTTTCAGCGGCCAGTGTGTGACTGGCGGTCAGCGGCTTGCCCCGGCAGGTGCGGGACGGACGGCCACCGATAACGAAACAGGATGCCAGAGCGCCCCGGATGTCAACATTTTAGCGGTGAAGTTTGGACAGAGGTCTGAAACGGAACCGGGGAAGGGTGTCGACAGATCTGAAATTCAGGCATTGCTGCGCGTTCAAATTGTCCTTTTGCCCTGGTCCCAGGTTGCTGGATTCAGGGTGTGGTCCCGGAGGCGGGGGCAGCGGTGCTGGTTAATTGGCTGGTATTTTCGCGTCTGGCGTCAACATTCCGAAAGGTGTGTCAGTTCTCCATCGCAGAGAATGTCCGGTCGCGTACGGATTTCAGATGGCTGCGCATGTGATCTGCGGCCAGGTCCGGGTTGCGGCCGACGATCGCCTCATAGATGGCTTCGTGTTCGGCAAAACTTCCGTGATCCGCCGGCGGCAGTTGAGTGGACCGCAACTGGCCCCAGACAGTGGAGCGGCGCACAATATTCAGCGTATCAAACAGGCTGATCAACAGCTTGTTGCAGGTGGCGGTGGCAATGGCCTGGTGGAAATTATTGTCCCAGGCCTCATAGACACGCCACTCCCGCGCGGAGTGGCAGCGTTTTTGACAGCGCCGCATTTCGGCAAAGTTGGAGGCGGTGCCATGCACGGCAGCCAGTTTGGCCAGCTGCGGCTCAATCGCCATACGCGCTTCCATCACCTCAGTGGGGCGTGATTGCTCGCTCAGGTATTCCACATCGTTGAGATTGATCACCGGTCTGGGGCCGATGAAAGTGCCGCGGCCGACATGACGCCAGATCTGTCCTTCCGCTTCCAGCAGGGCCAGCGCCTTGCGCAGCTTGCCGCGCGACAGGCCCAGTTCAGAACAGAGCTGACGTTCCGCAGGCAGTCGGGCGTTCAGCGCCAGTTTCTGATCCGCCAGAAAATCGCGCAGAGATTCGAGGGCGGACGGGGTGGAGATTTCCGGGGAACTCATGCTGACCATTTCTCAAATTGGGTAAAATTAGGGGCTTCTATTGGTTAAGCTGTTCATATTTAATCGATGAATACAACAGTAATTGCGAAATTACTTCGAAGATTTGGGTGTAACCAATGCAGTATTGGTTACAGCCTTGTACATCAGGTGACGCGTTGGCGGATGCAGGTCTGTCCGCATGGTCCCTGGTTTGATTTTGGGAAATCCCCAGGGGGGTAAGATGCGGTTTGTGACCTTTAGTTCGGATCAACAGCACTGGCCGGGGCTGGTCATTGATGAATTCAGCCTGTTGAATCTGAAACTGGCATTTGCGATGGCGGCGCGCACAGGCTCTGCTGATACAGCCAGGCCTGCACCCAAAGATCTGCTTGCGGTGATCGCAGGGGGGAGCGATATGCTGACCGCGTGCCGGGAACTTCTGTCGACTGCCAGAGATGGCGGTCTTCCGGCGGCGATCGTCGCGGTTAAAGATGTGACGATCGTTGCGCCTATACCGCGGCCGTTGAAAAACGTGTTCTGTGTCGGCAGCAATTACCGGGCACATGTTTCGGAAGCCAACCGGGCTCAGGCTAAGGCCGACGTTGCGCCAAAGCTGCCGGTGTTTTTCACCAAGCCGCCGACCGCGGTGATTGGGCCGGGCGACAGTGTTCTGCTTGACCCGCTGGTATCAGACAAAATGGATTACGAGGTCGAGCTTGGCGTTGTGATTGGCAAAGCGGGGCGCAATATCCGCGCGGCCGATGCGCTGGATCATATCTTTGGGTTCACCATCATCAACGATGTGACCGCGCGGGATCTGCAACGGGCCCACGGCGGCCAGTACCTCAAGGGCAAAGGGTTGGATACAACCTGTCCGATGGGGCCGCAGATCGTAACAATTGATGAGCTGGGCACTGGCGCGAACCTGCGCATCCGCCTGAGCGTGAATGGTGTGACCCGCCAGGATGACACCACAGAAAACATGATTTTTTCCATCCCAACGCTTTTGGAATCACTGTCACAAGGCCTGACCCTGGAACCCGGAGACCTTTTGGCCACCGGCACGCCCAAGGGCGTCGGCTACGCGATGCAACCGCCCTGTTATCTGCAGGACGGCGACGTGGTGACCTGTGAGATCGAAGGCATTGGCAAACTGTCCAATGTTGTACGCGAAATGGCACTGTCTGCCGCTGTAGTCTGAAGGGAGTAAACCGGGCGAACGCATTACGATCACTAATAAGAATAAAATTTAGGGAGAACGAAATGTTAGGCTTAACCAAGTTAAAAACGGCCGCAGCAGTTGCCGGGGTTCTTATCCTCGCGGCGATGCCAGTTGCTGCACAGGAAAATGGCACGATGCGCGTGGCCTTCGGGGACATTCCCGGCGGTGAGATGGTCAATTTTATGATCGCAGTCGCCCGGGCCGAAGAGCGCGGTGTCAAAGTTGAAGTATCCTATCTGCAATCTGAGGATCTGGCCGCACAGGCCATTGTCAGCGGCCAGGCAGATATCGGTGTCGGCACACCATATGCACTGATCCAAAAAGTAAACGCGCCGATCCGGATGTTCTATCAGCTGTCGATGCTGCGGTTCTATCCGGTTGTAAACGGTGAAAAATATCAGACCTGGAATGACCTTCAGGGCGCTGATGTTGCGGTACACGGACGTGGTTCCGGCACTGAAGCGATTATGAAACTGATGGCCAAGGAAAATGGCGTCACCTATAATTCGGTCAGCTATGTGCCCGGATCGGGTGTACGTGCCGGTGCGCTGCTTCAGGGACGGATCGACGTTTCTATCGTAGATTACGAGCGCAGCCGTCTGCTGGAGCGTGAAGCTCCTGGCAAATTTGTATTCCTGCCACTGCCGGAAATCACCGCCACGGATGAAGCGCTTTACGCCAACCGCGACTGGTTGGAAACCGAGCAGAAAGCCGTGTCGATCCTGGTGGAAGAGCTGATCAAAACCTGGCGTGAAATCAATATGGATCCGAGCGCGGTCGCAACACTGCGTGCGAAATACAACGTTCTGCCCGACATTGAGCAGATTGAAGTAGATGAGCTGGTTCCGGCCTTCACACAGGGTGTGAGCATTGACCTGTATCCAAGCAACGGTGGCAACGCGTCCTCTGTTGTGGAAGATTTCACCTTCTTCACCAGCTCGGGCTCGCTTGATGGCGTTGCCGAAGATCTGGAAGTTGAAGATTACTGGTACCTCGCACCTGTCGAGGCTGCGGTCAAAAAACTGGGCACGATGTAAAACGTCCCAACTCACGAAGGACCCGCGTCTGCACGGCATAACGCCATGAGCAGACGCGGGTTTAACGGGCAGCTAATTTGCCCCAAGGAGGAATAATGCTCGCCGCTACTTCAGTCACTCCACATGCCAAAGGGGAAAAATCCGATCGCTTGTTTGGCATGTCAGATACTTTGTTTTACCGCATCCTTTCCGTACTGATTGTGTTTGGCGTTTGGGAAATCGCCGGGATGATACCGATCAGTATTGCGTTTCCCACTTTCAGTTCAACGATGGCAGCGATGTTCGAAATGATCTTCGACGGCCGTCTGATCTATGCCTATGGCGAGACGCTTAAACCGCTGGGCATGGGGGTCGCTATCTCGGCCTTTTTTGGTGTTACCATCGGGGTCAGTATGGGTCTTAACCGGTTGTCCCAATGGGTGTGGGAACCCATTTTTGTTGTGTTGCAGGCCTCGCCTGTTGCAGCGCTTATTCCGCTGATTACATACGCTTACGGCATTGGTATTACCGCCAAGACCGTCGCTGTGATCATGCTGGCCGCGCCGATCATCGTGCTCAACACCTATAAGGCGGTGCGCAATGCCAACCCGAGCCTGATCCAGATGTGCCGCTCGTTTCAGGGCACACGTCTGCAGGAAATCTGGATTGTGATCGTGCCCAATGCCGCGCCGGTGATCTTTGCCGGTCTGCGTCTTGGTGTGGCTGCCGGCTTCATCGGCGTCATTCTTGCCGAACTGCTGATCACGCCGACCGGGATTGGCGATCTGATCTCCTATCACCGATCCATTGCCGAATACGACTACATGTATGCGGCTGTGTTCACAATTATCGTCTTTTCCGCCGTCATGGTCGGATTTTTGGAAACCGTGGAAATCAAATATTTCCGACCAGAGAAGAAGAAGGTTTAATAATGTCTGATGTTGCCACTGCTGCGCCGCTAAACCCGGCTTCTGCAACGCCTGAGAATATTGTGGAAGTTCGCAATATCTCCAAGTTCTACGGCTCCGTTCATGCTCTGGATAAGATCAATCTGAGCTTTCCAAAGGGGCAGATGACCACCTTGCTGGGGCCAAGTGGCTGCGGCAAAACCACCTTGCTCAAGATCATTGCCGGGCTGCTGGAGCCATCTGACGGCGAAGTTCTGATCAATGGCAAGGTCGTCAATGGGCCGGGTCCGGAACGGGCCTTTGTATTCCAGGATTTTGCTCTGTTGCCCTGGGCCACTGTGCTGCGCAATGTCGCATTTGGCATGGAACTGGCCAAAGTGCCAAAAGCCGAACGCGAAGACAAAGCGCGCCATTATATCAACGAGGTGGGTCTGTCGGGGTTTGAAGACAAATACCCGCATGAGCTGTCCGGTGGCATGCGTCAGCGTGTGGGCCTGGCCCGCGCTATGGTGGTGAAAGCTGATGTCTTGCTGATGGACGAGCCGTTTTCTGCGGTGGATGAGCAGAACCGGCGCAAGTTTCAGGAAGATCTGCTGCATCTGCTGGCGGCGGAGAACAAAACAGTGATCTTCGTGACCCACTCCATCGAGGAGGCGGTCTACGTTTCGGACCAGATCGTGCTGTTGTCGCCGCGCCCCGGGCAGATCCATTCGATCATCCGGCCGGAAATCAGCCGGGATACGAGCCCCGACGACATCCGACGCGACAAAAAATATCTGGATGCGGTCGAGAACATCTGGACCGATCTTCGGAAATACCTGGATTAAGGATGGGAAAATGAGACTTTTTGGATTTCAAATTCCGCCGGTGTTTTCGCTGCTGTTCTGGATCGCCCTGTGGGAGATTGCCGGCCAGTACGAGCTGGCGTTCATCCTGCCGCCGTTTTCTGACGTTGTCAGTGAGCTGTTCATACTGATCCAGCGCGCTGACTTTCAGGATGCAGCAATGCTGACGTTCCGGGCCTTTGTCATCGGCATGGCAATTTCGATAGTTCTGGGCATCTTTATCGGCTTTGCCATGGGCAGCAGCAGGATGGCCAACAGCGTGCTGGGCATGTGGGTGAATATCTTTGCCAGCGCGCCTTTGTCCTCGCTGGTGCCGATTCTGATGCTGTTGTTTGGCCTCGGCCAGACCACGATCATCGTGACAGTGGTGCTGTTTTCGACCTGGATTATCGCGCTGGATACCTATGCCGGGGTGAACCATATCTCGCCGTCAATGTCTGAAATGGGCCGCTCGTTTGGGGCCACTCGCAGGCAGTTGCTCACTAAGGTGCTGTTCTGGGCCGCGTTGCCCGAGATCCTCGCCGGGGTGCGTATGGGCTTGATCCGTGCGGTGAAAGGCATCGTCATCGGCCAGCTTCTGGTCTCGGTGGTTGCGCTGGGGCGGCTGTTCCGGACCTTTTCGGACAATTTCCAGTTCGAGCAGTTCTGGGCGCTCACGATCATATTGTTCATCTTCGCGCTGACGTTTTCGTCGGCCATCGGCTGGCTGGAGAATAAGGTTGAATACTATGCCAACACACGGGGCTGATGCCGCGCAACCTGGCACAGACCAGATCATAACGCCGGAGCACCGGCGTTATGACGCAGCTGATATCTCCTGGTTCATCCGCAGCGCTTATGTAGCGCTGGGGGTGCCGGAAGCGGATGCAGCCACAGTGGCCGGGTTGATGGTGCAGGCCGACCTGCTGGGTTATGACACCCACGGCAGTTTCCGCCTGCGCCAGTATATCAACCGGTTGCGGGACGGCGGCACCAACACTGTCGCCAAACTTTCGCTTGCCAGTGAAGCCAGTGCCAGCGCGGTGGTGGACGGAGACAACGGCCTGGGGCATCTCGCGATGCTGCGCGCCACCGATCTGGCGATTGAAAAGGCGCGCGACAACGGCGTCGGCTGGGTCGGGGTGCGCAACGGCAACCACGCCGGTCCGGCTTCGCTTTATGTGAACCGGGTGGCTGAGCAGGACATGATCGGTATCGTCGCCGCCGTCGGTAGCGCCAATCATGTGGCGCCATTTGGCGGCATGGATCTGCTGCTGGGCACCAACCCGCTGGCGATCGCTGTGCCAGCAGGAGAGGCCCCGGTTTTTGTGCTGGATATGGCGACCACCACTGCGGCGGCGGGCAAGATCAAGGTGCTGGCCCAGCGTGGTGAAACTATGCCGGAAGGCTGGATGGTGGACCGGGAGGGTAACCCCCTGACCGACCCCAACCGTCAGTCAGAAGGGCTGATGCTGCCCATTGGCGGTGCCAAAGGCTATGGTCTGGCAATGGCGATCGGGCTGATTGCCGGCACTCTGAACGGGGCGGCGTTTGGCAAGGATGTGGTGAGCTTTTCCAAAGACACCACCAGCGCCACCAATACCGGGCAGTTTGTCGCTGCAATCTCGATCAAAGCTTTTGGCGATGTGGACGCGTTCAAAGCCACGGTGGACGGCATCTTTGCCACCATGCGGCAGTCCACACCGTTGCCCGGGCGCGGCGCTGTACGCATTCCTGGCCAGGAACGCCAGGCCCTGCTTCTTGAGCGCAGAGCCAACGGCATTCCATTGCACCCCAATCTTGTAAAAGCGCTGTCGCAAATTGCGCATGAGCTGAAAATACCGGAGCTGGCCTGAGCGGGCCCGCACCGATCTGAACTGTTCCGACCTGAGCTGACAACTCACTGACCTGATAACCATTGACGGGCCCGCCCTGTCATCTGTTGAAAGAAAACGATCATGCAATTTATTTTCCCTCCTCAAGAGCAGACGGTGCTTCCTATTCGCGGCAGCGATGAAGTGTTTCCGGTCAACCGGGTCTATTGTGTCGGGCGCAACTATGCCGCCCATGCCATTGAAATGGGCCATGATCCCAACAAAGAGCCGCCCTTTTTCTTTCAGAAGAACCCGGACAATCTTCTGGTTGAGGGCGAGGGGTTTCCTTATCCGGCAATGACACAGGATGTGCATCATGAAATTGAAATGGCCGTGGCGCTGAAATCCGGCGGCAATAACATTGCGGTCGCGGATGCGCTGGACTGTGTGTTTGGCTACAGCGTGTCGCTTGATATGACCCGGCGCGACCTGCAGGCGCAGATGAAAAAGGCCGGCCGGCCCTGGGAAATCGGTAAGGCGTTTGAACATTCCGCTCCCTGTGGTGCTCTGGTTCCGGCGTCTGAGATCGGCCATCCGGACAGCGGCGCGGTTTGGTTGAAAATCAACGGTGAGATGCGTCAGGAAGGTGATCTTAATCAACTGCTCTGGAAGATCCCGGAAATGATTTCCTACCTGTCGGACCTGTTCACCCTGAAAGCGGGCGATGTCATTCTGACCGGTACGCCCTCAGGCGTAGGTCCGGTGCAGCGCGGCGACAAGATGCACGGGCATGTGGCCGGTGTTGGCGATCTGCGTGTCGACGTGATCTGATAAGGGAAAGGCCGGGGCCGCCAGGGGCCCCGCCGCTCCCGCTCGAAAAGGGCCGGAGCGTAAGACTTAAAACATACGGCTGAGAGAACACAGTTAAGGGCGTACGATTAAGGGCAAATGGCAATAAACACGCGGCAATAAGCACTCGGGGGAAGCATAATATGGCTTCAATATATGACATCATTTGCGGCCAGACCGCGACTTCTGCGGCGATCGGAGCGCCGGGGCGCGGCCACCTGACCTATGGGGCATTGCGCGCGCTGATGGAGCAAACCGCCAGCGCGCTCAATGGGATGGGGCTCGGGCGCAAGGACCGGATTGCCATCGTATTGCCCAACGGTCCGGAAATGGGCACTGCGTTCCTCTCAGTGGCCGCCTGTGCCTCTGCCGCGCCGTTGAATCCAGCCTATACGCAGGATGAGTTCGCCTATTACCTGCAGGATCTGGGGGCAAAGCTGTTGCTGGTCGAGGCGGGCAGCACGTCTGCGGCCGTTGCCGCCGCCACCGCGCTGAAGATTCCGGTGGTGCAGATTGATTGGGCTGACACGGACGCAGCCGGCTGGTTTCAGCTTGCCGGCTTCGGTCCGCAGCGTACACCTGAGCTTGCCGGCTGGTCGCAAGGCGCGGATGAAGCGCTGGTGCTGCACACGTCGGGCACCACGTCACGGCCCAAAGTGGTGCCGCTCAGTGCCGCCAACCTGCTGGCTTCAGCGGGCAATGTCAGCACGTCGCTTGCACTTTCTCCCGGGGATACCGGGCTGAGCATCATGCCGCTGTTTCACATCCACGGGCTGATCGCATCGCTGCTGGCAACGATGTCGGCGGGCGCCTGCGTGGTCTGCACCCCGGGCTTTAACGCATTGAAGTTTTTCCAGTGGCTGCAGGCCGTTGACCCGAGCTGGTACACAGCGGTGCCAACCATGCATCAGGCAATTCTGGCGCGCGCCTCACGCAACAAGGACGCGGTGAAATTCGCGCGGCTGCGCTTTATCCGCTCATCCTCCTCGTCGCTGCCACCGCCGGTGATGGCCGAGCTGGAGCAGGTCTTTGACTGCCCGGTGATTGAGGCCTATGGCATGACCGAGGCCTGCCATCTGATGGCGTCAAATCCACTGCCCCCTGCGGCGCGCAAAGCCGGATCCGTTGGCCAGGCAGCCGGGCCGGAAATCGCGATTATGGACCCGGCTGGCGCCGTGCTGGGGCGCGGTGAAAACGGTGAGATCGTCATTCGTGGTGACAATGTGTTCAGCGCCTATGAAAACAACCCGGAGGCCAATGCGACGGCCTTCAGCAATGGCTGGTTCCGCACTGGGGATCTGGGCGTGCTGGACAGCGAGGGTTATCTGACAATCTCCGGCCGGCTGAAAGAAATCATCAACCGGGGTGGCGAAAAAATCGCACCGCGCGAGGTGGATGACGTGTTGCAGGCGCATGCGGCGATTGCGCAGATCGTGACCTTTGCGCTGCCCCATGACAAACTGGGCGAAACCGTTGCGGCGGTGGTGGTCTTCAAAGAGGGCCAGTCGGCAGAGGTGTCCGAGTTGCGCGCATTCGCGGCGCAGAGCCTGGCGGCGTTCAAAGTGCCGTCAAAGATTTTCATCCGCGATGAGATCCCAAAGGGTGCCACCGGCAAGCTGCAGCGGATCGGGTTGGCGCAGAAACTGGGGCTTTGCGAATGAGCAAAGTCTGTATCTATGGCGCCGGCGCGATTGGCGGCTATCTGGGGGCCAAACTGGCACAGGCAGAGGCGGGCGTCTCGCTGATCGCGCGCGGGCCGCACTTAAAGGCGATCCGGGACAATGGGCTGACGCTGGTTGAGGGCGATGAACGCAGCACCCATCAGGTGACCGCGACCGACAACCCCGCCGAGCTGGGGGTGCAGGATTTTGTCATCGTGACGTTGAAGGCGCATTCTTTGCCGATGATTGTTGAGCCCATTCAGCATCTTCTGGGGCCGGACACTGCGGTGGTGTTTGCCGTAAACGGCGTGCCCTGGTGGTATTTCCACGGCCTTGAGGGCGAATGGGCGGGGCGGCAGCTTGAAACGGTTGATCCCGGTGGCGTGCTTTGGAGTGGTATCGGACCGGAGCGTGCGATTGGCTGTGTGGTGCATCCGGCGGCTGAAATCACCGCGCCCGGGGTTGTCGAGCACCGTTCGGGCAACCGATTTTCACTGGGGGAGCCCGACGGGTCCCGTAGTGAGAGGGTACTGGCGCTCTCGCAGCTGATGACTGCGGCGGGATTGAAAGCCCCGGTAAGGCCGCGATTGCGTGATGAAATCTGGATAAAAATTTGGGGCAATGCCTCGCTGAATCCGATCAGCGCCTTGACCGGCGCGACGCTTGAGCAGATGACCAGCGACCCGGCGACACTTTCGATCCTGCGCGGAATTATGGAAGAAGTGCAGGCGGTTGGTGAAACTCTTGGGGCGCGCTTTGCGGTCAATATCGACAAACGCATTGCTGGCGCCGCCGCCGTTGGCGCCCATCGTACCAGCATGTTGCAGGATCTGGATCAGGGCCGGCCGATGGAGATCGACGCGTTGGTCACGGCGGTGCAGGAATTGGGGCGCATGGCTGGGGTGGCGACACCCACGCTGGACACCGTGCTTGGGCTGGTGCAGCAAAAAGCCCGGCTGGCGGGATGTTATCAGGGCTGAGCGGTGGCGTTTGGTGCCAGGCGGCTCACTGTTCTGGGCGCAGGCGCCATACTCGCGGCAGGGCGTGAAAGCAGCGCTGTACTTCGAGGTATAATACCTGGGCATGTCCACAATTGGTCCCAGAAGACTTAGTGACCCAAACAATGTTTCGATACGAGGCCGCGTCTGACCTTGGGGAGGTGCGAAGCGCCTTCCCGTGGGGAAGGTCAGGCGCGGCCCGGCGGTGCCGGGCCAAATAAATTCAAGATCAGATTTGCGCGGTAATTCTGACCAAATTCCTTTGCGGACACAGCGTAATATTTGCGTGCCACACCAGTTTGCATTGCACCAGGGCTGTCAGATCCCTACTGATCTGACGATAAGGTTTTGGAGGGGTTACATGCTGCGTTGGGGAATTCTGGGCACTGGCTTCATATCCAATGCTGTCGTACAGGCCATTCAGCAGAGCGATGGCTCTGAAGTCAAAACAATTGCTGGCAGAAATGCGGAGGCGCTGGACAGTTTCCAGCAACAATATGGCATCGCCAACCAGGCGACCGGATATCAGTCGCTGCTGCAAGACCCTGAAATTGATGTGATTTATATCGGTCTGCCCAACCACGTGCATCATACGGTGACGATGGACGCTGCAGAGCACGGCAAGGCGGTTTTGTCGGAAAAGTCGCTGTCGGTCACCATGGAGCAGGCGCATGCGCTGGTAGACGCGGTGCAAAAGAACGGCACGTTCTTTGTCGAAGGGATTATGTATCTGGCGCATCCGTTGTACCGCAGGTTGCTTGAGATCCTGGGCGACGGGCGGCTGGGGGACTTGCGGGCGGTAAACGGATTTTATGCGGCTGACATCTGGCAGTTTGCCAATCCGGCCGGCAGGGGCACTCTGTATAACCTGGGCTGTTATCCGGTGTCTCTTATGCATCTGGTGGTGCAGGCCATGTGCGGCGAGGATATGTTTTCAACCGGGCAGCTGAGCGGCTCCGGCAATGTATCGCCCCATGACGGCACCGTCTGTGATGCCGCTGTGACCGTGCGGTTTGACAACGGGGTTTTGGCCAGCCTGCAGTCCACAGACAGCTATGGCATGGCGCATGCATTTTCGATTTCCGGCGACAACGGCGTTCTGCGCTTTGTAAGCAACCCGTGGCTGCCGGTTGCCGGGCGCAATCACTTGCAATGGTGCCCCTATGAGGGAGCGATTGAGGACATCTTTGTTGAGAGCGAGTATGACGCGTTCTACCACCAGGTCCGGATGGTAGAGGCGTGCCTGGCACAGGGGCGTCTTGAGGCGGAACGGCCGTCGCCGCGGCTAAAGGACTCTCTGGAAATAATGGCGTTTCTGACCGAGTGGGAAGCGCTCTGCCTCAGCTGAGCTGCCGCGCGCACTGAGCGGAGGGCGGCCTTGCAGGACGCCGCCTGAGTTGGACCGGCACCAGGATGCAGGGGGCGCGTTTCAAGTGCCGGGTTTCATATGTCGTTTTTCATATGTCGTTTTTCCGGCGTCGCGATTGCGGCGTAACGCCGGGTCGACATGCGCAGTTGGAGATTGGAGTAAATGTGGCAGAGAGCTGCGTGCTCGATCTGACCTGAAAGTCTTGTCGTGACACCAGAAATGGCTGTGTCAGTTCGTAATCTTCATTCTTTATGTGATCCGGCCAGAAGGCCCAGCCGGATCCGTTTTCAAAAAGCAGGCTTACATTTCCATCGCCATGCCAGGTGTGGACATCTGACCCATCATGCCCATTTGCATGTGATAGGGCAGCATGCACATGAACATCCAGGTGCCGGCCTGCTGCACTTCCAGAACGAAAGTGAAGTCGCCGCCTGGCAGCACCAGCGCTTGTTCAAACAGGGCTTCGTGTTCGAACAGGCTCCAGTCCGCCCGGGTCGCCCGGTATTTGACCGCTTCCATCAGAGCCATGTTCATGAACATGAACTCATGCGGGATCTGGCCACCGTTTTTGACGTTGAACCTGATGCGCTCGCCGACGTTGACGTCGAGTGTCATCTCGGAAAAACCCCATTCGGTCATGGTCAGGTTGATTTCACGGTCAAAAGCGCCGTCATTGGTGATCAGGAGACCACCGGCTGGCTCTGCCATTTCATCATCGTCGTCATCCATCTCCATAGCCTCAGAACCCATCGCCATGTTCATGCCGCTGCTTTCGCCGCCCATGCTCATGGAATCGGAGTCTGCCGCCATGTTCATGGTTCCGCTGTCGCTGCCCATGTTCATCGCGCCGGAGTCAGCCGCCATGTTCATGGTGCCGCCGTCGCTGCCCATAGTCATGGCACCGGAGTCTGCCGCCATGTTCATGGTTCCGCTGTCGCTGCCCATGTTCATGGCACCGGAGTCTGCCGCCATGTTCATGGAGCCACTGTCGCTGCCCATATTCATCGCCCCGGAGTCCGCCGCCATGTTCATGGATCCGCTGTCGCTGCCCATGTTCATCGCGCCGGAGTCAGCCGCCATGTTCATGGTTCCGCTGTCGCTGCCCATGTTCATGGCACCGGAGTCTGCCGCCATGTTCATGGAGCCGCTGTCGCTGCCCATGTTCATCGCGCCGGAGTCCGGCGCCATGTTCATGCTGCCGCTGTCGCCGTCCAATTTCATGGGGGCGGCGCCATCAGACATGTCCATGCCGCCCATATCCATGGACTCCATGGCCGCTTCGAGCATCATTTCGTCCATGGCCGGAACGTCAAAGATGCCTTCTTCGGCAGCTTCATTTTCCTCCAGGTTCAGAGAGGCAGGCACAAAGCCTTTTTCCCGGAACCCGACCAGCAGGCTTTCAGAAGGTGGCAGTTGGGTTTCGGGCCCAACCCCAACGGTGGTGAGCCAGCCGACCACAACAGTCGAAATCACTCCCAGGATTACAAAAAATCTGATCATTTCTGATGCTCCTTATTCTGCAGGCGCGGCTGAGGAACCAGCAGGCGCTTCTGCCGGATTATTGAGGTCATGGATGACAGGCCATGGATCGTCCGCGGCCACTTTGCCGTATTTGGCGCTCCAGGCGATGTTGAAGATGAAGGCAAGGAAGCCGGCACCAACCAGATAACCACCAACGGTGATCATCATCTGGGCTTCTGCCCAGCCGGGAATGTCGAGGTAGTCGTAAACCCAGCGCGGGAAGTAGAGGTAGCCCGCGATGCCCATGCCGGTGATCTTCAGGAACAGACCGATCTGCCAGGACCAGAAGTGGAAGTTGCCCAGTTTCTGGTTGAACATACGGCCGGTGAAATACGGGTAGAGGAAGTAGAAACCCGCAATTCCCATCTGCGCCGTAAAGCCGACAAACATCGCGTGGAAGTGGGCCGGGATCCAGTAGGTGTTGTGGATGAAATCACTGTCCGGTGCGATCTGAGCGTTCAGGAAGGCTGTTGCGCCGCCGTAAACGATGAAGGCAATCGACATCACCATGAACTTAAACGGAACCGCGCGGCGCGCTGAATCCGGGATCGGGCTCATGAACAGCGTCGAAATCCAGTTGAACACGTGCAGCACCGAAGGGATGAACACCAGCATGGTCAGGATCTGAATGAAACGCTGATAATCGCCGGAAATGGTGTAGAGCGGCTGAAAGTGGTGCGGGCCGATGGGCATCGCGCCGAGCGTCAGCAGGACAAAAGCGACAACACCAGACCAGTGGCTCCACATATTGTGGCCCAGAAGGCGGGGCATCAGCGTGTAGATGACCGCGATCGCAGGTACAAACGGCAGGTAGACGGCCGGGTGACCATAGGTCCAGAACACATAAAGGAAGAACTGAACCGAACCACCACGGGAGGGGTCAAAATATGCGATTTCGCGCCACATAGACCAATCCGACAGCAAGCCGTAACCGACAAAACCCAGCGGGAACACGGAGACCATGAACAACAGGCCGATACAGCCGGATGCCCAGGCCAACAATGGCGCCTTTTTGTAGCCGCCCTTGAAGGAGATCGCATTGCGGAACAAGACCGCGCCGGCAAGGAATTCGGACACCGCCACCAGGATGATGCCGACATAGCCCATCCAGATTGAGGGGTTGCCGGTCCGCGTCGCCATGGGCGCATAAGCGGTCCAGGTGAAGTCCGGACGCCCGATGACCAGCAGCAGCGCGGCTGCGATCAGGACCCAGTAACTGGCCTGTGCGGCCGGTGCCCAGAGCAGCCGGTCATTGCCGAGCACTTTGGGCAGCAGGTAGTAATTGATCGATACCACGAAGGGGATCAGAAAGCCGAACACCATGAACATGCCGTGCAGGGTCATCAGCGTCATATAGACTTTGGCACCGAGGAACTGCTCACCTGGGATTGCAAGTTCGGCCCGGAAGAACAGCGCGAACATACCGCCAAAGGCCAGCATGATCAGAGAGGTGAACATGCCTTTGAGCGCCAGATGCCGGTAGTCATTAGAGAAGAAGATTTCTTTGACCGACATATCGCCGATCAGATTGCGTGGACGCCAGTGCGCGGCATGGCCGGCGTCTGGCTGGTACATTTCCTGGGACATCAGGCTTTGCCTCCTGTGCTGCTGAGTGCGGCAGTCTGTGCGGGCTCTTCGACAACGAGCCATGCTTTCATCTGAGCGTGGCCTACACCGCAGTAGTTCACACACTGGATCAGGTATTTGCCGGGTTCATCGGGCGCTTTGATCCAGATCTCGCGTTTGTCGTCGGGGTCGATCTCGGCGGTGATCTGTGCCACCGGGATATTGAACCCGTGGATCACATCATTGCTGACGATCTTGAACAGGACTTTTTCGCCCGGTTTCACGATCGCCGCATTGCGGCTGATCTCATCGTCTTCATTGATGAAGGCAAAGCCCCATTGAAAGGCAATTGTGGTATAGACCCGGTCAAAAGCGTCTTCGCCTTCGCCGGTGTAGTTGCCGGACACCATCTTTTCTTCCGCGTTCAGGTTTTCCTGATAGGCCGAATAGGTGGTGAAGCTGCTCAGGTCGCCAAAATAGGCCAGCGCGATCATGACGCCGACAAATACAAATTCGACAGTGTAGCTTGGCTTCCAGCGCCGTTTCATCAGAACGGCCGCCAGAAGCATGACCATCCCGAGGATTGTAAAGGAGGCCGTAATGGCCATCATGAGAGCTTGTGGCCCCCATATTCCCAATGCGTTTTCCATGTTCTCTCCAATTGACGTCGCAGGTGCGTGATCCAACAAATCATGCTGGTGTGACGTGCAAAAACTGTGGTGATGACACCTGCCCGGAACGGGGAATGGGATGCTGTTGGACAGATCGCCGGGCAGACTGAGTGCTGTGTCCGACACGCTGGTTCGCGGGTCAGGCAATAAACGCCTGACGTCAAACGGGGTGTCGGCTTACGAGTGGCAGCTTCTCAGTCGGCACGTGCTCCCGGCACGTTCCGCCGGGACAGTCCCGGTAAACACATCGCTGCTGCCAAAGATCAGGCGCGCGGTGGTTTTAACAGTGAAATTGGGATCTGAAGTCTGACGGAGTCGCCTGGTGTAGGAAAATCGACAAGGGACAGCCGCACGGCAAAGCCGGTTGTAAACGCGTGGCTTGCAAACCAATAGCCAAAACAGGCGGAATTCATCGACATGCGACAGGCATTTTTACTGGCGCAGCCTGCAAGAGAAACAGGCTGTTTGCTATGAGAACCGGTGGAAACCAGATCCTGAATCGCTTTGACACCGTCAACGGCCTGACTGGTCATCTGACCAGGCATCGCCATTGTCCCGGGCGCAGCAACGACGCTGCGTGCAATCGTGCCGGTGAGCATGATCGACAGGATCAGGAGGTACACTGTGTGTCTCATGGCGCAAAGGTATCTGACACATGCGACAAAGCCTAGCGGCTAAATTATAAAAGATGTGAAATGTTGTTTTCTCACAAACCCCTGGCGCCGTGTGGGGCCGGTCCCGCAATATGCAGGAGAGTTTGACGCAGTTACAAGTGTTTAGCGCAGACGGTCAATGTCAGACAGTAACGCGCCGGGACCAGGAGAAGCCGCAGCCTCGGCGCCAGCCCCGGCGCAACATTTGCCCTAGTCTTCTTCAACTTTGTAAAGCACCAGATTTTCCAGATACGCGATCAGCGCCAGTTTATCTTCAACACTGGCGGCGCGGAAATCGTTTACCGAAGCCGCCGCTTCGCCACCATGCCAGGCAATCGCTTCGCCCAGCGTTGTGGCGCGCCCGTCATGCATATAGGGCGGGGTTGAGCCAACCCCCCAAAGTTCCTGGGTGATGAACTGGTTGGCAGCGATGCCTTTTTCAGCCACCGCTTCCGCAAGCGCCGGGCCCATATCGTGGCGTTTGAGGTCGCTGAAAAGCGCAACAATGCCGCGGCCCTGGTCGTCGGTCTGAAAATCACCCAGCCTCAGGACGCTGCCATCTTGCCGTTCAATCACGTTGTCCGGCAAGTCAGACGTCAGGTCAAAGGTGATCGCCAGTGCCGGGGAAAGACCAAGCGCCACCGGATCGGTTTTCGCCGGAAACAGCGCATCGCGGTATAGCGCGTTTTGGCTGGGTTCAGAATACACTGAATTCTCCAGCGTCATTTGCGGGATGTGACAGACATTACAGCCAGTGGAGGCGAATACCTGTGCGCCGCGGGCTATCTGCGTTGTTTCGCGCGCTGACAGCGCTTCAATCAGCCCCAGTCGCGCCAGTTCGACCCTGGTGACGGGCCGGGGTTGTGCCGCCTGATAGATGGTGAGCGCGGTGATGTCACCGACGCTGAGTTCATCCGCAACGCCGTCACCGTCGCCGTCTTGGCCCGGCCCGGTTATTTCAACCGCCTGCATGCCAAGCTCATTGTGGCCGGCGTCACGCACAAAAGCGCGCACAGAGCCGGTCAGCCCTTTCCATTCCAGCGGTTTGAGCACCAGATCCGAGTCGATGCCATCAATGGCGGAGGTGATGACAAAGCCGTCGGGCTGGGCGATCAGGGTGCCAAAGGAGACGCCTTTGCTGACCAGGCTGATGGGCACGTCGGCGCCGGTTTCCTGTGCCTTGGCCAGGGCGGCGTCACGCTGTTGTTGCAACTCAGTGGTCATTTCCTCCGCCAGCAGTTGCAAGGCGCCAATGCCAAAGATATGCGGCGGCTGGCGGTTGATGAACTTGCTGATATCGCCGGTCATCTCTGGGTCGCGGATATTGTTTTGCGACACGTCGCCGGCACCGTCGCCAAAGGGAAGATTGTGGCAGGTGGCACAGCTTTGCGCATTGGGACCGGTAGACCGCGCGGGAAAGTGGGTGGCCCAGGCGCCCTCGGTGGTCAGGTCGGCGCGCGGCACCAGGGTAAATCGCTGGCCGTTGCCGACATTGGCGCCGCCGCCCTGCGCAGCGATAAAATTATGCTCAAAAAGTTCATCGCCGGCTTCAAAGGCAAAATCAAAGGCTTCTTGCGTTTTCCCCGCCGCGGTCAGCTGGTTGATTTCTGCCTGGGTGATGAACAGGTCTTCTGCGGCGAATAGTGGTGCGGCTAGTAGTGGTGTCGAGGTGCAAAGCAACGCGATTGCCACGCGTTTTACTGGTTGCATAACCGGTCTCCTGTTGGTGGTTGGAGCAGGTTGAACGCTTGGGGCCGGCATTTCCGTCGCGGGAAGGTTGCGGGATGTTCAGAATTGCGCCCGGGACAGGCCTGATCTGGTGCCCGAAGTCGTCAGGATATGTTGTATGGGGGGGGGGCTGGACCGGGAGGCGGGTCATTTTCACCGGTTTTATCCGACAGATTTTTGCAGCTGACCAAAGACTGAGAGACGTGGCAAAGCGTTATCAATCATGGTGATCAGGAAGCGGCGCAGAGTGGGCACAGGTCGGAATTGATTTGCGCCCGCGCCTGCAGCCCGGCAATGGTGCTGCAAGCGCGGGCACGGTTTGTTACGCCTGTGTTACTTCGTCCTGATAGGCAAACAGCGCCGGCTGGCCGCCAGTGTGCACAAACAGCACCCGCATGCCGGCGGTGATTGTGCCTTCCTGCAGCAGTCCGGTAACACCGGCAAAGCTTTTGGCGGTGTAGACCGGATCGAGGAACAGCCCCTCTTTCTGCGCCATCATATGCAATGCGGCGCGGCTGTTGTCTCCGAGCCGGCCATACGCCGGCGCAAGTGAGCCGTCCCAGGTGATGATGTCGGAGTTGGCGATCGCGGCGTCGAGCTGGAGCAATTCGGCCAGCTTGTCGCTGAGGATGCGCATGCGGGCGGTTTGTTGTTCCGCATCGCGGCGCACACAGATGCCGTAGACCGGCGTGTCACAGCCCGCCATCCGCAACCCGGTCAGAAGACCGCCATGGGTCTGGCCGCTTCCGGAGGCGACAACGATTGCGTCAAACGCCGGGCCCTGATCCAGGATTTCCCGCGCGGCATTCACATAACCCAGAGCGCCCAGCGGTTTGTTGTCCAGCCCCAGCGGGATGACATAGGGGGTACGGCCCTGCTGGCGCAGCTCTTCCGCACGCTGACGCAGGGCGCGGTCGGCGCCGTTCTCGTCTTCGCCTTCGCTATAAAACATATGTTCGGCGCCAAGAAGCTGTCCGAGGAAGACATTGCCTGAACGCGCATATTCGGCATCCATGCCTTTGACGCGGTCTTCGAGCTGCAGAATAGCGTCGAGCCCGAGTTTTGCCGCCGCCGCCGCCGCTGAGCGCACATAGTTGGACTGCACTGCACCGGTGATCAGAACGCTGTCGGCGCCTTTGGCCAGAGCATCGCCGAAATAATATTCCAGCTGGCGGATTTTATTGCCGCCAAAGCCGAGCCCGGTCATGTCGTCCCGTTTGATCCAGAGGTCGATGCCGAGATCGTCGGACAACCGGCTCAAAGGCTCAAGCGGGGTTGGGCCCCGGAGCAGTTCCGCTCTGGCAAATCCGTTCAGTGTTTCACAAATGTCTTTCACAGCAGTGCTCCTTTGTTATTCAGATCATCGCGGCGCGGTACAGCAGGATCAGCCCGGCCAGGAAAGACAGGCCACGGATACCGCTGGCAATCAGGGGCGCGGGCAGGGCCGGGCCGATCTTGCGGCCAATAAGGCTGCCGATCACCGTCACGATCAAAAAATTAGTCAGATAGGGTTTGGCAGTGATATCCTGCCAGCTGGCGGAGGCGTGCAGCGCAAGTGCGACGGAATATCCAATCAGCGCAATTGGTTGCACGAGCTTCCTCACCTCGGATACCGGCTGGCCCGACTGCAGCAGACCCAGCGCCATCAACGGGCCCGGGGTGGCGGCCCAGACCGTCGCCAGCCCGGACAGGCCAGACACTGGCAGCAAAGCGCGCCTGCCGGCGGCAGAAGGCGGGATCAGCGAGGTCAGCGCCCCGGTCACCAGCAGGGCGCCGGCAATGGCGAGCACCATCGCTTCGGTGAGCTGGGGGTAGATCAGGATGCCAAGGCCGATCCCGACGACAGAGCCAACGACCGCCAGCACAAACAGCCGGTGGCCGCCGCGCTTGAGAGAGCCCGGCGTGGCCACGGCGGAGACCACCGCATTGAGCAGCAGCAGCAGCGGCACCGCAGTTTCGGTGCCGAGCTGCAGAAACAGCAGCGGCCCGACAACAATGGAAAATCCGATGCCGATGCCGACCTGGAGGACGGCGCCAAGCGCGATTGTGGTTAAAAGCAGGACCATATCAAATGGCATGAGCGTCTCGTTCTGTTGCGTGCGTTGAAGGCACACTAACCTGGTTTTCAATGCAGTAAAAATCACATATAGCTATTCTATGATCCAAATTGGTTATCGATAAGATGCGTCTCTCCGCCCGTCAGATAGAACTGTTCCAGGCGGCTTTTCGTCTGAAATCCACCCGGCGGGCGGCAGATCTGATGCATGTGTCGCAACCTGCGATCAGCCGGGCAGTGACGGAGATCGAAGCTGAGATTGGCGTGGTGCTGTTTGACCGTTCCGGGCGCAAGTTTGAACCAACCGCCGCTGCCAGAAGCCTGAATGACGCAGTGCAGCGGCATTACCACGGTTTGAACCGGGTGATTGACGCGGCGCAGATGATCGCCAGGGGCACCAGTGGTCATTTGAAAGTTGTGGCGCTTCCGGCCATCGCCGCGGCGCTGGTCTCGCGTGCTGCGGGGCGGCTGATGGCGAAACACCCGGGCGTGCGTATTGATGTAGAAGTGCGTGGCGAAGGCGAGTGTCTGACTGCGGTGCGCTCGGGAAACGCGGATTGCGCCGTGATTTCTTCTGACCCGGGCGCTTTGGCGCTGGCCTGCCACCAGGTTGCCACCATCACGCCGGTGGTGGCGGTCTCGAGGACGGATGTTCTGGCCGGGCTGGCGCAGGTGACGCCGGAACAGTTGGTGGAAAAGGACCTGGTGATGTTGCCGCCGGACAGCCCGTTCCGGCAGGCACTGGAAAAAACGCTTTCGGATGCGGCGTTGGCGTTCACCATCCGGGCCGAGGCCAGAACCCAGGCCGCGCTGCTGGAATATGTCAACCAGGGCATCGGGCGTGCGGTTGTCGCTGCGGGGGCCGCGGATGCGCGCGCCCGTCCGGACATTGTCTTGCTGCCCTTTGCCGCATCCCTGGTCTGGCCGGTCCGCGCTGTTGGCGCCGCCTCAGAGATGGCCACGCCACTGTTGCAGCAGTTTCTGGCCGAGATGACCAATCTGGCCAGCCCTTCTAAGGAGTGAAAACGGGGTTGTGACCCTTGGGGAATCTGGCTTTCACCGACCGCATTGTCGCGGGCAGGGAAGGCTGGTGTCTGCAGTGGTGGAACCAGAGGCGGCACGCCAGCAGAACAACGTACAGGCGCGGACCGTCCGGTCTGGAATGTGGTTGGCGTGGCTAACGACTGACTGCCCGTCCGTGGCTTTGACTGGCGCAGGTAAAGGCGCGACAGGGGTGGGCCGGCCCGCTCTGGTTGACCTTTTCCGGCGCAAATATTCAGAACGCCTAGATTTCTAAAATAATTACCCTTAGTGTAACCAAAGGAATTGAAAGAAAAGAAACCTCCCCCGGGGCTTGTTGAGAGCTCAGGACTACGGAAGGGAAATCTCTATGGCTATTGCGCTGGTACTTGTTCTGGTGGTTGTGGGCTCGATTGTTTTTCATATTTTCAGCCCCTGGTGGTGGACACCGATTGCCTCAAATTGGGGCACCATCGATGCAACTCTGACGATTACGTTCTGGATCACGGGCGCGGTTTTTGCCGCAGTGATACTGTTTCTGGCCTGGTGCGTGTATCGCTACCGGCACACTCCTGGCCGGGTTGCGGCCTATCAACCGGAAAACAAGAAGCTGGAGATCTGGCTGACGGTGGTGACCGGGATCGGGGTGGCGGCTTTGCTGGCGCCGGGTCTGGTGGTCTGGGCCGATTATGTCACCGTGCCGGATGATGCGGTTGAAATCGAAGTGGTCGCGCTGCAATGGCAGTGGAATTACCGCCTGCCGGGCGCCGATGGTAAACTGGGCACTGTGGACAACCGGCTGATCACTTTTGAAAACCCTCTGGGTATCAACCCCGGAGACAAAGCCGGGCTTGATGATCTGGTGATCGAGGCGGACGCCCTGCATCTGCCGATCGGCCAACCGGTTAAAATGCTGCTGCGTTCCATTGACGTGCTGCACGACTATTACGTGCCGGAATTCCGCGCCAAAATGGATATGGTGCCGGGCACGGTGACCTATTTCTGGTTCACGCCGACACGGACCGGCACGTTTGAAGTGCTTTGCGCCGAGCTTTGTGGTGTGGGGCATTCGTTTATGCGTGGCGAGGTCATCATCGACACGGAAGAAGACTTTCAGATCTGGCGCGATGAACAAGAAACGTTTGCGTCCCTGTCTGAGAGTTGAAGACGCACAATTGGAAATAAGGCCGGGCAGACCGGCTGATCCGGCCCCGGGCCATACAGGCGCACCGGGGCCATACAGGTAAAAGGACATGAACCAGGGGCGGCTCAGACCGTCCTCAGCAGGAGGAACATTGATGGACGAGGCCAATATTCGGGCATCCAAGGACATCCCACCGGCAGAAGTGGCAGATGTTGAATTGTACCATGCGAAGAGTTTCTGGACCAAATACGTCTTTTCTCAGGACGCGAAAGTCATTGCGATCCAATATTCCGGCACCGCCGCGGCCATCGGCTTTGTGGCGCTGGTGCTGTCCTGGCTGATGCGGTTGCAACTGGGCTTTCCCGGGCTGGCGGATTTCATCACCATCGAGGCCTATTATCAGTTTGTCACCATCCATGGCATGATCATGGTGGTCTACCTGCTGACGGCGGTGTTTCTCGGCGGCTTTGGCAATTATCTTATCCCGCTGATGGTGGGGGCACGCGACATGGTGTTCCCCTATATTAATATGCTGAGCTTCTGGTTTTACTTCCTGGCGGTGGTGCTGCTGGTGGTGAGCTTTTTTGTCCCCGGAGGCCCGACTGGCGCCGGCTGGACACTATACCCGCCCCAGGCAATCCTGTCGGGCACGCCGGGCGGATCGGGCGCCGGCATCATCATGATGCTGTTGTCGCTCATCGTATTTATCATCGGCTTTACCATGGGCGGGCTGAACTATGTGGTGACCGTGTTGCAGGGCCGGGCGCGTGGCATGACCCTGATGCGGCTGCCTCTGTCGGTCTGGGGCATCTTTACTGCCTCCGTTATGGCGCTGCTGGCGTTTCCGGCGCTGCTTGTGGCCAGTGTGATGATGTTGTTTGACCGGTTGCTGGGCACCAGTTTCTTCATGCCGACGCTGATAGAGATGGGCGAGCAACTGTCGTATGGCGGCGGCAGTCCAATCATGTTCCAGCATCTGTTCTGGTTCTTTGGCCATCCCGAGGTCTATATCGTGGCGCTGCCGGCCTTTGGCATCGTGTCCGATCTGCTGTCGACCCATGCGCGCAAGACCATCTTTGGCTACCGGATGATGGTCTGGGCCATTATCGGCATTGGCGGGCTGAGTTTCATCGTCTGGGCGCATCATATGTATGTCAGCGGTATGAACCCATATTTTGGCTTTTTCTTTGCCACCACTACGCTGATTATCGCGGTGCCCACAGCGATCAAAGTCTACAACTGGGTGCTGACCCTGTGGCGGGGAGACATCCACCTGACGATCCCGATGCTGTTTTCGCTGGCGTTTATCGTCACCTTTGTCAATGGCGGGCTGACCGGTCTGTTTCTCGGCAATGTGGTGGTGGATGTGCCGCTTTCTGACACCATGTTCGTGGTGGCGCATTTCCATATGGTGATGGGCGTGGCGCCGCTGATGGTAATCTTTGGCGCGATCTATCACTGGTATCCGAATGTCACCGGCAGAATGTTGGACGAGGCGATGGGGAAATGGCATTTCTGGGTCACCTTTGTCGGCTCCTATCTGATCTTTTTCCCGATGCATTATGTCGGTCTGGTCGGAGTGCCACGGCGCTATCCTGAACTGGGAGATTCCGCCTTTATTCCGGATTCTGTACAGATGCTGAACAGTTTTATCAGCCTGGCGGCCTTCGCCGTCGGATTTGCCCAGCTGTTGTTCATCTATAATGTGATCACCAGCCTGCGCCGGGGCAAGATAGCGGAAAAGAATCCATGGCGGGCAACGACGCTGGAATGGCAGACGCCGGACATGCCTCCGACCCATGGCAACTGGGGCGACGAGCTGCCGGTGGTGTACCGCTGGCCCTATGATTACAGCGTACCGGGGGCAGCAGAGGACTTTATCGCCCAGAATGACCCCGGACCGCAGCCCGCGGGTGAGACGAAAACATGATCATTGTCCTGCTCTTCCTGCTGGTGGTCGCTGTGATCGCGGGCCGTTGGCTGTCGCGACAGGGGCTGATGTCCCAACCCTGGCTTGAGGTCGGGGTAGGAGACATTACCGAGGGGCGGGACAGGACAGCGCTGAGTGGCGCCAAACTGGGCCTGTTTGTCTTTCTGGCGGTGGTGGGTGGCTTTTTTGCGCTGCTGGTCAGCGGCTATGTCATGCGCATGGGCTATCCTGACTGGCGCAATACGCCGATGCCACCGCTGCTCTGGGTCAACTCAGCACTTCTGGTGATGGGCAGTGTGTTGCTGCATAACGCGCTGTTATCCGCGCGCAAAGGGGACCGCGCCACCACCAGGCTGGCGCTGGCAGTGGCAGGTGTGGCGGCCTTTGGCTTTCTGGCCGGCCAGCTGGTGGTCTGGCAGCAGCTTACCGACGCGGGTCTGGGGCTGACTGCCAACCCTGCGAACAGTTTTTTCTATATGCTCACCGGCATCCACGGGCTGCATATCGTCGGCGGTCTGGTGGCCTGGGGGCGAACCACCCTTGCTGTCTTTGGTGACCACCCGGTTGAGCAGCAGGTGACGCGGATCGAGCTGAGTGCGCTCTACTGGCATTTTCTTTTGTTTGTCTGGGCGCTGCTGATGGTCGTGATGCTCGGCTGGGCCGATGACCTGGTGAATATGTGTAATCAACTGCTGAGGTAAAGGATCACAACTATGACCGACACTTCGCTACCGACTGAGACCGGCGACGATCAGGCGCGTCCCGCACTTCCTTCTGGCTGGGCCGGTGTGGTCTCAGACTACTCGTCAGACCAGCGCACGTTTAAAAACGTCAACTGGGGCAAGGCGATGATGTGGGTCTTCCTGCTGAGCGACACATTCATCTTTGGCACGTTCCTGTTGGCTTATATGAATGCGCGCATGTCCACCAAGGTGGCCTGGCCCAATTCCAGCGAAGTCTTTGCCTTGCATATAGGCGGCGTGGAGCTGCCGCTGCTGCTGATCGCGATCATGACGTTCGTTCTGATCAGCTCCAGCGGCACCATGGTGCTGGCGGTGAATTATGGCTATCGGCGGGATCGTAAAATGACCGCCCTGTTCATGCTGATCACCGCAGTGCTGGGGGCAAGCTTTGTTGGCATGCAGGTGTTTGAGTGGAGCAAGCTGATTGAGGAGGGCGTGCGGCCCTGGGGCAATCCGATGGGGGCGCCGCAGTTTGGCGCGATCTTTTTCATGATCACCGGATTTCACGGCACCCATGTAACCATCGGGGTGATTTTCCTGCTGATCTACACGCGCAAAACCTGGCGCGGCGATTTTGACACCGAGAGGCGCGGCTATTTCACCAGCCAGAAAAGCAAATATGAGAGCATCGAAATCATGGGGCTTTACTGGCACTTTGTGGATCTGGTCTGGGTCTTCATCTTTGCATTTTTCTATCTTTGGTAGGGGGCGGCTATGACGGAACTATCACAAGGCGCACTGGCGGCAGAGCCCGGGCAGACGACGGACGATCATCAGCAACATCCGCTGAAAGTGTATTTTATCGTATGGGGCTGGCTGTTTGTGCTCAGCGCCTGTTCCTATTTCGTTGATTATGTCGGCTTTCAGGGCTTGCTCAGATGGACGCTGATCCTGCTGTTTATGATGGCAAAAGCCTCGCTGATTGTGGCGTTTTTCATGCATCTGAAATGGGAACGTCAGTCGCTGTCCTGGGCGATGTTGCTGCCGCCGGTGGCGGTGCTGGCGTTTGTCGGCATCATCATTTTTGAGGCCAGTTATACGCTGATGACCCGGGAGGTCTATTTTGACATCAGCAATGTTCCCGGGTTCTGATCCGGCGTTTGATCCGGTGTGAAGCGAAAATAAGGGGACCGCAAACACGACGCGGTCCCCTTTTTTATTGCGTAATTATGAGCGCTGCCGGCCGGTCAGATCAGGCGTCGCGGCGCTGTTTAGGTGCTTCGACCATTTTGCGGTAAACATGCCAGGTGGCGTGGCCAAGTACCGGCAGCACTACGATCAGACCGGCCAGGCCCGGTAATGCGCCGAGGAACAGGCCGCCTGCCACAATCATGCCCCAGAGCAGCATCGGCACCGGATTGATCCAGGCCGCTTTTATGGACGTGCGCACCGCGGTCGTCGCGCCGGCATCGCGGTCCAGCAGCAGTGGAAAGGCTATCGCTGTGGTACAAAGCACAAACAGGGCAAACGCAAAGCCAACCGCGCCACCCAGGATGATCAGGGTCCAGCCCCGTGCAGTGCCGAGCACATCATAGAAAAACGGCATCAGTTCGGCGGGCGGGTTTGGCCCGTAAAGCGAGGTATAGATAGCCTGGGCTGCATAGAGCCAGAGGATGAAGACGCCAAGCAGCATAATGCCAATCGCAACGATTGCCGGAATGGCGGGTGATTTTCGCACGTTAAACGCATGGCGCCAGGAGGTGTCACGTTTTTGCTCGAGCCGGCGGCTGATTTCATACAGGCCGATGGCCGCAAAGGGGCCGATCAGCGCGAAACCGGTGACAAGCGGGAATAACATTTGCAGCGAATTGTTGCCTGCGGCCCATTTGACCATAGCAAAACCAATGATGGGGTAGATGATCACCACGAATGCGTAATGCGAGGGCCTGGCCATGAAATCCTGCCCTCCCTCCCGGAGCGCATCCCAAATGTCCTGCACACCAATCCGTCGGATGACGGGCTGGTCGGCCGTCGCATTGCCTGCCGCAAATACGTGAAATTCTGCCATACCAATTTCTCCCAGTTTATGTTGGGTTCAGTGGTCAGGCATTGCTTTTCTGTGGGCATGTCTGGCCACGCGAAACCCTCTCAGGATAGCGTGAAATAAGGGCTTTGTCGCCCACTTCTTCCCTGGAAGTTATTATGTATATTTTATGCAGGTTTAGCGGTGAAACCCCGCCGTGGGATAGCTGAAAAGAGACCGCGATCAGCACCCGGATGTTTAGCCCGGGCGATCAGGCCTGCCAGTCCTTTGTGCTGGCCCTGGCCGCCATGATCCGGGTGCGGGTCACCAGGCAAGACCAGGTGGAGGACCCGTCGGCTTTAAGCGTGCCACCATCGCGGTGTGGTTGTGGCAGGCAGATACATTACATCGGTATCTTTGATAATCGGATCGAAGTTGGTAACCGGCACAGAGACACTTGACCATGTCGCTGTTGCACAGCACCACTTGGCTGTCGGGGATTGGGGTGGTGTAGCCGTTGCGCTTGCCATCAAAGTCCGAGTGGAGCGGAGCAAGGCCCAGTTGGGGTTCAGTCATATCGGAAGAGCAGGGCCAGGCACAGTTTGAGACCGATTCCAGTTGGTCCCGATCGATCACGGGTAAAAGCGGTTCATCCGGGTGAAAGAGGGCGCCTCACCGGCGGCCACAGCACTCAGCCGGCGGTTCTGACGGTGGCGGAACCGGACCGAAATGTCGCGCTGGTTCAGCTGAAGGCAGTCAAAAATGCCGCCGCGCACATAACCTGAGCCTTTGTAAGAACAGAGACCGCGCCCCGCCAGAAGAATGGCCCGTTCGCCCTCTTGCAGCCAGCTGCGCAGGTTGCGGTCATCGGCATCGCCCGTCAGTCCGTGGCCAACGGAGGGCGCGCAGACCAGCGCGGCATACAGATCGATACAGCTGTCGCCCGGCGCGCCCTGTTCCTAGACATTGAACACAGGTGTCGGGGCTGCCATTTTTTCCTGTGCAGTGGGTAACCCGATGTTTTGACATGGGATTGGCACTGTGTTGCGCTCTTATCTGGTGTTCCGGATGCTGCGGTGGGCAGTTTTTGTCACAGGGCGTTTGAGCATCCTGCGCCGCTGCTCTACACAGGGTTATGACAACAAAACCCCTCCGTGAAACTGATCTGTATGCGCCGGTCAAATCTCTGCTTCAGACGCAGGGATATGAGGTGAAAGGCGAGGTGGGTGCGGTCGATATCATGGCGGTGCGCGGCGATGAAGACCCGGTGATTGTCGAATTGAAAACTGGGTTCTCGCTGTCCTTGTTCCACCAGGCGATTGAGCGGCAGAGCATCACCGACGCGGTTTATATCGCCGTGCCCCGCAGTAAGGGGCGCGCTTTTGGCGCGGCGTTGAAACGCAATATTGCGCTGTGTCGCCGTCTTGGGCTTGGGCTGATCACCGTGCGCCTGAAGGACGGGTTCAGCGAAATCCACCTTGATCCGGCCCCCTACAAACCGCGCCAGGTCGTGAAGCGCAAGACCCGGCTGTTGCGGGAATTTGCCCGTCTGACCGGCGATCCCAATCCGGGTGGATCAAGCCGTCGCCAGGGGCTGGTCACCGCCTATCGCCAGGATGCACTGCGCTGTCTGCAGGTGCTGAGCGGGGAGGATAGTCTGAAGGCCAGCGTTGTTGCCGGACAGGCACAGGTGCCCCGGGCGCGCGAGATTATGGCGGCCAACCATTACGGCTGGTTTGAGCGCATTGAACGGGGCATTTATGCGCTGAGCCCGAAAGGGCGCCAGGCGCTTGCGGAATACAGCCAGGCTTTGCAGGCCCTCTCCGAAATTATCCCGGTTGAACCCGCGCCATCTGAGTTGTCTCAGCCTTCGACATTGGTGAAGTGAGACAGCATTTCCGCGGCGTTTTTCGCTTTGAATTTTTTCAGCAACCGCGCCCGGATGTCTTCTACTGTGCGGCTGGACAGGGCCAGGTCATGGGCGATCTCTTTGCTGGTCAACCCCTGGCTGAGCCGCATCACCACATCGCGTTCACGAGGCGTAAGCGCCGGGCGGTCTGACAGGTCTCCCAGATGCGCATAACTGAGAACGACCCGCGAAATAGGGTCCTCCGGTGTCAGTGTTTTGGCGCGGAAGTTGCACCAGATTGCAGTGCCGTCTTTGCGCTGCAGGATACGCTGATCCGAATAGTTGCCCTGGTGGCTCAGTGCCGCAACCCCGACATTTCCGATGGCTTCAAATTCTTGCGTGCTGGCGTATATTTTGCGAAAACTTTGCCCCAACAACTCGCTGCTGTCATAACCGCTCATAGTGCAGAACGTGTTGTTACAGGCTTTGATCACCCTGTTTTCAGCCAGCACAATCCCCACCGGCGCGGCCTCGAAAGCCAATAGATTCAATTCATTGTCCAGGTTCATACGGTCTCTCCACTGCAGGAACCGTGTATATACGGTATTGATACCGTAGATGAAAGGGGGGTAGCCTCTGATAACACATCAACACCGGCCGGGAACACAATGCAAAACAACTCAGATTTCAGTGACGCTCTCATGACACGGATCAGCGCGAAACGGGATGATCTGATCGCGCTGACCCAGGATCTTGTGCGCATCCCGACGCTGAACCCACCAGGTGAAAACTATCGCGAGATCTGTGAATATCTGAAAGACCGGCTGGAAGCGCGTGGGTTTGCGGTGGAACTGGTGCGGGCGTATGAGGCGCCCGGTGATTGCGAAAAATATCCGCGCTGGAACATGATAGCGCGGCTGGAAGGGCCCCGCAGTGGCGAGTGCGTGCATTTCAATTCCCACACTGATGTGGTGGAGGTCGGCCATGGCTGGACCACCGATCCGTTTGGTGCTGAACTGAAAGACGGCAAAATCTATGGACGTGGCACCTGTGATATGAAGGGCGGCCTTGCTGCTTCAATCATCGCGGTGGAAGCGTTTTTGGAAATTTGCCCCAATTTTGCCGGCGCGGTGGAGATATCCGGTACTGCGGATGAGGAGACCGGCGGTTTTGGCGGCGTCGCGTATCTGGCGCAAAAAGGTTATTTCGCGCCGGAGCGGGTGCAGCATGTGATTATTCCCGAGCCGTTGCAGAAGGACCGCATCTGTCTGGGGCATCGCGGCGTCTACTGGGCCGAGATTGAAACCCATGGCGAGATTGCCCATGGTTCGATGCCGTTTCTGGGCAATTGCGCCGTGCGCCATATGGGGGCGGTCCTGACGGAAATGGAAGACACGCTTTACCCCGCTTTGGCACAAAAACACACGGCAATGCCTGTTGTGCCGGAGCGCGCCCGCCAGTCCACGATGAACATCAATTCATTCCATGGCGGCCAGGCTGAGCCTGAAGCCGGCTTTACCGGGTTGCCGTCGCCCTGCGTGCCGGACAGTTGCCGGATGGTGGTGGACCGCCGCTTTCTGATCGAAGAAAATTATGAGGATGTGAAGCAGGAGATCAAGGACGTGCTGGAGGTGGTGAAATCCCGGCGCGACGGCTTCAGCTATGACATCCGTGACATGATGCGGGTGCTGCCGAGCATGACCGACAAGGATGCGCCGGTGGTGGGCAGTGTCGCACGCGCGATCAGTGAAGTGCTGGGGAAGGAGCCGGAATATGTTGTATCTCCGGGCACTTATGACCAGAAACACATTGACCGTATCGGCAAGTTGAAAAATTGTATTGCCTATGGGCCAGGCTTGCTGGAGCTTGCCCATAAGCCTGACGAATATATCGGTGTCGACGATATGATTGATGCGGCACAGGTGATGGCGAAATGCCTGATGGAACTGTTAAAACCTGAATAACGCCCCGGGCAAACCGGGCAAATTAGCGAAACAATACGGAGGACAGAATTATGATGAAAGCAATTTCCCGCAGCATGTTCGCTGCCTCAATGATGCTGACGGCCGGCGCGGCTTTCGCTGCAAATACGGATGTCACAGTCGGGCTGCAGCTTGAGCCACCACATCTGGATCCGACCAGCGCTGCGGCGGGTGCGATTGACCAGGTGCTGTATTCCAACGTCTTTGAAGGGCTGACCCGGTTTGGACCTGATGGGTCGGTCAATCCGGGCCTCGCGGAAAGCTGGACCATCTCGGACGACGGGCTGAGCTATACGTTCAAGCTGCGCGCGGGGGTTAAATTCCACGATGGCAGTGATTTTGAGGCGACCGATGTGGTGTTTTCGCTGGATCGCGCCCGGGCTGAAGATTCAGTGAATGCACAAAAGGCGCTGTTTGCCGGCATTGCCAGCGTTGAAGCGCTGGATGCGGGCACCGTGAAGGTCACCCTGTCGGACGCAAATGGCAGTTTCCTGTTCAATATGGCCTGGGGCGATGCAGTGATGGTGGCGCCCGAAAGCATTGACGATATCAAATCCAATCCCGTCGGCACCGGCGCATTCCGCTTTGACAGCTGGTCGCGCGGCGACAAAATCGAACTGGCGCGCAATGAGGACTACTGGGGCACGCCTGCCAGGATTGAAGCGGCGACGTTCAAATTCATCTCGGACCCGACGGCGGCTTTTGCGGCGATGATGGCGGAAGATGTGGATGTGTTTTACAGCTATCCGGCGCCGGAAAACCTGATGGCATTTGAGGCTGATGCGCGGTTCACCATCCTGTCAGGCTCGACAGAAGGCGAAACCATTCTGGCGATGAACAACAAACAGGCGCCGTTTGACAACGCAAAGGTGCGTGCCGCGGTCAGCTATGCGATTGACCGCAATGCAATCATTGACGGCGCGATGTTTGGTTTTGGCACCCCGATCGGCACCCATTTTGCGCCGCACAATCCCGATTATGTCGATCTGACCGGCAATTCTGCTTATGACCCCGAAAAGGCGCGTGCGCTGCTGGCTGAGGCCGGGCTGGCCGATGGGTTCAAGACCACGCTGAAACTGCCACCGCCCAGCTATGCGCGACGCGGTGGTGAAATTATCGCCGCGCAACTGCGTGCTGTGGGCATTGAAACCGAAATCAGCAATCTGGAATGGGCGCAATGGCTGGAGCAGGTGTTCCGGGGCTATGACTACGGTCTGACCATTGTGTCGCACACCGAGCCGATGGACATCGGCATCTATGCGCGGCCGGAGTATTATTTCCAGTATGACAACGCCGATTTCCAGACGCTGATCGCGGATCTGGCGGTGGAAGCGGACCCGGGCAAACGATCAGGGATGCTGAAACAGGCGCAGACGGTGATTTCTGAGGATTACGTCAACGCCTATCTGTTCCAGCTCGCGATGGTGAGCGTGGTGAAGACGGATCTCAAAGGGATTTGGGAAAATGCACCGACCCAGGCGATTGACCTGACTTCTGTCTACTGGGCGGACTGACCTCACTTAGCCGGCGGCCCTGGTCGCCGGCTTCCCCTGTGCTATGACCGGATCTTCAACCGACATGTTAATCTATGCGCTAAAACGGCTGCGTTCGCTGGTGCTGAGCCTGTTGGTGGCCAGTGTGGTCATCTTTGCGGTGATCGAAGTGGTGCCCGGTGATCCGGCCGCCTTTATGCTGGGCATCAATGCGCAAGAAGATACCATTGCGGCACTGCGTGAAGAGTTGGGGCTTAACCTGTCGGTTTACCAGCGTTATTTCAACTGGGTCGGTGGGCTGCTCAGTGGCGATTTCGGCATATCCTATACCTATCGCAGCCCGGTGGCGGAAATCGTGACAGAACGGCTTTGGGTGTCGCTGCCTCTGGCCGCCTATGCGCTGAGCCTGACGGTACTGCTGGCCTTTCCCGCCGGGATCCTCGCCGCCAGCCGGCGCGGCTCGGTCACGGATCTCTCAGTAATGGGCTTCACCCAGCTCGGCGTTGCGATCCCCAATTTCTGGTTCGCGATGCTGATGGTGCTGGCTTTTGCGATCAATCTGCGCTGGTTTTCCGCCGGGGGGTTTCCGGGCTGGGACGAAGGGTTCTGGATCTCGATGAAGTCCCTGACACTGCCGGCCATTGCGCTGGCGCTGCCTCAGGCGTCCATTCTGGCGCGGGTGATGCGCTCCTCGCTGCTGGACACGCTGGGCGAAGACTATGTCCGCACATGCCGCGCCAAAGGGCTGAGCAAGGCCCAGGCGTTATGGCGCCACGCGCTGCGCAACGCGCTGATCCCGGTGCTGACCATCATCGGGCTGCAGTTTTCCTTCCTTCTCGCCGGAGCGATCATTATCGAGAACGTATTTTTCCTGCCCGGCCTTGGGCGGCTGGTGTTTCAAAGCATTTCCCAGCGCGATCTGATCGTGGTGGAAAGCGTGGTGATGCTGCTGGTCTTTGCGGTGATCCTGGTGAATTTTGCTGTCGATATCGCTTATGCGCTGGTTGATCCACGCCTGCGCAGGGGCCGGTGATGGCTGAAAAATCTATATTACGCCTGGCGCTGTCCTCAAGAAACCTGATCATCGGCCTGGCGTTGTCACTGGTGTTTGTGATTGCCGGTCTGCTGTCCTTCCTGTGGACGCCCTATGATGTGACGATGCTGGATATCCCGTCCAGATTTCAGACGCCGTCCGCAGCACATTGGCTGGGCACTGACCATTTTGGCCGCGATATCCTGTCGATGATCATGGTCGGCGCGCGCACTTCCATCGCAGTGGCGCTGGTGGCCGTGGGTATCGGCATGGGCCTTGGAGTGCCGCTCGGACTGGCGGCTGCGGCGCGCAAGGACAGCTTGCTGGACGATCTTATTATGCGTGGCAATGACCTGGTGTTTGCTTTTCCTTCGCTGTTGATCGCGATCCTGATCACCGCCGTGTTCGGCCCTTCAGCGTTAAACGCGATCATCGCCATCGGCGTGTTTAACATCCCGGTGTTTGCCCGCCTGGTGCGCGGCGCGGCGCTGTCGCTGTGGACGCTGGATTATGTGTTGTCGGCGCGCGTGGCCGGCAAAGGGGCGGCGCGTATTTCCTTTGAGCATATCCTACCCAATGTCGCCAACTTGTTGATTGTGCAGGGCACCATCCAGTTTTCGCTGGGCATTCTGGCCGAAGCTTCGCTGAGTTATGTCGGCCTTGGCGCTCAGCCGCCGATCCCCAGCTGGGGGCGGATGCTGGCCGACAGCCAGACCATGATCAGCCTGGCGCCGCATATGGCGTTGTTTCCGGGGCTGGCGATTGTGCTGACAGTGCTGGGGCTGAACCTGGCCGGCGACGGGTTGCGTGACCTGTTTGACCCCAAACTTCGTAAGGCGCGCACATGAGCTTGCTTGATATTCAAAAGCTGTCGCTGTCGATCCACGGCACCCCGATCCTTGACAATGTGTCGCTGTCGCTGCGCCCTGGCGAAATCCTCGGTGTGATCGGGGAAAGTGGGTCGGGCAAGTCGATGACCGCTTTTGCCACCATGCAGCTGCTGCCCGACGGCGCCAATGCCAGCGGCAAGATCCTGCTGCAGGGGCAGGATCTGCTGACCACGTCTGAGCCGGAATTGTGTGCCATCCGGGGCAAAGACATCGGCATGGTGTTTCAGGAGCCGATGACGGCGCTGAATCCACTGCAGAGCATTGGCAAACAAGTGGCGGAAACTCTGCGCATTCACGACCGTTCGCTGAGCCGGGGCGAAGCGATGAGACGCGCTGCAAACACGCTGGAGCGCTGCGGGTTGCCTGGCGATCAGTTCCCGTTGTCGCGTTATCCGTTTGAACTGTCCGGTGGCCAGCGCCAGCGGGTGGTGATCGCCATGGCGATCGCGTTGCAGCCAAAGCTGTTGATCGCGGACGAGCCGACAACGGCGCTGGATGTGACTACCCAGGCGCAGATCCTGGTGCTCTTGAAGCGACTGGTGTCTGAGGATGGCATGGCGTTGATGATGATCACCCATGATCTGGCGGTGGTCAGTGGCATGGCGGATAGGATCTGTATCATGCGCGCGGGCAAGGTGATTGAAGAGGGCGCCGCGGGTACACTTATCACTGAAAGCAAACACCCCTATACCCGCGCGCTGTTTGAGGCCTCCTCCCATCAGCCCGACCGGATACAGGGGGCACATAATGTGCCGCTGTTGCAGGTCAGAAATGTGGTGCGCGACTATGCGCTGCCACGCAAAGGGCTGTTTGCCAAACCGGGCCGCCACCGGGCTGTCAACGATGTCAGTTTTGAACTGCATCATGGCGAAAGCCTGGGCCTGGTCGGGGAAAGCGGTTGCGGGAAATCCACCCTGACGCGGGCGATCCTTGGGCTGGAAGAGGTGCAGGGCGGTGAGATCCTGCTGGACGGAGAGCCGGTGTTCGCTGCCAACCAGCCCAATCACAAGGTGCGGCGCAAGATGCAGGTGGTGTTCCAGGATCCCTATGGCTCGTTCAATCCGCGCCACAAGGTCGCGCGTCTGATTGCGGAGCCGTTTCACCTGCTGGAGACCCAGCCCCGCGGCGCTGAGCGGGAGGCGCTGATCGATGAGGCGCTTGAAAGTGTTGGATTAACACCAGTCGATAAGCACAAGTATATACACGAATTTTCTGGCGGACAGCGTCAGCGTATTGCCATAGCGCGCGCCTTGATTATCAAACCAAAGCTGATCATTCTGGACGAAGCCGTATCGGCGCTGGATGTGTCCATTCGGGCGCAGATCCTGGATCTTCTGGCGGATCTTTCGGCGCGCTTCGGACTGACCTACCTGTTTATTTCGCACGACCTCTCGGTGGTGCGCGCGATCACTGACCGGGTGCTGGTGATGCAGGACGGTGAAATCGTAGAGCAGGGCGAAACCGGCGCGGTGTTTGATGCACCTGCCCATGCGTTCACCCGCACCCTGATTGCAGCCGCCCCGCGTCTGCCCGACATCCCTGCACATATAGGAGACACCCATGGCGCTTGAAGATCTGTGGTTTAACCCAGCGCTTTGTTTTATCAATGGGGCCTGGGTCACGCCGGAAGCCGGCCAGACACTTGGCCTGTCCAACCCGTCAGACGGGTCAGACATCGGCGAAATTGCCCGCGGTACCGCGGCAGATATTGACCGGGCTGTACTGGCTGCCGAAGCGGCGCTGGCTGGTGAGTGGGGCCGGATGAGTGCGCCGGAACGCGGCCGCGTCTTGTCCCGCACCGGCCAGCTGGTGCTGGAGCACGCCGACCGACTGGCCCGCATTGAAGCGATGGATGTGGGTAAACCGTTAAAACAGGCGATGGCCGATGTAATGGCGCTGGCGCGCTATATGGAGTTTTATGGCGGCGCTGCGGATAAGTTACACGGCAGCACCATCCCTTATCTGGACGGTTATACGGTCTACACTCTGCGCCAACCGCACGGGGTGACCGGGCATATCATCCCGTGGAATTATCCGATGCAGATCATCGGGCGTTCTGTTGGGGCGGCGCTGGCCACCGGCAATGCGGCAGTGTTAAAACCGGCGGAACAGGCCTGCCTGACGGCGCTGGCCTTTGCCGATCTGGCGCGCCAGGCCGGGCTGCCTGCGGGGGCGCTGAACGTGGTGCCGGGCCTTGGCAACGAGGCCGGTGCGGCGTTGACCAGCCATCCAGGCGTGAACCATATATCATTTACGGGCTCGGTTGGCGTCGGGCGGTTGATCCAGGCGGGGGCGGCGCAAAACGTGGTGCCGGTGACTCTTGAACTGGGTGGCAAGTCGCCGCAACTGGTGTTTGATGACGCTGATATTGACGCGGCGCTGCCGTTTCTGGTCAATGCGGGCATTCAGAACGCCGGGCAGACCTGTTCGGCGGCCTCGCGTATTCTGGTGCAGCGCGGCGTTTATGATCAGGTGCTGGCGAAGATGGCGGCGCGTTATTCTGCGCTGCGGGTCGGGCCGGCGCTGCAGGATCTGGATGTGGGTCCGCTGATATCTGCCCGGCAGAAGCAGGTCGTCGATGGGTTCCTGACCCGTGGCGCCGATCTTGAAGTCGCCGCCCGGGGGCAGTTCGTGGCGGAAGCGCCGATTGGTGGGCATTATGTGGCGCCGACCCTGTTTGCCGGGGTCAGCCCGGATCACAGCCTGGCGCAGGAGGAAATATTCGGCCCGGTTCAGGTGGTGATCCCGTTTGAAGACGAGGCGGAAGCGCTGGCGATCGCCAATGGCACCGCTTACGGCCTGGTGGCATCGGTCTGGAGTGCGGACGGGGCGCGGCAGATGCGCCTGGCGCGTCAACTGCGGGCCGGGCAGGTGTTTTTGAACAACTACGGTGCGGGCGGCGGCGTCGAGCTGCCCTTTGGCGGCTCCGGCCTGTCGGGTCATGGCCGCGAAAAAGGATTTGAGGCGCTGTACGGGTTTTCAAGCCTGAAGACTGTCGCCGCTTTTCATGGATGATTTGAAGGATAAGAACATGCGATTAGAGGGAAAAACAGCCATCGTGACCGGCGGTGCTTCGGGCTTTGGCGCCGGCATTGTGCGCAAATTTGTCGCTGAGGGCGCGCGGGTGATGATTGCCGATATCAATGGCGAGGCGGCCGGTAAAATGGCGGCTGAGATCGGTGGCGGCACGCAGTCCTGTCAGGTGGATATGGCAAAATCTGATCAGGTGAAGGCGTTGCGCGATGCCACGCTTGAAGCCTTTGGTCAGATCGATATCCTGGTCAACAACGCCGGCATTACCCATCTGCCAATGCCGATGGAAGACGTTAGCGAAGAAGAGTTTGACCGGGTGTTCGCCGTCAACGCCAAATCGGTGTTCCTCACGGCGAAACATATCATCCCGCATATGAAAACGCGCGGCACGGGGGCGGTGCTGAATGTGGCGTCAACTGCCGGAGTCAGCCCGCGGCCAAAACTGAACTGGTATAATGCCTCCAAAGGCTGGGTGATCACTGCCACCCGCGCTATGGCGGTGGAGCTGGCGCCACTGGGGGTCCGGGTCAACGCGCTGAACCCTGTGGCCGGTGAAACGCCGCTGCTGAAATCCTTTATGGGTGAAGACACGCCGGAAATGCGGGCAAAGTTCCTGGCCACCATCCCGATGGGCCGGTTTTCCACGCCGGAAGACCTGGGCAATGCCGCCTGTTTCCTGTGTTCCGATGAGGCCAGTATGGTTACAGGGGTCTGTATGGAAGTCGACGGCGGCCGCTGTATCTGAGGAGTGAACATGAGACCAGGAACGAAAAATCTGATCACCGATGTTGCCGGGCTGCGGGTTGGCAACGCCAGGGACGCCGCGTTGAAATCCGGCACCACGGTGCTGACCGCGGATCGACCCTTTGTGGCGTCGGTGGATGTGATGGGCGGCGCGCCGGGCACGCGGGAAACCGACTTGCTGGCGCCGGACAAATCCGTCGCTATGGTGGATGCGCTGGTGCTGTCGGGCGGTTCTGCGTTTGGTCTTGATGCGGCGTCCGGTGTGACAGATGCGCTGCGTGACGTAGGGCGTGGTTTTCCTGTCGGAGGTATCCAGGTGCCTTTGGTACCGGCGGCGATCCTGTTTGATCTGGTCAACGGCGGTGACAAGTCCTGGACGCAAAATCCCTATAACGCGCTGGGGCGCGCGGCGTTTGACGCGGCCTCGGATGAGTTTGAACTTGGCACGGCCGGGGCCGGGACGGGCGCGACGTCTGCGACGTTAAAAGGCGGGCTTGGTTCGGCCTCGCTGGTGCTGCCAAGCGGCATCACTGTTGGCGCTCTGGTCGCGGTCAATCCGTTTGGCGCGGTGACCACGCCAGGGGAGCGTCATTTCTGGGCGGCGCAGTTTGAACTGCAGGGCGAATTTGGTGGCCTGGGACCTGATGTCACGCCTGACATTGCCAGTCGCAGGCTGCCGGTGAAATCCGACATGTTTAATGCGCGCGGCAATACCACCATCGCGATCATCGCCACCGACGCAAAGCTGAGCAAAGCCCAGTGCAAACGCATCGCTGCGGCGGCGCAGGACGGCATCGGGCGGGCGATTGTACCGGCGCATACACCGATGGACGGTGATCTGGTCTTTGCCCTGGCCACCGGCGTCCATGAGCTGAGCGACTGCAGTATGGATGTGATGGAGATCGGACACGCCGCAGCGCTGTGTCTCAGCCGCGCCATCGCGCGTGGGGTGTATGCAGCAGAGCCGGCACCGGGCGATCTGTTTCCAACCTGGCAGGGGCGCAACGGTTGATCACGACGTATGGGCACGAAGGTCAGGCGCCACGGCTGATCGCGACGGTAGAGCACATAGGCTGAACACATCGGTTGAGCGAAGCGGCTGAAACTGACGGCTGAACATGACGGCAGCGCGAAACAGCTGAATGCGACGGCTGAGCACATCGGTCGTTTGCAAGGGCTGAACACAAAGCCTGAACACTTGGGCAGGCGTGCAACGATTGCAGGCAGTGGCTGAGCCCATAACGGGCTCAGCATGCCGGTTCAGATGTCTTTCACCAGCCGCAGCGCGTCATAGATCGCTGCATGGGTGTTACGCGCCGCAACCGCATCGCCAATCCGGAACAGTTGATAGCGCCCGTTCGGGTTGCCGGTGATCGTCTGTGCCCGCCCGTTGATGAAAGCGTCCTGATCCAGTTCGCCCAGATTGGAGGACCCAGGTTTGAGATCAAAATACAGCTCGTCCAGCGGCAGGGTGCCGTGGTTCACCACCACCTGGTCAAACAGCCGGCTCTCCACGTGGTCAGAATAATCGGTGCCGATCACGGCACGCAGTTGATTGCCCTCTCGTTCCACGTCCAACAGCCGGTAAGTCACCGTAAAGCGCACGTCACGTTCTTGCATGGAGCGCATATAGGGCACCAGGTTCATCGCCATCACGTCGGGTGCAAAACTGCGGTCAGAGGTCATCACTTCGACATGGGCGCCCGAGAGAGCGATCTTCTCGGCCGCCTGCAGGCCTGGATGGTCACCGGCGTCGTCAAACACCAGCACATTGTTACCCGGTTTCACGTCACCCGACAGGATATCCCAGGTCGAAACCACCAAATCATTGCCGGTGGTGAGGATCTCGGTATGCGGCAGGCCACCGGTGGCAACAATCACTACGTCCGGGTTTTCAGCCGTGATATCAAAAGCCTCTGCCCATGTGTTAAAGCGGAACTCAACGTCGCGCGCAGCACATTGTGCCATCCGCCACTCAATGATCGATATCATTTCACGTCGGCGTCCGGTCTGTGCTGTCAGGCGGACCTGCCCGCCTGGTTCCGCCGCCGCTTCAAACACCACAACCTGGTGACCGCGTTCAGCCGCCACCCTTGCGGCTTCCAAACCGGCGGGGCCAGCGCCGATGATCACCACTTTTTTGCGCGTATCTGCACGGGGAATATCATGGGGCATCGACAATTCGCGACCGGTGGCGGCGTTGTGAATGCACAGCGCGTCCCCGGCCTGATAAATGCGGTCAAGGCAATAGGTGGCGCCGACACAGGGGCGGATATCCTCTTCGCGCCCCTCAATGATTTTTTGCACGATCATCGGGTCGGCCATATGGGCGCGGGTCATGCCGACCATGTCCAGCAGCCCGTTTGCCACTGCATGGCGCGCAGTGGCCACATCCGGAATGCGCGCGGCGTGGAACGTGGGCATACCAATTTCGGCACGCACGCGGCCGGCGAAATCCAGATGCGGTGCGCTTTTCATACCCTGCACCGGGATCACATCGGTCAGGCCGGGATCGGTGTCGATATGACCGCGGATAACGTTGAGAAAATCCACGTTGCCAGAGTCGCGGAACGCGCGTGCAATGTTCAGACCTTCGGCCTCGGAAATGCCACCGGGCGCGTTCTCATCGGCGGTATAGCGTACGCCGACGATGAAATCGGCGCCGACGCGTTTGCGGATCGCGGCGAGCACTTCAAGCGAGAAGCGCGAGCGGTTTTCAAAACTGCCGCCCCAGGGTGCCTCCAGCGTGTTAAAGCGCGATGTCCAGAACTGATCCATCAGATGGCCGTAACATTCCAGCTCAATGCCATCGAGACCGGCGGCCTGCATGCGTTCTGCCGCATCCGCGTAATCAGTGATAATGCGGGCAATGTCCCAGTCTTCCATCTTTTTGGGAAAGGCCCGGTGCGCGGGTTCGCGGGCGTGGCCAGGCGCCACAGCGGGCAGCCAGTCGCCCTTGTTCCAGTGGGTACGGTGGCCAAGATGGGTCAGCTGCACCATCACCGCGCAGCCGTGTTCATGGCAGGCGTCGCTCAACTCGCGCATCCAGCCGACAACCTCGTCCTTATAAGCGAGAATGTTGTTGAACACCGGCGGGCTGTCACGCGACACCGCAGCGGATCCGGCGGTCATGGTCAGGCCAACGCCAGCTTTTGCCCGGGTCACGTGATAGGCGCGGTAGCGTGCCTTTGGCATGCCGTCTTCGGGATAGGCCGGTTCGTGCGCGGTGGTCATAATCCGGTTTTTGATCGTCAGGTGTTTTAGCTGAAAGGGCTGCAGCAGCGGGTCTTTACTCATGGGTTTTCCTCAGTACCAGGCGTCTTGCATCGACGCTTTTTTGGTGGCGATAAAGTCCCGCAAGGCGCGGTCAATCTCGGGGTCCAGCGGCGGCGCTTTGTAATTCGCCAGCGTTTCTTTCCATTTGGCGTTGGCGCGGGTCATGGCGTCAACACATCCCTGTTCATCCCAGGTCTCCCAGGGCTGATAATCATCCAGGCCGCTTTCCCAATAGGCGGTCTTGTAATGGCGCAAGGTGTGTTGGGCGCCAAACAGGTGCTCACCGGGGCCTTTTTCGGCCAAAGCGTCAAACGCGAGCGTTTCTTCACTGACTTCAACGCCCTGCATATAGGCGTGCAGCGCGCCGCACATGTCGGCGTCCAGCATGAATTTTTCGTACGACATCGACAGCAGCCCGTCGAGAAAGCCAGCGGAATGCAGGATGAAATTGGCGCCGCCCTGAACCGCCGACATCATCGACATCATGGCCTGGCTCATCGCCTGGGCGTCGGGCAGTTTGGAGTTGGAGAAATTGCCGGCGCAGCGCAGCGGCAAATTGAGTTTGCGCGCCAGTTGCCCCATGACCAGGCTGCCGGTGGCGGCTTCTGGTGTGCCGAAAGTGGGGGAACCTGAGCGCAGCGACATTGTCGCCAGAAAGGCACCCAGCACTGCCGGTGCACCGGGGCGTACCAGCTGGGTCAGGGCGCAGCCGACCATGCTTTCCGCCAGACTCTGCGCGATCGATCCCGCCATTGTCAGCGGCGACACTGCGCCACCGAGCAGGAAGGGCAGGTGGATCGAACCCTGATTGGCTGCCGCGTAGGCACGGATGCCCCGGGTCGAGACCCCGTCCCAGACCAGCGGCGAGGTGGAATTGAAATTGCCCATGATGACGCAGTTCTGGTCGACAAAACCGGCGCCAAACAGGATGCGGCACATCTCAATACTGTCCTCGGCCCGATCCGGAGCGGTGATGGAGCCCAGAAACGCCCGGTCAGAATAACGGATATGGGCATAGACCATATCAAGGTGGCGTTTGTTCACCGGCACGTCGGTGGGTTCACAAATGGTGCCGCCGGAATGGTGCAGATGCGGGCTGGACTGGGCCAGACGGACGAAGTTTTCAAAGTCCTCAATGGTGCCGTAGCGCCGCCCCCGGTCCAGATCCATCACAAAAGGTGAGCCGTAGGCCGGGGCAAAAACCACTGCGTCACCACCGATCTGAACCGAGTTGGCCGGGTTTCGGGCGTGTTGGGTAAAGCTGGCGGGCGCAGTTTTCAGGATGTCGCGGATCAGCCCGGGGGCAAACCGGATGTTCCATACGTCCTCAGATTTATGGGTGACCTGACCGCCTGCAGCCCGAAACAGTTCGACCGTCTCGATATCCTCCCAGAAATTGATGCCAATTTCAGCGAGGATCCGGTCAGATGTGGCCAGGATCTGATCCAGCTTGTTGTCGCTCAGCAGATCATAGGTTGGCAGGTTGCGGGTGATATAGGGGACGCGTTGCTCAGCCGGGCCAGCGGCGTCTGCAGCCTGGCGGGCGCGGCGCCCACCACGGCTGCGTGTTCTTAATTTTGTATCTGCTATCATGCTGTCCCTCCCGGAGCGCAACGGTTCATGACACATGTGTCGAGTACTATTACACACCTGTCAAGTATCTTGCATCGCCGGGCCAGGGCTGCTATCCCGTCGTCATGGCAGGAAAACCGACAGGCAAACAGACCGACAGGCAACGCGGATCAGCGGCGCTCTGGGTTGACGGGGCGTATAAAGCTCTGATTGAAGGCGGCATTGACGCGGTCAAAGTGATGCCGCTGGCCAAGGCGTTGAACCTGTCGCGCACCAGTTTTTATTGGCATTTTGAGGACCGCGGCGCGCTGTTGTCCGCCTTGCTGATGCGGTGGCAGGACAAGAACACCGGCAATCTTGTGGCCCGGACCGAAGCTTATGCCGAGAGCATTTCTGAAGCGATGTTCAACCTCTATGACTGCTGGATCGACACTGCGCTGTTTGACACTGAATTTGACCGGGCGGTGCGCAACTGGGGTCTGACCAGTGACGCGGTGCAGGACCTGATCCAGCATGCGGATAATACACGACGTGATGCGGTTAAAGCGATGTTCCTGCGCTATGGATTCAGCGAAAAACAGGCCGACTCCCGCGCCGCCACAGTGATATACACCCAGGTCGGCTACATTGCGATGCTGGTGCGTGAGCCGCTTGAACCCCGGGTCGGGCGGATGCCGGATCATATCGAAATCTATACCGGGCAAGTGCCGTCCGCGGCTGAAATCCGCCGGTTTCGCGCCCGCCACGGGATGAGTGAAAATATACATGCGTAAAATCGGCATTATTGGTGGTGAAGGTGAACTGGGTGGCGCGCTGATACGGGCGCTGTTGCGCAACGGGCGCTGCACGGCTGGCGATTTGATGATTTGCGGCCGCAGCCAGAAGGAACACCTGGGAGACGGCACAGCGACAACGGCATCCGCGCAAAAGTTGGCTGACATGTGCGAGGTGGTGATCCTCGCTGTGCCACCTGCCGCGTTTTCCACACTGGCGTTTCAGACCAGCGGGCTGGTGATCTCGGTGATGGCCGGCGTCACTCTGGAACAGATTATGCATAAATCCGGCTCCCGGCGGGCGGTGCGCGCAATGTGTGGTCCGCTGGCGGTGGATCAAGATCTTGGCTTTGCCACCTGGTGCGCCAGCGCCGGGTTGACAGCAGAGGACCGTAACCGGGTCAACCAGGTTTTTGTGTCCGGCGGTCAGGTGGCCGAGGTTGATGATGAGGCGCAGATCGACTTTTTTACCGCGTTAAACGGCCCGGTTCCTGGCATGCTGGGGTTGGTTGCGGACATGCTGATCCGCGAGGCCATGTCCCGGGGCATTGCCGGGCACATTGCGGTCAGGGCGGTCAAAGCGCAGATGGAAGCCAGCGGGCAGATCATGGCCAACGCTGACTTTGATATCGCGGCGTATGTGCAGGGCATGATCCGGTATGACGGCACCACCGCGGCTGCGTTTACCAGCCTGGAAACGGGCGGGTTGCAGCCCGTTCTGGCCGGCGCGTTTGACGCTGCTATCACCCGGGCGACGGAACTGGCAGATTTTTCCGGATAGACGCGTCGCAGATCTTTGCTGGCATTTCGCAGTTACCGTTGCGATGGCACCGGGCCGGAAACACCGGTCAGACCGGGTAATTGTGGCGCTGTACAAAGGCCCAGATGTCGCGGTTCAGCTGCCCCAGATTGTCGATAGCTTCACTGATACCGGTCAGCATTTCGTCATCAATGTCACTGATCTGGCCCATCTTGATTGTGTCCTTGCGATCGGCAATCCGCATCAGGATGGTTTTGGGATGACCGCCCTCCGAGTCAAAGGCGTAAATGCAGTGATTAAAGCGGTTTCTTAAGTGGGAAAGTTTCACCATACGGGCGGTGAGTGCGAGGATCGCTTTGCGTTCAGGCACGCTGTGGCGCGTCATTTTTGACAGACGCTCCACCAGGTCAATCCGGGCGCGTGAAGTGTTCAGGGTCAGAAAAATAACCACCGCCGTTTCTTTGTCCATCCGGGTCAGACCGGCGATCAGATGGATGAACAGGCTTTCGGTATTGGTCCAGGCATAGTTCAGCCGTCCCACCAGCAGCAGGAAATCGTCAAAAGAAAGTGGCTCAGCCACCGCCATTATGGGGTCGCCGCGATATGGGACAGAAACCAGACCGTTGCTTCGGTGCGGTTCTTGACCCCCAGTTTGCCGATAATGTTGTGAAGGTGAAGTTTGACCGTGTGTTCAGACAGGTTCAGATCCCCGGCGATGACCTTGTTTTGTTTGCCTTCTGATACCAGCGACAGAACTTCGTTTTCGCGCTGGGTCAGCATGGCAATATCAGTGTTGAAGGCCGGGGAATGATGATGGGGCAGGCTGGCTTCCAGCAGCAGGTCGCGCGGCACAAAGCCTTCACCGCACAATGTCAGCCGCATGATGGAACACCACATGTCAAACTGCGCATTCATCGGCAAAAAGCTGACCCCAGCCAGTTCGCGCTGCACGTGTTGCTGCGCCAGAATTTTTCGGGCGGGTTCGGGTGAAGTGTAGGCCAGCACGACCCGGCCCTTTGGCGCGGCTTGCTGAAACGCCTCAAAATCACTGACCAGATCAGTATACAGAGAGTCCTCAACCACAAGGGCGCGGATTGTCAGAGGATCAAGGTCCGGCTGTACTGTGACCTCTTGCAGGCTTTCCAGCCTGACAATGTTGATGTCATCGAATTCGCGGCAGGCCATGCGGATCATCGCATCTGAAAAGCTGAGCGTGTGGCCGACAAATACCGCAGACGGCTTCAGGCATTTATGCGGCGACAGCGCAGATTTGGGTGCGGATTCCTGGGCGGTTTTCCCCTGATCTTTCATGTGGTCCCCCGGTAACAAAATTACATGTAACAAACAGCCCGGTGAAATCCGGGGGGCCGACAGAGCGCATTTTACAAAATGGTTTACGAAAACCGGCCCCTTCTATCATACGCCTTATGAGCAAAGTCGCGATATTATCCAAAAGTCTAGGTCTGCTTAGGCTTTAGTCCACAGTCCGAACAGGCAGTATTTTCGCTGCGCAACTCCGGCTGGTTAATATTTTATTAACAAGAACAGAATGTTACGCCGGACAGGCGCTGGTGACTGCTCTGGGTCGCGCTGGGACGCACTAAACCTAGAGGCGAGTGCTGCACGATTCGAGCAGTATTTTCGGCTTCGAATCGATTTACGCCAATCGTTGAAACTTAAAAACCATTCTATCCCGCTGGTTTAACCTGCCCACCGGGGTCTAGATCGTTGGCCTGGCTATCAGTGGCAGCGCGAAAGGAGAAAACTGAGCGCGCCGTGATCTGCTGCGGCGTATTTCAGACTCCGGTTGTTTATTTGCACAATCAAAAGCCCATGCCACGGAATATCCAGAGGATAACGCGTGGTGTGTATTTGCTTTTTTGAACCTGCAATTCTGACCGGCAGCAAGAAGGAGGGCAATGCACGGATATGCGTCTGCGGCGCCGGTGCGATCTCACAATGTCAGCACTGATCAGCCGCACAATTCTCGTTTACCTGTAATCAGCTTTCCGATGACTGCGTTAGAATGACTGGCGGTCCGGCAAGCCCATTTCTGGGAGTATTCCTATGTCTAGGAGAAGTAACTGGACCCCTTGGGGCAACAATTCCAATGACAACGACAATGAGAACGACAATGATAATGGGAACGGCAACGGCAATCTCAATCTGAATGGGAACGGCAACGGCAATCTCAATCTGAACGGGAACGGCAATCTCAACCTGAATGGCAATGGCAACCTCAATCTGAACGGCAACCATAACAGCAATTCAAACGAGAACAGCGCCGACAATTCTGCCGACAATGAAGCCAATAACAGCGCCGACAATTCGGCCGAAAATACAGCCACCAACACCGCAACCAATGACACGGATGTGACCACCACGGTGACCACAAATGTGAGCGTTGGTCTGGATGGTTATGTGCCCACGGATGATGACTTTGCCGATTTCTATCTGGATGATTCCGAGATTGATGACATCACGATGGCAAACGGGAACATGGTTTATGACCCCGGCAATGATCAGAGCATCGGTGACATTCTGAATGATGCGCTGAACGGCTTGGGCAATGACACCGGTACTGTCAACGTCATGAACAATACGCTTGAGGACAACGATTACCTTGAGGGCGCTGAGGTGGGTGGCCACCTGTATCAGTATAACGATTCTGAAGGTGGCGATGCCGAAGCTGATGAGGGCATCGAAGTTGAAACCGACGGTGGCGACGGTGGCGATGATGCCGGGTCCTATGGCGGCAATGCAAAAGGTGGTTCTTCCGAAGGCGGCCACGCGTATGCCGGTGGCGGTGACGGCGGTAATCAGTACACCAAAGCTGATGGTGATGATGGCGGTGACGGCGGAGATACCGGCGAAACCGGCGACGCCGGTGCGGTGGCGCTCGGGCTTGGTCTTGGCCTTGCCGGGGCGGGTTCATATGCCGAAGGTGGCAACACCAGCGGCAGTGCAACCTCTGTCGGCGCCGGGCTTGGACTGGGGCTTGCCGGTGCGGGGTCTGATGTGGATGCCGGTGACGGTGCCAAAGGTGGCGACGGCGATAATGACGGCGACGGCGGCGCTGGCGGCGACGGCGACGCTGACAATGATGGCGGCGATGCTGGTGACGGCGGTGACGGCGGCGATGCCGGTGCAATCGGCGTCGGGCTTGGCCTGATCGGTGCCGGACTTGCCAATGCTGAAGGCGGCGACGGTGACAACGGCGGCGACGGTGGCGATGCTGCTGCTGGCGGTGACGGTGGCGACGGTGCTGCCGGCGGTGACGGCGGCGACGGTGGCGACGGTGCCGAAGGCGGCGATGCCGGCGGCTTTGCAGCTGCTCTGGCCGGCGGTCTGGGTGTTGGCATCGGTGACGACGCCACAACCGGCGATGCCGGCGCTGCTGACGCGGCGGCTGATGCGTCCAACACGTCTGACGGGTCTGCGACTGCGACCGCCACAAGCGGTGACAGCGGTGACGGCGGTTACGGCGGCGAGGGTGGCAGTGCGCTTGCCATCGGCGGTCTGACCGGTGACGGCTATGGCGGTCATGCCTGGGGCGGCGACGCCATGGCAACTGGTGGTGCCGGTGGTGCTGCTGGGGACGCCTATAATGGTGACGGTGGTGCCGGTGGCAGTGCTGGCATGTGGGGGTCAAACAACGGTGACGACGGTTATGTCACCGGGACCAGCGCAGCGAGCGCAGATTCCGCAATCAACACCACAGCGTTCAACCAGTCGATTGTGATGGGCGCGAATGTGCTGGGCAACACGGTGGATATGACCGTTGTGGGTGGCAGCCTGAGCTCGACCTATATCGGCGACGACAGCGACGGCGTATAAGCCATATTCTCTGAACGGGGCCGGTAATTCCGGCCCCGTTACACTTGCAGATCACATGCAGGAATACCCGACCTCTGAGGCCAGCGCAGGGTGTATTAAGGGGTAATTATTATGGCTTTTGACGCCACGACGGAAATCGTCAACCACTTCATCGGCATATTCGCCACCGTTGTAGAAGAGCTGCGTATGCGGCAGGTCTATGATGAGTTTAAAGCGCTGAAAAAGCTGGATGCGGAATTTGGCAAGTTGCTGAACGTGAAAGTGACGATAGACTCCCCGTATAGTACCGGTGATTTTTCCACGTCTTTCAACGGGCTGCAGTTTAAGGCGCTTGCTGTTGAGCCGGCACGTTTTTGGGTGGAGAATGCGTCAGAGCTGCCGGACATCTATATATCCACCGGTCTCAGCAAATTTGTGCGCCAGTCCGACGGCGAAATACGGATTCCCCCGCCGGGGCCGGAGTTTGATCTCCAGCCGGCGAGTTCTCTGCTTGCGGTGACAGTGCAGCTGAACACGCTCAGCGACAACGATATATATGGTGATATTTTTGATGAAGAAGGGGCGCTGACATTCGTGGCGCCAAAGGATTTTGACACCCAGACCGAAGGGATGATGATCCTGGCCGGCAGCCTGACCGGGTTTAGTGCTGCCATTATCGGCCCTGCGCACGGAGGCATTGCAGGCTATGCGAGCTACGTCGCGGAGTTGCTGGACGCGGTTGCGGATCCTGGAATTGAAGGTGCCAGCGTCACCATCCTGCGCGGTGCGGATGCACTTGGGAAGCACGAAAACGGAGGGCACGTCGAAGAACTGACCGAGCTTGACGATGTCAGGCCGGCGTATTTTGAGTCTGAGGAGACAGAAGGGCCCGAACACGCTGATCCAGGTGAGACAGAGCAGCAAGAAAAAGCTGATCCAGGTGAGACAGCGGCAATTGTCGCGGACAACAGCTCTGACGGCGGGGGGGCTCACGACGGGGATCCACATCTTGCACATGCAGCGGTGGCTGCAACTGTCGAAGAGGTTTCAGCAGCCGCAGCGCCAGAAGCACAGCCAGACGCGGATGCCGCTGCCGGTGGTGCTGCTGAGCGGGTAAAAACCCTGGATATTTCAGATGGTGAAGGCCTCACGGTTATCGCAGGGATCGAAACAATTGCGGAGCTTATCGAAGCGCCTGTAACGGGTGTCAGTGCGGCTGTTGCGCATGTCGAAGAGCTTGCTGTGGCGGCGGAAGCTGTAGCCGATGCCGGGCTTATTGAGCCCGCGGACGCTGAAAAAATCATTGATGTATTAGGGGATGCCGGCGCAGCAGACACTGCAAACGGCGCGTTTGTTGCAGGCGATGAGGAGGTTGCCCGTCAACAAGACAGCGCAGGTGCTGCTGACGCCGGATACGAAGACGAAGCCGCCGCTGACGCCGCCGGCAGTGACGGCAATGACGAAGGCACCGGCGATCAGGGTGCCGACGAACAAGCTGCCGACGATCAGGACGACGATGACGATGACGGTGAAAACGGGGACGATGACGGTGGGGATGACGATGAGTCCGAAGGCGGCTTCTGGGATGTCGAAGATGGCCACGCTGTTGTGGCCGGGGCCAATCAGCAGCTGAATGAGGTCGCGATCCATTCGGCCTGGCTGGATGCGCCGGTTATTGCGGTGATGGGCGATGTGGCGGTGATCGACGCAATATCCCAGGTCAATGTGCTGTTTGAAGCAAGTATCGGCAGCGCTGAGGCGGTGCTGTCCCAGAGCTATAACAGCGCTGCAATCATTGAGACAGCGACCACCGTGGTCAGTCCGGATGCAGATGACGATGATGGTGACAATGACGGGCCAGGGCGGCCTGACCTGCCGGACCATTGGGTGGTGACCCGGGTGGACGGCGATCTGGTGCAGGTAAACTGGATCGAACAGTTCAATTTCGCCACCGACCAGGACATGGCGCGCGTCGAATTCTCCGGTGACGATACATTGGTTCAGCTTGGCAACAATAGTTTGATAAACCTCGCCGACATGCTGGAAATCGGTTTTGGCTATGATCTGATCATGGTCGGCGGCACGATGGTTTCTGTCAATCTGATCTCTCAGGTCAACGCACTGCTTGATATTGACAGTCTCAGTTATGACGGTGCCGGGCCGGACAGTCTGTCGATGTCTGACAATCTGTTGTTCAATTCAGCGGTGATTGACGCGAGCGGTGTCGACAACTGGATCGAGATGGACGTCAAATTTGCCAATGCAGGGCATGCGCTTGCTGCCGGTGCGCAAAATATCGGCGCAAGCGTGGCCAAAAATGAAATGTTTGACGGCATCGATGTGCTGCGGGTGCTGTATATTGAAGGCGACTGGCTGACGATCAACTCCATTACCCAGACCAATATCCTGGGGGACGCTGATCAGGTGCATCTGGCGCTGGAAGATTTTGTCAACAAATCCGGCGGCGAAGTGACCATCACCACCGGTTCAAATTCTCTGGTCAACCTGGCCGAGGTGGTGGATTACGGCGTCGACAGCACCGTCATGGTTGGCGGCGAGGTCTACAGCGAGGCGCTGATCTATCAGGCAGAGCTGATCGACACTGACGCAGATCCGTCCGGTGTTGCTCTGATGGCGCTTGCGAGTGAGGCCGTGGCGTTCCTCGCGCCGGACATCATCGAAGATACGCTGCCAGAAGATGTTTACACCAGCAGCACAATTGTGACCGACAGCAGTTCTGCGGATATTTTGCAGACCATGCTGGCCTGAGGAGATTTAACATAAAGAGTATCGGAGAACACATTGAAGGATCATACTAATCCGCCGGATGAGCCGACGTCTGGCCGCGCGGGGAAAAAGCCTGTAATGCGCCTGACCCCGCAACAACGGATTGACCCGCGGTTTGTCCCGGAAGATGAGCGCACTGGTGGTATTGCCGGCGAGCAGATCGAGGCTGACACCGGTCCGGTATTGCGCCGGGAAAAAGCGGCGGTGCCGTCGGTCAACGGCGGCGGTGGCGGCCGCCGCCCGCCGGGTTTTCACCAGCGTCTCAGCCCGGATGAATTTTCCAAAAGCCTGGCCGGTGGCGTCTCAGCGGTGCGGCGCAATCTTGGCTTTGTGATGGTGCTGACCTGTGCCACCAACCTGTTGATCCTCGCGATTCCGATCTATCTCTTCCAAATTTCCGACCGGGTGCTGACCAGCCGCTCGGTCGATACTCTGATCATGTTGACTGTGGTGATCGTGGGGGCGGTCGTACTGCAGGCAATACTTGATGCAGTGCGCCGGTTTGTACTGATGCGTACTGCGGTAGAGGTGGCTGCCCGGCTCGGAGCTCCGATCCTGAGCGCGGCGGCCACCGCTGCTTTGCATTCAAACGGGCGCGAATTTCAGACCCTGGGCGATCTGCAGCAAGTGCGTGGCTTTCTGGTCTCCGGCACCTTGATTTCTTTCCTGGATATTCCTTTTGCACCGCTGTTCATTCTGGCGATTTTTCTGGTGCATCCGCATCTTGGCATGATTGTTGTGCTGACGTCGCTGATCCTGCTGGTGATTGCGGTTGTGAATCAGAAACTGACAGCCAGGCCCTTTGCCGAAGCCAGTATGGCGCAAAGCAGGGCCAATCTGCATCTGGACTCGATGGCGCGCAACAGCCAGATCATCAATGCGCTGGCGATGGTACCCGAAGCGGTGATGATCTGGGGGCGCGATACCGCAGCTTCCCTGAAGCATCAGGTAAAAGCGCAGGACCGCAATATCATCTCAGCCGCGGTGTCCCGGGCCGCACGGCTGCTGACCCAGATCAGTATGTTGGGCTGGGGCGCCTATCTGGCGATCCAGGGCGAGATCACCGGCGGTATGGTGATCGCTGCATCAATCATTGCCGGGCGGGCGCTGGCGCCGATTGAAGGCGCGATTGAGGGCTGGAACGGGTTTTTGCTGTCGCGCGCGGCCTATGGGCGCATCGGCAGTCTGATGCAGAACACAAAAATGAAATTTGAACGGCTGCGTCTTCCCTCGCCTGAAGGTCGTCTCGATGTGGAACGGCTGCTGTATGTGCCCGGGGGCACCAAGCAGGTGGTATTGAACGGGCTCAGCTTTTCGCTGAACCCGGGGGATTCCCTGGCGGTGATCGGCAATTCTGGTGCCGGCAAAACCACGCTGGGTAAAATGCTGGTGGGTTCCATCCTGCCCACGTCGGGCAATGTACGGCTTGATCTGATGGATCTGCGCAACTGGGATCCGCGCCAGTTTGGCGAAAGCATCGGCTATGTGCCCCAGGATGTGCAGCTGTTCCCCGGATCGATCAAAAACAACATTGGCCGGATGCGGGACGACGCCACTGATGAACAAATCCACCGCGCTGCGGTGCTGGCGGATGTGCATGACATGATCGCCAGCCTGCCGCATGGCTATGAAACCGTGGTGGCGTCAGATGGCTCACCGCTTTCGGGCGGGCAGAAACAGCGGGTGGCGCTGGCGCGGGCATTTTTTGGCAATCCGCGCCTGCTTATTCTGGATGAGCCCAATTCCAACCTCGACGGTGCCGGGGACAAAGCGCTGTCACGCGCGATCAAACATGCCAGTGAAAGCGGCATTACCGTAGTTGTGATCACCCAGAAATCGTCGCTGCTCAATGTCGTCGACAAAATCATGCTGATGGCAGATGGCAATATCATCATGTTTGGCGCCCGTGATCAGGTGGTTCAGCAGCTACAGAAACAAAACAACGGCGGCAGCCTGCCAACACAGGCAAACCGTGGAGCGGTGACATGAGTGCCGACGCGGATATGCCGCAGGAATGGTATGCGGATGTGCCGCGGTCGGTGACCCGGCATGTGGTCTTTGGTTTCACCCTGATGGCGATTGCCTTTGGCGGGTTTGGCTGGTGGGCGTTTAACGCACCGCTGGCGGCAGCGGTCATCGCCCAGGGCAGCTTTGTCGCCACCGGGCGCAACAAGATCATTCAGCACCTGGAAGGCGGCATCATCAAAGAGATCCTGGTGAAAGAAGGCGACACCGTACTGGCCGGTCAGATCATCCTGGCGCTGGATGAAACCGTTGCACTGGCTTCAGAGCGCGAATTATTTCTGCGCCAGGTGCGGCTCGAGGCGACTGAAGTGCGCATTCTTGCCGCACTGAGCCCTCAGGAGCGGCTGGTCTTTCCGCCGGCGCTTTTGGAAAAACGCGGTGATTTCGAAGTGGCGACAATCCTGGATGGTCAGAACAATGCGTTCAAAGTCGCGGTGCAGGCGCTGAACAATGATATTGCCTTGCTGGAGCGCAATATTGAAGCGTTGCGCATCCGCTCTATGGGATATGAGCGGCAACTGATCTCGATGCGGTTGCAGGCTTCAATCCTGAGCGAAGACCTGGCGGATAAATCCACCCTGTTTGAACGGGGGCTGATGCGCAAAAGCGAAGTGAATATGGTGCGGCGCGCCCTGGCTGAATCCGAGGGGCAGGTGGCGCGTCTTGCCTCTGAAGTCACCGAATTAGCCGAGATCAGCCGCCGGTATGAAACCCAGATTGAACAGACGCTGAGCGCCCATCGCCAGGCCGCTGTTGACGAGTTGCAGGTGGTGCAGAGCGAGTTGGATTCCGTGCGTGAAAAAGCGCGCAAGGCGATAAGTGTTCTCAGACGCGCGGAGATCAAATCACCGGTCAGCGGTACCGTGATCCGGCTGTATTATCATACCGCCGGAGGGGTGATTGAATCGGGCCGCGCGATAGCGGAAATCCTGCCCTCAGACGAGCCCCTGATCATCGAAGCCCAGGTGGCGCGCACTGAAATTGAAAATGTGACCATTGGGCAGATGGCCACGGTGCGGCTGGTCGGGCTGAACCAGAGAACCACGCCGGTGCTGAACGGGCTGGTCTATTATGTCTCTGCCGATGCGGTGACCGACAGGTCCGGCGAAGGCGTACGCGAGGTTTATGTCACCCGGGTCTCGATCCCGGTGGATGAGCTGATGCGGGTGCCGGGGTTTACGCCGACGCCTGGCATGCCTGCAGAGGTGTTGATCCAGACCGCCGAACGCAGTTTTATCGACTATCTGATCAAACCGATCAGTGATTCAATGAACCGGGCGTTCCGCGAACAATAGCGGCGGTGAAATGCAAACGCCGGCACAGGATATGTGCCGGCGTTTGTCATGCGGTTTAAATGTCCCGGGCGGAGATCCGGGCAGAGATCCGGAGGGTCAGACCGTGCCGCCGAGGGAGCCTTCCAGTGAGGCAAGCTCCTGACCACCGGCCATCAGATCCTGCAATTCATCCGGGGTGATTTCACCGCGCTTTGCTGTGCCGAGCGTCTTGCCCCGGTTCAGCACGGTAAAGCGGTCGCCCACTGCCATGGCATGACGCACGTTGTGGGTGATAAACACCACACCGACGCCCTGTTTGCGCACTTTGTCGATGGTGGCCAGCACGTTGGCGGTCTGGCGCACACCCAGCGCCGAGGTCGGCTCGTCCAGGATCAGCACTCTGGCGCCAAAATGCACGGCGCGCGCAATGGCAACGGTCTGACGTTCGCCGCCCGACAATGTGCCCACTGCCTGATCCGGTCCGCGCAGGTTAATGCCCATTTTTGACATCTCATCCATCGTCACCCGGTTGGCAGTCTCATGGTCAAAGAACATGAACGGCCCGACTTTTTTCTGGGGCTCGTTGCCCATGAAAAAGTTACGCGCCACCGACATCAGCGGGATCATTGCCAGGTCCTGATACACGGTGGCAATGCCGGCCTTGATCGCGTCGCGCGGCCGTTCAAAATTCATCTCCTTGCCGTCGAACAGGATCTCGCCCTTGCTCGCTTTATGTACGCCGGACATGGTCTTGATGAACGTCGATTTACCGGCACCGTTGTCGCCCAGAAGGCAGTGGCATTCGCCTGGGAACACATCGAGCGACACACCAGCCAATGCGATAACCGAGCCAAAATGTTTTTCAATATTGCGCATCTGCACAATAGGGGTTTGTGGCGAACTCATATCATTTCTCCCCAGTAATCATGCGACGGATATAGGTGTTCAGGATCACCGCCAGCAGAAGGATCACCCCGAGGAACACCCGGAACAGTGAACTTTCCACCCCGGCAAAGAACAGGCCTTGCTGCACCACGCCAAAGATCAGCGCACCAAGTGCGGCGCCGATGACCGAACCATATCCGCCGGTCAGAAGCGCGCCACCGATGACCACGGAAATGATCGCTTCAAATTCTTTCAGCAAGCCGCGGTCCGCGCCGGCAGAACCGAACTCCATCACCTGAATGGTGGCAAAAACCGTGGCGCAGAATGCCGAGAACATGAACATGGTGATTTTCACCCGGTTTACCGGCACACCAACATAACGTGCGGCCTGAGCATCGCCACCGGCCGCGTAGATCCAGTTGCCAAAGCGGGTTCTGGTCAACAAAATATGGCCAAAGATGATCAGGACCAGCGCCCAGACCAGCAGCATTGGTACGCCTTCCACAACGGGTTGGCCGATGCGGTTGCCACGTGAAAACGTCTCGATCAGCCCGATATCGCCGAACCACTGAAACAGGCCACGCAGGATCTTGCCGCCAAAGATCGGCGCCAGCCAGTCGCCTTCAGCCGCGTCAGAAATGCCGCTGATGATGGTTTTGCGCTCGATGACCTGGGGCAGAAAGATGGTAAAGCCGCGCAGGATGAACAGGAATGCCAGGGTAACGATGAAACTCGGCAGACCGGTGCGCACCACGATATAGCCGTTCAGTGCGCCGATAGAGATCGTCAGCACGAAGGTCACCAGAATGGCAATCCAGACCGGCCAGCCCAGGGTGATGGTGAAAATGGCGATCATCATGCCGGCAAAGCCGATCATTGACCCAACCGAGAGGTCGAACTCGCCTGCGATCATCAGCAAACAGGCGCCGACGGCGATGATCATGAATTGAGCGGAAACAATGGACCAGTTCATGATGCCCTGAGGCGCGAACATGCCAGAGTCAAAAGCGAACAGAATAAACATCGCGAATACGATGATATTGCCACAAATGCCACCAAGTTCAGGGCGGATCAGGGCTTCGCGGAAACGGGATCGGGACTGGATCCGCTCGTCTGCGGACGGGACGGGGGGTGCCTCGGACATGTCGGGCCTCGTATCAATTTGGGGGGGTACAGAAACGAAAGGACAGGGGGCCACATCATGGCAGCCCCCTGAACAATGTGCTTAGCGGAATTCGCCAGCGTATTTTTCGACCAGCTCAAGCGCGTCTTTGGTGACAAAGCCCGGGCCGGAGTTGATGTTGTTGCCTGGCAGTACGCCATAACGGTGATAGTTGGCCAGGATCACAACCGGCAGATAGGCCTGCAGGAATGGCTGCTGATCGATGCCCCAGTTGATCACACCGGCTTTGATGCCTTTGACGATGTCTTCGCCAAGGTCAAACGTACCGAAGTAAATGTCACCGGCCATGCCGTTTTCTTCCAGCGCCAACAGGGTCGGATCTGCAGAGTTTGGACCCAGAGTCAGAACTGCGTCTGTGTCCGGATTGGCGGAAAGGTAGGCCATCACACGGTTTTTAACTTCCGAGGGATCCTGACCGGAGTCGATCATCTGATTGCCAAGCTCGACGCCCAGACCATCAGCAAAACCCTGACAGCGCTCAGTGGAGGAGGGTGACGAGATATAATGGTTCACGCAAAGGAACGATTCAACACCGTCTCCCTTGGCGCGGATCCCAGCCGCATAACCCGCATCATACTCGGGCTGACCCACATACATCAGAGCGCCAACTTCACGCGCCTGTTCCGGCGTGCCGGAGTTCATGATTATGACATCAATCCCCTGATCCACTGCGTTCCGGATCGGGCCGGAAAGCACCGAATAGTCAGCGAGGGTGGTGATGATACCGGTTGCACCGGATGCGGCCGCCTGGTCGATGATACGCGCCATATCGGCAAGGTCACCGGTGGGCGGGTTGCGGTATTCAACCTCAACATCCATCTGTTCAGCGGCGAGCGCCAGACCGTTTTTGATGGTGTTCCACCAGCTGTCGCTGTCGGGTGCATGGCTGACCAGCACATATTTTTCGCCTTCAGCGGATGCTGTTGTTGCGCTCAAAAACGGTGCGGCGACCAGTGCGGTGGCCAGTACCAGTTTTGTTGTAAGGTTTGTCATAGTTTCCTCCCTGCTACGACGACATTCAATCGGGCGCCTCTAAATTCAGGCCTTCCCTGGCGAAAGATAAACACGGATGGAATTTTTTTGCAAGCGGTTGCAAAAATGAATTTCAAATTCATACTGTCAATAGCAAGCGAAGCCGTTAAGTTCACTGAAACAACAAAGGACTGCCGCTCTCGGCAGGAGACATATGGCCGCTACTTTAAAAGATGTTGCGCGACACGCCGGGGTCTCGACCTCGGCCGTGTCGCGCACGTTCACTGAAGGCGCCTCGGTGTCTGATAAAATGCGCAAGCGGGTTGAAAAGGCGGCTGATGAACTGGGCTACAGCCCGAATTTTCTCGCCCGATCCCTGACAACGCGGCGCACCAAACTCATTGGTCTGGTGTCAAACAACTTCCACAACCCTTTGTTTTTGGAAGTTTTTGATCTGTTTACCCGCAGGTTGCAGGAGCGCGATCTGCGTCCCCTTCTGGTCAACTTGTCAGATGAAACCGATCCGGAAAACTCGGTGCGCATGCTGCGCCAATATTCCGTCGATGGTGTTGTGGTGGCCTCTTCAACACTGCCACCGGGTTTTGCCAAGGCCTTTCGGGATGCCGGGGTGCCGGTGGTGCATGCCTTTGGGCGCTATTCCGGTTCACCTGAAGTCCATGTGGTGGGAATCGACAATGTGGAATGCGGCCGCATGGCGGCCAGGGAATTAATTGGGCGCGGTTACAAAAAAATCGGATTTTTCGGCGGGCCGGAGGACGCGACATCGACTCAGGACCGGGTTTCCGGTTTTGCAGAGGAGCTGAAACGCCACCCGGAAATTGCCACCAGTATCAGTTATGGCGAAGCCTATTCCTTTGAAGCCGGGCGCAAAGGCATGCAGCAGGAATTGTTGCGGGACCGGGCTGAGGCCTATTTTTGCGGCGATGACGTGTTGTCGATTGGCGCGCTTAGTGCGATTGCCGATGCGGGGCTTTCGGTGCCGGGTGATATCGGCATTATCGGGCTCAATGATATGGAAATGTCGGGTTGGGAAAACATCAACCTGACCACGATCCACCAGCCCGTCGAGAAGATTATCAACTCCACTGTTGAGTTGATGGAGGCGATGCTGGAAGACGATGAGCGCAGTCCGGAAGCACGGATTTTTTCCTGCCACGTGGTGGAACGGGGGACCCTGAAGCCCCCCGTCTGAACCTTAGCGGAACATCGGTGGGCGGGCATCGACCCATTCGCCATCGCGCGCGCCGGAGTGCGCCACAGCAACCACAGCAGACATTGAGCGCAGACCATCTTCGGCACGCGGGTACAGATTGGCCGCAGGGTCGATGGCGCGCCCTTCGTTATCTGCACGGATCGCTTCCGCCAGGTCGGTGTAAATATTGGCAAACGCCAGCGGCATACCCTCGGCATGACCAATTGTCACCCGGCTGGTGCGGTCTGCTTCGGGCGACAGGTTGGCTTCACCACGTTCAATCACCTGTAGCCGTTCATTCAGCGGCATATAAAAGAGCTGGTTCGGCTGTTCCTGAGACCAGCGCAGCCCGCCTTTTTCACCAAACACCTGCAATGTCAGACCGTGCTGGCGCCCGATGGCAATGGACGAGGTCCACAACCGGCCGGCGGTGCCGCCATCCATGCGGAAGTTGACCATCGCATCGTCTTCCAGCACCCGGCTGGAAATACAGGACACGGTATCGGCCGAGAGTTTTTCGACTTCCTGGCCGGTAACAAAACTCGCCATATGCAGCGCGTGAATGCCGCAGTCAGCAAACTGTGCCGACACGCCGGCCTGAGCGGGATCATAGCGCCAGCGCACCCGGGGATTGTCCGCATCTTCCGCGTCCGCATGATGCCCATGCGCGAATTCCGCTTTGACCAGCCGGATTTTGCCCAGATCACCGCGCGCCACCATCGCCTTCATGTGACGCACCAGCGAATAGCCGGAATAGCCGTAGTTCACCGCACAGATTTTGCCGGAAGCGCGGGCGATCTTCACGATCTCTTCGCCTTCCTCAACCGTCATAGTCATCGGTTTTTCGCACAGCACATGAAACCCGGCCTCAAGAAAGGCTTTGGTGATTTCAAAGTGGGTGGAGTTCGGCGTCGCAACTGTGACCAGATCGATCCGGTCTTCGCGTGCGACTTCGCCGGCAAGCATTTCCCGCCAGTCGCCATAAGCGCGGTCAGCTGCAAGACCGAGGCGCTGACCATAGTCGCGTCCGGCGTCCGGCCGGTGATCCAGCGCGGCTGCAGTGAATTCAAACTCGCCGTCAAGGCCGGAGCCCAAACGGTGTGCTGGTCCGATCTGACTGCCTTCGCCGCCGCCGATCATGCCCCATTTCAGTTTTGCCATAGCTCGTAATCCTTAGTTAAAGCCGATGGTTTCAAGATAGTTCCGGTTGGCAAGTGCATCGCCAAGCGGGTCGGGGTCAAGTGTTGGGTCACAGTCTTGTTCGACCGTGCACCAACCGCTGAACCCCGCGTCTGTCAGCACCTGACGCACAGCGGCAAAATCGACGTCGCCCTGACCCAGGTTGCAAAAAATGCCCTGACCGCAGGCGTCATAAAACCCGGTACGCTTTGCAATGACATCAGCTTTGACTTTGGGATCGATGTCTTTGAAATGCATGTAGGAAATGCGGTCCATGTGGCGGCGCATAAAAGCCACCGGATCATAGCCCGCATAAGAATGATGGCCGGTGTCAAAGCAGATCTTCAGGATACGTTCGTCGACCTCGTCGAGCAAGCGTTCCAGCTCTGGTTCAAAGTCGATAAAACCACCGGCATGGGCGTGAATGCCGACGGTAAGCCCGTATTCTTCGGCGCCCAGCTTGGCGATTGTTTTGATGCGGTCGCGAAATGCCACCCACTCGGCCTTGTCCATTTGTTCAGCCTCAGAGGCACGCCCCGCGGTCGGTGCCCGGCGTGGCGAAATGGAATCGATCAGGACCAGGTGTTTGGCCCCATGCGCGGTCAGTGCTTTGCAGGTGCGCACCGCACCATCCATCACGTCGTCCCAGGCTGTCGCATCATGGAACGGGCGAAACACCACACCGCCGATGAGTTCAAGTTCATGACGGGCCAGGCTTTCGCCAAGCTCAACCGGATCTTCAGGCATAAAGCCGACCGGGCCAAGTTCAATGCCCTTGTAGCCGGCAGCCGCGTTTTGCTGCAGCACTGTTTCCCACGCTGGATTGCGCGGGTCTTGTGCGAATTCCACGCCCCAGGAACACGGGGCATTGCCAATTCTGATAGTCATATTCTGAACCCTTTCACGGTCAGATACTGGTAATTTTTTGCCAGCACCGGGCCTCAGAGGAGGCCAGTGCAGCGGCCACGATCCGGTTGACCTGCAGGCCGTCCCGGAAGGTCGGCCAAAGCGGCGTCTGTGTTTCGATGGCACTCAGAAAATCTTTGGCTTCAATGATGATCTGGTCCTGATAGCCGGTGCCATGTCCCGGCCCCTGGCAGAACGGCAGGTAGTCGGGATGTTCGGGACCGGTCAGGATCTTGCGAAAGCCGCGTGTGGCCTCATCACCTTCAGAGGTGTAAAGCCACAGCGCATTCTGATCTTCCTGGTCAAAACGGATTGCACCGCGTGTACCGGTGATCTCATAGGCATAGCCCATTTTACGACCGGTCGAGATGCGGCTGAAATACATCTGCCCCATGGCACCGTTTTCAAACCGGCACATCATCTGGGCGTGGTCATCATTGCTCACCGTTGTCATGCCGTTGGGGCCGGGGCGGGTGGCATGCACCGTTTCAACTTCGGCCATCACCTCAGCGATCGGGCCGATCAGACCCAGCGCGCCGTTGATCATATGCGGCGCCAGGTCGCCCATGGTGCCATTGGCCCTGCCTTCAGTGCGCCAGTTGGCGGGGGCGTCGGGATCGGCAAGGAAATCTTCGGTATGTTCACCGCGGAACCAGGTGATGTCGCCAATTGCATCCCCAGCAATAAGCTTGCGGGCGAACTGGCTGGCGGGGGTGCGGATGTAGTTGAAGCCCACCATATTCACGCAACCGCTGTCTTCTGCGGCCTGCACCATCGCCATACTGTCCTCCAGTGTGGCGCCCATGGGTTTTTCGCAGAACACGGGTTTGCCAAGCGCAAATGCTGCCAGAGCTATGTCGCGGTGAGTGCTTTGCGGGCTGGCGATCACGATGGCCTCGACCGCAGGGTCATTGACCAGGGTGCGCCAGTCATCGGTGGCGCGGCGAAACCCATAGGCCGCCCGGTATTTTTCGGCAGAGGTCGCGCTGGTGGCGCAGATCATTTCCAGCCTTGGTCGCAGACCTGTGTTGAAAACAGCACCGACCGCGGACATGGCAACGGAATGGGCCTTGCCCATATAGCCGCCGCCTATAATTCCAATTCCGATTTCCCGCATCATAACACCGTCCCTGATAATTCCGTTTGCAACCGGTTGCAAAGTAAGTATCCTCAGAATCACAAGATCGTCAACTGGCAATCGCTTGCAATAGAACCGCTGCAGATTTGGTGCAGCAACGATCAAGATATAGATATGTGAACTGGGCTGATATGGCTGATCTGAACCGCATCAATGGCAATAATTTCGTAGTTCTGGGGCGCGCCGGAATGGATCTGTATCCCGATCCGCCGGGCACCCGAACTGAAGACGCCACACGTTTTTATTCCTGCCTTGGTGGCTCATCGGCAAATATTGCTGTGGCGCTGACGCGCCATGGCGGGCGGGCGTCTCTGGTGACCCGGGTTTCTGATGACGCGGTGGGGCGGTTCGTTCTGAACCAGTTGGACCACTATGGAATTGACCACCGTTTCGTGACCGCAACTGGTGGTGAGGTGCGCAACAGTCTGGCGCTGGCGGAAACCAGGATTGAGGACCATCAATCTGTCATTTACCGCAATGGCGCTGCCGATTTTGAAATGAGCGTTGATGACGTTTCTGCGGTGGATTACAAGGCGTTCAGCGCCCTGATCACCACCGGCACCGTGTTTGCAGCGGAGCCGTCGCGCAGTGCCGCGTTCCATGCGTTTGATCTGGCGCGTGCAGCCGGCCTGCCGCTGGTTTTTGACGTTGATTACCGCCCTTACAGCTGGGCCTCTGCGCAGGAGGCCTCTGAGACCTATTCGCGCGCCGCGGCCCTGTGTGATATCATCATTGGCAATGACGTGGAGTTCGGTTTCATGGCCGGCGGTTACGATCTCGGGTTGGAAAAAGCCCGCGATCTGGCCCGCAGCACTGCGGCAATCGTGGTCTATAAAATGGGCGAACTTGGTGCCATTACCATCACCCCGGACAGTGAATTCCGAACCGGTATCTATCCGGTTGAAGCATTGAAACCGACCGGGGCAGGTGACAGTTTCCTGGGTGGGTTTATCGCCGCACTGGCCGCAGGTCATGCCATCCGTGACGCGGTGCTGCGCGGCTCCGCCTGTGCCTCAATCGTGGTGTCGCGTGTCGGCTGTGCGCCTGCGATGCCCGACAAATCTGAACTCGAAACATTCCTGGCCGGACATCCCGGCCCCAGCGCCTCCTGAAGGACACGCCATGCATATAGCTCCCTTTGACAATAAAAACCAGGCCATCGTTGATACCAATGACAGCCTTGTCCCGCTGAACTATTTTAACATCGTTAAACTTAAACGCGGTGAGGCGTTTGAATATCAGGTGCCGGGCTATGAGACCTGCATCGTGCCCGCAACCGGCAGCATAGACGTAGATGTCGAAGGCCAGGCCTATGCGGCGCTCGGCAGTCGAGGTGCGGATGTCTGGGACGGCGAACCCGAGGGCGTTTACGCTCCGGTCGGGGCCAGGGTGACGCTGGTCTGCCTGACAGATACCGCGGAAGTGTTCATCGCCGGGGCAAAGTTTGACAAGGTTCTGGATCCGTTTGAAGTGCGGGATGCTGACATCGACTTTGTACAGTACGGCTCCGACGACACCAAAACCCACCGTAAAATCAAACACATCCTTGGTCAGAGGTATCATGATCGGGTCGGTCGCCTGCTGGTGTCTGAACTTTACACGGTGGGGCAGGGCGGCTGGTCCGGTTTTCCGAGCCACAAACACGACACAGATCGGTTGCCGCTGGAGACGCGGCATGACGAGACCTATAATTTTCGCTTCCGTCCCAACCATGGTTCCGGCCTGCAGATGTTGCAGCGCGAGGACGGCAAACCAGGTGACGCCTATCACATTGTCGACGGCTCCACGATCTGCATCGACAATGGCTATCATCCCTGTGCCGCGTTGCCGGGCTATGAGATGTATTATTTCACCATTCTGGGCGGGTTGAGCCAGCGCTCTCTGGTGCAGTATTTCCAGCCGACGCATGCCTATCAGGTGGAAACGATTCCGGGCATCAAAGACATGGTGGCGAAGTTTAAATGAGTCTGGTGACACTCGCAGATGTGCTGCAGCCCGCCCTGAAACGCAAATATGCGGTGGGAGGTCTGGTGTGCCTTGGCTGGGAAGAGATGCGCGCTTTTGTTGCCGCTGCGGAGGCTGAAGGCTGTCCGGTTATCCTGCAGGCCGGGCCCGGGTGCCGTGCGCATACCCCCCTGCCGGTTCTGGGCGCAATGATGCGCACTCTGGCAGAGGCCGCATCGGTGCCGGTGGTGGCGCACCTGGATCACGGATATACCTATGAGGAGTGCCAGCAGGCGCTGGACAGTGGATTTACCTCGCTGATGTTCGACGGCTCGCGAATGGAATTGAGCCAAAACATTGATGAAACCGCACGTATTGCGGAAATGGCGCATGCGGCCGGAATATCTTGCGAAGGTGAGATTGGGTTTGTCGGTTACGCCGATGGCGAAAACTCGCTGGGCACAGACCCGCAGGAGGCGGCCAGATTCGCGCGCGAATCCAATGTCGATGCGATGGCCATTTCAGTGGGCAATGTTCACCTGCAACAGGGCGCAGGGGCTGGTCTGGATCTGGAGCGTATCCGTGCGATTGAAGCGGTGACGGAGGTACCATTGGTGATCCATGGCGGCTCTGGCGTGCCACTGGCGCAGCGCCGGGCCCTGTCCACCGGATCAAACGTCTGCAAGTTCAACATTGGCACCGAATTGCGCATGGTTTTTGGCCAGGCGTTACGCGCTGCGGTCAACGCGGATCCCGCACGTTTTGACCGGGTGGAGATCCTGCGCTCGACCCATGATCCGGTGGTGGAAGCCGCGCGTCAGGTGCTGCGCGGATTTGCACCGGAATAAGGGCGCGAAACACGTCTCAGGTGACAGCCTGGGCCTGGCGGGCTTCGCGCGGGGTCATGCCGGTCCAGGCCTGAAACGCGCGGTAAAATGAATTGGGATCACGATAGGCCAGCAGATAAGAGATTTCCTCGACGCTCAGCTGGTCCTGCGCCAGATAGACTTGCGAAATCTCCGACCGCAACTGATCCAGAATGCCGCGAAAACTCTGACTTTCACTGCGCAGGTGTCGTTGCAGCGAGCGTCTGGACATCAGCAACCGCTCACAGACATCCTCAATGCCACAGCGCCCGGAGGGCAGCAGTTCCTGCAAACACAAGCGTACCCGGGAGGCCACAGGTGCCGCGCTTTGCTGTTCTGACAGCTGGTTCTGAAGATCTTTTTCAAAGCCTTGCCAGAATCCGGCGTTTTCTGAGACCAGCTTGCGCGCAGCGTCCTCTGGTGAAAAAGTGATGACCGGATACTCCGACAGATGCGCTTTGACGCCGAACATCTTGTCCATTTCATGCTGCTGTTGCTGATACGCCGGGATGCCCACGGCCAGCGGCACCACAGGACTGGCGGTAAACAGCCGGGTGCATTCCACCATGAAAACCAGTTCAATTGCGGCGAGTACATCGGGCAGGGCGTAACCCGGTTCAACGCTTTCACAACGCAGAGTTAAACCCGCGTCTGACGTCTCCAGTATCAGTCGCATTGGACCGATCAGCGATTTAAACAGCGCCAGCCGTTCCAGCCCGGTGGTGACGTCCGGGCTGCAGGAATAGGCAAACAGTGGTGGGTTAAACGGCGCACGGGCAAAGGCCTGACCCAGAAACAGCGGCAGGTCCGGGCGCTGTTCGATCGCCGGAATTGCCGCGACGATGGCAAAAAACTGGCGCGCGGTGACGCCGCGGCCTTCATTGTGCAACAGATCCGGCGATATGCCCGCCTGCCGCAGCACGGTTTCAGGCGGAATTTCAAGCATCTGACAAATGGGTTTCAGGTTGCGCAGGATCGGATACCGCATGTTCATCCCCGGACAGATCTGGCGCCGATTGCCTGTGGTTTGGCGCATATTGCAAGTTTAATTATAGCAAAGCAGGCTTATGTTCAAGAGTACCAGACCTGATCCTCAGCCAGCGGAGCCCGCACCATGTTACTGACCGTAAACGGAACTCAACATACTGTTGATGTCGATCCCGAAATGCCCCTGTTGTGGGTGCTGCGCGACACGTTAAAAATCACCGGTCCGAAATATGGCTGTGGTGTCGCCTATTGCGGGGCTTGTTCTGTGCATGTGGATGGCGCGTTGGTGCGCTCCTGTTCTTTGCCGGTGGGCGAAGTTGAGGGTGCAGTGACCACCATTGAAGGCATCGGCCAGCCTGGCGCGCTGCACGCGGTGCAACAGGCCTGGGTCGAGCACCAGGTGGCGCAATGTGGCTATTGCCAGGCGGGACAGATGATGACGGCGCTGGCGCTGTTGCAGGAAAATCCGAGCCCGGACGACGCAGAAATTGACGAGGCCATGTCCGCCAACCTGTGCCGCTGCGGCACCTATCCCCGTATCCGCGCCGCCATCCACAGCGCCGCGCAGAAATTGCAGGAGGTCTGAGCATGAGCCGTATTGGAAAAATCGCCCGCCGTACGTTTTTGATCGGCTCTGTCGCTGTTGCTGGCGGTGTTGCTTTCGGCGTTTATGCCTATCGCAAACCGTCAGAAAACCCGTTGTTGAAGGACCTTGCCAGCGGCGAGAGTGCGCTGACCCACTATATCCGCATTGATCGTGCCGGGGTCACCATCATCACCCCGCGCGCCGACAGTGGCCAGGGGGTCTATTCGGTGCTGGCCGCGCTGGTGGCGGAAGAACTTGATGTCGCCTGGCAGGACATCAAAGTGGATCACGGCCCGCCCAGCAACGCCTATTACAATGGTGTTGTCATGGCCGAGGGCATGCCCTTTGCCGCCACCGATATGGGTATGCTGGCAAAAGGTGCGCGCGGCATGTCTGATGTGATTGGTAAGTTCCTTGGCCTGCAAGTCACTGGCGGCTCTTCCAGCGTGCCGGACGCATTTGTCAAAATGCGCAGCGCCGGGGCTGCCGCGCGTCAGGTGTTGCTGATGGCCGCGAGCCAGCAGTCCGGCGTGCCGGTGGCGGATCTGCGCACAAAAGACGGGGTTGTGCTGCTGCCCGATGGCACACCACTCAGCTATATTGAACTGGCGCCGCTGGCAGCAGAGATTGAAGCGCCAAAAGAAGTCGCTTTGAAAGACGTTTCTGACTGGCGGTACCTGGGCCAGGAGATGCAGCGGCTGGACACGGTGGCCAAATCCACCGGCACCCAGGTCTATGGTATCGATATTGATCTGCCCGGCATGGTCTATGCCACGGTCCGCACCAACCCGCGTCTGGGCGGCGGCATTGTTGGTTATAATGACACTGCGGCAACATCGTCGCCGGGCGTGGCGCAAATCGTGCCGGTTACCGGTGGTTTTGGCGTCATTGCCGACAACACCTGGAACGCCTTTCGCGGCGCTGATCTGGTGGAGCCTGACTGGGGCGATGCGGCACCTTATCCGCTGAGCTCGGACGCGATGTGGAGCCGGGTCGGCGCCAGTTTTTCTGACGACTACCAGGACAGCCAGTTTAAGGATGAGGGCCAAGTTGAGGCGGCTCTTGCTGAGGGCAACGTAATTGAGGCGGAATACCGCATTCCCCACCTGGCGCATGCGCCGCTTGAACCGCTGAGCGCCGTGGCGCTGATGCAGGAGGAGACGCTGGAAGTCTGGGTCGCCACCCAGACCCCAATGTTCCTGCTGTCCGCGCTTGCGAAGCTGACCGGGCTGGATGCTCGTGATATCACTATCCACGCCCAGGTCGCGGGCGGCAGTTTTGGCCGCCGTCTGGAAGATGATTTTGTCAAACAGGCGGTCGAAGTGGCGATGGCAGTCAGCGGCACCCCGGTCAAGATGACCTGGAAGCGGGAAGAAGACATGAGCCATGGTTTTCCGCGCCCGATGGCGATGAGCCGGGCCAGGGGCACGGTTAAAGACGGTCAGGTCAACGCCCTGGATCTCGGCCTGGCCAGCGCTTCGGTCACCGCGTCGCAAATGGGGCGCGTGGGCATCCCGGTTGCCGGTCCGGATATGGCGATTGTTGCCGGCGCTTGGGATCAGCCCTTTGCCATCCCACATTACCGTGTCACGGGCTACCGGGTGCCTGAAATGGTGCCGGTCAGCTCCTGGCGTTCAGTCGGCACTTCGGGCAACGGGTTTTTCCACGAGTGTTTCTTTGACGAGCTGATCCAGGCCGCCGGCGCCGATCCGCTGGAGGAACGTCTGCGGCTGTGCAATCACGGTCTGTCCCGCAAAGTGCTGGAGGCGGTGGGAGAAATGTCGTCCTGGGGCACGCCTGTGGCTGAGGGCCGGGGTCGGGGGCTTGCTTTTACGCTCTCTTTTGGGGTGCCGGTCGCTGAGGTGATTGAGGTCAGCAACACTGCCGCTGGCATCCGTATCGACAAGGTCTGGGTCGCGGCTGAGGTCGGTCAGATCCTGGATCCAATTAATTTTGAAAACCAGCTTACCGGCGGGGTGCTCTGGGGGCTGGCCCATGCGATGAACTGCGAGCTGACCTATCAGGACGGCCGCCCGGAACAGGCGAATTTCTATGATTATGAAGGGCTGCGCTTTGAGCAGAGCCCACAGGTTACAGTGCGCGGGTTGGAAAACGGTGATCAGATCCGCGGCATTGGTGAACCCGGGGTTCCGCCTGCCGGGCCCGCGCTTGCCAATGCGATTTTTGCCGCTACCGGCAAACGTATCCGCGAGTTGCCATTGGCGCGTCATATCGATTTTGCCTGAAGCATCGCGGTCCCCGGTCGCGCCCTGGCAGGGCTAAATCATTTGAATGTCCTGCCGCCCCGCCGTCTGTGGGGCGGCGGAAAATCAGACGTGCATCTGACCTGTCGCTGAGTGTGGAAGGGAAACTTCCCCGTTTTAACGGCGACGCACAAAATGCGGCCCCCACTTCGGGAAAAAGTGATGCCCCGGCGATGTTCTGAGCGCCTGCGCTTGCGCCGATCTAATTCGCAATTTGCACGATTCCTGCGGAGTCTTGCCGGGGATTTTTGTGTCACGTTGAATATTTGGTAATAATTTCAACTTCTAAACCCGAGACTTTCTGGTTTGCATATTGCTCAAAGTTTCTGACTTTTTTTTGTCCGGAGCCCGCATATGGAAACCATTCTTTAGGAAACTCACGCGATGGTGGCCAGGTTGGATGAGGGGAGTCTCTTGCTGTTTTTAGTCCAGAC
>NZ_QOLB01000033.1 GCF_003333265.1 Candidatus Halocynthiibacter alkanivorans
TTCCGGTACATCAATGGGTTCTATAACCCTCGACGGCGGCATTCATCGCTTGGTGGAAAAAGCCCCTTGGCCTTCGAACGAAAGGCCGCCTAACATGAGATGAGAGACCGGAACTTTTGCGCGGCAAGTCCAGCAATGGGCCTGACATTCAGAGTTCCGGCAGGAACCGTGCTGAACTGCAGGATCCGCGCAGCAACCTACCGTTCAGAACCGGGCCCAAATGGAGATCGTCGTACGCGGTTTGTGCGCGAGCCAATCGACGAACTCGTCAAAGTTGAGACAACTCAGGTTGGCATCCTGAAACCCATTCCAATTTCCACAACTCGCGGGAAACTCTCATTTGAGCTCATAATTCGAAAGAAAGCCGACGGTCTAATTGTCTCAGCAATGCTGGTGAATGCGGCCTCCAGCAGCGAAAGGTCTGCAAGGTATGACGCTTGCTTTTTTCAATTAGAGCTCGAAGTGCGTTCAGCAGATGGAACTCTGGTTTTCGAGCCTATTGATCGCGAAGATGGCGGTATAAGCGACGACGAACTTGAACAGCTCGAGTTACTCTATCGGCATCGCCGAGCCTTCGCGCTGGGACATGGGGTTGCAGCTGATTGGAGCCGAGAAGAACGGTTTGCACGTGAAGGGCGCTGCGACATGATATGTACAGCGTCAATTCCGCAATATGAGGTTCAACCAGTCGATCCGAGATCAAAGTATTACCGGGATGACTCTGATTTCAATTTGTCCATGGGTTTCCTGTACAGCGGCGGCGATGCGGCCGATCCCGAGACTGCGATCCGGAATGTCCTTTCGACTTTGGTGGACGACTATGCAGCTTGGATTGAGGACCGGGCGAATGACGCAATCCCTGACCGGTCGCGTCGTGCTTCGGACCGTAATATCAAAAACTGTCAAACCTGCCTTGATCGCATGCGCGACGGGATTGAACTGCTGAAAAAGAACCAAGAAGCAATGGTCGCGTTCCGCTTGATGAACCGTGCAATGTTCACACAACAACAACGCTCTCGCTTGAAACCAAGAAAGCTCGGCGACGCTGCAGTTAAACAGGTAGATTCGGGCATAGAGAACAAGTGGCGGGCATTCCAGCTCGGCTTCATCTTGATGAATCTGGCATCGATGACCAACCCGGAGCATACAGACCGAAAACTTGTTGAATTGATTTGGTTTCCGACTGGCGGAGGCAAGACCGAGGCCTATTTGGGGCTCGCGGCCTTTAGCATTCTAATGCGTCGCCTGCGAAACGAGGGTGGTGGCACCACCGTCTTGATGCGCTACACGCTTCGCTTGCTGACGCGTCAACAGTTCGACCGAGCCTCTGCTCTGACCTTTGCCCTGGAGCAGCTCAGACGCGAAGGTGCGATGGGGCAGGACTTGGGGGATGAGCCAATTAGCATCGGGATGTGGGTTGGCACAAGCCTCACTCCTAATCGCCGGAAGGATGCTTGCACAAAGCTTAAAAGTCTGAAGACAAAGCCATATCAATCAAACCCGTTCCAGATCCTGCATTGTCCATGGTGCCGAACTGATCTCACTGAAAACAACTTTCAGGGCTACAGGCAAGTGGTTAACAAGGTTGGCGAAAAGACTGTTTGCTTCCAGTGCCTTGAGCCAAGCTGTGAGTTTCACGACAAGAATTTGCCTATTTTTGTGATTGACGACGATATCTACGATACACCACCCACACTTGTCATCGGCACGGTCGATAAGTTCGCCCAACTGGCTTGGGAGGACCGCACACGCAACCTCTTCGGAGGCGATGACGGCGTTGCGCCATCTCTAATCATCCAAGATGAGTTACATCTTATTTCTGGACCACTTGGTACAATGGTCGGTCTTTATGAGACGCTGATCGACAAACTATGTTCCCGCGGTGGGATTGCACCTAAGATCGTCGCATCGACGGCCACCATTCGCAGGGCTGCGGACCAATGTCTTGCCCTCTACAATCGGCCTGCCTTTGAGTATCCTCCGCAAGGAAATCGCGCCAACGACAGCTACTTCGCACAGCAAAATGACCACGCACCAGGTCGACTGTATGTCGGCTTTCTAGGAAGCGCTCTAACTTCGCATCAAACTGCTTTGGTTCGAGTAACTGGGCCACTGCTGCAATTCCCGAACAGGTTTGACCCCAGCAACGAAGACATGGCTACTCTTCTCAACCCCTATGGCACGTTGGTTTGGTACTTCAACACCCTGCGCGAACTTGGGCACGCAGCGACACTGTGCGTTGGCGACATTCCAGAATACCTTAAGCAGCTTTGTGGCCTTGAGAACATCGAAGCTAAGGATCGCCGAATGCTCGATGAGCCCGCCGAACTGACCAGCCGACGCCAAGCTGAAGAAATTCCCAAAATTCTCGATCAGCTGGCTATAGATTGGCGACGCGGTCAGAGAAATCCAGCACCAGTAGATATCCTGCTTGCGACAAATATGATCGCCGTCGGTGTAGATATCGATCGGCTCGGGCTTATGCTCGTCAACGGCCAACCTAAGGGGACGTCGGAGTACATTCAGGCCACTTCCCGAGTTGGGCGTAAATATCCTGGTTTGGTGGTCGTTGCATATACTCAGACGAAAAACCGTGATCGATCCCACTACGAGCGGTTCGTTGGTTATCATCAGAGTCTCTACCGTTATGTTGAGCCAACGAGTGTGACGCCGTTCTCACCGCAAGCCCGGAGTCGCGGAATGAGGGGCCTTTTGGTTGCTGTCGCCCGGCATTTGTGTGGTTTTGATAGTCCAAAAGATATTCATAATACCACCAAAGCCGCACAACTAGATCTTGAACTGCACCAGATTCTCGATCGTATCAAAGATATTGACTTCGACGAACGCGATGATGCTGAGCAAGAACTGCAGGGGTGGCTTAGCGATTGGCACCAATATGCGCCTACGGCATGGGGGAAAATGGCAGGAAAGGTCGAAGAGGCATCACTAATGGTGCCCTTCGGGGCTCAAATCGATGACCCGCTTTTGCAGGCCGCTTGGCCAGTTATGACCTCAATGAGAAATGTGGACGGTAGTAGTTCCGCCCGCGTACTTTCAATTTACAACGATCTGGACCAGTACGATGGCGAATAACGAATTTAGGACATCTCAGGGCATCGTTCCTTTCGGGGTTGGCGCTATAGTCGATTTTTTGGATGACACACTCATGATGGCCGGATTGGACGTTTGGCCCGCAGCCCAACCCGGCGTAGCGCTTCAACTTGAGAAATCCACGAAGGTGGTCGACAGCAGGCTTGCCCAACGCCTGAGCGCTGAAGTTGGACGCAAAATCACACATTTCTATACACCTGCGCTTGCTCCAGAGCTCAAAAAGCATGGCTCTGCGGCTCAAGAAGATCGTGCGCCAATGCCCTTCGTTCGGTTCCCCCGCTTGCACTACTGTCCTCGGTGCAGACGAATGAAAGAGCTCGATTGGAATACCCTTCCAACTGACAACAACATGCGATGCAGCAATGGAGAGCGGCTTGCAGCTGGCAAAGGCAAGACTTGTGCCGAGCTTTATGAAAAGTTTCGACCACGTCTAGTCCCAGTTCGTTTCATCGTTGCATGTGAAAGCGGACATGTCTTTGACTTCCCTTGGGAACGCTGGGTCCATGGCGGGCACAAATGCGGAGATGGATCGACCGAGCTGTACTTTACTTCCACTACGCAACCCGGCACGGCTGGTATCCGTATCGTCTGCAGGACATGCGGAGAACGGAGGTCAATGGTAGGCGCGTTCAATCGTGCTACGCTTGCGGATGTACTAGTTGAAGGGTGTCCCGGCGAAAGGCCTTGGCTCGGACCAGACGGCAAGGAAGGTTGTCAACACAGCGCTATGCAAACTATCCAGCGTGGCGCATCCAATGCGTATTTTGCAAAAGTGGCAAAATCGATCCTCATCCCGCCACATTCACAGCGGATCATGAAGGTTCTTTCCGAGAAGGGAGTCTACAACATCCTGGAAGCGCTCTTGCCCGATCCACCCAAGACGACCTTGGAATATTTAGCCAAGGAAAATGGGGTTGAGCCGAGCGAATTACTAAAAGGCGCACTTGCGCTGCAAGATGGAGCGTCTGTCGCAGGCGCAGTAACAGAAACCACATTCCGTCGGGCCGAATACGATGCGTTCACCGGGCACAGGCCAGCTCGCGTGGATCGGGAGGACTTTGACCTGCGGCCAGTGGATCTTGGTGACTACGGTCAATGGTTCGAAAATCACTTTGACGCCGTTTCACTTGTAACTAGGCTACGAGAAACTCGCGTCCTACAAGGTTTTACCCGGTTGCTCCCACCGGAAGCAAATAGCGATGGCCTTGCATCTTTGTCTCTCGCGGAGCCAAACTGGTTGCCTGGCGTCTCAGTCCGAGGTGAAGGCATTTTCTTGCGTTTTCGAAAGGATCGGATTGAAGAATGGGCTGTGCGTGCCGCCGTTCAGGGGCGATTTGGCCTACTTCGTTCTGCCCACAACCTAGTCGAAGCTGGGATGCAGAGAGTCGACTTAGAGGGCGGTGCAATCAAAGTTCTGTTGCATAGCTTTGCGCATCTACTAATCCGACAGCTAGCTTACGATTCCGGCTACGATAGCTCAAGCATCAGCGAACGCATCTACGCATCAAACGGGCCCGACGGCATGGCAGGCGTGTTGCTTTACACGGCAAGCGGAGACTCAGAAGGTACGCTTGGTGGTCTCGTCAGACAGGGCAGACCTCAATACCTGCCATCGACAATCAAAGCGGCTTTGGAGAACGGGCGTTATTGCTCCTCTGATCCCCTATGCATCGAAAGCACCGGACAAGGGTTGAATTCGCTGAACTTGGCGGCTTGCCATGCTTGTTCGCTGTTACCCGAAACTAGCTGCGAGATGTCGAACATGCTGCTCGACCGTGCGTTGATTGTTGGCCATCCAGATAGCACTGAATTAGCCTATTTCGGGGTAAACCAAATGGAATGAGACTATTCTCTATTTTGGGAAGCATGCAGGGTTTTTGTAATTCACCGTAGGTGAGTACTTCCCTCCGCGATCGGTACAACCAAGTAAGACTTGCGTCGATTTACTGGCCTCGGGTCACAGCGCCAGGACCGCCATACAGCCCCGCCCAGCGCAATCAAACGACCAGAGAGCCCCTCAAGCCTGAACCGCCCAGGCGGCACTGGCGGGCGCCCGTATCGAACCATGCTGCTGCTCAAAACCTTGATTGCTTACTGCCGTTTATGCCGTCTGAGGTTTTACTGCAGCTCGAAACACAATTTCGGCTGAATAAAATAATTGGTATTTCGTGTCGAATTTTGGGAGCAATTGGTTCGTGGGTACCGGGTAGCCGAATTTTGCCCGATCCGCAGCCCAGATTTCTTTCTCCAAACTTTTCACAAGCGCACGAATGCGCAGATAGTCGACCTCGTAGATAATGTTCGGGGGGATTACCTTCCGCCTGGAATATGGGATCTCGTTTTAAGGACGGTGACTCTCTCAGAGTTTTCAAAGACTACTTCTCTGAAGACATCAACTTGGCATCGGCACTTTGATCGCTGTTGACCGGCAGCCGTTGGCAACGGGATACAGAAAAATATACAGCAACTGCCTACAACCAGAGTTCTTCTCAAGCCGCAGCCATACTCGGAGAATGATTTATCGACAGTGGGGATAACGCCGCAGATACTTCGCACCTGCAGAGAAAATGCAGCAGTAAAGGAAGTCTTGCAGATTCATGCGGTCCGATTTCGGTTCAATGAGAAACCAAAACTATACGATTGTTGACTGGTAGTGAAACAAGGTGGGGGGCAATGGGGGAAAGAGTAGTCTGACGTTGTATTAACTTGCCTACTATCAAATGCTTAGTAGAAAGTGATGGTGGAGCCTAGGGGGATCGAACCCCTGACCTCCTGCATGCCATGCAGGCGCTCTCCCAGCTGAGCTAAGGCCCCATCATTTTGCGGGGGCGGCGACTGCCGCCTTGCCCGCGCTTTTTATGGTCGCCGGTGGGGGAGTTCAAGCGAAAAATCCACCACCGGAGAAATTATTCGTTGTCGTCGTTCGCAGCAACATCGGCCAGCTCATCCAGCGGCACGGTGTCTTCTTCTTCGTCGTCGTCGAGCAGATCGTCATCCAGCTCCACATCGGACGTATCATCATCGTCCAGCAGATCTTCATTCTCGTCGGTCTGATCTTCTTCTTTGGGTTTTTTGGTCTCGATCACAACATGGGATTTGTTGTTGGCATCAAAAGCCACCACTTCGCCGGTATAGGGGCTGACGATGGGGGTGCGGCCAAGATCGTAAAAGCGTTTGCCGGTGGTCGGGCAGAGACGTTTAACGCCCCATTCTTCATTGGGCATAAGATACCCCTTTCATTATCCAGAGTCGTGGAATTCAACGCGGGGTGCCACAATGTAGCCCTTGTGTCAAAGGCTTTTGGTCAATTTGGCCTTCCGGGGCGCGGGGGGTGGCAATTGGGTGCCTGAACACCGTAATCTGGCCGCAATCGGGCAAAGGCAGTGCAACAGATGGCAGAGATGATTCTGGCGGGCAATCCGCCCTATGAGGTGGCGTTGCGCCGCTCAGGGCGCTGCCGGCGGCTGTCGCTGCGGGTGTCGCGGCTGGATGGAAAAGTGACGCTGAGCCTGCCCCGGTGGACGCCGGAAACGGAGGCGCGTGCTTTTCTGCGCGATCAGGACGGCTGGATCCGCAAACATCTGGCGGACAGTCCCGGGGCAGTGGTGCCGGGGTTTGGCGGCCGCATGGTGTTTCGCGGCGAAGACTGCCCGATCGTGCCGGGGCGGGGCCGGGTGGTGCGCTATGTGAACGGAGAGCTCCACGTGCCTGGAGACCCGGAACTGGTGGCGATCCGTCTGCAAGCCTGGCTGAAACTTCAGGCCCGCGAAGTACTGACGGAAGCGGTGGAGTATTACAGCGAAGAGCTGGGGCGCAGTTATGGCCGGCTCAGCCTGCGCGACACCCGTTCGCGCTGGGGCTCCTGCACCTCAGAGGGCAATCTGATGCTGTCCTGGCGGCTGGTGATGGCGCCGGCAGACGTGTCGGATTATGTCGCGGCGCATGAGGTGGCCCATCTGGCGCAGATGAACCATTCACCCCGGTTCTGGGCGGTGGTGGAGCAATTGTATCCGCAGTATCAACCGGCGCGGCAGTGGCTGCGTGACCAGGGGCAGACGCTGCACCGCTACCGCTTTGATTGACAGCGGCGGCGATGTGATCACATATGGCGCTATGTTGAACCAGTCCCGTCCCGCAGAATTCACCACCCTCTCAGCCCATGAACGGGTCTATCGCAGCCTGCGCACCAAAATCATGCATGGCGAGTTCCTGCCCGGCGCCGCGCTGACCCTGCGTGGCATCGGCAAAACCTATGGTGTCTCAATGACACCGGCGCGCGAGGCGGTGCGCCGGCTGGCGGCCGAGGGCGCGCTGACGGTGTCCTCCTCGGGCCGGGTGTCGACGCCGGAGCTGAGCAATGACCGCATCGAAGAACTGGCCTCGATCCGGGCGCTGATGGAGCCGGAGCTGGCCAGCCGGGCGTTGCCACGCGCCCACATGGCGCTGATTGAGCGGCTGCAGGTGATCAATGTCAGCATCGCTGAGATCGTCGCCAAACATGATGATGTCGGCTATATCCGCGCCAATCTGGAATTCCACCGTCAGCTCTATCTGCGTGCCCAGGCACCGGCCATGCTGGCGCTGGCAGAGACGGTCTGGCTGCAGCTGGGCCCCACCATGCGCAAGCTGTATTCCCGGCTGAACCGGGCTGAAGTGCCGCGCAATCACAGGCTGATTGTCGCCGCGTTGCAGGCGGGTGACGAGCCGGGGCTGCGGCTGGCGGTGCGCAGTGATGTGACCCAGGGCCTGCGCATGTTGCAGATCTGATCCACAAAGGTCCGCGCAGCCCTGTTGTTCTTTTTGGTCGAAATATCCCCGGGGGTGCGGGGGCAGGCAGCCCCCGCGTCTTTTCCAATTGGGAAATCAGGCGTGGATGGCGCCGTCACCACAGGCGAGAGCCGCTTCACGCACCGCTTCTGAATAGGTCGGATGGGCATGGCAGGTCAGCGCGATATCCTGCGCCGAGGCGCCAAACTCCATCGCCACACAGATCTCGTGAATCATGTCGCCAGCACCGGGGCCAATGATGGAACAGCCCAGAATCCGGTCGGTTTCTTTGTCCACGATCAGTTTTACGAACCCTTCGCCCTGGTGCACCGTTTTGGCACGCGCGTTGCCCATGAACATAAACTTGCCGGTTTTCACCTTGCGGCCGGCGGCTTTGAGATCAGCTTCCGTTTGACCCACGGTGGCGACTTCGGGCGTGGTATAGACCACGCCGGGGATGACGCCGTAGTTCACGTGACCCTTTTTGCCGGCCAGCACCTCAGCCACCGCCATGCCTTCGTCTTCGGCTTTGTGGGCCAGCATCGGGCCGTCAATGGCGTCGCCGATGGCATAAATGCCTTTCACACTGGTGGCCCAGTGGGCGTCGGTGGCGATCTGGCCGCGCTCAGACAGTTTCACCCCAAGCGCGTCAAGGCCAAGCCCGTCAGTGAACGGTTTGCGCCCGGTGGCAACCAGCACCACATCGGCGTCCAGCACTTCCTCAGAGCCGGTTTTCTTCAGGGTGTATTTCACCTTGGCTTTGGTTTTTGTGGTTTCAACACCGGAGACCGCAGCGCCCATGATGAATTTCATGCCCTGTTTCTCGAGGATGCGTTTAAAGCTGCGCTGCACGTCTTTGTCCATGCCGGGGCAGACCGCATCGAGGTATTCCACCACGGTGACGTCAGAGCCAAGACGGGCGTAGACAGACCCCAGTTCCAGACCGATCACACCGGCACCGATCACGGTCAGTTTTTTCGGAATTTTGGCCAGCTCCAGCGCGCCGGTGGAGGTGACGACAATTTTTTCGTCGACCTCAACGCCAGGCAGGCTGGAGGGCACCGAGCCCGAGGCGATGACGATGTTTTTGGCCTCATGGACCTCATCACCGACCTTGACCTTGCCGGCCTCTGGGATAGTGCCCCAGCCGCGCAGCCAGTCGATTTTGTTCTTTTTGAACAGGAACTCAATGCCGGTGGTGTTCTGGCCGATGGTTTCATCCTTGTAGGATTTCATCTGCTCCCAGTCGACGGAAGGGCTTTTGCCCTTCAGCCCCATGGCGGCGAAATTATGCTCGGCTTCATGCAGCATATGGGAGGCGTGCAGCAGCGCTTTGGAGGGGATGCAGCCCACATTCAGGCAAGTGCCACCCAGGGTGTCGCGGCCTTCTACCACGGCCGTTTTCAGCCCCAGCTGAGCGCAGCGGATGGCGGAGACATAGCCACCTGGGCCGGCCCCGATGATGATGACGTCATATTGAGCCATGTGTGTGTTCCTTTTGTCAGCGGGGGCGCGGGCAATGGGCCGCGGCCTCCCCCGGGATATGTTGTGAAAGAAAAAGCCTCAGGGCAAAGCGGTGTTCAGCGTACAGAGGGGCATGTATTGCGCGACGGGCGCAGCAAGAGATCCGTCAAAACCGGCGGTGGAAGCGACAAAGGCAGCGGCGGCTGCAACGGAGGGCATATCAGCGGGTCTCATGGTCGGGCCAGCACCATGCTGTCGCGGCTGGCGCAGGTAATTTCTCCGGCCCGTTCTGACCTGGTTGCTGTGGTCAGCACCTGCCAGCGGCCTGGCACAAAACAAATTCGCACAGGTTGCGCCGCCCGGGGCGGCACCGCGCGTGGGGCCAGTCCGATCGGCCAGGTCACATCTCCGTGGCGACCAGCCGCCAAGGCAGGACAGAGTTTCGGTTTCCAGGCAGGCCATAATATACGCCGTTGGGGAATGAAGCGCCCCCGCTGCGGCTGCGGCGGAGGCGTTGAAAAAGTTACAGATCCATCAGCAGGCGGCGCGGATCTTCCAGCGCCTCTTTGACCCGTACGAGGAAGGTCACAGCGCCTTTGCCATCCACAATGCGGTGATCATAGCTCAGCGCCAGATACATCATCGGACGGATCACCACCTGGCCGTTAATTGCCATCGGGCGGTCCTGGATTTTATGCATGCCAAGAATGCCGGACTGGGGCGGGTTGAGGATCGGGCTCGACATCAGAGAGCCGTAGACACCGCCGTTGGAGATGGTGAAGGTGCCGCCCTGCATTTCGGCCATCGACAGTTTGCCGTCCCGGGCGCGGGCGCCTTTTTCGGCGATGGCTTTTTCAATCCCGGCAAAGGACAGCGCATCCGCATCGCGGATCACTGGTACAACCAGGCCGGTGGGGGTGCCGGCGGCGATGCCCATATGGACGAAGTTTTTATAGACCACATCCGTGCCGTCGATTTCGGCGTTGACCTCGGGCACTTCGTGCAGTGCGTGGATGCAGGCTTTGGTGAAGAAGGACATGAAGCCAAGTTTGACCCCATGTTTCTTCAGGAACAGGTCTTTGTACTGGCTGCGCAGCGCCATCACCTCGGTCATGTCCACCTCATTATAGGTGGTGAGCATGGCGGCAGTGTTCTGGCTTTCTTTCAGGCGCCGGGCGATGGTCTGACGCAGGCGGGTCATTTTCACCCGTTCTTCGCGTGCCGCATCGCTGGCGGGAACCGGGGCGCGCGGCGCCGGCGCTGAGGGGGCTGGAGCAACAGGAGCGGGCGCCGGGGCGGCCGGGGCGGGCGCCGGGGCGATCACAGCGC
>NZ_QOLB01000089.1 GCF_003333265.1 Candidatus Halocynthiibacter alkanivorans
ATATGCTTGTATCCGGCGCTTCCTACAACTGTAGGGTGGGCGGGGGCAGAAGGGTTCCCCGGGCAGATGAATTCCGGCTGGGGCCGATGATTTCTGCGCGGGGTTTCCCCGGGTCGTCGTGGTCCTGCCACGCGCCAGTGCCACCCACAGTTGCAACTGCGTAGAATGCAACGACAAATGCAAAATTGTCTGGACAACAGTCGCGCTATTGTCATGCTGTGGCATATTGAAAAACGACTTAGAGGAATTGCCATGAATTTGACGTCTTCAGCCGGTGTTATGGCACTGAGTTTTGGTCTTGTTTTGAATGCCGGCGCTGCCACCGCCCAGGTCGGGTGTTCCGATGGCAAAACCCTGAACGAGGGGGTGCTGACCATTGCGACTTCTAATCCGGCCTATTTCCCCTGGGTGATGGACAATGACCCCGCATCCGGCAAGGGCTTTGAAGCGGCGGTGGCCTATGAGATCGCGGCACGGATGGGTTTTGATGCGGCAAACGTGGCCTGGGTCGCGTCCTCCTTTGATGAATCGATCCAGCCAGGCCTGAAGAACTTCGACTTCAACCTGCAACAGTTCTCGATCACTGCTGAGCGCGAGCAGGTGGTTGATTTTTCAGTGCCCTATTATACCGCGGCGATGGCGGTTCTGACCCGCCAATCTGCGGTTGATGCCGGCATCACGGCCGATATGGCCTCGCTGAAAGGTGTGATCTGGGGCGCGGACGCGAGCACCACCGCATTGCCAATGCTGCAGGACCTGATTGCACCGACATCCGCTCCGCTGCTCTATAATGACAACACCGATGTGGTGGCGGCGATGAAAGCCAACCAGGTTGATGCCGCCCTGTTTGATCTGCCGACCGCGCTCTACCTCGGGGCAGTGGTGCTGGACGATGGGGTGATCCTGGGGCAGTTCCCGCCGGAGCGCAGCCAGAACCCGGATCGCTTTGGTCTGCTGATGGAGAAAGGCAATGCGCTCAAATCCTGTGTTGACACCGCAATCACCGCGATGACTTCTGATGGCACCCTCGCCGCGCTGGAAGCAGCCTGGCTGCAGGAAACCACTGGTGTTCCGATTATCAAGTAAGAGTGCAATGCTGACTCCAAGACAAGACTACAACCGGCGTGCGCGCCGGCGCAGTATCTTCATCGCGGCGGCCAGCACGGCGGCCGCGATTTCATTGCTGCTGTTGCTGATCCCGCTGAGCCCGGGCTGGGCGGCGGTGCAAAAGAGCTTTTTCAACGCGGAGATTTTCGCCAAATCCTTCCCGGTTCTGTTGCGCGCCTTTGTGCTGGATGTGGCCATCTTCCTGTGGTGCGCGCCGCTGATCGCGCTCTGGGGGCTGGCCATCGCTCTGTGCCGGGATGCGCGTGCGCCGGCGCTCTATCCGTTGCGGCTGTTTGGCGCGCTTTATACCGATGTGTTTCGCGGCGTGCCGGTGATCCTCATCGTCTATCTGATCGGTTTTGGGGTGCCCGGGCTGGGACTGCCACGGCCCTGGAACAGCCCTTATATCTGGGGCTCTCTGGCGTTGATCCTGACCTATTCGGCTTATGTGGCCGAAATTTTCCGCTCCGGCATCGACTCTGTACACGCGTCGCAGCGTTCTGCTGCGGCCTCGCTGGGCCTGTCCGACTGGCATGTGATGCGCGATGTGGTGCTGCCTCAGGCGGTGCGCCGGGTGGCGCCGGCCAATATGAACATGCTGATCGCGCTGCAAAAAGACGTGGCGCTGCTGTCGTTCATCGGCCCGGTGGAAATCCTGCGCCAGGCCGGCGTGTATAAATCTCTTTATGCCAATTTCACCCCCTATGTGGCGGCGGCGGTGATCTTCCTGGTGGTGACCATCCCGGCAACGCGGTTTGCCGACCGGATGTTGGCCAGACAACAAAAACAGCGGAGCTGAATGTAGTGAACGAAAAGCTGCGCCTGAAGAATGTGCACAAAAGCTTTGGGGCGCAAAAAGTGTGCCATGGCATTGATCTGACAGTGAATGAAGGCGAGACCATCTGTCTGATCGGCGCGTCCGGATCCGGAAAATCAACGCTGTTGCGCTGTATTAACCTGCTCGAGGACATCGATGAGGGCATGATCCTGCTCGATGGCGCTGACATCTCCAAACCCGGACTGGACCCGCAACCGGTACGTCAGCGCATTGGTATCGTGTTTCAGAGCTTCAACCTGTTCCCGCATATGACGGCGGTTGAAAACGTGATGCTGGCGCCGCGCCGGGTGCACGGCCTCAGCCGCGCAGAGTTGCGGCCGCGGGTCGAAACCCTATTTGAACGCTTTGGCCTTGCCGACCGGATGCAGAGCTATCCCGATCAGCTCTCGGGCGGGCAACAGCAGCGTGTCGCCATCGTGCGGGCGTTGGCGATGGAGCCGGAGATCATGTTGCTGGACGAAATCACTTCGGCGCTGGACCCGGAGCTGGTGGGCGAGGTGCTGGATGTCTTGCGCCAGCTGCGCCAGCAGGGCATGACGATGATCCTCGCCACCCATGAGATGAAATTCGCCCGTGAAGTGGCCGACAAGGTCTGTTTCCTCGACAAGGGTGTGATCCTGGAAGAAGGCCCCGCAGAACAGATCTTCGGCGCCCCGGAAAAAAACCGCACACGGGATTTTTTGCGCCGCGTTTTATAAGAACCGGGCAAACAGTTTTGTTAACCAGTTTCCAGGGGGGTGGTGCTAGTCAGGAGGCCAGCGAAACTTATCCCGGAGGCGAAGCCTTGTCCGTTGCCCAGACCCTGTCAAATGCGAAACGCCTGGCCCGTTCGGGCGCACCGGAGCAGGCCGGTCAGCTCTACCGTTCGATACTGGATGATTTTCCGGCAAACAAACGGGCGCAACAGGGACTTGCGGATTTAAAACGGACACAACAAACGGATGCCGGCGCAGCGGCTGACAGTCAGGACACTGTGCTGCAGGACCTGGTCAAAGGGCTGACAGGCCTGTACCAGAAGGGCCGGTTTGACGTCGTCGTTGAACAGGCAAGCCGGCTTGTTGAACATTTTCCCGTCGCGATTCTGTATAATCTGACCGGGGCATCCCTCGTCGGGCTGTCGCGGCTTGAAGACGCGGCAGAAGCTTTCCGTAAAGCATTGGCGATCACCCCGGATGACGGCGAGTTGCACAAGAATATTGGCACGGTGTATCGTGATCTCGCGCAGGCGGAAAAAGCTGCTGAAAGCCTGAACCGCTCGCTGGAACTTTTACCCGGTGATGCGGACGTGTGGGTGCTGCTCGGATTCGTCCTGACCAGCCTTGGCCGCACGGAACAGGCGATTGCAGCCTTTGAACAAGCCTGCGAACTTAAACCCAACCTGGCAAGCGCTTATGGCGGGCTGAGCAACCTGAAAGATTTTCAGCCCGAAGACCCACAGGTGGGCAAAATGCGTTCTTTGTTGCTGCAGCCCTCGTTGAGCAATAAGGACCGGGCAAAATTGTGTTCTGCTTTAGGGCGCATAACTGAGAAACAGGGACATTACGCAGAAGCCTTTGACTTTTTTGCTCAAAGGAACCGGGTCCACAAAGAAACTCAGCATTTTGATTATGCGTTTGAACGGACGATTTTTGACATCGTCCGTGGCGGTTTCCCACAAAGCTTTTCTCTGGCCGCGTCAGCCCCCGGGTCCGCGGCGCCCGCATTGCCCTATGTGTCAATCCCTGATGAAAAAACACCGGTGTTTATTCTGGGAATGCCACGGTCGGGTACCAGCCTGGTGGAACAAATCCTGAGTTGCCATTCGCAGATTTTTGGCGGCGGTGAATTGGCGTTTATGGGGAAAGCGGTCGAGAAAACCGGTCTGGACAATCGCCTGTTTGACGCCGGTCGGGCGCAGGTTCTGAGGGGCAGCTACCTGGCGGGGCTCAATAAATTTGATACGCGGGAGCCGTTGGTGACCGATAAGATGCCGCATAATTTTCGCTGGGTTGGCCATATACTTTCAGCTTTTCCTGAGGCGAAAATTATTCATATGCAGCGGGACCCGCGGGCCGTGTGCTGGTCCATTTTCAAGAGTTCATTCTCAGTGGAAAAACATACCTATGCCCAGGATCTGAATGACCTGGTGGCCTATTACGACCTGTATCTGGAGTGGATGGCACATTGGGAACAGGTGTTCCCGGGCCGGATCCGCCATCAAAGCTACGAAGAACTGACCCGCAATCAGGAGCAACAAAGCCGGGAACTTGTGGACTGGGTCGGCCTGACCTGGGAAGAGCAGTGCCTGCAGTTCCACCGCTCACGCCGGGCGGTGAAAACCGTTTCAACCGCTCAGGTCCGGCAGCCGATGTATCAGGGCAGTTCTGAGAAGTGGCGTCGCTATGAAGAGTTTCTGACGCCGCTGACCGACCGGTTTGGTACTGGCGAACAGCCGGAAAACCCCTTCACTCCAAAGCAGTAGCGTCCAGCGCGCGGATCAGGAAAACCGCTTGCGCAGCAGGTTGTTCAGCAGTTCAATAAGCACCACCAGCGCCGCAATGGCGATGGTGACGGTGGCGGCTTTGTCATACTGGAACGAGCGCACATAGGTCTGTACCGACAACCCGATACCGCCGGCACCCACGATGCCCAGAATAAGGCTTTCCCGCAGGTTCAGCTCAAATCGGAACACGGTGTCGCGCAGGATCACCGGCGCCATTTGCGGCCAGATGCCAAAGCGCAGCCGTTGCAGCCGGGTGGCGCCAATACTGTCCAGCGCAAGCACCGGGCCAGGGGCAACCCCGTCGATCGCCTCGGCGTAAAACTTGGCCAGCATGCCGGTGGCGTGGAAGGTGATCGCCAGAATGCCGGGCAGCGGTCCAAGGCCAACTGCGCCCACCATCAGCATCGCCACCAGAATAAGCGGGATGGCGCGGATCAGCGCCAGCGCGGCGCGCGTGGGACGGAAAACCCAGGCCGGCGATATCGTTTCGGCGGCCATAATGCCCAGCGGCACCGACAGGATCACCGAGCCGAGCGTGCCGAGAATGGCGATGCGCAGCGTCTCAGCGAGACCACGCCCCATTTCCCGCATGATGCTCAGGTCCGGCGGAAACATACGTGACAGGAAATCCGCCATGCGTGGCCCGGACGCGGCCAGTTTCGACAGATCGATATCGGCGCTGGCTCCGGCCCAGAGCACAGCGGCAGCGATCAGAATGGCGGGCCAGAGACTGCGCATCAGGCGACTCCTGTGTCGGGCAGCGGCTGGGCTGCGGGTGCAACGGCAGCTTCGGCATAGAGCCCGGCGATCTGCGCCTCATTCAGACCGGCCGCGCTGGTATCAAACGCAATGCACCCGGCACGCAGCCCGACAATGCGGTCGGCAAAACGGCGGGCAATGTCGGGTTGGTGCGAGCTGAACACCACGCTGGCGCCACGGTCGCGCGCAAGACTGGTGATCAGCCGCATCAGGCTGTCGGCACGGGTGGGGTCAAGACTGCTGACCGGCTCATCGGCCAGAATCAGCTTTGGCTGTTGCGCCAGGCAACGGGCAATGGCGACCCGCTGACGCTGGCCACCTGACAACTGATCAGCGCGCCGTCCAGCCAGATCCGCGATGCCGCAATCCTGCAGCGCCTGGTCGGTGGCCTGGTGGTCGTCCAGGGTAAAACGCCCGAACAGCGAGGCCGCTGCCGGGGTGCGGCCCAACCGTCCGTTCAACACGTTCTGGCGCGCGCTCGCGCGGTCCACCAGCCCGAGATCCTGAAATATGAAACCGGTGTCCGGGCGCAGATGACGGGGCAGGGCGCGCTCCGGCTGCAGCGCATGGCCCAGCACAGACGCCGCACCCGCCCAGCCCGGCAACTGCCCGTCAAGCAGCGCCAGCAGGGTGGATTTACCCGCACCAGACGGGCCAAGCACCGCCACAACTTCGCCAGGGGCCACAGACAGCGACACCGCATCCAGTGCAGATGCGGTGTCGCCGGGATGGCGATAGCTGACCTTGTTCAGGTGCAGTGCAGGCGTTCGGGCTGTGGTCAATTCAGCAGGCCGTATTCCCTGGCAGTCGCGCGCACACCGTCATAGGCGGCATTGTCGGCAATCACATAGCCGTCGGGACCATAGAGATAGGCCAGCAGCGACTTGTTTTCCGGACTGTTCAGCGACATCAGAACCTCAGTAAAACGTGTTTTCATATTGTCGCTCAGCCCTTTGCGCGCCAGCACCACATGGCTGGGGATCTGTTCCGATTCCGCAATCCAGGTGATTTCTGATTGCTGCTGAGGGCTTAGCAACAGATCGGCATATTGGCTGGAGCCGGCGGCATCTACAAGACCAGATGCCATTGCCTGCATCGATTGCTGATAACCACCGGCAAAAAAGCTGCGGCCAAAGAACTCATCCGCGTCACTGGCCGAAGTCACCAGCCCTTCTTCTACAAACAAGTTCAGCGGGTAGAGATAACCTGACTCCGAAATCGGATCGGCAAATGCGATGTCGCGGTCGCGCAGATCAGCGAGCGTTTTGATGCCGCTGTCTTTGCGCACAAAGATGCGGCCGGCATAACTTGCTTTGCCACGGTAGACCTCAGATACCAGCGCCTCGGCGCCGATTTCCGCTTCGGCCAGCACGTAAGGCAGCGCTCCCATGAAGGAAATGTCAGCATCGCCGTTGCGCAGCGCCTCAACCGCGGCGGCGTGGTCAAAGGTGACAAACCCTTTGACCGGCACCTGCAGCTGTTCACTGAGCCAGCCGGTGATCTGCTCAATGTCACCGAGCAGCTTTTCCGGGTTTTCCTGCGGGATGAACGCCAGCGTCAGGGTATTTTTACCTGCTGCAGCTGCGAGCGGGGTGAGGGCCAGGCTGGCGGCCGTGGCCAGAGAGAGAAACAAGCGGCGTGACAGCATCAGTACATCCTCGCGTCGATTTCAGATTGCAGGGTCTTGAACGCCTGCCAATTGTCGTTTGCAGCGGCCCAGTCGCCAAGGGCAGCGGCATCACCGGCGGCGCGCAGCAGACCCGCAAGCTGGTACACATCCGGTTTGGCCGACTGGTTGGACATCAGGCTGGCATCCGCCGCCAGATCCGGTGCCACCGTGTCCACCAGCAGCGCAATGTTGAACTGGTCTTTCATCGGCAGGAACGTGTCCATGGTGGTGGCAAATGTGGTCAGCTCTTCATAGTTCAGACGGAACGGCGTGTTCCTGTCGTCAAACTCCTGCCAGGGGTCATCGCCGTAGCCAACCGCCATCACATAAGCGGTCAGGTCAGAGCGCTGCTCTGCATTCAGGCCGAGCGATTTGGTGTCGTCAAACCAATCCACCACGCTGGCCAGTGTCGGCAGCGCCCCGTCATTGAAATAGGGGGCAGTATAGTTGACGTTCAGCAGGGTCGGGGTTTCAAACAGCGTCGCTGTGCCGCCCGGGAATGGCGGGTTGGCGCTGCCGATGTCATAGACTTTACCATCGCGGAACTTGTTGCTCGGCGTGTGGCAGGTGGCGCAGGACTGACCGTCGAGCCCGGCAAATGACTGGTTGAACAGCACTTCACCGCGCACTGCTGCGTCGGACGCCAGGTCGCTCAGGCTGCCGTCGCGGTTCAGTTTTGAATTCGGCAGGAAGTCAAATTCGCGCATATAGGCAATCAGCGCATCCAGGATAAAGGGTGTCGGCTCTGCGCCGGCAAACTCTTTGACGATGACGTTGCGGGTAAAGTCGCGCAGGCTGGCTTCGCGCCCGTCACGGCCATAGGGGCCGGTAAAGCGGATGCCGCGCAGGCTTGGGATATCAACCGGGTCCATTTTGCGGTCGTCAAACATCGGGTTGAAGAACGAACTGTCCACATCAAGGCCACCAGCATGGGTGGTGATGCCGGGAATGAAAAAGTCGCGGTTCACATCGCTGCGGTTGTGGCAGGCGCTGCAGGTTATGCCGAGGTCACGCGCCGGACCACTAAATATTTCCGGGCTGTCAAACAGCATATCCCCAAAAGCCACCAGCGGCAGGTCGGCCTCATCACCACCGGCTTCTTCAAACTGCAACACCAGGCGCGGCATCGGCTGCTGTTCAAGGAAATTGCTGCCCGGCGGCACGGTGGTGGGCACGGTGACGTCCGCACCGGTCAGGTAGACCGACTCGGGCACCGGGCTCAGCCTGTCACGTGGCGCAAAGGCTTCGGGGTCGTAGTTTTCGCGGATATAGGCGACGATGACCTCGCGGGCAGCGTTGAACTGGGCTTCATCCACCGCAACCTGACCGGCGCCTAGAACGCCGGCAGACCCGGTGCTGTTCATCAGCTCAAGCCAGGCAAGGCCCAGCGTGCGTGCGGCGGCGGGGTCGGCGGCTTTGATGCCGTCTTCAAAGGCGCGGTACAGCGCCTGGGCTTCCAGCAGATCAGGTTTGGCACCTTCGGCCAGCAGCGCAGCGGAGGCGTTGTCGAGCTCAAGCAGAATGTCGCGGGCGATGGCGCGGGTGGTGGCGGCAAACAGTGCCTGGCGGTCCCGGGCGGCAAGCGCCTCGCGGATCGCCCTGGCGTCGCTTTCAGCAAGGCGGCTCAGCGCTGCTTCGGGCGTGGCAGCCGCGGCGACCGGCGCCTGCCAGGCGGCGGCCAGATCGTCCCAGGGCATTGGGATCAGATTGCCCATGAACTGGGTCAGCCGCAGCGCGGCGGCTTCGGGCAACCAGGGGGCTTCCTTGGCGGGGGTGGCGGTTGCGGCCACCGGGGCGGCGCAGAGCAGAAGGGCAAGTGACAGACGGCGCATGGGGTATGATTCCATAGGGGCAGGGCAAACTTAGCTTCGGCTAACTTGTGACGCATCGGCTAAGCTCTTGTCAAGCGCCGCCTATAGTTTAAAAGTGGGATTTCCCGAAAATACCTGGCCGGAGATAGTGGTGGACAGTGTGAGACCCGAGAATAACCGCAATACCCGGCTTCCGCAGACAGACGGGTTTCAGTCCGTGCGTCAGGCGCATCAGAGCGAAATGGCGGAAGATTATGTGGAACTGATTGCAGAACTGATCGCGCAAAGCGGCGAAGCGCGTCCGGTTGATATCGCCCGCCGGCTTGGCGTGTCGCAGCCAACGGTGACCAAAAACCTCGCGCGGCTCAAACGCGACGGGCTGGTCACCCATGAACCCTATCGCTCGGTGTTTCTCACTGCAGAGGGGCAGGTGCTGGCAGTGGACTGTGAAAAACGCCACCGCACCGTGGTGGCTTTTCTGACCACGCTGGGCATTAGCCCGGAGGTGGCCGAGCATGACGCCGAAGGTATCGAGCACCATGTCAGCGACGAAACCCTGGCTGCTTTCACCCGCTACATCAAACAGAACAGCTGACGCTGGCTTATTCCTGAGCCGGCGTGAGCGTGCGCACATCTGAGTGCGCCTGCAGAACGTGGCCGCCCCGCAAAAAAAAACGGGACGGCGGTGGCGGGGCGGCCGTCGTGGCGCAGGGGGCCAGCGTGGCTTACGCCCCGCGCTGAACCGGTGCTCTGCACTGACCCGTGCCCTGTGCTGTCGCACGGAGTTGAGTTGTCCTGCGGCGCAACGACCCAGGCCGGGCACCCGGGTTTGGACGTGCGCCCGCCCGCACTCAGGCCGGACACGCACGCCTGCAGCCAGACCGGACACACCCGCCCTAAGGCCGGGCACCCCGGCCCGCACTTACGCTGACCTGGCTTCAGGCCGGACACCCGCGCCGTCACTCAGCTGTGGCATCCGGGATCGCGCGCGGTGGAGATCAACGAGAGCCGCAGACCGGGGCTGCCGCAGCTTTGCCCTCAGCCCTCAGCCCGCAGCCCTCAGCCCGCAGCCCTGCGCCCGGACCCGCCGGTTCACACCGGTTCTGACAGCAGATTGGCCCAGGTCTCGCGCAGCAGATTTTTCTGCACTTTGCCCATGGTATTGCGCGGCAGTTCAGCCACAAATACATAGCGTTTCGGGTGTTTGTACCGGGCCAGTCGTTCCGAGACGATCTGAGACAGCTCTGCGGTGTCCAGCGTCGCGCCCGGCGCGGTGACCACCGCCGCGATGACCGCCTCGCCAAAATCGCCATGTGGCACGCCAAACACTGCCGATTCCACCACGCCACTCACCTGGTTGATCTCGTCTTCCACTTCGATCGGATAGACATTGTAACCGCCGGTAATGATCAGATCTTTTTCGCGCCCGACAATGGACAGATAACCCTCGGCGTCAATCTGACCCAGGTCACCGGTGATGAAAAAGCCCGAAACCCGCAGCTCTTCCGCGGTTTTTTCCGGCATGTTCCAATAGCCGCTGAACACGTTGGGGCCCCGGACTTCGATCATGCCCACCCCGCCAGGTTCCATCTCTTCACCGGTGTTACTGTCGACAATCTTCACCTCAGTCCCTGCCAGTGGAAATCCGACAGAGCCGGGTTTGCGTTCCCCTTCATACGGGTTGGAGGTGTTCATATTGGTTTCGGTCATGCCGTAGCGTTCCAGAATGCGGTGGCCGGTGCGCTCTTCAAAGGCTTCATGGGTTTCCGCCAGCAGCGGTGCACTGCCTGAGACAAACAGGCGCATGGATCCGGTGATGTCGCGGCTGAACCGGGCATCTGCAAGCAGCCGGGTGTAAAAGGTCGGTACCCCCATCATGGTGGTCGCCCCGGGCAGGGCCTCGATGACCTGATCGATGTCAAATCTGCTCATAAAGCGCATGCAGGCGCCAGCGATCAGCGAGGTGTTGACCGCAACAAACAACCCGTGGGTGTGAAAGATGGGCAGGGCGTGGATCAATGTGTCACTGCTGCTGATCTGCCAGAGACCGGCCAGCGCAGTGGCGTTGGACAGCAGGTTTTCGTGGCTCAGCATCGCGCCTTTGGACCGCCCGGTGGTGCCGGAGGTGTAGAGCAATGCCGCCAGATCATCCGGCGCCCGGTATGCGGTTGCAAATTCGGTGGGCTGGTCCTTGCTTTGCGCCGTCAGTGAGCCTGTGCCGTCGGCGTTCAGCGTCAGCAGGGCGGCCCCGGCGGCGCTTGCAACAGGAGACAGTCCCTCTTCGGCCTTGTCCTGGCAAATCACCAGTGCCGGTGCGGCGTCCGAGATGAAATAGCTCAGCTCACTGAGTGTATAGCCGGTGTTGAGCGGCAGATAGACCGCCCCGGTCTGCACCGAGGCCGCATAAAGTGCCAGGGTCTCCACCCGTTTGGGAGCCTGCACCGCAATGCGGTCGCCGGGCTTTACCCCGGCATTGCGCAGAACATGGGCGATCTGCGCGGCCATGCCGACAAACTGGCGAAAGCTGAGCTGCTCGCCTTCATCCGTGATCAGGAAACACGCCTCATTATTTTTATGGGGTTCAAAGAGGGCGTCATATAGCGGGTTGCTCATTTCGTCAGATCTCCAGTTGCAGAGTTTTTGTCAGACAGGGCCATGTTTTTGACCGCTTTGCTGGCAGCGACCTGTTTGTCGGTCACAAAGTTTTCGTGGTTCCGCTCGGTCAGAGACTGGTCATACAGGTAGTTGACCATCACACCACCGGACTGTTTGAGCCCTTTTGGCGTGGTGTCGCCACCGGCGTGAAGATTGTGAACGACCGCGCCATTGCCGAGGTGGAACCGCGCCACCGGGTCCACCGGAAGCCCGTCGGCGCGTTTTGCCTGCAGCAAATAGAACGCCGCCATTTCCTCAAGCTCAGCCGGGCTGGCCTCGCCTGCCAGAATTGCTGTGGCACGCGCATTGTCACCAAGTGTGCCCAGCCATCGGCTGAAACCCGGAATCGGCGACAGGGTGACAAAATTGTCCAGCTGCGGCAGCTGTTGTTTCAGCTCCGAGACCACCTGTTTGATCAGAAGATTGCCAAATGACACCCCGTGCAGCCCGCGCTGGCAGTTGGATATGGAGTAGAACACCGCCGTTGTGGTGTCTTCAGCGGCCAGATGTGTCCGCTCGTCGGTCAACAGATCGCCGATCGAGCCGGGAATTGTGCCGGTCAGCGCGACCTCCACAAAGATCAGCGGTTCATCCGGCATGGTGGGGTGGAAAAAGGCGAAACAGCGCCGGTCGGGCGGATAAAGCCGGCGGCGCAGATCTTCCCAGTCGTCAATCGCATGCACTGCCTCATAGGCGACGATTTTCTCCAGGATGGTGGCGGATGTATCCCAGCTGATCTGGCGCAGCACCAGAAAGCCGCGGTTGAACCAGCTGCGCAGCAAATGCACAAAATCCAGATCGGTGCGTTTCAGATCTTCATTGCCGGGCAGCAGGTCAATCAGGTCCTTGCGCATCGCCACCAGCTCGGCTGTTGCACCTGGCGGCTGGTTGAGCCGGCGCAGCAATTCCTGGCGCCGGGGTTCAGACGCTTTGCTCAACGCGCTGAACGCGGCAGGCGAGCCGTCCTTCTGATACACCAGCGCCAGATCGACGATCGTCTGCGGTTCAAATTCCAGCGCATCGTTGAGATAGCAGAAAAATTCCAGCTTTTCGTCTTGCTCCAGCTGGCGGTAGCGGGCCAGGATCGCGGCCGCCAGTTTCAGGCCGGAGATTTCTCCCTCGGCGGACAGGAGCGCGTCGCACATCTCAGAAATGGCGCGCCGGTCATCGGATTTGGTGGTTGAACGGCGACGCTCAAACAAAGTTGTCAGAATGTCGCCGAGGAAACTGCTGTGTTGCATAAGGATACCGGGGTCAGGAAAGGGTCACAGATTGGGTTGAAAGCCCGACGTTCAGCGACAGCGAGCCTTCATTGATCAACCAGCGCCGCAACGTGTGGCTGCGGGCGCCGGAGAGGTGCATCGGGTCATCCGAGGCAAGCTGACGCGCTTCTTCTATCGTATCGGCGCGGTAGATAATCATGCCGCAGCCCTGCATTTCATTGCCGCTCAGATCCGACAGCGGTCCGGCGAATGCCAGTTTGCCGGCCGATTCGAGGTCGCGCTGATACTGCAGATGTGCCGGCAGATTCTCTTGCACAGTGCCCAGCGAGCCCACCGGCGTGGTTTCGACAACAAAAAGTTCCAGCGCCAGCGCGCCGCGAGTTTTTGCCTGAACCTTATAGTCTTCCCATGATGGCATAGTGGCCTCCGTTTGACGTTGTAATAAAAAAATCGATATTATTTGACAATAGCAGAAATAATCGTCAAAAATAGTAAAAACATATCCGAGGACCCCGAATGAGACTTATTGTAGGCCGTACTGGCACATCTGAGGCCGTTTTTCTTGTAGAAGGCGACCGGGCACGAAACCTGAGTTCTGACCACGCAGGCGTTGGCTCTGATCTTATGGCGCTGATCAATTCACCGACTTTGATGGAAGAGGTCACCCAGACTGGCATGACCGGTACCACTGTGGCGCTGGCCGAGATCACCCCGGCGCTGCCCATCGCCCGGCCAGGCAAAATCGTCTGCCTCGGTCTGAACTATATCGACCACGTCAAAGAGGGCGGCTACGAGATCCCCGACTATCCGGCGCTGTTCATGCGTTCGCAGAATTCGATGATGGCCGCTGGTCAGCCGATGGTGCGCCCGACCTGTTCCGAACGCCTCGACTATGAGGTCGAACTGATGGTGATCATCGGCAAGGGCGGCCGCCACATTTCTCAGGCCGACGCGCTGGACCATGTCTTTGGCTACACCGTGTTTAATGACGGCTCTGTGCGCGATTACCAGCGCAAGACCCATCAGTGGACGCCGGGCAAAAACTTCGACAATACCGGCGCGGTTGGCCCTGTTGTCGTGACCCCTGATGAGCTGCCTGCGGGCGCCTCCGGTCTTAAAATCGAAAGCCGCGTCGGCACTGAAATCCTGCAAAGCTCCAATACTGCCGACATGATGTGGCCGGTTACTGCAGCGATTGAAACCATTTCAGAGTATACTACCCTGGAGCCGGGCGACATGATCGCGATGGGCACACCTCCCGGTGTGGGCCATGCCAAAAAGCCGCCACGCTGGCTGCGCCCCGGCGAAACAGTTGAAGTCGAGATTGAAGGCATTGGCATCTGTGCCAGCCCGATCGTGGACGAGGCCAACATGGCAGCAAAATCAGGAGCAGCGTAATGGCATTGCAGGGGGCAGAACTGGATAAGGCACGCAATCACGCCCAGCAGGTGGTGCGCGACCTGCGTGCCCGCAAAACCACGTTGGACGACGATTCCATTGATCTGATTCTGGGGGAAGCCCGCTCGCATTATGCCTGGAGCGACCGCCATGTTTCTGAAGAGCTCCTGCGCCGGCTTTACGACATCACCGCGTCGGGTCCCACCAGCATGAACACCTGCCCGGCGCGCTATATCTTTGTCTCCAGTGTGGAAGGCAAAGAACGGCTGGCGAAATCGCTGAAAGCCAAGAATATCGACAAGATGATGGACGCACCGGTCACCGCGATCATCGCTTATGACCCGATGTTCTGGACCGAGCTGCCGTTCCTGTTTCCCCATGAAGACCGCCGGCCACATTTTGAGGGCAAACCGGAACATGCTGAAGATACCGCGTTTCGCAATTCCACCTTGCAGGGCGGCTATTTTATGATTGCCGCCCGGGCGCTGGGACTCGATGTCGGCGCCATGTCAGGCTTTTCCAACGCGATTGTGGATGAAGAGTTCTTTACGGAGAACGGCTGGAAATCCAACTTCCTCTGCAATCTTGGTTATGCGGATGAATCCGCGCTGTTTCAGAAATTGCCGCGGTTCCCGTTTGAGCGGGTCTGCAGTTTTTTGTGAACGCGACGGCAAGGACTAAACACACCGCCGGCGTCTCATAGCCAGAGGCCGGCGGACAGAAGTAAGTGAGAGCGTAACGATCAAAACAGGTGGCCACCCGGGAACAGACTCCAGCAAGGAATCTGAAAATGGGGGCCAATTTCGGGGCAATTTCGCCCACTAAATCAGGGAGGACTATATGAAACATTGGACAAAAGCTGCGGCACTGGGTGTCGCTCTTTCCGGGCTGACCGTGATCCCGGCCTACGCGCAGGAAACCATCAAAGCTGTGGTGATCGACGGTTATCCGGCGCGCGCCCTCTGGGTTCAGGAATTCAGCAATTTTTTCATTCCTGAAGTGGACAAGCGCCTTGCCGAAACCGGCAATTACCAGATGGACTGGCAAGAAAGCTATGGCGGCACCATCGTCAAACCCAAAGGCGTGCTGGAAGGCGTGAAACTGGGGCTGGGCGATATCGGTATCGTCACCACCATCTTCCACTCTTCCAAACTTCCAAGCCAGGCCATTTCTGCGGTGACTCCTTTTGTCGCGGCCGATGCCCGTGCGGTGGCCAAAGCCGTGGATGAAATCGCCAAAGAATTCCCGGCGGTTCAGAACGAGTTCGCCAAACAGAACCAGGTCTATCTGGCCACCGGTGTGGTGCTTGATACCTATCAGGTCTTCAGCAAAGATCCGGTTTCCTCACTGGCGGATATTGAGGGCGACAAAGTTGCCGGCGCCGGCATGAACCTGCGCTATCTCGAAGGTATCAAAGGTGCTGCCGGTGTGCGCGGTGGTCTGACCGATTTCTACAACATGCTGCAGACCGGCCTGGTGGATGACGCCATGCTGTGGTCTGAGGCGGCCAAAACCTTCAAGATCGCCGAAGTTGCGCCTTATATGCTGCGTGCCGATCTCGGCGCGGTGAATTCCAAAACCGTCACTGTGAACCAGGACTACTGGGACAGCCTGCCGGATGAGGTGAAAACAGCGCTTCAGGAGGTTGCTGTCGAGTACCGCGACCGTCTCGCAGGCATCGCCATGGACCGCGCACAAGCCAGCCGTGACGCCTATGTCGCCGCCGGCGGCACAATCGTTGCGCTTTCTGATGCGGACCGCGCCGCCTGGGCCAATGCGATCCCCGATATCGCTGCGGAATGGGCTGCCGATCTGGAAGCAAAAGGCGAGCCGGGTTCAGAGATGCTGAACGCCTATCTCGCGAAACTGGAAGCTGCCGGATACACCGGGCTTCGTGACTGGTCCGCCGGTCTTAAATAACTGAAACCACGCCCTGGGAGGGACTTTCTTGCTTACTAAACTTCAAAATGCCATCCAGGGCGTGACCAGAGTTTCAAATGCGATGGCCACCGTGGCCAATGTGACCGGAACACTTGTTGTTCTGATCCTGGTCGCGGTGGTCAACTATGATGTCTTCGCACGGGGCATCTTTAATATGCCGTTCCGCGGTGCCGTCGAAGTGGTTCAGTTCTCCATGGTACTGATCGTGTTCCTGCAACTGCCGGACGTGGTGCGGGTGAACCGGCTGACCCGGTCCGACGGATTTCTTCTGCTGCTCGACACGCGTTTTCCGCGTGTGTCCCAGGTGCTGCGCCGCGCCATCGATTTGCTCTCCGCCATAATCATGTCGCTGATTGCGATCGCCATCTGGCCCGAGTTCACTGACATGTGGCAGACCCAGGATTATTTCGGCATTCCCGGTGTGTTTGTCGCGCCCTGGTGGCCGCTCAAACTGACCATCTTTGCCAGCGCTGCGCTGTGCACTCTCATCTTCATTCTGAAAGTCGTGGCAACACGTGGCGCTGATAACGGCAACCACGCGGCACGCAATGAAAAGGCCGCCAAATGACGCCTATTGAAATCGGTGTGGCCTCGGTCGGCGCCATCATTGTCCTGATCTACCTCGGGGTCTATATCCCCATCGCTCTGACGGCGGTGTCCTTTGTCGCTATCTGGCTGATGCGGGACAATTTCGACCTGGCGATGAACCTGCTGAAAATCGCCGCTGGTGACAGCGCGATGGAATACACCTTTGCCACCGTGCCGCTGTTCACCTTTATGGGGCTGGTGGTCTCAAAGGCCGGCCTGGGCTCTGATATCTATGAGGTGATGAGCTCCGGATTCCGCCGCGTCAAAGGCGGCATCGGCATGGCCACCGTCGGGGCCAATGCGGCTTTTGCTGCGGTCACCGGCTCTTCCATCGCCTCGGCCTCGGTCTTCGCCAAAGTCTCAGTGCCGCAGATGATGCTGAACGACTACAACCCGCGCTTTGCCGTCGGGGTGGTGGCGGGTTCGTCCGTGCTGGGCATGATTATCCCGCCTTCCGCCATGCTGATCATCTATTCCTTTGTCGCCGAACAATCGGTGGGGGATATGTTCCTCGCCGGCGTGGTGCCGGGGCTGCTGCTGGCGGTGGCCTATATTGGCTCGATCTGGGTGATGGGGCGACTGTTTCCCAATTTTGTCGGCGGCCGCAAGGCGGACGAGTATGAATTCATGCCCTGGCGTGAAATCGCCTCCAAAATGCTGCCTACACTGGGTCTGATCACCATCGTGCTGGGCGGGATCTACACCGGCTGGCTGACCCCGGTCGAAGCCGGAGCTGCCGGCGCCCTGACCGGGTTGATGATCGCGGTTGTACGCCGCTCCATGTCGCTGCGCGGGCTTTGGGACGCGCTGATTGAAACCGGCCACATCACTGCAACCATCCTGTTTCTGATCACCGCTGCATCGATTTACAGCCGCATGCTTGGCCTCGCCGGCGTGCCCAATGAGCTGGGCGATATGCTGGCCGGCAGCAACGCGAGCTTTGTGCAGATCATGGTGATCTATGTGGTTATGATGCTGTTTCTGGGCACGCTGCTGGACACCGCCTCTATTATCCTGATCGTGGTGCCTTTGTTCCTGCCGCTGATTGAACCCATGGGCCTGTCATTGGTCTGGTTTGGCATCATCACCGTCGTCGGCGCGGAAATCGGGTTGCTGACCCCGCCGCTGGGCATCTCCTGCTTTGTCATCAAAGCGACGCTGGATGATGACCGGATTTCGTTGAAAGACGTTTTCCTCGGTGCGCTGCCCTTTGCCGGCATCATGCTGGTCGTGCTGATCCTGCTGATCCGCTTCCCCGCCCTGAGCCTGTATATTCTGAACTGAAAGTTGTCCCATGCGTAACGTAACAGCCGAAAATATCACCGACGTCTTTACCGGCTATCTCGGCGAAGACACCGATCCCCGGGTGCGCGAGGTTCTGACCAGCCTGGCCCGCCATCTGCATGATTTCACCCGCGAAGTCAGCCTGACTCATGACGAATGGCGCAAAGCGCTGGAACTCATGCAATGGGCCGGCAGGATCACCACGCCGGAGCGCAACGAATTTGTACTGCTCTCGGATGTGATGGGCCTGTCTTCGCTGGTCGATATGGTGAACTCCAAACCCGACGTCACCAGTTCAAGCGTGCTGGGGCCATTCCACGTCTCTGACGCGCCGCCCCTGGCAATCGGCGGAGACATGCGCAAGGATTTCGACGACGAGGTCATCCTGGTCGAAGGCCATGTGCGCGACAAAGAGGGCAATGCGATCCCCGGCGCGACGATCGACATCTGGCAGACCGCGCCCAACGGGCTGTATTCCAGCCAGGACCCGGATCAGGATATCTATTCCTTCCACGGGCTGATGACTGCGGACGAAAATGGCCGCTACGCCTTCACCACCGTGCGCCCGGTCAGCTATACCGTGCCTTCTGACGGTCCGGTCGGGGAAATCCTGAACGCCGCCGGCCGCCACCCCTGGCGTCCGTCACACCTGCATTTTATTGTGTCTTCCGAAGGCCACCGCAACCTGGTCACCGAAGTGTTTGCGGCTGATGACCCCTATCTCGATCAGGACACCGTCTTTGGCGTGCGTGATGATCTGGTGATGCATTTTGTGCCACAGCCCGCCGGCAGTTTCCCCGAAGGGTTTGAACTGTCCGGCAAGGTAGAGGGCGACTATTCCCGGGTGGATTTCGACTTCATCCTCGCCCGCGAATAAGCTCAATCACCTGAGGCGCAGCTGTGACATTCCGGGCCGCGCCTCAGCCACGGCTTTAATCCCCAGTTCTTAACCCTGTGTCTTAGCCCTGGGTGTCTTCGGAAGTGGCAATAAGACCGGTCAGAAATGCGCCGGTCTTGCGATAATGGCTGAGCAGCAATTCAGCGGCCTGGTCGGCATTGCGTTCAAGCGCCGCTCTTAAAATATTATCATGTTCGCTGGAGACATCCCGTTTGGTGTAGTTCAGCGATTTTCCGGCCAGATAGCGATAACGGATGTTCAGGTCATAAAGCTGACTGCACAGCTTCAGCAGAAGCGGTGAACTGGAGGCCGAAAGCAGGGCCATGTGGAAGGCTTTGTGCCGCGCTTCAAACCCTTCGATATGGTCCCGTGTTTCACGCAGCATCCGGTGGTGGCTCAGCACCAGCTCATCTTCCCAGGCTTCACTGGCATTGGCGATGCTCTGGCGCAGCGCCATTTCTTCCAGCGTGCAGCGCAGGCTGAGAATGTCATTGAAATTTTCCCGGCTCACTGCGGCGGTGCGAAACCCACGCTGATCAATGCGTTCCACCAGCTGATCTGATGTCAGCAGGCTCAGCGCTTCCCGGATCGGCGAAGCGCCAATTTCCAGCAGCGTGCGCAGCCCGTCGATTTTGAGCTTCTTGCCAGGTTGCAAATCGCCAACCACGATCATGCGCCGGATTTCCAGATAGGCCCTCTGAGTTGCAGAAACATCTTGGGCGGGGGCTGGGGCGGAAGAGTGTCGTGTGTGAGTGTCCATGGGTTTAAAATATCGATATTTCGGGAGAATACAACAAACTCTATGCTGAATCGCCGGTTTAAGCGCCTGAAATCTGGCTTAAGCCACGGTAGCGCCCCGGGCCAGGTGCCGGGCGGGTGTAAAAGCCGGTTCAGCTGAGGAAGTCCCAGAAGGTTGCGGCCGCTTTTGACGCCGGAATACTGTGTTTGCGGGCAAAGACAATATCGCGGACCGGCGCGGCTTTCAGGGGCACAGCTGCGACGACGCCCAGCTCAGTTGGCAAAGAGAGGCCGGTGACAACCGAGAGGCCCAACCCCGCTTCGACAATGGCCAGAATCGAATGGGTCTGCAGAATTCTGTGGCTGATCTTTGGTGTGGCAGCCTGGGAGGAAAACCACTGCAATATCATCTGCTCACTGCCGCCAAGCGGCATGACAAAGGGTCGGCCGGCCAGCTCTGCCGCGCTCAACTCGCCCGCGCCGGCCAGGGGATCTGACGCCGGCACCAGCGCCACCAACCGGTCCGGTGCCGCCGGGATCACGTCAAACGCCTCGCCCGGGTCTGACAGCACCGCGATATCGATATTGCCCCGGGTGAGATCCGTCAGTGTGTCCTCGTCCGGCGCCTCCCGCACACAGACTGAAATTTGCGGGTACAGCGCGGCAAAGGCCGTCAGCCGCGCCGGCAGGATGCGGGCAGAGGCGCTGGCGCCAAATGAGCCGATGGTCAGACTGCCGGCCTTGTGCTGCTTTAACTCCAGCAGGCGGTCCCGCAACGTGTCCAGCGTCCGGTCAATCGTCTCTGCATGGGCGGCGACAAGCCGGCCTTCCTCAGTAAGGCGCAGCGGTCGCACCCCGCGCTGAACCAGGGTCAGGCCAACGCTTTGCTCAAGATTTGAAATCGAGCGGCTGATGGCGGATTGCGTCAGGCCAAGGTCGGCGGCGGTGCCGGAGATACTGCCGGTCTCGCCGACGCGCCGCAGCGCCCGCAGCGCGGTAAGTGTGGGATTGAAAGCTGGCTGCATTATGATTTTCAGTCATTAGTTTTTGAGATACATGTCCTGTAGATCATAAAAGCAATTGCGACACACGGAGAAAAGTCATGGCGACAGCAGCGGATCGACCTTCTGAACTCACCGGCCCGGCGGTCTGGCTTGGCCCGGATATGGTGCAAAACGAAGGGGCGTGGTTGGTGCACCTGTCCCCGGCGGATGTGGCTGAACTGGAAACCGCCGCGCGCCATTACCTGTCACTGGGGCGCGATATCGGCGAGATTTCTGCCGCTGATTTTCCGCTGAACCATTTTGGCGAACATCTGGCTCAGCTGAAAGAAAAGTTAATCGATGGCAATGGCTTAGAGGTTATTCGTGGGTTGCCCACCGTGGGCTACAGCCAGGAATTCGCCGCCACTATTTTCTGCGGTATCGGCGCCCATCTGGGCAGCGCCCGCTCGCAGAACGCCAAGGGCCATATTCTGGGCCATGTGCGCGACATCGGCTCAGATGCCAATGATCCAAACAGCCGCATTTACCAGACGTCACAGCGCCAATCCTTCCACACTGACAGCGCCGACGTGGTCGGTCTGCTGTGCCTGCGCGATTCCAAAGAGGGCGGCAAATCAATGCTGGTCTCGGCACTGTCGATCTACAACCGCATGCGGACGGAACGCCCCGACCTGCTGGAAAAGCTGTTTGACCCGATTGCCACCGACCGGCGCGGCGAAGTGCCTGAAGGCGAAAAACCCTATATGGAAATCCCGCCCTTCAGCTGGCACGACGGCAAGCTGACGGTGTTTTATCAGCGCCAGTATATCGACAGCGCCCAACGCTTTGACGGTGCCATGCGTCTCACCCCGGCCCATATTGAGGCGCTGGATATGTTTGACGCGCTGGCGGATGACCCGGAATTGAACTTTGGCATGCAGCTGCAGCCCGGAGATATGCAATTCGTCTACAACCACTCGCAACTGCATGACCGCACCGGCTTTCTAGACTGGCCGGAGCCTGAAAAGCGGCGTCACCTGCTGCGCCTGTGGCTGTCGGTTGAGGGCGACCGGGAACTGCCGCCCTGTTTCAAAGAACGTTACGGCTCGATTGAGATCGGCAACCGCGGCGGCATCATCACCAGCGAAACCCGGCTGCACGCGCCGCTGGACTAAGCGAAATCAACAGCAAACCTGCGCCGGTAAGTCACCGGCAGACGGAGTGAACGGGGGCGCAAAAGCGTCCCCGTTTTTGTTTGATTGGGACCCGCCATATGGGGCGGGTCTGCAGGATTTTTTCGCGGGTCATGCGGATAACTCCGCTTTTCACCAGCGTCGGAACAAAGTTGCACAGACGCGCCGTCCCTCCCACCTGAGCGGGAAACGGATCGAAACTATATCCGTCTTTTTCGCCGGCCTCGCCGGGCTGTGCCTGACCTTCCCCCGGGACGGCGCGTTGCGCTTCCCCAAGCGCAGGCGCAGCCAATGTCCGGTGCATAAGCTCTTTCCGGCCGGATGTTATATTGGCCAACTCCGCAGCTCTGTTGTGTCGGGTGACACACATTCATTGCCGAATTTGTTTTTTCCTAACCCGCGTTGCGATCCGTCTTAATCGCGACAATACTGCGAAAAGACCCCGGCTGTGGCGGATGAAGTCTCTGCACCGGTCCCGTCCGGAGCGGGCCCCAGGGGTTGCCCCGGAAGAATGGAAAGTCCTGAATGATGATCGCCAGTCTGATGATGTATCAACGCCCGCAACTGGTGGGCGCACACAACCGGTATTGGGCGCTGATCCGCCAGAATCTGAGGCAGGCGGGCATCGACAGTCCTGAACAATTGTCGCAGGAGGCGGAAGAGTTTTTTGTCTGGCAACATCCGGAGCTGGTGCTGAGCCAGACCTGTGGCATGCCGTACCGCACCTGGCTGCACGACAAGGTCGAACTTGTCGGCACGCCTGATTTCGGGATCTCAGACTGCCCGCCGGGATATTACCGCAGCGCCCTGGTGGTGCGGGCACAGGACAGCCGCCAATCGGCCGGGGATTTTCGCGACGCCGTGTTTGCTTACAATCAGAGCTTTTCGCAATCGGGCTATGCGGCGCCCTATTGGCATCTCCGCCCCAGAGGGCTGTGGTTTGAAAACCGGCTCCATACTGAACAGCATCTGAACTCCGCCATGGCCGTCGCCGGCGGCCGCGCAGATATCGCCGCGCTTGATGCGGTCACATGGCGCCTGATGTTGGAATATGAACCCTTTGCCACCAGCCTGCGCGTTCTTGAATGGACCGCGCCGACGCCCGGTCTGCCGCTGATCACCGCCAGGGGCAATGATGCGTCAGCGATCTTTGCGGCGGTGAAACGGGCGATTGCACAATTGGGCGAAGCGGACCGCACTGCGCTTGGCCTGAAGGGGATCGTTAAAATCGACGCCGCAGAATACCTGGCGGTCAATAATCCGGATACCTGAGCATCCGCAGGTCGGGCGTAACCTGAAACGCGATCTGTTTGACCGGCATCGCCAGGCCGCGCGCCTTCCCCCGGGAAGGCGCGCGGCACCTCCCCAGGCTCAGGCGCGGTCCTGACCGCGCATGTCCGTATCAGGCTTAAAGCGTGCTGAATTTATTTGCAGACAGCCCCGGTAGGGGCGGGGCAGGGATGCGGCAGCCCCCGCTCAAAAGAAAAACGCCAGCCCCGGATCAGGGCTGGCGTTTTTTGTTCAGTCAGAGCGGTAAAAGAACTGCTCGGTGCTTTTCAGGCTGGTCAGAATCAGCACCACCACCAGCGCTGCGATCACATAGAGACCGGCGGCCGCCGCCACTTCAGGCGGGGGCGGCCCCCGCAGGCTGGCATACATCGCGATCGGCAGGGTCTGAATGCTGACCGTAGACAGCAAAAGCGAGATCACAAACTCTGAAATCCCCAGCACAAAGACCATGATGGTGCCCGACAGAATCCCCGGCATGATGCCCGGCAGAGTGACAAACAGGAAAGTCTGCACCTGTTCCGCCCCCAACGTTGCCGCCGCCTCTTCCAGCCGCGGATCCAGGCTCGCCAGAGAGGAAGCGATCGAGAACAGCAGGAACGGCAGGTTGACCACGGTGATACCGACCGAAATCGGCCACAGCGCGCCCAGTACGCCTGCATTGGTGAAAAGCACCAGAAAGGCAAAGGCGGACGCGATCAGCGGTGTCGCCACGCCCAGGATCAGATACATGCCAATGCTGATCCGGAAGCGGAACTGGTGGCGCACCAGAGCGATGGCGGCCGGCACCCCGACAATCAGCGACATGATCACCACCTGCACGCCAATGATCAGGCTGCGCCCCAGCGCTTCAATCACCGCCTCATTGCCCAGCAGCGCGCGATACGGGTTCAGAGAATAGCTGCCCGGAGGAAAGATCAGCCGCTCATCGCCACTGAAAGAGGCAATGATGACGATGGTCAGCGGCACCGCAACCAGTGCGATGACAATGGCCAGGATCAGACGAATAACCGGACCCATCAGGATGTCCTCTCTTTGAAATAGCGCCAGTAGAGCCGCACCAGAGCAAAGGGCGCCATGATCAGCAGCGAGGAGATCACCAGCAGCACCAGGCTGAAGGCGGAGCCCAAGTACAGGTTCTGTTGCAGCGTGTAGATATTGCCGATGATATTGGCCACAAATGGAAATCTTCCCAGGCCCAGTATCGCCGGCATGTCATATTCAGCGATGTTGAGCAGCAGCACCACCACGGTAGAGGCGACCAGGCCCGGCAAAGCCAGCGGCAACACAACATGGCGCCAGATCCGCGCAGGCGAAGCCCCAAGTGTCGCGGCCGCCCGTTCCAGATTGGGATCAATGCGCCGGATCGCCGGCAGCACCAGCAGCGCAACAAGCGGCACAGACACCTGTAACATGCCGACAAACACCCCAAATGGCGTGCCCAGAATACCACCGTCCTCAACGCCAAACAGCCCGAGGAACCAGCCAAGCGCGCCGCGGTTTGCCAGGATCATAAACCAGGCAAATGTGCGCACAATCTCGCCCATCAGGAAGGGCACCAGCATCATCACCAACACCAGCACACGCAGCAGCCGGCTGGGAGTGCGCACGATGAAATACGCTGCAGGAACGCCCAGAACCATGGAAAACCCGGTGACCAGGAACGACATGACAAGGGTCCGTGTCAACGTGTTCAGGTAAAATTCGCCCGACGGCGGCTCTACCAGACGTCGGTACTGTTCGGTAGAAATCGGCCCCTGCTCAAACAGGAACGTGTCAAAGGAATGGATGGAAAGCCAGCCGAGATAGAAAATCCCCACCGCCAGCAGTGAGACCAGCAGAAACGCCGGTGCCACCATGATATAGGGGCTGGCCTTGGACAGTTTTTCCAGCCTCAGCTTCTGACCGGTGGCAATCACCGCGTCAATCAGCCGCCAGCCAAAAGCAACGTCAGTGTTACGCATGTGTTTCGCCTCCGACCACCCAGACACGGTCAACAGCCCAGGACAGCCAGACCTCCGCGCCAGGGGCAAATTCACCGCTCTTGCTGGCGACGCGGACCGCTGAGTCCAGCCCGGCGACCTTCACCTCATAATAGACAGCCTCACCTTCAAACAGACGCAGATCCACCTTGCCGGCAATCCCGGTCAGCGCGGCATCATCGGGGCGTGCGGCGCAAAGCGTGATGTCTTCCGCGCGCACAATCGCGGAGGTGGCTTTGCCCTCCATATGGGCAAAACCCGCATCGACGGTAAACACGGCACCGCCCGGCGTGATCACCTGCGTCCCTGCAGCATCCTTGCGTATAGTGCCGTCAATACAGTTGGAACGGCCAAGGAAATCCGCGACAAACCGGTTGACCGGCCGCCGGTACAGATCTTCGCCCTGGGCCACTTGCACCAGCTTGCCATCGCTCATCACCCCGATCCTGTCGCTCAGGATCATCGCTTCAACCTGGTCATGGGTCACGTTGATAATGGTGACGTCAATCTCGCGGTGCAGGCGGACAATTTCCAGCTGCATTTCCTCGCGCAGGCGTTTGTCCAGCGCGCCAAACGGCTCGTCCAGCAGCAAAAGGCTGGGGTTGTAGACCAGCGCCCGCGCAATCGCCACCCGCTGCTGCTGACCACCGGACAGCTCATGGGCTTTGCGCGTGCCAATATTGGGCAGCTGCACCATATCCAGCGCTTCGGCCACCCGGCGGGTGATCTCTTTGCGGCCCGCCCGTCGCATGCGCAACGGAAAGGCAATATTGTCAAAGACAGACATATGGGGAAACAGCGCCAGAGACTGAAACACCATGCCGATGTTGCGCTTGTATGTTGGCACGTCGCCAACGTCGTCGCCCTCAATCAGTATCTGCCCGCCGTCGATAGAAACGAGACCGGCAATCGCACGCAGAATTGTGCTTTTGCCGGACCCGGACGGACCAAGCAACGTAAACAATTCACGCGGCCGGATTTCCAGATCAACGTTGTCGATTGCATTCATCTGTCCGTAAGTTTTGACCACGCCCGCCAGTTTGACGACCGCGTCACCAGAGTGAGATTTGCTCACGATATTTTGGTCCATATTCATTTCAACAAGTCCTAGCGCTGGATTGCCGCGGTGTAGGCCGCCTGCCATTTGTCGCGGTTGCGGGCATCCAGTTCCACCGAAGTCACAATGCCATATTTGCCAAGGTCTTCTTCGGAGAACGGAAACGCCGGATCACCAATCATAAACTCAGGCATAATGGCGTTTACATTGACCGGAACTTCGCCAACAGCGGCTGCAAATGCGCTTTGATTGGCGGCACTGATCGTTTCATTGATAAAGACCTGGGCCCAGTAGGCCACATCGTCAGGCAGGCCGGCGGGCACATAGAAGGACTCGGTGCCAATCACCGCACCCTCTTCAGGTACAATCCATTTCAGGCCCCCGACTTCCAACGCAGTCCCCACCAGGGTCACACCGATTGTAACTTCCCCGGCTTCAATACCGGCCACGAATTCTTCTTCGTCGCCCATCGCGGAAATGCTGGTCTTCAGCGACGCGATTTTTTCAAAAACCGGCGTCAGATCATCGGTGGCAGGGTCCAGGTCCAGCATTTTGGCAACCGGATGCAGCAGCGATGCAAACGTATTGGTGACAAAAAGTTTGCCGGCATATTTGTCGTCAAAAATCTCTTCCCAGGAGATGCTGTCAGGCATATCGACCAGATCGGGATTGTAAACAATCGGCTGCGAATAGGTGGATACGTTCAGGTAGTTGTTGGTGCCTTCGGGCATCGCGATCGAGCTGAGCTGGTCCACATTGGTCAGAATATGTTCGTCCAGCGGGATCGAGATTTTCTGAACCTGGGCCGCATAGGCGAGGGATCCGACTGACAGAACCACATCCACCGGCGGCCGGGTTTTGGCGCGCACAGCCTGCAGGATCTTGGCCTGGATTTCACTGGTGCCGGTGCCGTCAAATTCCACCGGAATGCCGGTCTTGGCGGTGAAACTGGCCGCTGCGCCCGCCTCATATGAGGAGCGCCACGCGCCACCCCAGGTGCGCACAATCAGGCGGTCTGGTTTCTGCGCCGGCTCAGCGAGCGCTTCATTTGCGGACACCGCGCCGGTGAAGGCGACCGGGGTCAGCATTGCGGCGGTTATCAAAGCGGCGGCGGATTTCACGGTGATGGAATAAGCGCGTTTGAGTGCAGAAATATTGTGGTTATGCGGTTTCAATGGACGGTCCTCCCAGACAGCGGCCTTCAGGCCTGTTATAGTTTAGGTGAAGTTCGAGTTTTCCCGTAAAAGTGGAATCAGTTCGCCGTTCACCTGCAAAACCTGACTAATCGTTGGGTTGTATAATGTCTATACATATCTTTATACGTCGATACACAGCGGTGCCGGGATATGCTTTCAGCTCTTGTAAAACAGGGCCATCGCCAAGGCGCGCTGCGCGAGAAGCCGCCAACACTTCCAGCGCCCGGGCGGCCTTTCTGCCGCTGCTGACCTCTGACATTCGTTGCACTCCGGTGATGGCTCTGGTGATCACCGTGCGGCTCCTCAGAGCCATCGCGCGGGGCTGGCAGAGATCTGTAAATATCCGGAATTGTTCGCGGCCATTACCGGCTTGATCTGGATTGAAAACCGGAGTTTCTGGTGCCCGGTCTGCCGGGGCGCGGGCTTTGGCAGAAACGATACCAAATCATCCACGCATCTGTTCTCAATCGTTATTATCTTTGCTGGCATCGGTGTGTTCAGCATCGACACTGCCGCTTTAACCGGGCGCCCCGCATCGGCGAAGCGGGCAAGTTTTTCTATGTTCTGAAAAAGCTTGAACACAAGGTCACGCCGAAAAGCCCGGACTTTATCCCCGGTGCGCTGGCGCCCGGCCAAATGCCTCGTGCGCGGCGCATTTTATGCCAGGGGGCCATTGTCTTCCTCAGGGACCCCATCAGCGCCGGCTTGTCGATTGTCGCGGCGCTTGCTCTTTTCGCCATTGTTTTGTCGTCGCGCCGCAAGTCCCGATATGTCGCCTGGATGGAAAAGGACCCGCGGCGCAGGTCACACGCCCAGATTGCGTAGTGCCCCTGGAAACCTGCCTGCCGCACGCCAATAATAAAGCGCTGCCCGGTTGCCCCCGGAGGCCCGGAAACGTGCGGCCTGAGACGCAAAAAGGGCGCAGATTGCGCCCTTTTTTTTGTCCGGATTCGCCGCTGCCATACCGGCGGCGGCTGAAACCGCTACATTTTGATGCGTTCGCTTTTGGGATCATACATCGGGCGCGACGACACGCTGGCACTGAACCGTTTGCCGGCAATCTCGATCTCATAATCCGAGGCCAGCACATCGGCCAGTTTCTCGCCCTTGCAGGGGATATAGCCCATGCCAATGGCGCCGCCGAGGAAATGGCCATAGTTGCCCGAGGTCACATGGCCGACAATTTTCCCGTTCCGCAGGATCGGCTCGTTGTGAAACAGCAACGGCTCCGGGTCATCAAGCCGGAACTGCAACATGCGTCGCTCCAGACCACTTTCCCGTTTCGCCAGCACCGCATCGCGGCCAATGAAATCGCCTTTGTCGGTTTTGACCGCAAAACCAAGCCCGGCTTCCAGCACGTGATCCTCGTCGGTAATGTCGTGACCAAAGTGGCGGAATCCCTTTTCAATGCGGCAACTGTCCAGCGTGTGCAGCCCGCAAAGTTTCAGCCCCAGTTCTTTGCCCGCTTCCATCAGCGTTTCAAACACATGCGGCGCCTGATCAGAGGACACGTATAACTCCCAGCCCAGCTCGCCGACATAGGTCACCCGGTGGGCGCGCGCGAGCCCCATACCGACTTCAATCTGGCGCGTGGTGCCAAAGGGGAACGCGTCGTTGGAAAAATCATCCGGGCTCACGGCCTGCATCAATTCGCGTGCTTTGGGCCCCATCACCGGCAGCACAACTTCGCCCGCAGTGACATCGGTAATGACCACAAATTCATCGCCCAGATGGCGGTGCAGCCAGGCCAGATCCCGCTGCAAGGTCGCCCCGGGCACGACGAGGTAAAAGGCGTCCTGCGACAGGCGGGTGACGGTCAGATCACATTCGATACCGCCGCGCTTGTTGAGCATCTGGGTATAGACCAGCCGGCCGGGCGCGACATCCATCTGGTTGGCGCAGAGCCGCTGCAGGAAGGCCAGCGCATCGCGCCCTTCAACCCGGATTTTGCCAAAGGAGGTCATGTCAAACATGCCAACACCTTCGCGCACTGCCATATGTTCTTCACGGGCGTTTTCAAACCAGTTCTGCCGTTTCCAACTGTATTCATATTCTCGTTTTTGTCCTGGTCTGGCGAACCAGTTGGCCCGCTCCCAGCCGGCGGCCTCGCCAAACACCGCCCCGTGTTCTTCCAGCTGACTGTGCAGCGGCGAGCGACGGATTCCGCGCGAAGTTTCATACTGGCGGTAGGGGTAGTGGTCGGCATAGAGCAGGCCCAGCGTCTCGCTGACACGCTCTTTCAGATAGCGGCGGTTGCCCTGGAACGGCGCGGCGCGGCGAATGTCCACATCCCAGAGATCAAATGGCGCTTCGCCGTCGTTGATCCATTGTGCCAGCGCAAACCCGGCGCCGCCGGAGGACACGATACCGGTCGAGTTATAGCCGGCCGCCACCCAGTAGCCGCGCAGCTCCGGCGCTTCGCCCATGTAATAGCGGTCATCCGGGGTAAAGCTTTCCGGCCCGTTGAAAAACGTGTGAATGCCGGCCTCCGCCAGCAAGGGCATACGTTCGACCGCGGCTTCCAGGATTGGCTCAAAATGGTCAAAATCTTCCGGCAGCTGATCAAATTCGAAGTTTTCGGATATGCCCTTCATACCCCAGGGTTTGGCCTTGGGTTCAAAAGCCCCCAGCATCATTTTGCCCGCATCTTCTTTGTAATAGGCACATTCGTCCGGCACCCGCAGAACCGGCAGCCGGCCCAGGTCCGGTATGGCTTCAGTGACGATGTAGAAGTGCTCACAGGCGTGCAAAGGCACGTTCACGCCCGACATTTTGCCCAGTTCGCGCGCCCACATGCCGGCGCAGTTCACCACCACATCCGCCTCAATCGTGCCCGCATCGCCGTCGTCCGTCGCCCAGCTGACACCCGTAACCCGGGCGTCGGATTTCAGTACATCGGTGACTTTGATATTCTCAAAAATCGCGGCGCCCTTCATCCGCGCGCCTTTCGCCAGCGCCATGGTGATGTTGGCCGGATCGCACTGCCCGTCTTTGGGCAAAAAGACCCCGGCGACAACATCTCCTGTGTTCAGATGCGGGTAACGCTCTTTGATTTCCGTAACGGACAACTCATGCACATCCACGCCAAAAGCCCGTGCCAATGACGCCTGGCGCAGGAGCTCTTCGCGCCGTGCCTCGGTCAGTGCAACGGTGATAGAGCCGTTCTGACGCAGCCCGGTGGCAATGCCGGTTTCGGCTTCCAGGCTGTGGTAAAGATCGGCGGAATATTTTGCCATCCGGGTCATGTTCTGGTTGTTGCGCAACTGTCCGATCAGACCGGCCGCGTGCCAGGTGGTGCCGCTGGTCAGGCGCTTTCGCTCCAGCAGCACGACGTCGGTCCAGCCCAGTTTCGCCAGATGATAGGCCACGGAACAGCCGGAAACTCCGCCGCCAATAATGACAACTTTTGCGTGTTTGGGGGGGGTAGACATGGCGGCCTCCTGCCGGTTTGTATCGTATTTCCCGCCTGCTTCAGGCCCTTTTTCAGATCCTGGTCACCGGCGCTTTGCGGCAAGATATCGCCACGTTGTCGCAACGCTACCATGCGCAGAAATGGCCTAACCCTGCAAATTTCACCTGTTTTTCTGCCCGTTTGCGACAAGAGGCAGACAGGACGTGGGCGGCGGCACAGCGGGAGCAGAAAGAGGGTCCGGTGGGGGCGAAGAACGGCATGCGTCGGATCGGCCTCGCGCTCCAGTTCTGACACGGGACCTTGATCAAGACTGAATTTTTCCGTTGAATATCTCTTCCTGGTGGCGGTAAACGACAGGATATACGTTCGGCTTTGAGCGCCGGCACGTCGCATTTAAGACAGGGGTGAATGACTTGAGCGGGTTGGATGATGAAATTCACGGATCAGATGACCTGGTGCCGCGTTTTGTGCCGCGTGGCATCGCCCATGTCGACATTGAATCTGATCAGCCACCCCAGGTCTTTGTTATCGTGCTGGTGCCCAGCTTTTCGATGCTGGCCTTTGCCAACACGGTGGAGCCGCTGCGCATCGCCAATCAGCTGACCGGAAAACAACTGTATCGCTGGGAGGTCCGTTCTGACGACGGTTTGCCGGTGGTCAGTGCCAACGGGCTCAGCATCTCTTCTGACGGCGGGCTGTCGGAGGTGCCGGCAAACGCCGTGGTTCTTGCCTGCGTGGGAAATTATGCGGAGAAAACTGTATCCGGTGACTTGGCCGGGTTCCTGCGCGAGAAGTGGCGCAAAGGCCACCGCGTCGGCGGTATCTGCACCGGGGCCTATGCGTTGGCAAAGGCGGGTATTCTCAAGGGCCATGCCTTCACGCTGCATTGGGAAAGCATCAAACCGTTCTGCGAAGAGCACGAAGGGCTGGAGCCTTCCGACAGTATCTATGTGATGGACCGGCGCATCCTGACCTGCGGCGGCGGCGCGGCCTCCACTGATATGATGCTGGCGTTGATCCGGGACAGCTTTGGCGATGAACTGGCGCGCGGCGTGGCGGACATGTGTCTCTATGCCTCGCTGCGCAGCTCTGATCAGCGTCAGAAAGCACCGGCGTCAACGCTCTATGGCACCCGCAATCAGGTGCTGATCAAGATCATTGATTATATTGAGACGCATCTGGCAGAGGCGATTGATATGGAGGAGGTGGCCCAGCTGCACGGGGTTTCCCGGCGTCAGGTGGAACGCTTGTTCGCCACCCATGTGGGCATTCCGCCAAACAGGTTTATCAACAATATCCGCCTCGACCACGGACGTTCGCTGCTGGCAGATACCTCGATGAAAGTGACCGACGTGGCGTTCGCAGCGGGTTTCACCTCCGCCAATCATTTTGCCAGGCTGTTCCGCCAGCGCTTTGGCGTGTCGCCACACCGGTTCAAAGGCAGTGTCAGCCCGGGTGTATAAGCGCCAAAATGCTTTGCTGCGATCGCCAGCCTCCCGGTGCGCACACGCGGCGCTTCCGACAAGCTCCCGGTGCGACCGCTATGAGGTCCTTCATCTAACCCGGATCAGAGCCGCCCGCCCACCGGCGCGGATGGGATGACGCCGGCATGCCAATGCGGGCTGGCGCTTCAGCAAAATCCCGCCAGCCCTCAGATCAGGCAGAACAGCGCAATGTCCTTTGCTCAGAGGACCCTGCCATCAGTTGCGGTGTCCGGGCGGCTCCTGAGGGTGACAGCGGCAAGTACGCCGGAGTCTTCGCGGCTCTGCCAGTCTTCCAACAACCTGTGCGCCTTGCCCGCGCCCAGACAGGCAAACTCCGTTTTGTACGTGTTCTCCACGATCCTGGACTGGAGGCCGGGGAATATGTCATACAATTCCTGTTGCACGCTGGCAGAAAGACCGGCCATTGCGACGGGCCCCGGGAACAGGCTTTCCGTGGCGGCGCCTTCAGAAAACACAACTTCATGCCGGTCGAAAACAAGATGAAAATATTCGACCTGGCGACAACCGTGTTTTTGCCGGACGCCGCGCAGTCCCAACAGACCTTTGGCAGGCACCAGCACATCTTCACCACCGAATGCCCCGATCCCGGAACTGGCAGATATCAGCATCCGGTGTTGTGGCGAGACGCATAGCGTGCGGCGTGGCAGTCCATTGCCAAGACAGCCTGGCTTGAATTCAACCGGCCTGTGTTTGCTTGTGGCATCAGTAAATGTCAGTTTCCGCTGCACCACCAGTCTGATCCTGCAGGCTCCGCGATCGCGGGTGACCACCAGATCGCCCTTTTTCAGTTCTTCAACAGCGACCTCACCCGCCGGCGTCGGGATCTGGCTGCCATTTGCGAAACAGGCAACATTCGCCGCGTTGACATTAAAGACACCCTGGCCAACTTCTGCGGTTCCGGCATCGATTTGCCCGTCCCCGTCAAAATCAATGTCGGTGATGCGCTCCTCTACGTCCAGAACCAGATCGCCGCCATCAGGCTCAGCATCCTCAAACGTCTGGCTGCTGGTGGGGGCCAGGAAGAACAGCTTGATGCCTTCCACAAAGAAAACCGCGTCGCCCTCGAACGTGTCGACACCGCCTGCGAACTTGATCTTGTCCGTACCGTCGAGCTGTTCGACGCCGTTGACCTTTATCGAAAGCACCGTGACTTCGCCGTCTGAGCCGCCGGCTTCAAGCTCGCCATCGTCAGCAATGTCGGCATCGTCGATTTCGATGACAATTGTATCACCGGCGGAATAATAGGGGTTGCCGTCGCCATCCAGATCCCTGGACTGATCAAGGCTGAGGTGAATGCCGCCCGAACCGTCGTCATTGGCGCTGTCGGCGGCGGCAACCAGATTACCGTTAAACGTAATTAATGCCATTCCTGACGCCTCCTTCCACCTGAATCAGAAGGAATAACAACAGAATTGGCTTAATTTTTTACTACACTTGCATTTGCAGCGCGGGCGGTGGCGCGATGCGGCCACAGACAGTGGCGTCGCAGGCCCGCGCCGCTCACTGTTGCAGCTTCGCCGCGGGATCAGCCGGGCAACAGCCCCGCAAACAGGCCCATCCCCAGGGTGACAACTGCGCTCACGCCCCAGGCCAGACGCAGCGCAGGGTGCAGATTTTCGCGGACCAGCGCGTCTTCCGCTGCAACCTCCTCTGCAGCCTGGTACATCGGTATGATCATGCGCAGATAGACCCCCAACGCCAGCACACTGCCCAGCACGCCAATGACCACCAGCCAGAGGAACCCCGCTTCAATCGCAGCGGCAAACAGATAGACCTTGCCGATAAATCCAAACAGCGGCGGGATGCCGGTCAGCGACAGCAGGAACAGCACCATCGCCACCCCGGCCACGGGCCGGCGCCGGCCAAATCCGCGCAGATCTTTCAGGTCTCGCCCCGCCACCATCACAATGGCAAAGGCGCCAAGGTTCATCGCCACATACGCGGCGCCAAAAACGATAATGCCAGGCAGGTCCTGATCACTGCGTCCCAGCGCGGCGATGCCCAGCATGAAATAACCCGACTGCGCCACGGAAGAATAGGCCAGCAGCCGCACCAGGTTCGTTTGCACCAGCGCCGCCAGATACCCGTAAGTCATGGTCACCGCCGAGATCAGCGCGATGACCAGAGGCCAGCCGCTGTTCACCGGCAGATCCCGCAGCACCTGCGCAAAGGCGAAAATTGCTGCGATTTTGGTGATCACTGACAGGTAGGCGGCAACAGACACAGGCGCGCCGTCATAGGCGTCCGGCGCCCAGAAGTGGAACGGCACCAGGGCGGCTTTGTATCCCAGCCCGACAATCACCGCGATCAGCCCGGCGATGGTCACCAGGGTGTTGCCATTCAACGCGCCCAGCTCCGAAAACAGGGTGGAACCGCTGCCACCAAACCAGAAGGTGATGCCATAGATCATCACCGATCCGGTGACAGCGCCATAGACCAGGTATTTCATGCCGGCCTCAGTGGCGTCGTCGTCGCCCGGAAAGGCCACCAGCGCAAAAGAACCCAGCCCGGTCAGCACCACGCCGAGCACCAGCAACATCATATCACCGCTGCCCGACAGCATCAGCGCGCCCAGGGTAACAAGGCAGATCAGCGCATAAACGCTGCCTTCGCGTTCCTTGCCCACCAGTTCCGCCCGCGCCATCAGCAAAGCCACCGCCGTGCCCGGCAGCAGGATCAGCTTGGCCCAGCCGCTCAGCATATCAATGCGGTAGGTGCCACCAAAGACGGTGGTCTCAGCCGTGAGCACCGGCAGCGTCAGCAGCGTTGCGGCGGCAAGGCCGCCAAGCCCCAGCACCAGCACCAGCCGGGGCAGGCGGGCCATCTCCGCCAGCATCATAAACACCACTGCCATCGACAGCGTCATCTCCGGGACCAGAAAGGCGAGATCGCGGCCCATCAGAACTTCAGGCTCGCCATAGTGGTGTGGATCATGTCAATCAGCCAGGACGGCGCGACCCCCACCAGCACGGTCAACAGCAACAGCGGCACCACCGCCAGTTTTTCGCGCCGGTCCAGATCGGGCATGCCGGCCCATTTTTCATTGGGCTCACCCAGGAACACCCGGGCGATGGCGCGCAGATACAGCCCCGCAGTCACCACAATGGCCAGAATGGCGATGATCGCCCAGGGCTGGCTGTTCAGAGTGGCCAGGAAGACCTGAAATTCGGCCGGGAAATGCGCCAGCCCCGGCAGGCCAAGCGAGGCAAACGCCGAAATGATAAAGGCCCAGCCCAGCCAGGGCACCTGGCCCAGCAAACCGCCAAAATCGCCCATGTCGCGGCTGTGGGCGCGGTCCTGCAACATGCCCACCAGGAAGAACAGCGCGCCGGTGACCAGGCCGTGGCTGACCATCTGTAGCGTTGCGCCGTCCAGCGCCACAGTGCGGATGCGCGGGTCTGTGGACAGTGCCGCCACGGCGACGCCCATCACCACATAACCCATGTGGTTGACCGAGGTGTAAGCGATCATCTTTTTCAGATCCGTCTGCGCCAGCGCGGCAAAAGCACCGTAAATGGCGCTGGCCACGCCCAGCACCAGGATCACCACACCGGCTTTGGTAAAGGCCTCAGGCGTCATCTGCAGCGCGAACCTCACCAGGCCATAGGTGCCGAATTTCAGCATCACCCCGGCCAGGATCACACTGCCTGCTGTCGGCGCCTGTACGTGGGCGGCGGGCAGCCAGGTGTGCACCGGAAAGGCCGGGATCTTGACCGCAAAGCTGAACATCATCGCAATCAGCGCCAGCATGGCGGCAAGGCCGGTCAGCGGCGGCATATCGATCCAGGCCCGCATGTCAAAAGTGCCACTGCTCAGATAAAAGCCGATGATGGCCAGCAACAGCGGCAATGAGCCCAGCAGCGTATAGAGGAAAAACATCAGGGCGGCGCGCTGGCGGTCTTCATAACCCCAGCCGGCGATCATGAAATACATCCCCACCAGCGAAACTTCAAAGAAGACGTAAAACAGCAACCCGTCCAGCGCCATGAATGTGCCGAGTGATGCGGTCTCCAGCATCAACATCAGCACCACATAGGTGGTGGCGCGCTCTTTGATGCGCGCCGAATAGATCGCCGAGAGGAAAAACAGCAGGGTGGTCAGCAGCACCAAAGGCAGGCTTAACCCGTCAAGCCCCAGCCGGTAGGCCGCACCAATGGCGGGGATCCAGGACAGTTCCTCGACCTGGGCAAAGGTGCCGGGCAGGATGCCCCGGGCCCAGATCGCGAGGCTGATCAGAAAGGTAAGTCCGGTGACGCCAATCGACAGCCCGTGCGCCAGACGCGCCGGGCGCTCTTTCAACGCCATAAGGATAAGACCGCCGGTGATCGGCAGGAAGGTCGCAATAGTCAGGAGCGGTAGCACAGGTCAGTTCTCCTCAGGAGTAAAACGGTGCGGCCAGCAACACCACTGCAATCAGCGCAATGCCAATCGCAGTCAGGGCCAGTTCACGATGGATAAAACCGCTTTGCAGGCGGCGGGCGCGGGCGCCGGTCTCAATGGTGCGACGCACCAGGCCAAAAATCATCTTGTCGATGCCGTCCATATCAGTGAGCCGGGCCAGCTGGCCCAGTGACAGGTTGATACGGCCAAAGGACAGCACGGCATTATACAGCCATTGCTCTAAGCGTTCGCACAGCGCGGCAATCGCCAGCGCCGGGCGCAGTATCAGCCCGTCCATGCCACCAGAAAATTCAAAACCACGCGCTGCGGGCACGGCCAGCGGACCCAGCAGTTTCACAGGCGCGATGAACCAGCCGAGCAGTAACCCGCTGACGCCCGCGCTCAACCCCAGCAGAGGTGCCAGCAGACCGGGTTCAGCCAATTCGATATCCAGCAGCTCTTCCAGCGGGCCAAAACCTGCACCCAGAACTGCCGCCAGCAATGCCAGCACGCCAAAGCCAACTGCCATTTGCGGGATGCGGGACGGGGCAGGGCCCGCATCGCCATTCCACAGCATTTTTAACGCCCGGCCCATATAGGCCCCGGTCAGCACCGTGCCGCCCAATACCAGCGGCGCCAGCCACAGCATAGTGGGCCCGTCCAGAGTGGCGGCAATGATGGCGTCTTTAGAAAAGAACCCGGCCAGCGGCGGAATGCCGGCCAGCGCCAGCGCCGAGATGGCAAAACCGGCAAAAATGCGCGGACGCGCCCGGCCAGCACCGGCCAGCGCCTCCATATCGGTGCTTTCGCGGTCGTGCTGAAACACTCCGGCACCAAGGAACAGCGAGCTTTTGATCGCCGCATGGGCAATCAGATGCAGCAGCGCCGCCACCGGCACGCCAGCACCAACCGCCGCCAGCATCAGCCCGTACTGGCTGGAGGTCGAGGCCGCCAGCATGCGTTTCAGGTCACGCTCGGCCAGCGCGATCAGCCCGGTGATCACCGCAGTCACCCCACCAACAATGCCGATCACCAGCATGGCGCCTGCGGGCAGCATCGGCGCAATACGGATCAACAGGATCGCGCCCGCCGCCACCAGGGTTGCCGAATGCAGCAGTGCAGACACCGGCGTCGGTCCGGCCATGGCGCGCTGCAACCAGTCCTGCAACGGAACCTGAGCTGACTTGCCCATCGCCGCCACCAGCAGCAGCAGCCCGGCAATCAGCGACGCGGTGCCGGTGGTGGTGAGTGTGACGGAAATTTCCGAGGTGCCCGCCAGCCCGATCAGCAGAAACGCCCCGATATAGAGCCCCAGATCAGCGCTGCGGGTGTACATAAAGGCGCGGGTGGCGGCACTGGCCACACCGGGCCGCTCATGCCAGAAACCGATCAGCAGATAACTGGCAAAACCGATCATCTCCCAGGCGCCAAGCAGGGAGATCCAGTCGCCCGACAGCACCAGCAACTGCATCGCGGTGACAAACAACAACATAGTGCCAAAAAACCGCACCTTCTGCGGGTCTTTGCCCATGTAGCCAGTGGCATAAAGCAGCACAAACCCGGCCACCGTGGCGACCAGGGCGGACATCGCCGCCGTCAGCGGTGTTGCGATCAGCAACAGTGGCATATCGGGCAGGAAGGGCAGCACCAGCTGCGGTGCAACACCTTCAGCAGACGCGCCCGCCAGTTGCAGCAGCGCCGCAATAAGGCTGACGCCGGCCCCCAGCAGGGCAATCAGCTCCGGCGCGCGCTTCAGGGCGAAAATCAGCAGCGCCGACAACAAAGGCGCCAGCAGGATCAGGCTCAGCATCATCATCCCTTCAACTCGCGGGCTTCTTCCATCTCAACCGAGCCGCGCGACCGGAAGCGGGCAATGGCGATGCCAAATCCGACGGCCATTTCCACCGCCATCACCGCCATGATGATCAGCACAAACATCTGCGCGGCAGGCTCTTCCGGATGCAGATAGCGCCAGAACGCCACCAGGTTGACCAAAGCAGCGGCCAGCACCAGCTCCACCCCCATGATGATCATCACCAGGTTGGTCTGGCTCAGCGCGCCATAAAGACCAACGCCAAACATCCCGGCGCCGACACTCAGCGCAATCAACAGCTCATAACTCATGCGTCCTGCCCCTCACCTGCGTCCGGCCTTTTTTCAGGCACAATCGCCACCATAGTCGCGGCAACCATCGCAGTCAGAATGGTCAGACCCGCCGACTGAAAGATAAACATTGAACGCCCCAGCAATTCGCGGCCCAGCAGCACCACCTGCTCTGATGCATCGGGCACCGACATCGCCACCGGCCCCCATGTGCCGAACAGGATCACCGCCAGCGCCGCCACCAGACCCGTGCCCCCGGCCCAGAGCGACAGGCGTTTTTGGTGGGTCATCTCCATCGCGCCAAGCCCGCCGGGATCCATCATGAACATCACCATGAAGATCGCCATCACGCTCATTTCCGTCGCCATCATCATGATCTGCAACACACCCAGAAACTCGGCCTGCATCACCAGGAACATCACCCCGACTGCGGTCTGGGAAAACAACAATGCCAGCGCGGAACGCACCATCGAATGGGTGCGAAATACAATCACGCCGAACCAAACGGCGGCGATGCCAAAAAAGGCGAGAAAGAACATTTCTGCAGTTATAACAGTCATATCGGCACCACCAGCGCGATCACGCCCACCAGGAAAATATTAGACAGCGCCAGCGAAATACCCAGCTTCCAGCTGACCGCCAGATAACGTGCTTCGCGCACCCGGGGCACATGGCGCCCGGCAGTAAGCATCACCGCTGTGACGATGAGGATCTTGATGCCGCTCCAGGCCCAGTCCGGTAGACTGGCAGCAAAACCAGGGCTCAGCCAGCCGCCAAAATAAAAGGTCACCGTCGCCCCCGCCATCACCAGGATGATGACCATGCGCGCCAGTCGCAGCACCGCCAGGCGCGCGCCGGTATATTCGGCCTCAACGCCACCGGCGAGATCCCCGGCGGCGGTGGGCAGATCCAGCGGTGGCAACCAGGCCAGACCCAGGGCTGCGACAAAGAACAATACAAAACCAATGGGCTGATAGAACACGTTCCACAGCTGCTCCTGCGATTCCACGATGACAGTGGTCGACAGCGACTCTGCGCGCATCGCCACGGCGGTGATTGGCATCACGATCAGCATCGCATAGGCGATAAACTGACCCAGAAAGCGCCAGCCGCCGATCATCGCATAAGCGCCATCCGGCCCCCAGCCCGCCATGATCAGCGCCACCAGCACATAGGCCAGCGCTGCGTTCAGGAACAGCGCGCCAGTGGCCAGATCGGTGATGATCAGCCCCGGCGCCAACGGGATCACCGCCGCCGCCAGTACGCCAGCCACCAAAAGCAACACCGGCCCGGCTTCAAAAAACACCAGGTCATTCTTGCGCGTCAGCACGGATTCCCGCCCAAAAAACGCCAGCGCCGAATACAGCGGCCGGCTCAGGCTAAAGCGCCGGTGCACAGTCCAGCCCTCCAGCACAGCAATGAAATAGGCGCCGGCGGACAGCGCCATCAGGATAAGAAAGATGTTCATGCCGGGGCTCCCCAGGGGTCAAGGTCCAGGGAGGCAACCGCCACCAGGGCGTCGGCCAGTTCCATCTGATGTGTCAGATCACCAACACGCGCCAGCAGCGCTGCCGAGGGGGTGACCAGGCTGGCTTCTGTGATCTTGCCGCCATCAAGGCGCAGGCTCAGCGTCGCGGCCCCGCGTGGCGTCTCAACCACAGCAGAGCCGTGGGCGGAAACCGCGTCAAAACCCGAACTCTGCGGCAGGCTGAGCGTGCCGGCCCGCGCAATCAGCCCAAAGCTCTGAATAATCTCGTCACAGCGCAGCGTCAGCCGCGCCATCGCGTCGCCCTCACTGCCGCTGATCAGTGAAAAACCAAGCCGCTGATACAGAGGATCATCCTGGCGCGCGTCTGTCGCAATACCGGCGGCGCGGGCCACCGGACCGCTGAACGGGCTGGCATCGTCAAACCGGCCAATTGACACCAGCTTGCTGCGCAACATCGGCGTGCGCTGCACCTTGCGCAGCAACTTTGTTACCGCGCCGCTCTGGCGGGCAATTTCATTTGTCGAAGCCTTGCGCAGCGCCAGCTGCAACTTGCCGGCACGCCGCTCCAGGGCAATCAGCCCGCTCTGGCCGGCGAATGTCGCGATCCAGCCCAGATGGCTGCAAATGCGTTCCCGCTCCACCGCCGCGACATGCGCCGTCGCCAGATCGTCCGCGATACCGACACCCGCAGCGTTTTGCAGCGCCAAAGACACCAGCTGACCCATTGCCACCGGGCTCAGCGGTGTCTGCGCCGCCAGACTGTCCGAAAACTCCGCGGGCGCCATGCCGTGCTCAGGCAGCTCAAGCGCAGTACCGGCAAGACCCTGTGCCTGCGCCGCCGCGACCGTATCCCCGTCAAGGGTGAGGCTCAGGCCCAGCCCGCCGGGCAGCCCGGGGAAAAACGGCCCGAACGGCACATCGATCCATTCCATTTTCAGCCCGTCCGGGCTTACCGGCATGTCTTTGGTCAGATCCACCATCGACATAAAACCCGGTTCAATCCCGTCGATCTGTTCCGCCGCAGTACCATGGCCGCCGTGGCCGCCGTGCTCACTGTGGGCGCCATGCGCTGAGTGCTCATCGTGGCCGCCGGGGTCGTCAGCAGCTGCGGGCTCCACCTCCACCAGGAACATGCCGCATTTGGGGCAGGACCCGGGCGCATCGCTGACCACTTCCGGATGCATTGGGCAGGTGTAAGTCGCCGCCGCGTGCGCGCCGTGGTCGTCACCGCTTGAGGAACCGGCCTCAACCAGGGTCATGCCGCATTTCGGGCAATTTCCAGGCGTATCGCTGACCACTTCGGGGTGCATCGGGCAGGTATACTGCACCACCGCTTTGTCGTCCTGGCCGTGCGAGCTATGGCCGTGGCCACTATGCCCGTGGCCGTCATGGGATGGAGCCTCGTGTTTATGAGCCTCGTGTTTATGCGCGTCGTGCTCCGCGTGGTCGGCTTTTCCGTGCCCGTCATGGGGGCTGTGGCCCCCGTGCCCATGCCCGCCGTGCCGATGCTCCGCGGCATCTGCGCCAGGTTTGACCAGGGTCATGCCACATTTCGGGCAATTTCCAGGCGTGTCGCTGACCACTTCGGGGTGCATCGGACAGCTGTAGGGCGGTTTGGCCGTGCGGTGCTTGTGGGCATCACTATGGCTGGCCAGTGGGAGCGCAGCATGGCGGCCCTGGTCCCCGTGGCCGCCATGGCCGCCATGGCCTCCGTGATCATCGGCATGATTTCCGCGATTGTTCTGAGCAGAGATGCCGTGACCGAGGCTGCTTTGCCCTTCGGCCGCATCTTCAGACCCGTGTGAGGCCGTTGCCCCATGTCCGGCTGAGGCATGGCCATCATGGCCGCCGACCGCGGTTTCACGCGGCACCAGTGTCATGCCGCATTTTGGGCAGGCGCCAGGTTCATCCCGGATCACTTCCGGATGCATCGGACAGGTGAATTCAATGCGGACTTGCAGCGCCGGCGCGTCAAAATCAACGATATCTGCGCCAAACGCGCCCGCTTTGACAAGCTCGCGCAGCTGCGTGAGCGCGCGGATCAGCCCTGCCTGAGACAGATCGCCCGTCACATCCGCCACGGGCAGCGACGCCAGGTCACCGGCGTCCAGCGCCAGGATCGCGCGGGGCCGTGGCATCTGGGCATAGGCAACCGTAGCCGCATCGCGCAGCCCTTTGGGCAGTGGCCCGAGGATCAGCAGCACGCTGGCGTGGCGTGGCGTTGCAGCCAGGCGCAGCCCGGCACCGGCGAGATCCAGCCCCGATGCACGTGCCACATCCGGCCCCGGTACCACCAGCGCGGTAAGATCCTGTGCCATAGCGGCCGCGACCAGCCGCCGCAAACCATTCATCGCGCCCGTGCGTGCGCCCTGCATCACGGCCACCTTCATCATTGCCGCCTCAACGCGCCCTGGCTCCAGCCATAGGCCAGCCCCAGGAACAGGATTGCCAGAAACACACCCATATCGAGCAGCGCCACCAGGCCTTCTTCGCGGTAGACCACCGACCAGGGGTACATAAAGGCCATCTCCATATCAAAGGCGAGGAACAGCAGCGCGTAGCCGTAATATTTGGCGTGATAACGCACCCAGACCGGATCGCGCGCCAGGGTGCCTGCGGTGGCGGGCACATCTTTACCGGGCTCTGCGCGGCTGCGGCCGATGACACGGGCCAGCCCATAAAGGGTAAAAACGAAACCGACGGTGCCCAAGGTGAGCGCCAACAGGATCGCATATTGCGGGAGAGCAGCCATAATTCGGTGTCCGTTTCCTGGTATGCGCGCCCCATTCGGTAACAATGATTGTTGTCATGAGCAATATTACACCACATGGAAGGTGCACGTTCTGCAGGGCATTGTCCCGTTTGTGACGGGCTTGCGGCTTAGAGGGATGACGCACGTAGGGGCAGAATAGCAGGCAATGGCTGCGTGCATGGGGGCGATGCCGCACGTGTTGCACCACCCAACGGCGGGCGGAGACGGGGGCGGCAGCGCTCCCCTCGGTGAAGAGCGCTGCGGCCGCAATCTGTGGCCGCGGTTTACCCTGTTCTCTGCCCCCGGCCTCACGCTCAGCAATGTGCTGATCCGCCATCCGGGTGGCGAAGTCGACGCGCCGATGGCGATGCCATTTCTGAGCGGCGCGCTGCCGCTGCTCAGCGACGCTGCTGCGCCGGAACAGCCCGCCACATTGATCTCGTCCGGGCAATTTACCCTGATGCTGCTGGCGCTGCCAGTGCCGGGCCCTGCGCTGGCCTGCTGGCTGTGGAGCCTGGTGCTGCAACGCACTGAACTCAACAGTGCCAACGCCCTCAGTTTTCTGGTGCCGCTGTTCGGGCTTGCCATGGGGGCAGCGTTTTCCGGCGAAAGCCACGGCGTATCTCAGCCCATTGGCATCGGCCCGACCTTGCCCGGCATCGCCTTGACAAGTTACAGGGAAACACCAACGCTCATCAATGCAGACGGGCTTGCAGGCTGGCCCGCTGACCAGCTCTAAGCACAAAAGACACCCCGGAAACCCGGCAAATAAACACCCGGATCCGCAGCAAAGGCAGACCCCCAATGACCATCAAAGCATCGGATCTTTTTGTACAGGCGCTGGAAAATGAAGGTGTCGAATATGTCTTTGGCGTGCCCGGCGAGGAAAACCTTGATTTCCTCGACTCGCTGCGCCGCTCCTCTATCCGCTTCATTCTGACCCGGCACGAACAGGGCGCTGGTTTTATGGCCGCCACCTATGGTCGCCTGACCGGCAAGCCCGGCGTCTGTCTGGCAACCCTTGGCCCCGGCGCCACCAATCTGGTCACCGCCGCCGCCTATGCAGAACTCGGCGCCATGCCGCTGATGATGATCACCGGGCAAAAACCGATCCGCTCTTCCAAACAGGGCCGCTTTCAGATCATCGATGTGGTGGATATGATGCGACCGCTGACCCGGTTCACCCGCCAGATTGTCAGCGCCGGATCGATCCCCGCCCTGGTGCGCGAAGCTTTTCGCATGGCGCTGCAAGAACGCCCGGGCGCGGTGCATCTGGAACTGCCCGAAGACATCGCCGCCGACACCACAGAGGACGGTCAGCTGTTTGAGGTGAAAGCCGCGCAAATGCCCGATTGCAACGAGACGCAGTTGCAACAGGCGCTTGAAATGATCCGGCACGCACGCCACCCGCTGCTTCTGGTCGGGGCCGGGGCCAACCGTCAAAACGCGATCCCGGCGCTGCGCGACTTTGCCGATAAAACCGGCATCGCCGTGTTCAGCACCCAGATGGGCAAAGGCGTCATCAGCGGCGATCACCCCAACTTCATCGGCACCACCGCGCTTTCCTCCGGTGATTATGTGCACTGTGCCATCGACCACGCCGATCTGATCATCAATGTCGGCCATGACGTGGTGGAAAAACCGCCATTTTTCATGGAGCACGGCGGCACCAAAGTTATTCATGTGAATTTCAGCGCCGCTGAGGTGGACCAGGTCTATTTTCCCCAACTGGAGCTGATCGGCGATATTGGCAGCACCATGAAGCGGCTCTGCATCGGCATGGAACCGGTGGCTGGCCATGACAGCGCATATTTCCAGACCGTGCGCCAGCATGTCCAGGACCATATCAAAGAGAACGCAGATGACCCGCGTTTCCCGTTGGTGCCCCAGCGCATCGTTTCTGACGTGCGCAAAGTGATGCCCGCCGACGGTATTATCTCGCTCGACAATGGCATGTATAAAATCTGGTTCGCGCGCAACTACCGCGCCGCCGCGCCCAATACGGTGCTACTGGACAATGCGCTGGCGACGATGGGGGCCGGGTTGCCGGCGGCGATGATGGCCAGCGTACTTAATCCAGGCAAGCGGGTGATGGCGGTCTGTGGTGATGGCGGTTTCATGATGAATTCGCAGGAAATGGAAACCGCTGTGCGCCTCGGGCTGGATCTTGTAGTGCTGATCCTGCGCGATGATTCCTTTGGCATGATCCGCTGGAAACAACAGGTCGGAGAGCTGCCCGACTGGGGGCTGACCTTCGGCAATCCGGATTTCGTGAAATACGCTGAAAGCTATGGCGCGGCGGGCCACCGGGTCGCGGAGACCGGTGATTTTATTCCGTTGCTGGAGCGTTGTTTTGAAGCCGGCGGCGTGCACCTGGTGGAAGTGCCGGTGGACTATTCCGAAAACAAACGGGTGCTGATTGACGAGCTGTCGGAAAAAACCTGTCTGATCTGACCGGTCTGGTCGGGGCTTCCAGGTCTGCCGCTCTGGTTGGCGCAGTACGGGCCTGTAATGGCTGGTGGGATCCATATGGGCGTGCCAATACCGAATGGGCCTGCTTTGGCTGACCGCGTGTGCCAGGTCTGTCTGAGCTGTGTGACCTGCCGGGACTGACCCTGTTCGGGTTTGACTGGCCTGCTTGACCTGCCGTGTCTGACCGGGCTTGCGGCGCCTGTCTGAACTCTCCGGATTGGCGGAGCTGCTTGTGCTGCTTATGCGGTCAAGAAACCCGGGGCTCTGAAACAGAAACGGGCGGCAATATTGCCGCCCGTTCATCGAAGCGACCGGTCTAGTCGAAAATCTCTTCCAGCCACGACTTGCGTCTCTTTTTGTATTTTTCGTGGCTTTTCTTATAGGGTTTTCCCGGCGTCCAGGGGCCGCTGTCTTGGGGCACGGGTGGTGCCTGCAGTTCGCGCGCGCTGCGGTCAATAATTTTGTCGAGCTCTCCGCGGTCCAGCCAGACACCGCGACATTGCGGACAATAGTCGATCTCCACCTGCTGACGCTCAGACATCACCAGCGCCACATCACAGACCGGGCACAGCATCGCGGCCGCCTTGCGCGGGCTGCGGCCACGCCCGCCACCGGGCTCTTCCAGTTCAATCACCATGCCTCTGTTCCTTATCGTTTTATTGCTGTCTGTGCGCTCTGACCCTGCAGATGGGGACGGGGGCCGCGCGGGTCAAGTCTGAGCACCTCAGAGCAGACGAACCCCCGGGTCATGAATTCGTGAAGAGGACATCCGTCCTGAAGCCGGTCGCTGATACCGGGCGTTGATACAGCCTGTGCAAGCGGTCGCCAAAACAAAAAGGGCCGGCAGCTTTGCAGCCACCGACCCCAATTCCCGCACCAATACGCGGCTCTAGCGCCCGTTGGGCGCCGCCAGCCGGTTGACCACGGACTGGGCGGTGACCTCGCCGACAATCGCACCGCTTTCGAGCACCGACACCGGGTGGCCGCTGTCCTGCAATGTGGTCATGATGTCCTTAATCGGTGTATCCGGCGCCACGGTAATACCGTGTTCTACGCTGCCCGGCGTCATCACATCACAGGCGCGCAACACCCCGAGAGGGTTCATATGGGCGACAAAATCGGCGACATATTCATCTGCCGGATTGGAGAATATCTCCTCTGGCGTGCCACACTGCACGATGCGCCCGCCCTCCATAATCGCAATGCGGTCGCCCAGTTTAAACGCCTCATCCAGATCGTGGCTGACAAAGATGATGGTGCGTTTCAGCTTGCGCTGCAGGTCCAGAAGCTCGTCCTGCAGCTTGGTGCGGATCAGCGGATCCAGCGCCGAAAACGGCTCGTCCATCAACAGGATCGGCGCCTCAGTGGCAAAGGCGCGCGCCAGGCCCACCCGCTGCTGCATACCGCCCGACAGTTCGCCCACTTTGCGCTCGGACCATTCAGAGAGGCCGACCAGCGCCAGCTGCGCGTCAATCTTGGCGTTGCGCTCGGCCTTCGCCATGCCAGCAAGCTCCAGCCCCAGGCCCGCGTTTTCGCGCACCGTGCGCCAGGGCAGCAGACCAAATTGCTGGAACACCATGGCGATGCGGTGCTGGCGCATATTGCGCAACACGGCGGGTGCCGCATCGGTGACATTGACCAGCCCCTCACTGCCGTTCTTCACCCTCACGGCACCACGTACCACCGGGTTCAGCCCGTTGACCGCGCGCAGCAGGGTGGATTTGCCCGAGCCGGACAGGCCCATCAGCACCAGGATCTCGCCTTCGCCCACATTCAGCGAGCAATTGTGCACCCCCAGCACCTGGCTGGTTTCCTGCTGTATCTCAGTGCGGGTCTTATTCGCGTCCATCAGGGGCAGGGCGATCTTTGGTTTGTCGCCGAATACGATGGAGACATTGTCAAATTCTACTGCGTTGACCATTTTCAGCGCTCCACTCTCAGGATCCGGTCCAGCATGATGGCGACCACCACGATGACCAGCCCGCTTTCAAAACCCAGCGCCGCGTTGACCTGGCTCAGGGCGCGTACCACCGGCACACCCAGCCCGTCAGCCCCGACCAGAGCCGCGATCACCACCATCGACAGCGACAGCATGATGGTCTGGTTCAGCCCGGCCATAATTTGCGGCATCGCATAAGGCAATTCCACTTTCCACAGGGTCTGGGACGGGGTGGAGCCAAAGGCTTCGGCCGCTTCCAGCAGTGGTTTGGGCGTCGCGCTGACACCAAGATAGGTCAGCCGGATCGGCGCCGGCACCACAAAGATCACCGTGGCGACGAGGCCCGGCACCATGCCAATGCCAAAAAAGACGATCATCGGGATCAGATAAACAAAGGTCGGCAGCGTCTGCATCAGGTCAAGCACCGGGCTCATCGCGCTGTAAAGTCGCGGGCGGTGTGCTGCCGCAATGCCAATCGGCACCCCGATCGCCATACAGGTGAAGCCGGCAAAGGCCACCAGCGTCAGGCTCTCCATCGTCTCTTCCCAATAGCCCTGATTGATGATGAACAGGAAGCCGAGCAAGACCAGCAGGCAGGGTTTCCAGTTCTTCTGAATCTTCCAGGTCAGTGCCACAAACAGCGCCACAATGATCAGGGGGCTGGGATATTGCAGAATGGTCAGCACAGTTTCAATCAACCAGCTCAACCCGTCTTCAAAACTTTCGAAAAACCACTCGGCATTGTCCCGCAACCATTCAAAAATGGATTTGGCGGCTTTGCCAACCGGGATTTTGCTGCCTGTTAACCAGTCCATATCTGCCTCACGTGCCCGACGGCACGCCCCCCTCAGTCGTCACAAAATAGAATTGACCCCGGCATTGAACCGGGGCCAGCAAGTGTTTTATTATTTGGCAAGCTCGGCCATAACCGCAGCCTTTGCATCGCCACCGTCAGTGGTGGTGACGCCGTTCAACCAGGGCATAACGGCATTCATGTTGCCCTTGAGCCATTGGCGGGCCGCAAAGTCAGCATCGTCGCCGTCGTTCAGGATCGCACCCATGATTTCGTTTTCCATCGCCAGGGTGAACTCAAGGTTCTTCAGCAGCGCACCGACATTGGCGCATTCATCGACATAACCGGCGCGGGTGTTGGTATAGACATCCCCCTCGGCGCCAAACCACTCTTCGCCACCGGTCAGATAGGTGACGGCAAAGTTGGAGTTCATCGGATGGGGCGCCCAGCCAAGGAAAACAACGGGTTTGTCTTTGCGCGATGCACGATCGACCTGAGCCAGCATGCCCTGCTCAGAACTTTCGACCATCTCGACAGCGCCGAGACCAAACGTATCGGCCGAGATCAGATCCATCACGATACGGTTGCCGTCGTTGCCGGCTTCAATGCCGTAAACCTTGCCACCGAGCGCATCTGCATTGGCGGCAATATCCGCGAATGTTTTGATGCCAAGCGCCGCACCGGCCGCATTGGTCGCCAGCGTATAGGCGGTGCCGTTCAGGTTGGCGCGCACTGTGTCAACGGTGCCGGCTTCGCGGTATTTGGCGATATCGCCTTCCATAGTGGGCATCCAGTTGCCGAGGAATACGTCCACGTCACCCTGTTCCAGCGAGATATAAGTCACCGGCACCGAAAGAACTTTGATGTTGGTCTCATAGCCAAGCGCTTCCAGCACGATCGACGTGGCCGCGGTGGTGGCTGTGATGTCAGTCCAGCCCACATCGGCAAAAGTCACTTCGGAACAATCGGCGGCGGCAAAGGCGGGGCTCGCGATGGCAGCAGCCAGCGCGGCGGAAATCAGAGTCTTTTTCATTAATTAGCTCCCTGTTTTATTGATTGACGAGTCAATCAAAAGGGGTTTAGCCTCTATTTGCAAGAAAAAAAGGAAACGCATTGCCAAAAGTTGGGATGGAACCAATCCGCAAGGAGGCTCTGGTCCGCGCCACGATCGAAGAAATCGGGCGTGCGGGCTCCCTTGATGTGACTGTGGCCCAGATCGCCAAACGGGCCGGCATGTCCTCAGCGCTGGCCCATCACTACTTTGGCGGCAAGGATCAGATCTTTCTGGCGGCGATGCGACATGTACTGTCTGTTTACGGCGCTCAGGTGCGTGCCGCCCTTGCTGCAGCCGATACGCCGCGCCAGCGGGTGGAGGCGGTGATCCGCAGCAACTTTGAACCGCCCAACTTCCGCCCCGAGGTGATTTCCGCCTGGCTGTCCTTCTATGTGCTGGCCCAGACCAGAACCCCGGCGCGGCGCCTGTTGCGGGTCTATCAGAACCGCCTGCATTCCACTCTGTTGTTTGATCTGCGCCAGCTGATCGGAGAGCGCTCGGATGCGGCCGCGACCGGTATCGCGGCGATGATCGACGGCCACTATATCCGCCACGCGCTGCATGACGCACCGCCCAACCCCCTCGAGGCCACCGCGTCGGTGCTGGACTACCTTGACCTGGTGCTGAGCCGTGACGCCACTGCTGACGGCGACGGCGACGGCAACGGCCTGTGTGGCCGCGACCGCGTGCCCCTGAAACAGTGATGCGTGTCAGCCGTTACCCCGATCTGACCGGATCAGAATATAAACTACTGTGCCGCACAGGCGCAGCTCCGCTCCCGCCATATTCCGCAATAGTAACCCCCGCAGGGGGCTGCCTTTTCTCCCGAGGTGAAAGATGAAAGCTCAACCCACAGCCAGCCACTTTATCAATGGTGCTTATATTGAGGACACCGCCGGCACGCCGATCGATGTGATCTATGCGGCAGATGGTGAACTCATTGCCCGGGTGCATTCCGCCACCGCTGCCATTGTGGACCAGGCGCTGAACGCCGCCAAAGCCGGGCAAAAGATCTGGGCCGCAAAGTCCGGTGTGGAACGTGGCCGGGTGCTGCGCCGCGCCGCCGATCTCATTCGCGAGCGCAACCACGAGCTTTCGGTTCTGGAAACGCTGGACACCGGCAAACCGCTGCAGGAAACCCTGGTCGCCGACGCCACGTCCGGCGCCGAGTCGCTGGAATATTTCGGCGGTCTCGCGGCCACTCTGGGCGGCGAACACATCCAGGTTGGCGAAGATTTTGTCTACACCCGCCGCGAAGCGCTGGGCGTCTGTGTGGGCATCGGTGCCTGGAACTACCCAACCCAGATCGCCTGCTGGAAAGCCTCCCCGGCGCTGGCCTGCGGCAACTCCATGGTGTTCAAACCGTCCGAAACCACCCCGCTCTGCGCCCTGAAAATCGCCGAGATCTTTATTGAGGCTGGCCTGCCAGCGGGTGTGTTCAACGTCATCCAGGGGCTCGGTGATGTCGGTGCCAGCCTGGTGACTGATGCGCGCGTCGCCAAAGTCTCGCTCACCGGATCGGTGCCCACCGGACGCAAAGTCTACGCGGCGGCGGCCGATACAATGAAACATGTCACCATGGAGTTGGGCGGCAAATCCCCGCTGATCATCTTTGAAGACGCCAACCTGGAAGACGCCATTTCCGGCGCCATCAACGCCAACTTCTACTCCTCCGGCCAGGTCTGCTCCAACGGCACCCGGGTGTTCGTGCATGCCGATATCAAAGAGGCGTTTCTGACACGGCTCGCGGAACGCATGCAGGGCGCGGTGATCGGCGATCCGATGGATGAGGCCACCAATTTTGGCCCGATGATCAACGCACGTCAGCTTGAGATCACCGAGAAATACATCGCCGCCGGCAAAGCCGAAGGCGCCCGCCTGATCTGTGGCGGCGACCGGGTCGACCGCCCAGGCAACTACATCACGCCTGCGGTGTTTGCCGATGTGACGGATGACATGACCATCGCCCGCGAAGAAGTCTTTGGCCCGCTGATGTCGGTGCTCGATTTCACCGATGAGGACGAAGTGATCGCCCGCGCCAATGACACCGAATTTGGCCTCGCCGCCGGGGTCTTCACCCGCGACCTGACCCGGGGCCACCGCGTTGTCGGCAAGCTCGAAGCCGGCTCGACCTGGATCAACCAGTACAACCTGACCCCGGTTGAAACGCCCTTTGGTGGTTCCAAAATGTCCGGCGTCGGACGCGAAAACGGCCAGGTGGCGATCAACCACTGGTCAGAACTGAAAACCGTCTACGTGGGCATGACCCCCGTCGAAGCCGCGTTCTGAGGACAATATGGAAGCAGATTTTGTAATCGTCGGCGCCGGCTCTGCCGGCTGCGCCATGGCCTACCGTCTTTCTGAGGCGGGCCATTCTGTCATCGTCATCGAATATGGCGGCACCGATGCTGGTCCCTTCATCCAGATGCCCGCCGCGCTCAGCTATCCGATGAATATGTCGCTTTATGACTGGGGGCTGAAATCAGAACCCGAAGAACATCTCGGCGACCGCGAACTGGTGGTGCCGCGCGGCAAAGTGGTCGGCGGCTCCTCCTCGATCAACGGCATGGTCTATGTGCGTGGCCATGCGCGCGACTATGACCACTGGGCCGAGCAGGGGGCCGATGGCTGGTCCTATGCCGATGTGCTGCCCTATTTCAAACGCCAGGAAAGCTGGCATGAAAGCGGCCAGGGCGGCGACCCTGACTGGCGCGGCAAATCCGGCCCGCTGCATATCACCCGTGGCCCGCGCAACAACCCGCTGCACGCCGCTTTTGTCGAAGCCGGTCAACAGGCGGGTTATCCGGTCACCGACGATTACAACGGCGAACAACAGGAAGGCTTCGGCCCAATGGAGCAGACGGTCTATCAGGGCCGACGCTGGTCTGCGGCCACCGCCTATCTGAAACCGGCACTAAAGCGGGACAATTGCACCCTGATCCGGGGTCTGGCGCGCAAAGTGGTGATTAAAGACGGTCGCGCCACAGGCGTGGAAATCAAACGCAAGGGCAAGATCGAGGTGATCTCCGCCAAACGCGAAGTGATCCTCGCTGCTTCCTCGCTGAACTCACCGAAACTGCTGATGCTCTCAGGCATCGGCCCGGCAGCACACCTGGCAGAACACGGAATTGAGGTGGTCGCCGACCGCCCCGGTGTGGGCCAGAACCTGCAGGACCATCTTGAAGTCTATATGCAGTTCGCCTCCAAACAGCCGATCACGCTGTATAAATACTGGAACCTGTTCGGCAAAGCGATGATCGGCGCGCAGTGGCTGTTCACCAAAACCGGTCTCGGGACGTCCAACCAGTTTGAAAGCGCCGCCTTTATCCGCTCGCGCAAAGGCATTGAGTACCCGGATATCCAGTATCACTTCCTGCCGATCGCGGTGCGCTATGACGGCAAAGTCTCTGCCGAAGGGCACGGCTTCCAGGCGCATGTCGGTCCGATGCGCTCACCTTCCCGTGGCGAGGTGACACTGAAATCCGCCAATCCCGAAGACGCGCCGCGCATCAAGTTCAACTATATGTCGACGGAACAGGACTGGATTGATTTCCGCAAATGCCTGCGCCTGACCCGCGAGATCTTTGAACAGGAAGCCTTTGCGCCCTACGTGAAACACGAGATCCAGCCAGGCAAAGCGCTGCAAACGGATGAAGAACTCGACAGCTTCATCCGCGAACATGCCGAAAGCGCGTTCCACCCCTGTGGTACGGCGCGCATGGGGCGCACTGACGATCCGATGGCGGTGGTCGATCCGGAATGCCGGGTGATCGGGGTCGAAGGGCTGCGGCTCGCCGACAGTTCAATCTTCCCGCGCATTCCCAACGGCAACCTGAACGGGCCTTCGATCATGGTTGGGGAAAAAGCCTCGGACCATATTCTCGGCAAAGCGCCTCTGGCCGCCGCCAATGACGCGCCCTGGATCAACCCGGACTGGCAAGACAGCCAACGTTAAGGCGATGATAACAACAGCAAAAGGGCCCGGAGCAACGCGTTCCGGGCCTTTTTTGTACCGTGTGAACACGTCCTGTCTTTGCCTGGCGCAGGGCAGGGCGCGCCGTCAGCGCCGCAACAGGGTTACGCAACGTCGTAATATCCGTTATTAGTTCAGTTGTTGAAATGTTCAGGTGTTGAAGCTACCTGAGCGCCTGAACAAACTGCAAAGCTGACTGGCAGGCCCCGATGAACGACAGTACCCAATTTCCCGACGAATTTCCCGACGGCTTCCCCGATGAGCTCCGCATCATCGCCGGCGCCTTCGCGCTCCATCAGCATATGCTGCGCTATGTCTGTGACCAGGACGGCCAGCTTTCCATGAGCCAGCGCCACCTGATGGCAGGACTAAGCCAACCCCAGCGCATGGGACAGCTGGCGCAGAAACTGCGCTGTCTGCCGTCCACCGTGACTGCGCTGGCTTCCGAACTGACTGAATTGGGGCTGGTGCGCCGGGAAGCCGATCCCGCGGACCGCCGCGCCTCGCGCCTGGTGCTGACCGACAAGGGGCAGGACCTGCGCGCCAGCTCCATGCAGGCCGCCTGTGAGGAGTTTCACCGCGCCACCGGGCTTGGTGCCTCTGACATCGCCCGGCTTGCAGGTCCGATGGACCGCATGCGCAAACATCTTGAATCCCAGCCTTTGAAATCCGAGGATCAGACCACATGACACTTTTCCGTATTTTTCCTGGTGTCCTCGCGGCCACCACGGCGCTGACTTTGCTTGCCGGGCCTCTCGCAGCCCAGCAGGACACCCAGACCCCCTCAGCACTCCAGAGCCTGCGCCCGGTGAAACTGGCGACCATTGCCAACGAGACCGATGTGCTGGTGCGGCGTTTCTTTGGCCAGGTGGTGGCGCGTGAAACCGTAGACCTGGCGTTCCAGGTGGGGGGTCAGATCCTCGACCTGCCAATTGTCGAAGGCAGCGCCGTCGCCAAAGGCGACACCATTGCCGCACTGGATCTGGAGCAGTTTGAACTGCAACGCGACCAGGCAATGCTACAGCTGGAACAGGCGCAGCGCACCTTTGAGCGGCAAAAAACGCTCGGTGCCACCCGGGTGGCGCAATCCTCAATTGATGATGCTGAAACAGCCGCCAAAGCCGCAGAAATCGCTCTGCGCAATGCGGAATACGCGCTGGAACGCGCCACTCTGGTGGCGCCGTTCGATGGGCTGGTGGCCTCAAGGCTGAGTGAAAACTTTGCCACGGTTGCCGCGGGAACCCCGGTGGTCCGGCTGCATGATCTGTCTGAGTTACGCGTCGAGATCGAAGTGCCGGAAATCCTGTTCCGCCAGGCCCAGGATGACAGCCATGTCTCGATGAATGCGATCCTGCCCGGCTCTGATGAGATGTACCCGCTGGAGGTTCGCGAATTCAAAGCTGAAACCTCGACGGTCGGCCAGACCTATAACATCACCCTGGTGATGGAACCGCCCACCGGGCAGAGCCTGCTGCCCGGGGCATCCGTGACCGTGCTGGCCCGTCGTCTGAGCGGCGCCTCGGTGATCTATATCCCGGTGACCGCCATTGTCACCGACTCTGCCCGTGCGACCTATGTGATGGTCTACACCCCCAAGGGCGCCGATCAGGGCAAGGTGACCAAAACACCGGTGACCCTGCGCGCAGAATCTGACGGCCGTTTCATCCTGGTGAACGGTCTGGCTCCCGGCGCTGAGATCGTGGTGGCCGGGGCGCAAATGGTCAGTGACGGTGAAGCGGTGCGTCGCTTTTCCGGCTTTGGCAACTAGGGGGGCTTGAGCAATGTCTGTAGCACGCGGCTCAATTGACAAAAGCCTGTTCACCTGGATCCTGATGCTCAGCCTGCTGCTGGGCGGTGTCTGGGGGTTCTTCACGGTCGGCCGTCTCGAAGACCCGGCCTTTACCATCAAAAGCGCGGTGATCGTCACCCAGTACCCCGGCGCAACCGCCGCCCAGGTGGCGCGGGAAGTGTCCGAGCCGCTGGAATCGGCGATTCAGAAACTGTCGGAACTGGACAGTATTGCCTCGCGCAATGAACCTGGCCTGTCCACCATCACCATTGAAATAAAATCGACCTTTGACGGCGAGGAGTTGCCGGCGATCTGGACCAAGCTGCGCAACCGGGTCGGCGATGCCGCCGGCAACCTGCCCGACGGGGTGCGCACACCGATGGTGAACGACAGTTTCGGGGATGTGTTTGGCCTGTTCTACGCGGTCAGCGCCGAAGGGTTCTCTGACGCCGAACGCCATCAGGTCGCCCGTTTCCTGCGCCGCGAACTTCTGGCGGTGGACGGTGTCGCCGATGTGGAGGTCTCCGGCCTGCCCGAAGAGGTGATCTATGTCGACGCCAATATGGCGCAGGCTTACAATCAGAATATTCCCGCCACTTTGCTGACCAACGCCATTGCCAGCGCCAACTCGGTGACCCCTGCGGGCAACGTCAATCAGGATGGTCGGCGCACCCGGATCACCAACCCTGAAGGCTCGGATTCTGTGGATGAAATCGCCGGTCTCACCGTCGGGGTCAACGGCCAGCTGGTGAACCTGTTTGATCTCGCAACGGTCTATCGCGGCCGCAAAGAAAACCCGGCTCAGATTATCCGCCACAACGGGGTCGAAGCCTTCACCCTCGGCGTGTCCGGCCTGTCCTCTGAGAATATCGTCGAAGTGGGTCAGCGGGTGGATGCACGCCTGGCCGAGCTGGAAAACGAAATCCCCGTCGGGGTCAACCTGCAGCCCATCTATCAGCAGCATGTGATCGTGGATGAGGCCAGTTCAGCGTTTCTGGTCAATCTCGCGATGTCAGTGGCCATCGTGGTCGCGGTTCTGGCCCTGTTCATGGGCTGGCGCGCCGGTGTTGTGGTGGGCGTCACCCTGGTGCTGAGTGTGATCGGCACGCTGTTTTTCATGGCGCTGTTTTCCATCGAAATGGAACGTATTTCGCTCGGCGCGCTGATCATCGCCATGGGCATGCTGGTGGACAACGCCATCGTGGTGGCCGAAGGCATGCAGATCCAGATGGCCTCGGGGCGCTCTTCGCGCGAAGCGGCCCAGGACGTGGGCGGCAAGACCCAGACGCCACTGCTCGGCGCCACAGTGATCGGCATTATGGCCTTTGCCGGCATTGGCCTGTCGCCGGACGCCACCGGAGAATTCCTGTTTTCTCTCTTTGCGGTGATTTCGATCTCGCTGCTGCTCAGCTGGATACTGGCGCTGACCGCCACACCTCTGCTCGGACATTATTTCTTCAAACGCGGCACCGGTACCGGCGATCATGACCCCTATGGCGGTCGTATCTTCCGCGCCTATGCCGGGCTGCTGCGGGTGGCGATCCGTCTTCGTTGGCTGGTGGTGATGCTGCTGATCGCGGTGACGGTTGCGGGTTACGCCGGGTTTGGGTCGGTGAAACAACAGTTCTTCCCCGATTCCAATACGCCGCTGTTCTTCGTGAATTACAAACTGCCCCAGGGCACCAGTATCAGTGAGACCAGCGCCGAAATGGCGATCGTCGAAAAATGGTTGCTGGAGCGGGAAGATGTCACCGCCGTCACCACCTTTATCGGGGCCGGCGCCACGCGGTTCATGCTGACCTATGATCCGGGTGACCGGGACGCCAGCTATGGCCACCTGATCGTGCGGACCGAAAACCTGGAAGCCATCCCGGCGTTGCGTGCGGATCTGGATGCTTTTGGCGCCGCAATGCTGCCCGCAGGTGAATTCCGCACCCAGCGGCTGGTGTTCGGCCCTGGTGGCGGCGCACCGATCGCGGCGCGCTTCTCCGGGCCCGATCCCAAAGTGCTGCGCGCGCTGGGCGAAGAAGCCACCCGGCGTATGCTGGCGGCCTCAGACAATCTGCTGCATCTGCGCACCAACTGGCGCGAGCCGGAGCTGGTGCTGCGCCCGGTCTATGCGTCTGACCGTGCTCAGTCTGCCGGTGTGCCCCGGGACCTGGTGGCCACCGCACTGACCTTTGCCACCGATGGCATCCGCGCCGGCACCTATCGCGAACAGGACCGGCTGATTCCGATCATTGTGCGGCCCAATCCGGACGACAATCTGGCAATAATGGATATGATTCTAGGCAACAGCGCCGGCGAAAAAGTCGCGCTGCAGCAAGTGGTCGACGGCATGGGGTTTGAGGTCCAGGACACACTGATCTGGCGCCGCAACCGGGTGCAGACCCTGACCGTGGAATCAGACATCGTCGCCGGGGTCACCAATGATGCAGCGCAGAAGGAAATCACCGCCGCGGTTGAAGCGATGGTGCTGCCGGTGGGTTATGTACTGGAATGGGGCGGCGACCTGGAAAACTCCTCGGAAGCGCAGCAAAGCCTCGGCCGGCAACTGCCGCTGTCTTTCCTGGTGATGGTGATGATTTCGGTGCTGCTGTTTGGCGCGCTGCGTCAGCCGCTGGTGATCTGGCTGCTGGTGCCAATGTCGGTGAACGGCGTGGTGATCGGTCTGCTTGGCACCGGCTTGCCCTTCACCTTTACCGCACTGCTCGGCCTGCTCAGCTTGTCGGGTATGCTGCTCAAAAACGGCATCGTGCTGGTCGAGGAAATCGACCTGGTGCGCGCCTCGGGCGTGCCGTTTGACCAGGCGGTGGTCGAAGCCTGTACCTCGCGCCTGCGGCCGGTGATGCTGGCGGCGGTGACCACGATCCTGGGTATGATCCCACTGCTGGGAGACGCGTTTTTCGCTTCTATGGCGGTGACCATTATGGGCGGTCTGGCCTTTGCCACCGTGCTGACCCTGGTGGCAGCACCGGTGTTCTACGTGCTTCTGTTTCACCGCGAGAGGCGCGCAAAAGCGTAGGTACGCGCAATAATACAAGCGTTTTTGCGGCGCATAAGCGATATGCGCAATTGCCTCTATACAAACTGGCCCGTTCCGCGTAGGAGCGGGCCTTTCCTATATCCGCCCTACCCGCGCCCCTGTGAAAGGCTCCCTCATGCAAGATATTCAAACCACTGTGCCGCCCCTGGCAAAAGCCCTGGCCAAGCGTGGGTATGAAAATCTGACCCCGGTTCAGCTGGAAGTGACCAAGCCAGAGCTGGAAGACCAGGATCTGCTGGTGTCGGCCCAGACCGGCTCGGGCAAGACCGTTGGTTTTGGTATTGCGATCGCGCCGACCCTGCTGGAAGGCGCCGATAAACTGCCCGCCGCCGGCGCCCCGCTGTCGCTGGTGATCGCGCCAACGCGCGAACTGGCGCTGCAGGTGATGCGCGAACTGCAATGGCTCTATGAATTCACTGGCGCCCGGGTGGTCTCCTGTGTGGGTGGCATGGATTACCGCACCGAAAAACGCGCGCTGGAGCGGGGCGCCCATATTGTTGTCGGCACGCCGGGCCGGCTGCGCGACCATATTCAGCGCAACTCGCTGGACCTGAGCAACATCCGCGCCGCGGTGCTGGATGAAGCCGATGAGATGCTGGACCTGGGCTTCCGCGAAGACCTGGAATTCATCCTGGGTGAGTCCCCGGATGAGCGCCGCACCCTGCTGTTTTCCGCCACCGTGCCGCGCGGCATCGCCAACCTGGCGCGCAACTTCCAAAAAGACGCCAAACGCATCGAGACCAAGTCCGAAGCCAAACAGCACTCGGACATTTCCTACCGTGCGCTGCCGGTAAACCCGGCGGACCTGGAAAACGGCATCATCAATATGCTGCGTTTCCATGAGGCCCAGAACGCACTGGTATTCTGCAACACCCGTGCCACCGTGAACCGGATGCTGGCCCGCTTCTCCAACCGTGGTTTTTCCGTGGTGGCGCTGTCGGGCGAGTTGTCCCAGGCCGAACGCACCCACGCGCTTCAGGCGATGCGCGACGGTCGCGCCCGGGTCTGTATCGCCACCGATGTGGCCGCCCGTGGCATTGACCTTCCGGGTCTGGAACTGGTGATCCACGCCGATCTGCCCTCCAACGCTGAAACTCTGCTGCACCGCTCGGGTCGGACCGGCCGCGCTGGCCGCAAAGGTATTTCGGCGCTTATGGTGCCGGTGCGCATGCGCAAAAAAGCCGAGCGCCTGCTGCAATTCGCCAAAGTGACGGCCGAATGGGAATCCCCACCCACCGCCGATGACGTGCGCAAAAAAGACGTTGAACGTCTGATGACCCACGAAGCGCTGACCGCTGAGATCAAAGACGAAGAGCGCGAGATGGTCGAAATGCTGACCGGGGGCCACAACGCCGACGCGCTGGCTGCCGCCCTGGTGCGTTTCTATTCCGAGAAACATTCTGCTCCGGAAGAGATCGCCACCGTCAACACTGACGCGCCGCCCAAACGCGAAGCCTTTGGCCCCTCGACCTGGATCTCGCTGGCGATCGGTTATGACCAGAACGCCGACCCGCGCTGGTTGCTGCCGATGGTCTGCCGTGGCGGCGATATCAACCGCGATGCCATTGGTGCGATCCGCATCCAGGACAAAGAAAGCTTTGTTGAAATCGCCCAGGGTTCCTTTGACGCGTTCAAATCCGCCATTGGCGCTGCCCAGGAGCTGGAAGACGGCGTCAAAGTGCAGATCCTCGACAAACCTCCGGTACTGGCGCAACGCAAAGGCCGTCCCGCCGGCAAACCCGGCGGCCGTCCAGGCGGCAAATTTGGCGACAAACCCCGCGGCGGTGACCGTGATCGTGGCGGCTATGGCGACAAACCACGCGGCAACCGCGACGACAAACCACGCGGCAGCTATGGCGACAAACCCAGTGGTGGCTATGACCGCGAAGAGGGCCGTCCTGCGCGCAATGACCGTGGGCCCAAATCCAGCCCGCACGAGCGCAAACCCAAAGGCGACGGTTTCTCTGACTCCGTGCGCCCCTATAAAGAGCGTTCCAAACCCTCTGAGGGTGGCAAACCTGCCGGCAAATACGGCGACAAACCGGCTGGTAAGTATGGTGACAAACCTGCGGGCAAATACGGTGACAAACCCCGTGGCAAGCCAAGCGACAAACCACGTGGTAAATATGGCGATGCGCCTGCGGGCAAACCCGCTGGCAAACCGGCGGCCAAACCTGCCAAGCCAAACTTCAGCGCCGACCCTTCCAAGTCTCTGCGCAAACCCCGGGTTGCACGTGGTGCCAACGCGATGCCAACACGTAAAAAAACCTGAACGCCAGGTCTGAACACCAGGTCTGAACACCGGGCCTGAGCGCACACTTGCGCTCCTGATCTAAAACAAAGCCACAGCGTTATCGCGCTGTGGCTTTTTTCTTGGCTGGCGCGCCCGGCACTGTTTAGCCGCCATAAACCCGGGACTCTCCGACGGGTTCTGGACGGTGCGCTACCTCTTTGGACGGGTCCGCAAAGCGTGCTGGTCAAGGGCAGGATTAACAGGCCATGACGCTGGATTTGACTCTCAAAAGTTGGTTTAAATCGCCTCGCGCCTGACCTTGGGGAGGTATGAAACGCCTTCCCGGGGGAAGGTCAGGCGCGGCCCGGCGGTGCCAGGCTAAAAAATTCATAAGTCACCTGCGCTCGTCAGTGCAGGCCAACCCAATTTGCGCAGCCCGCACTATTTCCCTGTAGCCAATGGGCTCCCGGGCGGAATACGGCGCGCCGCGCCCGTCTGCTGTTCAGAGCAAGAGATTCCACGCCGCACCAGAATTGTCTTCTCCCCGTGCGCTGCAATAGGCTAAGACACATCAACACCTTAACCTGAGGGCAGACGAGATGACGCGGAAAGTCTACATACTGAATGGACCGAACCTGAACCTGCTGGGCAAACGCCAGCCCGAAATCTACGGTTCTGTCACCCTTGCCGATGTGCAGGCCAATTGCGAAAACCTGGCCTCTGAACTGGGTCTGGCGGTTGAGTTTTTCCAGACCAACCATGAAGGCACCCTGGTCGACCAGATCCAGCTGGCGCGCGACAACGCCGCTGCGATCATCATCAATCCTGCCGCCTATACCCACACCTCGGTGGCCATCCTGGATGCGCTGCACACTTTTGACGGTCCGGTGATCGAGGTGCATATTTCGAACGTACATCAACGCGAATCTTTCCGGCACCATTCCTATGTCAGCCAGCGCGCCGACGGGGTGCTCGCCGGGTTCGGCGTGCAGGGCTATGATCTGGCCCTGCGCCGGGTCGCGACTTTGCTGGAGAGCTGAATGAAACTGCCTGAAAACAAATTTAAAGCCGCGATCAAAGCCGGCCAGCAACAGATCGGCATGTGGAACTCGCTGCCGGGTTGTGCAGAACTGCTGGGCCATATGGGCTTTGACTGGGTGCTGGTGGATTGCGAACACGCGCCCCAGGACGTGCTGGACGTGCTGCCGGCACTGCAAAGCCTGGAGGCCGCTGGCACTCAGGCGGTGGTGCGCCCGGTGGAAAACGACGTGGCGCTGATCAAACGCTATCTCGATCTTGGCGCTCAGACGCTGTTGATCCCCCAGGTGCAAAACCCGGAAGAGGCCGCCCGCGCTGTCGCCGCCACCCGCTATGCGCCGCGCGGCGTCCGTGGCATGGCCGGCATGACCCGCGCCACCCGCTTCAATACGGTGGAGAATTATTTCACCAGTTGCGAAGACGAACTCTGCCTGTTGCTGCAGGTCGAAACCATCGAAGCCATGGAGCATCTCGACGAAATTGCTCTCACCGACGGCGTGGATGGTATCTTTATCGGCCCGGCGGATCTGTCCGCTTCCATGGGCCTTCCAGGGCAGGGGTCTCACCCCGATGTTGTGGCGGTGATCGACAAGGCCATCACCCGCCTGAATGAGCTTGGGGTGCCCGCCGGCATCCTGTCGCTGCAGGATGATGAAATCCGCCACTATATCGACCAGGGCACGGTGTTCACCGCTGTTGGCCTTGATACGCTGACGCTGGCCAAAGGCGCCAAAAGTCTCGCCACGCGTTTCCGTCCCGCCTGACAAAAAACTGCGTCAGATCCGCAATGTCGGATCTGAACATCCTTTTGTCGCCTGCAGTTTATGACTTGGCCGCGAATTGCCCCATATTGCCCTTTGGGACTCCCGCGTAAGAAAGAGCCAGTTATGGATCAGCCAGCCAAGCGCAATACCATGCGTCGTGATATCAGCCTGCCTAAAGGCCGGCAGGTGGAAGAAACCGCGTCCGCCGAAGTGGGTGCACTTCTGGGCGACATGCCCCGCCGCCGCGATCTTCTGATCGAAGCGCTGCACCTGATCCAGGACGGCACCGGCCAGCTGTCCGCCGCCAATCTGGCCGCTGTGGCTGACGAGTTCCGCATCGGCCAGGCCGAAGTGTTTGAAGTCGCCAGCTTTTATCACCACTTTGACATAGTCAAAGAAGGCGAAGCGGGTCCGGCACCCCTGACCATCCGCGTCTGTGACGGGCTGTCCTGTTCCATGGCGGGTGCTGACACCATCATCAACGCGCTCAAAGACGTCACCGACGCCAGCCAGATCCGGGTGCAGAACGTGCCTTGTATTGGCCGTTGTGACACCGCACCTGCCGCTCAGATCGGCAAACGTGCGGTCGATAATGCGACAGTGCCGATTCTCGTCGATCTGGCCGCGCGTGGCGAAGTCATCGTCGAAATCCCGGACTATGAAGACCTCGCCGCTTACCAGGCCAAGGGCGGCTATAAAATGCTGGCCCGCGTGCTGGCCGGCGACATCACCGCCGATGAAGCCGTGTCCACCATGTCAGACGCCAATCTGCGCGGCCTTGGCGGCGCCGGATTCCCGGCCGGCCGCAAATGGGGTTTTGTGCGCGGTTACCAGGCGCCGCGTCTGATGACCATCAACGGCGACGAAGGCGAGCCCGGCACTTTTAAGGACCGCTGGTGGCTGGAACGCCAGCCCCACCGCATGTTTGAAGGCGCGCTGATCGCCGCCCATGTGGTCGGTTGCGATAAAATCTACATGTATATGCGCGACGAATACCCTGCCGTGCTGGAAATCCTGCACCGCGAACGTGATGCGCTTGAGGCCGCCGGTCTGCTCTCCACCGGGTTTGAGATCCGTCGCGGCGCCGGCGCCTATATCTGCGGCGAAGAAAGCGCGATGATCGAAAGCATCGAAGGCAAACGTGGCCTGCCGCGTCACCGTCCGCCCTATATCGCGGAAAGAGGCCTGTTTGGCCGTCCGACCCTGAACCACAATATCGAAACCCTGGCCTGGATCCCCGACATTCTGGAAAACGGCGCCGACTGGTTCTCCTCTCAGGGCCACAGCGACAAGCACCACGGGCTGCGTTCCTTCTCGGTCTCCGGCCGCGTTAAAGAGCCCGGCGTGAAACTGGCGCCCGCCGGTATCCCGCTGATCGACCTGATCAACGACTATTGCGGCGGCATTGCCGAGGGTCACGACTTCAAAGCCTTCCTGCCCGGTGGCGCGTCTGGTGGCATCTTCCCGGCCTCCATGGCCGACAAAGCGATGGATTTCGGCAGCTTTGAACCCTTTGGCGGTTTTGTCGGCTCCCACGCGGTGGTGATCCTGTCCGATCAGGACGACATCCGTGGGGCAGCGCTGAACACCATGGAATTCTTTGCCCATGAAAGCTGCGGCCAGTGCACCCCGTGTCGCTCCGGCACCGAAAAAATGGTCTCCCTGCTGAAAGACGGCAGCCGCGACACCGATCTGATGGGCGACCTGATGATGGTGATGCGTGACAGTTCCATCTGTGGCCTCGGCCAGGCGGCGGGCAATTGTGTTGCCCATCTCATCGAATTTTTCCCCGAGGATCTGTCATGAGCGACTCCATCAAATTTGAACTCGACGGAAAAGAAGTCGAAGCGGCCGCCGGCGAAACCATCTGGCAGATCGCCAAGCGCGAAGGCACCGCCATCCCGCATCTCTGTTTCAAAGACAGCGATGAATACCGCTCGGACGGCAACTGCCGCGCCTGTATGGTGGAAGTGGACGGCGAACGTGTGCTTTCCGCCTCCTGTCAGCGCCTGCCTTCAAACGGCATGAAAGTCTCCACCGGTGGCGAACGCGTTGAAAAGAACCGTAAAATCGTCTTCGAACTGCTGGCCTCTGACATGCCAGCGCGTGAGTTAAGCCCCGATCCCGAAGCGCATTTCTGGACCCAGGCCGAACTGGCCGGGCTCGATGAAACCCGCTTCCCCTCGACCCGTCCCGGTGCCAAATCGGAAATCCCGGTCGACAGCATCTTCCGCGACGCGTCCCACCCCTCGATCGCCGTCAACCTCGACGCCTGTATCTCGTGCAACCTGTGTGAACGCGCCTGTCGCGAAGTTCAGGTCAATGACGTGATCGGCATGGGCCACCGCGGCTCCCATGCGCTGCCGGTGTTTGACCTTGACGACCCGATGGGCATCAGCTCCTGTGTGGCCTGTGGTGAATGTGTCCAGGCCTGCCCGACCGGCGCGCTGATGGAAAAAACCGTTCTCAATGAGGACAACACCAAACGCGAACTCTACGCCGACGAGGTGATCAAATCGGTCTGCCCGTTCTGTGGTGTGGGTTGTCAGACCGAAGTCTCGGTCAAAGACGGCAAGATCATCAAAGTCGACGGCGCAGCAGGCCCCGCCAACCGTGGCAAGCTCTGCATCAAAGGCCGCTTCGGCATGGATTACGTCATGTCGCCCAAACGACTGACCAAACCTTTGATCCGCCGCGACGATGCGCCCAAAGCCGGCGATATCGATCTGACCTTCGCCACCCTCAATGACGTCTTCCGCGAAGCGACATGGGAAGAGGCGATGGAACGCGCTGCCGGTGGTTTCAAGAAGATCCTCGAGAAAGACGGCAGCCCGGCACTTTGTGGTTTTGGCTCCGCCAAAGGCTCCAATGAAGAAGCCTACCTGTTCCAGAAACTGATCCGTCAGGGTTTTGGCACCAACAACGTCGACCACTGCACCCGTCTGTGTCACGCCTCCTCGGTGGCCGCACTGATGGAAGGTGTCGGCTCCGGCGCGGTGTCCGCACCCTTCACCGCTGCAGATGATGCCGATTGTATCATCGTCATCGGTTCGCGCCCCGAACAGAACCACCCGGTCGCCGCGACCTATTTCAAACAGGCGGCCAAGGCTGGCAAAACGCTGATCGTGATGGACCCTCGTGGCCAGCGCCTGATGCGCCACGCCACCCATTCGGTGCTGTTCAAACCTGGCCGCGACGTGGCGATGCTGAACGCGATGATCAATGTGATCATCACCGAAGGCCTCTACGACCAGGACTATATCGACGCCAATGTTGACGGCTTTGAAGCGCTGAAGGCGAAAACCGTCGACTTCACCCCCGAAGCGATGGAACCGATCTCCGGCGTGCCTGCCGACCAGATCCGCGAAATCGCCCGGCTCTATGCGACGTCAAAGCGTTCGATCATCTTCTGGGGCATGGGCATTTCCCAGCACGTGCACGGCACCGACAATGCGCGTGGTCTGATCGCGCTGTCGCTGATCACTGGCCAGATTGGCCGTCCCGGCACCGGCCTGCACCCACTGCGCGGCCAGAACAACGTTCAGGGCGCCTCTGATGCCGGTCTGATCCCGATGTTCTTCCCCGATTACAAACCGGTGGAAAGCGACATCCTCGCCAAATATGAGGACGCCTGGGGCCGCACGCTCGATCCTGTGCGCGGTCTGACCGTGGTTGAAATTATCCACGCGATCCATGCGGACACGATCAAAGGTATGTATGTGATGGGTGAAAACCCTGCCATGTCCGACCCGGATCAGCGTCACGCCCGTGCCGGTCTGGCCAAACTGGAACACCTGGTGGTGCAGGATATCTTCCTGACCGAAACCGCCTGGCATGCCGATGTGATCCTGCCAACGTCTTCCCATGCGGAAAAGGTCGGCACCTTCACCAACTCCAACCGTCAGATCCAGATGGGCCGTCAGCTGATCCCGCTGCCCGGCGAAGCCCGCCCCGACTGGCAGGTGATTTCCGATCTTGCCGCCGGCCTGGGTCAGGACTGGGGGTATAACGACATCTCCGACGTGTTCGCGGAAATGGCCAATATGATGCCCTCGTTCAACAACATCAGCTGGGAACGGCTGGAGACGGAAAACGCGGTCTGTTACCCGGTCAAAACCCCCGGTGCTGACGGGCAGGAAGTCATCTTTACCCAAGGCTTCCCCACCGCATCTGGCCGCGCCAAAATCGTGCCCACCGATCTGATGCCGCCCAATGAGCTGCCGGACGAAGACTTCCCGCTGGTGCTGACCACCGGACGTCTGCTGGAGCACTGGCACACCGGCTCAATGACCCGGACTTCTGAGGCGCTCAACGCCCAGGAACCCGAAGCCATCGTTGGTATGCACCCGCGTGACATCGGCCGTATGGGCTTTGAACGTGGCCAGCAGGTGACCGTTGAAACCCGCCGTGGCGAGGTCACCCTGACCCTGCGCGCCGACCGGGATGTGACTGAAGGCATGTTGTTCATGCCGTTTTGTTTCCGCGAAGCGCCGGCCAATGTGCTGACCGATGATGCGCTTGATCCGGTGGGCAAAATCCCCGAGTTCAAATTCTCCGCCGCCCGGATCCGCTCCGCGTAACCCGGCCCGGACCTGAATACTGGAACGCCGCTGCCCCACCGGGTGGCGGCGTTTTTTATGACGGCTATTTCCGCGCCTCAGACTGTGTCCGCATTCCCACCGCGTGCACTCTGTCCCTCGCATGGCGGCGTTTTCTGTGACGAGGAATTGCGCGCCCCTGGCCGTGTCCGCTTTTCCACCGCGCGCGCTCTGTCCCACAGGTGGCAGCGTCTTCATTGACGGAGATTTTCGTACTGGTGACTGCGGTTGAAGTCCCGGCGGCAGAACCTGTCCCCGGCTTGGCGGCGATTTTTATGGCACTGGTCGACAGATTTGGCATTCCCATTTGCGGCACCCTGACCCAGGGTGGCCGCAAGCAAAGGATGCATTCATGACCGTTAGTGCAAAAACCAACACTGCCCAAACCAACACTGCCAAAACCTACACCGGGGCCTGCCTCTGTGGTGCCGTCCGCTATTCTGTCCAGGGCCCGCCGGTGGTGGTGGCGCAATGCCATTGCGCGGAATGCCGCAAAATCAGTGGCGCGGGCCACAGCACCGGTGCGATGTTCCCGCTCACGGCGCTGAGCCTGCAGGGCGAAACGTCCACTTTCAGCTACACATCCGGTGCCGGAAACACCGTCACCAAAAGCTTCTGCCCCGGCTGTGGCTGCCCGATCATGGGCCAGAACAGCGGCATGCCGGGCCACGGCACCCTGACGCTGGGCAGTATGGAGAACGCGGAAGATCTCGCGGTGCAGGTGGTGATTTATTGCCGTGATCGCCCAATCTGGGACCAGGCAGACCCAGAGGCGGCCTGTTTTGAAACCCAGCCCGGCTGGAAACCTGAAGACGGCCTCTGACAGCGTATCTACCCAATAGTACCGATGACAAAATGCCACCCTTGCGGCGTGAGAAACAATTTGTGCAACGTGCGGCTCCTGGCCCAAAGTTGCACGGTAAAAAGATCATTTTAAAGAGACAGGGTCAGTTGATGGACAATACACGCGGCAGCCTGATGATGGTGCTGGCCATGGCCGGTTTTGCGCTGGAAGACATGTTCATCAAATCCGCCGCCGCGATGCTGCCGGCGGGCGAAATCATGCTGCTGTTTGGCCTTGGCGGCATGCTCATCTTCTGCGCCCTCACCCTGCGGCGTGGCGAAGCCCTGCTGCCGCGCGCCGCGTTCAGCCGGGCGATGGGGATCCGCGCGGTCTGTGAAATCACCGGAAGGCTGGGTTATACGCTGGCCATCGCGCTGGCACCGCTGGCCACCGCCTCAGCCATTCTGCAGGCAACACCGCTGGTGGTGGCAATGGGGGCGGCGCTGTTTTTCGGCGAACAGGTGGGCTGGCGGCGCTGGACTGCGATATTCGTCGGCTTTGCCGGGGTGCTGCTGGTGCTGCGCCCGGGTGTCGACGGTTTTGCCCCCAGCACATTGTTCGCACTTGTCGGCATGCTTGGTTTTGCCGGTCGCGATCTGGCGACACGGGCAGCACCGCCGGCGCTGAGCCATATGCAACTGGGCATTTACGGGTTTTTCATGCTGATCCCGGCCGGGCTGATCGCGCTGGCCTTTTCCGGCGGGCTGGTCCTGCCGACGCTGCTGGTGTCCGCCCAACTCACCGGGGCAACTGTGATCGGGGTTTACGCCTATTACGCGCTGACGGTGGCGATGCGCAGCGGCGAAGTCTCGGTGGTGGCGCCATTCCGCTATACACGGCTGGTGTTTGCGCTGGTGCTCGCCGTGCTGGTGTTTGGTGAACGCCCGGATATGCTGACGCTGGTGGGCAGCAGCATCATCGTGCTCAGCGGGCTCTATTCGCTGTTTCGCGATAAACGCGCCAGAAGACGTGCCAAAGCGCCGGTCTGAGTACCTCAGGCAGAGGTGACCAAACGGAGTGGGGCCTGGTCGGCCCCACGCTTTTTTCCTGGCGCATCACTGCTGGTTTTGGTCGAACGGGTCTTGCGGATACCCGACTCCGGCGAGGTAGAGACCCTGGGGTGGGCAGACCGGACCACAGGCGGCGCGGTCGCATGCCTCAAGCACTTGCCGGACCTCGTTGGGTTGCCAGGACCCGGCGCCCACGCGTTCCAGAGTGCCGACAAAGCTGCGCACCTGGTTGTGCAGGAAACTACGCGCCCGCACATAAAAGCGGAATTCGCGGCCATGGGGGTAGTCCTGCACCTCAACCCGCAGCTCATCCAGCGTTTTCACCGGGCTGTCGCTCTGGCACATGGTGGAGCGGAAAGTGGTGAAATCATGCAGCCCCAACAGGTGGTTGGCCGCCTCCTGCATCGCGCCGGCGTCAAGATCATGACCGACCTGCCACACCAGACCAGCGTCGTGCGTCACCGGCGCGCGGCGGCTGACGAGGCGGAACAGGTAGCGCCGTTCCACCGCGGAAAACCGGGCGTGAAAGTCATCCGCCACCTGCGCCACATCGACGATGGAGACCGGGTTGGGCTTCAGGTGGTAGTTCAGCGCCCCCGCCAGCCGGAACGGATCCCAGTCCTGCGCCATGTCACAATGGGCGACCTGGCCAAGCCCGTGCACCCCGGCATCGGTGCGCCCGGCGGCGCCAATGCCCGGCGCGTCGGGCTCCAGCCGGCAAATGGCCTCTTCGACCGCCTGCTGCACAGAAGGGTGTTGTTTCTGGCGCTGCCATCCGTGGAAGGGCGCGCCGTGATATTCGATCAAAAGAGCATAACGGGGCATGCTTTCCCATAGCGCGCCCGCGGCGGGCGGGCAATCCCTCAGCGGTGCTGTGAAGTCCCTCTGTGAAGACCGCTGTGGATTACTGTTGCAGGCCACTGGTGCTGTGGCCCTGCCATGCCTATGTTAATGCTTGTGACTTTTGACATTGTTAATTTGACGATGAGGGGCAGCCAGTGAGCCTTGGCGATATTGCAGACCGGGTGACGCGCCAGTTGGAGATGAGCCAGCGCAAGGTGCATCAGGCGTTGTTTGAACCGGTGGTGCGGCTCGGGGTGACCGGGCTGTCACGCGCCGGGAAAACCGTGTTCATCACTTCACTGGTGGCCAATCTGCTCGACCGCGGGCGCATGCCAGGACTTGGCGCCAACAGTGCGATCGAGGCGGCGTTTCTGCAGCCGCAGCCGGATGACACCGTGGCGCGGTTTGACTATGAAAGCCACCTGGCGGCGCTGTCAGATCCCGAGCCGCACTGGCCGCAAAGCACCCGTGCGGTGTCCCAGTTGCGCCTGTCCTTAAAGGTACGGCCGGGCGGGATTTTGGGTGCGCTGTCCGGACCGCGCACCCTGCATGTGGATATCGTGGATTACCCCGGTGAATGGCTGTTGGATCTGGCGCTTATGGAGCGCTCTTACGCCGACTGGTCCAAATCCACACTTGCACGTATCAGCCCGCGCGAAAGCGCTACGGGCTATAACGCTTTGTCAGACTTGACCGATTCCAATATTCCTCATGATGAAGCCACAGCCCGCAGCCTGGCGGAAAGTTTCACCGGCTATCTGCACAAGGCCCGCGCGCGTGGCTATTCCGACTGCACCCCCGGCCGCTTTATTCTGCCCGGGGATCTGGCCGGTTCGCCAGCGCTGACTTTTGCGCCGCTGGCCCGGCCTGAGCGGCCGGCGCGCGGCAGCCTGTGGCGGGAAATGGAACGCCGCTATAACGCCTATAAAAGCAAGATCGTGAAACCGTTCTTTCGCGATCACTTTGCCCGGATTGATCGTCAGGTGGTGCTGGTGGATGTGCTTGAAGCAATCCATACCGGTCCCAAAGCGGTCGAGGACCTGCGCCAGACCATGGCCGATATCCTCACCGCCTTCCGTCCCGGGCGCAACGCCTTTCTGACGCAGCTGCTGCGGGGGCGGCGGGTGGAAAAAATATTGTTTGCCGCCAGCAAAGCCGACCATCTGCACCATTTGCAGCACCCCCGGCTGAGCGCGGTAATCGAAGCCATGTTGCGCGACGCCCGGGACCGTGCCGATTTTGCCGGGGCCGAGACCCGCGCCCTGTCCATCGCGGCGATGCGGGCCACGACTGAGGAAGAGGTGCGCCATGACGGCCATATGTTGCCCTGTGTGCGCGGCCGGCTGGCCACCGGGCAACAGGCGGCGCTGTATCCGGGTGAGTTGCCGGAAGACCCGGCGCATCTGCTGGGCCCGGCGCGGGCGGGGGCGGGCAAATGGCTGGACACGGATTATGAATTCATGCGGTTTGAACCGGCGCGCCTCTGTCTGAAACCCGGCGAAGGCCCGCCCCATATCCGTATGGATCAAGTTGCCGAATTCTTGATCGGGGACAAATTGCGATGAGCCGGTTACCGCGCCCTCAAGGTGAAAACCCGCGCATTTTGCTCCGGATCTGGCCTGGCTCCGTGCCAAAATCACGACGCTTTACCTGCACATACCCCGCAATCCAAAACAATATTCGACCCTCATCCGGGCGATTTCGTGTGTTATTCCGATATAGAAGCGAAAATCCACGGTATGCCGCCGTCGCCGAAATTTTCATTCGACCCGCAACTGCGTTCTACAATGGAGCACCGCGATGACCCGTAAACCTGGCCCGGTTCTGTTCGAGATTGACGGTGAGGCCCCGTCGCCTGCCGATGCGCCTCAGGTTCCGGATCTGGGCCCGGAATTGGGGTCTCACTCCGCGCATCAACCCGGCGGCGCGGGGCGCGCCATGCAGGGTGTTGTGGCGCTGGCGGGCACACGCCCGTCGCGGCTTTTACGCTGGGCCTGGCGCCTGACCCTGACCTTGATGACGGTGGCGCTGGCGCTGTGGAGTTATGATTTCACCGCGGCGTTGATCGCCCGAAATGCGCTGCTTGGGTACGGCGTGCTGGGGCTCACTGTGGCGCTGGCGTTTGTGCTGCTCAGCATAGCATTGCGGGAATGGCTGGCCTTTGTGCGTCTGGGCAAGCTTGACAGCATCCGCACCCGGGCCAGTGGCGCGCTGGCGGACGAGGATCTCGCCGCGGCCCGCGCGGTGCTGGCAGATCTCGACAGGCTTTACGCCGGGCGGGTGTCGCTGACCTGGGGGCGCCAGCGGCTGGCGGACCGGCGCGATGATCTGTTTGACGCGGATCAGGCGCTGGCGTTGGCGGAGATCGAATTGCTGGCACCGCTGGACGCCGCCGCCCGCCGCGAGGTTGAGGCCGCCGCCCGTCAGGTGGCGCTGATCACTGCGCTGGTGCCGATGCCACTGGTGGATGTGATTTCGGCGTTGTCGGCCAACCTGCGCATGATCCGCCGCATTGCCGAACTCTATGGCGGCCGCAGCGGCACGCTGGGAAGCTGGCGGCTGACCCGGGCGGTGCTGACCCATCTGGTGGCCACGGGCATGGTGGCGGTGGGCGATGATATGATCGGATCTTTCGCCGGTGGCACCCTGGTCGGTAAACTGTCGCGCCGTTTTGGCGAAGGCGTGCTCAATGGCGCGCTGACCGCCCGCGTGGGTGTCGCCGCGATCGAGCTGTGCCGGCCCTTGCCCTTTACTGCGACCAAAGCGCCGCGGGTTTCCGCCATCGTCAGCACCGCGCTGGCCGGGTTGTTTGGCAGTGCAAAATCTCAGGGCGGGTCCGCGAGCAACGGTTCGGTCGAAAAGTAACGGATCAGCCAAACAGCGCGGCTGCCCAAAAACAGCGCCTCAGCCGAAAAGCGATGGCACGGCACCTTTGGGCCGGTCCCGGTCCGCGACACCCAGGCGCAGGCCGCGGCCGATCCGGTGCGCAAGCGCTGAAAAGGATGCTGCGGTGCGCCCCTCGGGGAACACCTCCGCCAGGGTGGCGTCAAAATGCGCCAGCCAGATCTCAAAATGCTCCGCTATCACCCCATGGGCGGCCAGGTGTTTTTGCATCGGATTGCCGCTGTAGCTGCGGTCAAACAGGATTGCGTTGCGCCAGAAAGCACCGATTTTGGCCTCGTGCTTCGGCCAGGGCGCGTCCTCCGCCCCGACATGGGCGGCAAACACCGGCCCCAGCACCGCATCGGCGCGCACCTTTTGATAAAACCGGGTCATCAGCAGGGCGATCTCATCAGAAGTGATATCAAAGCGGGGCGGCATGGCGGTCATAACGGGGCTCCTTTTGCCGGCAGCAATATCCGTGGGTTCTGCGCCGGGCACAAGGCGACATCTGCGCACAGGCGGGGGACGCGTTGCTGAATTCGTCCCGGTTGAGGCGGGGATCAACGGCGCGGTGCAGAGCCCCGGGTCGCGCGCAAAACAACGGTGGCTACCATTGTAAAAGGGGCCGGGCATAGCGGGGCTGGACGCTGCGCCGCCCGCGCCGTATAACGCCTGCATGATCCATGCTATGGTCCTCATAATTCGAATTATATACCCGGCGCTCTGACTGTCTGAGCCGCCGGGACAAGGCGTATGGAACACCCGCGCCGCCCCACATATTTCCATATCCCATCCGCCCAAGGACATATCCCATGTGCGCTGATACGCCTGAACTTCCCGACTATAAATCGACGCTGAACCTGCCAAAGACCGACTTTCCGATGCGCGCCGGCCTGCCCAAACGCGAGCCTGAATGGCTGGCCCGCTGGGCAAAAATCGGTGTCTACGACAAGTTGCGCGCCAAACAGGACCGCACGCCGTTCACCCTGCACGACGGCCCTCCCTACGCCAACGGCAACCTGCATATCGGCCACGCGCTGAACAAGATCCTCAAGGATTTCATCGTGCGTTCCCAGCAGATGATGGGGCGCGACGCGCGTTATATCCCGGGCTGGGACTGTCACGGTCTGCCGATTGAGTGGAAGATCGAAGAGCAGTACCGCAAAAAGGGCAAAGACAAAGACGACGTGGCGATTGTTGATTTCAGACAAGAATGCCGCAAGTTTGCCGAGGGTTGGGTCGGGATTCAGCGCGATGAGTTCAAGCGGCTCGGCGTCGATGGCACCTGGGACAACCCCTATCTGACGATGAATTTCCACGCCGAGCGGGTGATCGCCGAGGAATTCATGAAGTTCCTGATGAACGGCACGCTGTACCAGGGCTCCAAACCTGTGATGTGGTCGCCGGTGGAACAGACCGCGCTGGCCGAGGCCGAAGTCGAATATCACGACAAAGAAAGCTTCACCATCTGGGTCAAATTCCGGGTGGTTGAGACCGGGGACGCGGCGCTTGACGGCGCTCAGGTGGTGATCTGGACCACCACGCCCTGGACCATCCCTTCCAACAAAGCCGTAGTCTACGGCGCCGGCATTTCTTACGGTCTCTTTGAAGTCACAGAGCGTCCCGAAGAATGCTGGGCTGACGTGGGCGATCGTTTTATCCTTGCTGACAACCAGGCCGATGACGTGATGTCACGCGCCCGGCTGGACAAAACAATGTACCGCCGCGTTCAGGACGTCACCGCAGACGATCTCGCAAAGATCCGCCTGAGACACCCGCTGCACGGCGTCGAAGGCGCCAATGGCGAATGGGACGATCTGCGTGACTTCCGCGCCGCTGATTTTGTCTCTGACGAAGAGGGCACCGGATTTGTGCACTGCGCCCCAAGCCACGGTATGGAAGAGTTTGAACTCTATCGTGATCTCGGCATGCTGGAGCAGGTCATCACTTATAACGTGATGGATGACGGCCGTTTCCGCGCCGACCTGCCGTTTTTCGGTGGCAAAGCGATCCTCAAGCCCAATGGCAAAGAGGGCAACGCCAACCGGGCAATCATGGACAAGCTTGTTGAGGCCGGTGGCCTGCTGGCGCGCGGCAAGATCAAACACAGCTACCCGCATTCCTGGCGCTCCAAAGCCCCGATCATCTATCGCAATACACCACAGTGGTTCGTGGCGATTGACCGCAATCTTGACGATGGCATGGGCGATCTGGGCGACACCATCCGCTCCCGCGCCCTGACCGCGATCGACAAGGTCAACTGGACGCCGCAGACCGGCCGCAACCGGCTCTATTCGATGATCGAAACCCGGCCTGACTGGGTGCTGTCGCGTCAACGCGCCTGGGGTGTGCCGCTCAGCTGTTTCACCCGCAAGGGCTTGCTGCCCACCGACCCCAACTTCCTGCTGCGCGACCCGGCTGTCAACGCCCGCATCACCGAGGCCTTTGAGGCCGAAGGTGCGGACTGCTGGTATGTGGACGGTGCCAAGGAACGTTTCCTCGGCGCGGACCACAATGCGGACGACTATGACCAGGTGTTTGACGTGCTGGACGTGTGGTTTGACTCCGGTTCCACCCATGCATTCGTGCTGCGTGACCGCGAAGACGGCTCGGACGACGGCATCGCGGACGTCTATATGGAAGGCACCGACCAACATCGCGGTTGGTTCCATTCCTCGCTGCTGCAAAGCTGCGGCACCAACGGGCGCGCACCCTACCGCAACGTGGTGACCCACGGCTTTACGTTGGATGCAAAGGGCATGAAAATGTCCAAATCCATCGGCAATACCATTGTGCCCGAAACGGTGGTGAAACAGTATGGCGCCGATATTCTGCGCCTCTGGGTCGCTCAGGTCGACTACACCGCCGATCAGCGCATCGGTCCGGAGATCCTCAAAGGGGTTGCCGACAGCTACCGTCGCCTGCGCAACACCATGCGCTTCCTGCTGGGCTCTCTTTCAGAGTTCACTGAGGCCGACCGGGTTGAAGCAGAAGACATGCCCGAGCTCGAGCGCTGGGTGCTGCATCGTCTGGCCGAACTCGATCACCAGGTGCGCAAAGGCTATGATGCCTTTGACTTCCAGGGTGTGTTCCAGGCGGTGTTCAATTTCGCCACTGTCGATCTGTCGGCCTTCTACTTCGACATCCGCAAAGACGTGCTTTACTGCGATGGCGACACCCCGGAACGCCGCGCCGCGCGCACGGTGCTGGACATCCTCTATCACCGTCTGACCGCCTGGCTGGCGCCAATCCTGGTCTTCACCATGGAAGAGGTCTGGCTTGAACGTTACCCCGGTGACGAAAGCTCGCTGCACCTGACCGACATGCCGGCAACCCCTGCGGACTGGCTCAATGAGCCGCTGGCGGCAAAATGGGCCAACATCCGTCAGACCCGCCGTGCTGTCACCGCCGCGCTGGAAGTGCAGCGCCGCGACAAGGTGATCGGTGCATCGCTTGAAGCCGCGCCCATCGTGCATGTGCGTGACACCGAGGTGCTGGAGCTGCTGAAATCGGTGGATTTTGCCGATGTTTGCATCACCTCCGGTCTGACCCTGACCGGCGACCCCAGCCCGGCCGAAGCCTTCCGCCTGCCGGAAGTGGACGGGGTTGGCGTGGTGTTTGAAAAAGCCGATGGCGGTAAATGTCAGCGCTGCTGGAAAATCCTGCCCGATGTCGGCAACCACAGCCACGACGCCACCTGTGGCCGCTGCAGCGACGCGCTTGATTGAGGACTTGGAGTGATCACATTATTCCTGCAACTGTCAGCATATAGTGTTGCCAGTTGCGGGATTAGTAGGAGGAATTCCTGGTTTTGTATGTCGGGCAGCGGTCTGGATATGAACCGCGCCTGAGCTTGGGGAGGCGAGAAGCGCCTTCCCGGGGGGAAGGTCAGGCGGCCCGGCTGTGCCGGGCAAAAACTGATCTGTCAGTCGGGCCCAGTATGTCGGGCCCAGTATGTCGGGCCCAGTATACGGTGTCGCAGAAATCGCAGGCAACTGAAAATAAAGACCCCCGCCGGATCCCGACGGGGGCTTTTTTATGTGTGCTGGCGCGGCGCAGGTCGCAGCCAGGATTTTCGCATCGCAACCTCTTTGCGCCACCTTGTGCCCGTCCAAAATACACGCCACTCTGCCCCCATGCCCATTGCTTCCCTCAACACCATCGTCGGCCCGCTCTCTGTTCATGAGGAGGGTGGCGCAATTGTGCGCCTCAGCTGGGGGGACGCGGTGTCAGGGTCGGGGGCAGCGGCTGAGGTGGATGACACACCACTGCTGCGCGAGGCGCTGTTGCAACTCGCGGCCTATTTCGACCACCGTCTGACCACCTTTGATCTGCCCCTCCGTGTGGCGGGCTCTGATTTTCAACGCGCGGTTTGCGCCGCCATGTGCGCGATCCCCTTTGGCGAGACCC